>JAZSEZ010000010.1:0-117111 GCA_045531975.1 Candidatus Egerieisoma sp. | reverse complement strand
GTAAAATCCTTGAGAACACTTTCAGTGCAGGTGAGAAAATTGAGATCATTACTGTAGAGAGAAGACCTTACCAGTTCCTTTACAAAGATGAGACAGGTTACAACTTTATGCACAATGAGACATTTGAGCAGATTCACCTTGTGGCGGATTTCGTAGACAATGCAGACCTTATGAAAGAGGGCCAGTATGTGGAGATGATGTTCCTTGCAGATGAGGAGAGATGCCTTACTTGCGAGCTTCCTCAGTTCGTTGAGCTTGAGGTTACCTACACAGAGCCTGCTGTTAAAGGTGATACCGCTTCTACAAATGCTCAGAAAGAGTGTACTTTGGAGACTGGTGCAAGAATTATGGTTCCTTTGTTCATCAACCAGGGTGAGAAAATCCGTGTTAAAGTTGAGGACAGAAGCTATGGTGAGCGTGTAAGATAATTTTGTAAGAAATTATTGCTAACTTTATAGCCGTTTCCGCAAGGGGACGGCTTTTTTGTTTGAAACAATAAAACACACAATACTATGAAAAAACTGTTTGCACTTTTGGCATTGGCATTTGCAGCATTTGCTTGCCAAACCCCTCAAATTACAGATGAAACAATAGCAAACGCCATTGATAAAGGTAACTTTGCACAGGCGGAGCAGATGATCAAACTTAAGATAGCAACAGAGCAGCTGACTCCTGGCCAGGTTTGGGATTTGGATGCAAAAGTTCAGACCATGCACCGCATCCGCAAAGATTTCTCAAAAGATGACACCACTGTACTTGCATACATCAAAAATGTTATTCCCAATGTAACCCCAGAACAGATCGCCCACTGGGAGAGCACCGGAGCCCTTGAGTGCATGACCATTGACGGTGTAAAAAAATATTTCTGGAATGCCCCAAGAAACCTCTTCAGAATAGACAAGGAAGCTCAAGCACATTGGGATGTAAAAGGCAGACAATCAGACGAACTTGACCTTTTCCTTGCAGACTATATCCCTTCAGTTGCTGCACAAACCTCAAAATCAAAAATTGAGAATTTAAGCAAACCAAAGAAATTCAAAATCAACTACTCAATTACCGTAAAACCTAACGAGGTACCGGAAGGTGAAATGATAAGGGTATGGATGCCTTACCCAAGGGAAACCAAAAGGAGCACAAATGTAAAACTCCTCTCAACCACAAATAAAGATTATATCATTTCTCCCGACGAATATGAGCATAAGAGTATCTATATGGAGGCAAAATCCATTAAGGACAGTGCCATTAAATTTGGATATGAGCTGGAACTTCAGATAGCAGACCACTGGTTCAACTTTGGTCCTGAGGATGTAAAACCATACGACATAAACAGCGAACTTTACAAGAAATACACTGCAGAGCGCAATACCCACGTAATCTTCACCCCAGAAATTAAAGCCCTTACAGACAGCTTGATTGCAGGCGAGACAAATCCTTACATTAAGGCAAAGAAAATCTTTGACCATATTGCAAAAACTTACCCTTGGGCAAGCGCAAGAGAATATGCAACATTGGATAATATCCCTGCATATGTGCTTAAAAACAACCACGGAGACTGCGGCCAGGTTGGACTTACTTTCATAACAATGGCCCGTTATGCAGGAATTCCTGCAAAATGGCAGAGCGGATGGATGCTCCACCCTGGTGAGATTAATCTTCACGACTGGGCTCAGGCATACTTTGAGGGTATTGGCTGGGTTCCGGTAGATGTATCATTCGGCTTGGTTCCAAATGAAAACGATGATGTATACCACTTCTACCTTGGTGGAATTGACGCTTACAGATACTACGTAAACGAAGACTACTCAGGCAACTTCTTCCCTGCAAAGAACCACTTGAGAAGTGAAACGGTAGACTTCCAGCGTGGTGAGGTTGAATGGAGAGGCGAGAACCTTTACTTTGGCCGCTGGAGCTACAGAATGAATGTGGAGTACCTATAACAAGAGACAAAAGAAGAGGGCAGCTCTGGTTGCCCTCTTTCCTTTATACTTTGTGCAATAACAGACTGATTTTTGCACATTTCCAACTTTCAAAGACTACTTTGTGCAATTTTATGGCATTTCCTGCACAAACTTATGACGGATGAACTCTGCCACCCCATCCAATTGCCACTGTGGGGTTGATGTGGCTCCGCAAATACCTACCGAATCTCCATCTGCAAACCATTCCGGCTGAATCTGCTCTTTGGTTTGAATATGAAAAGATCTTGGATTTACAGATTTGCACAACTCATAAAGCACTTTGCCGTTTGAACTCTCCTTGCCGCTTATAAACACAATAACAGAGTGCCTTATGGCAAAAGCTTTAAGATTGGTATGCCTCTGGGACACCTGGCGGCAAATGGTATTGTGCGCGTGAAAATTATCCAAAGATCCTCCACTTGCAATTATGCACTCCTTTATGGCATTGCAAACCTCTTCGTACTCTTTGGGATCTTTTGTTGTTTGCGAAAATATATACACAGGCTTTCTGCAGTCAATCTTTTCAAGGCTCTTTATTCCATCAACCACAATAGCATCTCCGTTGGTCTGCCCAACAAGACCGTTCACCTCTGCGTGTCCAATCTTGCCAAAAATTACAATCTGCCCTGAACATTTGGAATAGGTCTCCCTAATCCTCTCCTGCAGTTTCAAAACTACCGGACAAGTACAATCTATCAGCTCAATATTATTCTCACGCGCCAGGGTATATGTTGCAGGAGGCTCTCCGTGTGCCCTAATAAGCACCGTTGTATCTTTCAAATTTGCCATCCTCTCAATATCAATCACCTCCAAACCTTTTCCGTTAAGCCTCTCCAGCTCCGAATTGTTATGTACAATAGAGCCTAAGGAGTAAAGTGTGCCGCTCTCCTTAAGCCTCAACTCAGCTTTCTCCACTGCCCTGATTACCCCGTAGCAGAAACCCGATTCCGAATCTATTTCAATTGAAAGACGCATAAGTTATTTCATTTGAAGGCCAAAACGCTCAAGCAGAATTCTGTCCAACCACACAAACTGCTCTGGAATACTCATATTGCTGTTATCAAGCAGAATTGCATCATCCGCTTTTCTAAGTGGAGAAACCTCCCTTGTCTGGTCTATATGGTCCCTCTCCTTAAGATTCTTCAGCACATCATCAAAACTCTCTTTTCCACCTGCTGCCTGAATCTCCTTAAATCTCCTCTGTGCCCTCACCTCTACCGCCGCTGTCATAAATATCTTCAGCTCAGCATTTGGAAAAACAGATGTTCCTATATCCCTGCCATCCATAACCACCCCTTTCTCCTGGCCGTATTTGCGGAGGATATTGTCTACAAATGCCCTCACAAATGGCAAAGCAGATATCTTGCTCACTTTATTGGATATGTTCAAGGTACGAATCTGCTTCTCCACTGAGGCTCCATTAAGGCAGGTCTCTGATTTGCCGTCGGGACCCAACTTAAAAGAAATTTTATTTGCCCCAAGGGTTTTCTGCAACCACTCCTCCTCTATCTTCCCTTTGTTGTCTATAAATCCGTTTGTATATGCAAAATATGTAACTGCACGGTAAAGGGCTCCTGTGTCTACATAAACATAACCCAATCTTGCCGCTACCTGCTTTGCAAAACTGCTCTTTCCTGTAGAGGAATGGCCGTCTATTGCTATAATGATTTTAGATTGTTCCATACAGGGCAAAAATAAACAAAAAAGTTATCTTTGTGGTAATAAACTTTTAACAACTGATGAAAGCAGCGGTTCTGGATTTGGGCACAAATGTGTTCAATATGATTTTGTGTGAGTTTACCCCACAAGGAGAATGCAAAACTTTAAAGGAATATAAATGTGCGGCAAAACTGGGTGCGGGCGGGTTATCAGACGGCCTTATTGCACCGGTGGCATTTGAAACGGCAGTTGCTGCCTTGGAAAAGATAATGGGGGCAATAAAGGAGGCCGGAGGGGCAGATATTATAATACCATACGCAACATCCGCAGTACGCGATGCCTCAAATGGCTTGGAATTTGCAAAGTACCTGAACAACAAGTTCGGATTTGAAATAAGGATTATTCCGGGAGAGAGGGAGGCAGAGCTTATTTTCAAAGGTATAATGGAGAGTGTGGGGCACCTTAGGGACTCGCAGGGAAGATTTGCCACAAGGGAAAATGCCCTTATGCTGGATATTGGAGGGGGAAGCAACGAGTTCATAATCACCAACGGAGCAGAAATTTTATGGAAAATGAGCTTCCCGATAGGTATGGCCCGAATGAGGGAGAAGTTCAACTACACAGAGCCCATACAGCAGGAGGTGATTGATGAATTCCTCTCTTTCAACAATGAAGTACTCGCTCCATTGTGGGAACAGATTGGGAAATACAACCCCTCTATTTTTATAGGATCTTCCGGCTCTTTTGACACTTTCAAAGATCTTATCTTCAATTGCGGATATGGAGAACTTCCGTCAATTGAACTTAAAATGGAAGATTTGGCCAAACTGAATGACAAGCTTGTGGCATCTACTCCACAGGAGAGGTTGAGAATGCCGGGGATGTCTCAGATAAGGGTAGATTATATTGTGCTGGCATCTGTGTTCACTCAATTTGTACTGCACAAAACAAATCCAAGAATTGTTTATCAATCTTCATTCTCTCTTAAAGAGGGTGGAATGAAAGAGGAGTTTGAAAAATATTTAACTGAAAAGATATGAAGATACTGATTGTAGATGACGAGAAAAGCATCAGATTTGCCCTAAAGGATATCATTGAGTTTGAGGGGCACGAGGTTGCATTGGCATCAGATGGAAAAGAGGGGTTGGAGATGGCACTTGCCAACAATTATGATGTTATATTTTCAGATATAAAGATGCCGGGAATGGATGGTGTGGAGTTGTTGGAGAAACTGGTAGAGAACGGTGTGGAAGCTGCTGTTGTAATGATTTCGGGGCACGGTTCCATTGATACAGCCGTAGAATGCATAAAGAAAGGGGCTTTTGATTTCATTCAGAAACCGCTTGACCTCAACCGCATACTTATAACCCTTAAGAACGCTACAGACAAGACATCTCTTGTTAAGGAGACCAAAATACTTAAGAAAAAAGTTGAAAAAGTTGCCGGTATACCTCAGATTGTAGGAGAATCTCCTGCTATTATGAGAATTAAAGAGATGATAGACAGGGTTGCCGCAACAGATGCAAGGGTTCTTGTAACCGGTTCCAACGGTACAGGTAAGGAGCTTGTGGCAAGATGGTTGCACGAGAAGAGCAACCGCAAGTCAATGCCATTTGTAGAGGTAAACTGTGCAGCCATTCCTGGAGAGCTTATTGAGAGCGAGCTGTTCGGACACGTAAAAGGGTCGTTTACCGGTGCCGTTAAAGACCATAAAGGCAAATTTGAGCAGGCAGATGGAGGAACCCTCTTCCTTGATGAAATTGGAGATATGAGTTTGAGTGCCCAGGCAAAAGTGCTCAGAGTACTTCAGGAGAACAAACTCAGCAGAGTTGGAAGTGATAAAGACATAAATGTAAAAGTGCGTGTAATTGCCGCAACCAACAAGAACCTTTTAGATGAGATTGCCAAAGGAAACTTCAGGGAAGACCTTTACCACCGCTTGAGTGTAATTGTAATACACGTACCGTCACTTGCAGAGCGCAAGGAAGATATTCCATTGCTTGTAAATCACTTCATTGCACAAATCTGCAACGAAACCGGAATGCCGGTGCGCTCCATTAACCCCGATGCCATTGAGGAGCTTCAGAAACACGCCTGGACCGGAAATATCCGCGAGCTTAGAAACGTAACTGAACGCCTCCTTATTTTAAGCAACCAGGTAATAACAAAAGAAGACGTACAAATGTACGCCTCCCCATTGTTCAGATAAATCTTTCCAAACAGGTTTGTGCAGAAATGTGGTATAAACAGCACAAACTTGCAAATGTTGTGAAACTTAGTGCAGAAACAAGACTTATTCTGCACAAATAGTATAAAAAATAAGGGTGACTTGAAAGTCACCCTATTTTTATACAAGTTCCATTGCCATAGAAATATCCTCTTTTGGTCTGTCACCGCGGGCAGTTGCACAATTCTGTATCTTTTCCACAACATCCAGCCCCTCAACAACCTCACCAAACACAGTATACTGGTTATCCAAATGAGGTGTTCCTCCAATTGTACTGTAAGCCTCTTTCTGCTCAGGGGTAAACTTGAACCCGCCCTGCTCCTTAACGGTAGCCTTGGTTAGGGCAATCAGCTCCTCCTGCAAAGCCATAAGCCCAGCCTGGTCCCTGTTGCGGCGCAAATCCATAATCTCCGCTTTCCTTTCGGCAGCAAGAGAATTGAAAACCTCCTGCTCCACCATCATATTCATCTGTTTCTCCATCTGTCCCAATTTACCTCCGGCATACACATCACCCCACACAATATAAAATTGGCTTCCCGACGAATTTCTCTGTGGATTCACCTCATCACCCTGTCTTGCCGCAGCAAGAGCACCCCTCTTGTGGAACAATTGTGGATAAACAATCTCTGCAGGAACAGTATATCCCGGGCCACCTGTACCCAAAGACTTGCCGGCAGGGGCACCTTTGGAATCGGGATCTCCACCCTGCACCATAAAATTCTTTATCACTCTGTGAAAAAGGGTTCCATTATAATACCCCTCCTTCACAAGTTTAATGAAATTGTCCCTATGCTGTGGGGTTTCATCATAAAGCTTCACTTTAATGTCACCCAATGTAGTTTTAATCAATACTGTTGTACTCATATTCAAATGCTTTTTCAAAATTTTATCTCAACACCACCCTCTTCAACTGAAAGCTCTACCTGGCGCCCCATAAAAAGTGCCAAATGTGGCCTTCCGTGGCCGGCAGGGAAACCGAACACAACCGGAACATCCAGTTCATCTGTATATTGCTTTATCAGCTCTTGAGGAGTAATGCCCCAAGGATCCTCCTTGTCTTCAATATTGGTAAAGTTACCTACAAGTACCGCTTTGGCTTTACCCAGCTTACCGCTCTTTTTCAGCTGCTGCATCATACCATCTACGGCATTCATGCTCTCACCTATCTCCTCAATAAAAATAATGGTATTGTCATCTACAGGCATATCATACGGAGTACCCTCGGCAATTGAAATAAGTGTCATATTACCACCCACAATCTTACCTGTGGCCTTGCCCAACCTGTTAAAAGGATGAGGTTTTATTTTATAAGAACCGGTCTTTCCAAAAAGTGCCTCACCAACAGAAATTGCAGCAGTATCGGGACGCTTCTTCAGCCAGTATGAACTTAGCATAGGCCCGTGAATAGACTCAATTCCAGCCTTTTGCAAAGCAAGATGGTAGGTTGTAACATCACTGAACCCAACAATCCATTTTGGGTGTTGTCTCACCTGCTCAAAATCAACATACTCAAGAGTTCTTATGGCACCATATCCGCCACGGTAAAACACAATGGCCTTAATGTTGTCATCATTTATCATCTCCATAAACTCCTGTGCCCTCTCCTTATCAGTAACATTGAACGGCGCAGCCTGGTGCTTGAACAGATTCTTTCCAAATTTCACATTCACACCCCAAGACTTAACCACCTCAACAAGTGTATCTGTCTCCCCCGGTCTGTCATTCACAGGAGATGAAACCACCATAATTCCAACGGTATCACCAGGCTGCAAATAAGGAGGCCTTATATTTGCCACTGGGGCATCAGCCTCACCGGAACTGCAAGCCGCAAACAAAGCGGCCACAAATGCCGCAGCAAAAAGATAAATGTATTTTTTCATAAGATTCAATTACAGTGCAACCTCATCCTCATCCCTCTTGCGCAACACAGCCTTCCTCAGCTCAAAATTCTGACCAAGATACCTCTTTCTAACCTCCGGATTATTTGCCAGCTGCTCCGGTGTACCGCTCTCAAGAATATTTCCGTCATAAAGCAAATAAGCCCTGTCTGTAATGGCAAGAGTCTCGTGCACATTATGGTCTGTAATGATAATTCCAATATTCTTTGTCTTCAACTTGGCAATAATATGCTGGATATCCTCCACAGCAATAGGGTCAACACCGGCAAAAGGCTCATCCAACAAAATAAACTTTGGATCAATAGCCAACGCACGGGCAATTTCACATCTTCTCCTCTCTCCTCCCGACAGCTGGATACCATAACTTTTCCTCACCTTTTCCAACCTGAACTCCTGAATAAGACTCTCCAGTCTCTCCAACCTCTCCTCTTTGGTAAGGTCACTCAACTCCATAACAGACATTATATTGTCTTCAACACTAAGTTTCCTGAACACAGAAGCCTCCTGCGCAAGATAACCCAATCCCTTCTGGGAACGCTTGTACATAGGAAGATCTGTTATCTCCTCATCATCAAGGAAAATCCTTCCCGCATTAGGCTTGATAAGTCCTGTAATCATATAGAAACTTGTAGTTTTTCCGGCACCGTTAGGTCCCAGCAACCCCACAATCTCACCCTGTTGCACATCAAAGGAAACCCCTTTAACAACAGTCCTTTTACCATATTTCTTTACCAGATTGGTACAATATAAACGCATATCTCTTATCCTCTTACTTAATATCCAAATCCAAATCTTTACTCAAAGCCACCAACTCCGGATTATTTTTATACAGGAATGCGGCCTTTTCGTGTGGCATATACAACTTCTTCTCCTGTGGAGCCGCCTGCTGCACCCCTATAACAAGTTTTACCTCCCCATTTCTAAGCTCCCTCTGCAGAAAACCTATCAATGACGGCAACGAATTCTTCTCTATCCAGCTCTGCTGGGCACTATTGCCCACATTAAACAATATTGTTGTATTATCCTCCATTAGTACAGGTTTTGTCTGCCTGATTGCAGTTGCCAACCTCGGATACTGTGTTTGTGCATCAGCCATCTTTACCCAAGCCACTTCCAGTTTCTCAGGTGTAACCGGCTCTACCGCCACCACAAGCTCCTGCTCTGCACTCTTTGGAGCATTCTGTGTCTTTTTAATGATATCCTTAATGGAGAGTCCTCCCTGAGCCCCCTTCAACTGCGGTATTTTTGCAGTTGCCGGTTTCTGCTCCTGTATCTCCTTCTGCCCTGTTTCCGGTTGCCCCGCTTCCGGCTGTTTTACTACAGGCTCTGTTTCCGGTGTCACCTCTTTTGCCGCTTCAACAACAATCTCCGGCTTAACTTCTGCCGCCACTCCGGCCGTCTGAACTTTGGCCTCTGGCACCTGAACTTTAGCCTGTTGGGCAACCGCACCTTGTTGTACAGCCACAGCCGGTTGGGCCGGTGCTGCCAGCTGTGCCAGTTTTACCAGCAAAAACTCTACCAACAGACGCTGGTTACTGCTCTGGCGGTACTCGCTCTCACACTTTACAATACCCGCCAACGCCTCATACAGGAACTTCACAGAGCACTTTCCGCTCTGCTCCTTATATCTTTGTGCCACCGCAGGTGACATCTCAAGCAATTTTAGGGTAGATGTCTCCTTGCTTACAAGGAGATTCCTCAAATGATTGCCCAAACCATTTATAAAGTACAAGGCATTGAAACCTTTTGCCAGAATCTCATCAAACAACAGCAGCGACCTGTTGAAGTTACCCTGCAAAGAACACTCTACAATATTGAAATAATACTCATAATCCAGAACATTCAGATTCTTAACCACGGCACTATACTCAATGGTTGTACCACAGAATGCCACACACTGGTCAAACAGCGTAAGGGCATCACGCATAGCGCCGTCTGCCTTTTGGGCTATAACGTGCAACGAATCTGCATCAATTGTTATCCCCTCCTTCTTTGCTATTGAAGAGAGATTCTTAACAATATCCTCAATGGAGATACGGTTAAAGTCGTATGTCTGGCAACGGCTCAGGATGGTTGGAAGAATCTTGTGCTTCTCGGTTGTTGCCAAAATGAAAATTGCGTGTGCCGGCGGCTCTTCCAATGTCTTAAGAAAAGCATTGAAAGCTGCAGATGAGAGCATATGCACCTCATCAATGATATATACGCTGTACTTTCCTATCTGCGGTGGTATCATAACCTTCTCAGTAAGCAGACGGATATCATCTACAGAGTTGTTTGATGCAGCATCCAGCTCGTGTATGCAGTACGAACGCCCCTGTGCAAAAGAGATGCAGGATTCACACTCACCACAAGGCTCCAGGTCTGCCCCCGGATTCATACAGTTAATTGTTTTGGCAAAAATCCTGGCAGTGGATGTCTTGCCAACTCCACGTGGCCCACAGAACAGATATGCGTGAGCCAGCTGCCCTCTCTTAATTGAATTCTTAAGGGTTACAGCTATACTTTCCTGTCCTACAAGCGACAAAAAATTGTTTGGCCTGTACTTGCGTGCCGATACTATAAATCTCTCCATATTCTACAAAAGTAACTATTTTTTATATTTTTGCAGAGTTTTTTTAAAAGCAATGGATACCCTTAAAAAAGATATATTAAAATTCTCTTTCAAACGGAGCAACTCTCCTGTGGCGTACTGTGCACTCTCCACAAAATGCGGCACAAGAGATGAGGAGTCAACCTATAATGGACTGGCCCATTTCACTGAGCATATGTTCTTTAAAGGAACCGCAAAAAGAGGTGCAAACTCTATAAACAATACATTGGAAAGGGTTGGAGGAGAACTGAACGCATATACTACAAAAGAGGAAACGGTACTGCATTCTACAGTACTTAAAGAAGACCTTCCAAAAGCAATAGATCTGCTTATGGAACTGGCCTTTACATCTGTTTTTCCACAGAAGGAACTGGAAAAGGAGAGAGATGTGATTATTGAGGAGATAGTATCCTACAAAGACGTTCCGGCAGATGCCATATATGAACATTTTGAGCAGATGCTTTTCTGCGGCCATCCGCTGCAGATGCAGATTCTTGGAGAGAAGAAAACCCTTCAGAAAATAACATCTGAGGTAATGCAGAAGTACAATTCAAAGTACTTCATCCCTTCCAATATGGGATTCACAGTTGTTGCTGATTGCCCGCAGGATAAAGTTGCCTCAATGGTAAAAAAATCTGCCCTCAAATATTTTGGGAAAGAGATAGAGCTGGAAATCATTACTGAAGGTGAAACCGGCAAATCAGAAAATGTAACCAGTTACAGAGAAGGGTGGAGAAAAGGGGAAACCTTTCATAAAGCTATAGCAAAAAGGAGCCATCAGGCCCATTGCATAGTGGGGGCAGAGGCTTATAACTTATATGATTCCAAAAGAATTGCCCTGTCCATTCTGGTAAATATCTTGGGTGGTCCCGCTTCCGGTTCAAGGCTGAATATGGCACTCAGGGAAAAGAACGGCCTGGTATACAATGTAGAGGCTGTTTATACCCCATACGCAGATACTGGAATTTTCAGCATCTATTTCGGATGTGATAAAGAGGATGTTTCAAAATGTCTGCAACTTATAAAAAAAGAGCTTGACAAAATTACATCCACTCCCCTCTCCCCTACCGCACTTAAGGCGGCAAAGAAACAGTTGATTGGGCAACTTTCAATTGCCCAGGACAATGCTGAGGCACAGTGCCTCTCTATGGGAAAATCGCTGATTGTATATGGTAAAATCAGCAATTTTGAGCAGATGAGAAAAAAAATAGAAACTATAACCTCTGAGGATTTGAGCACTGTAGCATCTGAAATTCTCAAATGGGAAAATATGAGCACTTTGATTTATAACTGATTATGGAAAAATACCTTTTGAACTATTCTCAGGAGCAGGATCAGGTGCTCCAATGGCTTCAGAAACAGACAAATTTAAGGACAAACCACGCCCGTATGCTTTGCGGCCCTGTAGAGGGAAAACTTATGGAATTCCTATCCAGAATGCTTGCACCACAAAACATCCTTGAGATTGGCGCTTTTACAGGCTACTCTGCAATTTGTCTGGCAAGAGGACTCAAAGAGGGGGGTATGCTTGATTCCCTCGAACTTAATGATGAGCTTGAAGACCTTATCCTGCAGGCACACCAGAAGGCGGGACTGGCAGACAAGATAACCCTCCATATTGGAGACGCCAAAGAGAGCCTGAAGAGATTGAAACAAGAGGGGAAAATGTATGACCTTGTATTCATTGATGCCAACAAAAGGGAGTATGTGACCTACTATGAACTGGTGTTTGATATGGTACGCCCGGGAGGTTACATTCTGGCAGACAATGCATTGTGGGACGGTAAAGTTTATCAGGAAAATGTACCGCAGGATGCCCAGACCCAAGGAATCTTCAAATTCAACCAAATGGTAAAAGAAGACCCAAGAGTTGAGAATGTAATAATCCCTATGAGGGACGGCATGAACCTTATAAGGAAAAAATAATTATTCCCCGCCCAATATTTTCAGATAATCTTGCACATAGCTGGCTACTGTAAGGCTGTCCATCTGATACCTGTATTGTGCCATCTGAGCCTCAAATGCTGGCATATCTTCTTTTGCAACAGGCTCAACACTAGGGCTCTCCATTTTCAGCGGATCAATGGGCTTGCCATTCTTGTATACTCTGAAATCAAGGTGAGGACCGGTAGAAAGCCCGGTACTTCCAACATAACCTATAAGCTCACCCCTTGAAACCCTGCTGCCAACCTTTATCCCTTTGGCATACCCTCTAAGGTGCATATATGAAGTTACATAATTTCCAGGATGCTTAATCTTTATGGTGTTTCCTCCACCACCAGCCCAGCCTCTATGGGTAACCACGCCGTCACCCAGCGCCACCACAGGGGTACCGCTTGGCGCTGCATAATCCACTCCTGTATGCGGTCTTACAATCCTCAACACAGGGTGCTTGCGGGCATATGTGAATCTTGAACTTATCCTTGTAAAATTAAGCGGTGCCTTAAGGAATGCCTTTTTCATACTCTCACCCTTCTCATTCCAGAACTGGCCGCTTTTCTCCCCTGCATTAAACCGTATTGCATTGTACACCTTCCCTGCGTGGGTAAATTCAGCATAATAGATTTTGCCAAGTCCCATATATTCACCATTATGGGTAAGTTCATCATACATCACTTCAAAAGAGTCACCGGCCTGCAAACCAAAAAAATCTATGGTACAATCATACACATCAGAGAGTTTGAGTGCCATCATAACCGGAATACCGGCTTTCTGCACATCATTCCACAAAGAAGTGCTTATAGTAACGGCAGCCTTTTTTCTAACCGGCACAACCTCTTTCTCATAAATTCTGGCATAGAGCGAATCCTTTAACGAAACCACCGCATAACTCAAATTATCCAGTTCATACACAAAGAATGCAGCCGTCCCTGCCGAGTCTTTTTCTCGCAAAATCTCAAATTGGCTCCCAAGTTTTATTTTACGCACATCAAATACCCCTTCAGAGGCCTTAAGCACCCTCTGGACCTGGTTTGGGCCAACCCCAAAATCTTCCATTATTGAACCAAAAAAATCACCCTTCTTTATCTCCCCCGGTTCAACATCATACTTCTCTATTTCCAACCCATATTTCAACACTGGCGCCACATCTGTAACCACATCACTATCCTGCTCATTTACCCCTGACTTTGAGCAACTTGCAATAAAAACGCAGAAAATTAAAATCCAAAAATTCTTCATAACGGCTATAAAGATACACCTCATTTTTGAATTGTTGATAAGTTTGTGGAAAAAAGTGGAAAAAGATGTAAGAAATTGTAAAAGATTGTCTAATTTTGCAACAACCGACATTTCATAGAATAGCAAGAGAAACAATGGCAAAATTTATTGGTGAATACAGTGTAAAAATTGACGACAAAGGGAGAATGATTTTCCCCTCTGCCTTCAAATCTGTATTTGCTCCCGATGAAAAAATGGCTCTTGTTGTAAAGAAGGATCTTTATGAAAATTGCCTTGAGATGTACACCTACCAGCAGTGGGAAATTGAGTCTAATGAGGTAAAGGGAAAATTAAACTTCTTTAAAAAAGCGCACGCCAATTTCTGGAGAGAATATATGAGAGACAGGGCGGTTGTAGAACCTGATGAAAAACTTGGCCGAATAACCATCCCTAAAAAGCTTCTTGAAAGCATTGATGCAAAAAAGGAGATGATTTTCGTTGGTAACGACCACAAGATTGAAATCTGGTCCAAAGAACAATACAGCCAAAAGCAGATGGACTCAGAAGATTTCATAGCTCTTGCTCAGGATATTTTAGGATAATCCTCCACATTTTTAACACCATACAAGATGTCTGAATATCATATTCCGGTACTGCTCAACGAGAGCGTATCAGCCCTCAACATAGAGGAAAACAAAAATGGCATATTCGTGGATGCTACCTTTGGAGGAGGCGGTCACAGCAGGGAAATCTTAAGCAGATTGGGAGAAAAGGGGAAACTTATTGCATTTGACAGAGATAGTGATGCAATTAAAAATGCCCCGGATGACAAAAGGCTTATCCTTATCCACAACAACTTCAGATTTGTACAGAACTTCGTAAGGGCACTGGGATTTATCGGGAAGATAGACGGCATCCTTGGAGACTTGGGGGTATCATCCCACCAGTTTGACACAGGTGAAAGGGGGTTCTCATTCAGATTTGATGCCCCTCTTGATATGAGAATGAACCAACTTGCCCCACAAAGCGCCGCAGACATTGTAAACGGCTATTCGCAGGAAGAGCTTACAAAAATATTCAAGATATACGGAGAACTTGACAAGCCGTGGAAAGCAGCAGAACTTATCTGCAAGGCAAGGGAGAATTCCCCTATAGAAACCACAGGTGATTTGAGCAAAGCGGTAGAGAAGCTGTACAACAACTTCACAGAACACAAATTCCTGGCAAAGCTTTACCAGGCACTGAGAATAGAGGTAAATATGGAGATGAGGGCATTGGAGGATTTCTTAACAGGAGCCCGCAATTCACTCAAACCGGGAGGGCGCCTCTCCATAATAACCTACCACTCGCTGGAAGACAGAATGGTGAAAAACTTTATGAAAACCGGCAACACACAAGGGGAAAACGAAAAGGACTTCTATGGAAAAAACCTCTCCCCTTTTGAACTGGTAACAAGAAAACCCATTCTTCCTCCCGACGAAGAGATAGCCTCCAACACAAGGAGCAGAAGTGCCAAATTAAGGGTGGCACAATTAATTTAAGGCAGATAGAGCACTGAACATAAAATTTTTAAGTTAAACAAAGATGGAGAACGGGCAAAATACACGCAAATTCAGTTTTGCAAGTGACATATTGGGAGGCCAGATTCTTTCAAAAATGAAGATGGTAGACCAATATTTCATTCTATACGTGTTTGCCCTTGTTCTTCTCTTTATCAGCATCAATCTGGGAGTTGAAAAGACCCAGCTCACAATGAGGAGGAATCAGAGGGAACTGAAAAACCTTAAGGCCGACTACACTGCAAAGGCCGCAAGATTGCAGTACCTGAGCAAAAGGAACGAAGTTGAGCAGCGTCTTATATCGCAGGATTCAAAACTTAAAAGACCGTCAGATCCTGCCAAAGAGGTAATATTGGTTGAACGTTATAAACAATAGATATGATAAACGGCATATTCAAAAAAATGGCCTTCATTTACAGGTTTATCTTTATCCCTATTGCGCTTGCCGTTATAGGGAGAGTTGTTTATATACAGTTCATCAATCCTACAGAAACCACCGATGTGGATATTGCGTACAGAGAGGAAACCATTGAGGCAATAAGGGGCGACATCCTTGCCAGAGACGGCAGACCGCTGGCCACCTCCGTACCATATTACCAGATAAGGATGGACTTTGTAGTACCTAACGAAGACACATTCAAGAAGTACGTAGATGACCTGAGCAAGTCTCTTGCAAACTTTTTCAAGAACAAAAGTGCAAAGCAATACAAGAAAGAGCTTATTGAAGCCCGCGCAAAGGGAAACCGCTACAAAGCCCTTGGCCACAGACTTGTTGATTATACAGAACTTGCCCAAATAAAACAGTTCCCTATCCTCCGCCTTGGAGCAAACAGGGGTGGTATAATTGTAGAGCAGAAATACAAAAGGAACAACCCTTACGGAAGACTTGCATACAGAACAATAGGGTTCATAAACACAGAGGGTGTTGGAGTAGGAATTGAGGGAAGCTGCGACTATTACCTTAAGGGAACCCCAGGCAAACAGACAATACAGAAAATGTTGGGTGGAGAGTGGAGACCCGTTACAGGAGTTGAGGGAGTTGCACCAAGAGACGGCTATGACATACAGACAACCATAGACATAGAAATTCAGGAGGCGGCAGAGAAAGCATTGAGAGAACAGCTTGCCAAAGGAATGAACATTGAGGGGGGCACCGCAATTGTAATGGAAGTAAAGACCGGAGCAATAAGGGCAATTGCCAATATGAAGAAAATGGGGGACGGATATGATGAGTCATATAACTATGCCATTGGAGATGCCACAGAGCCTGGCTCTGTATTTAAACTGATGACATTGGTTTCATTGCTTGAAGACGGACACGTAACGTTGGAAGACCCAATTGATGGCGGTAACGGCAAATGGAGCTATGGAGGACACACATACTCAGACACCCACGCGTATGGAATGATGGATGTGAAGATGGCATTGGCAAAATCTTCAAACGTTGCTTTTGCAAAACTGGCAGTTGCCTACTACGAGGGGAAAGAGCAGCGATATGTAGACCGCTTGAACAGTATGAAAGTGGGAGAAAGATTCAATCTTGATATTCAGGGTGAGGCAAGGTCAGCCATTTATGGCCCGGGAGATGCAATGTGGAGCAGATCAAGTCTCTCTTCAATGGCTATTGGCTATTCAACCCTGCTAACACCTCTTCATACCCTTACATTCTACAACGCCATTGCCAATGACGGCAAAATGATGAAGCCATACTTCATTGAGAACTACCAGGAAAATGGAGAAATTGTGAAAAACTTCGGTCCACAGGAGATAAGCGGTTCCATCTGCTCAAAAGAGACAGCCAAAGAGGCCAGAAGAGCCTTAAGGCACGTTGTTGAGGTGGGTACCGGAAAATTTATGAACAACAGCAAATTCCAGATTGCTGGCAAGACCGGTACATCCAGAATTGCATACGGAGGAAAACAGGGGTACGAGAGGAACGGATACAGGAGATACCAGGCATCTTTTGCCGGATATTACCCTGCCGACAATCCAAAATACTCTGCTATTGTGGTCCTTTACTCAGGCGATACCAGAGGCAACTTCTATGGAGGAAGCTGGGCAGGTCCGGTTTTCAAGCAGATTGCAGACCATATCTACTCTACAAGCACCGACTGGGAACCTGCGCTTGACGGTAAAACCGAGAGTATAAACAAACCGGCGGTACATACCGGAAGGCTTGATGCCCAAACCAAAGTTCTTGCAGATTTGGGTGTAAAATACACAAAGAAAGATATCACTGAACGTAACAATATGGGGTGGGCAGAATTCAGGAAAGATACATCGGGAAGACTAATTGCAAAGAATTACAATACAGACAATGATTCTTTGGCAAATGTGGTGAATATGGGGTTGAAGGATGCCATATACCTGTTGGAAAACAACGGATACAAGGTAAACTTCAGCGGTTATGGAAAAGTGGTGGAACAGCAGCCTGCTCCGGGTACCAGGCTCCCTAGAAACTCAGTTGTGAATTTAAAATTGCAGAACAATGAAAATTAAGGATATTCTGGAAGGGATAGAGATTACAGGAACAGCTCCACAAGGGGATGCGGCACAGGTGTACTGCGATTCAAGAAAATGCACCCCAGGCTCTTTGTTTGTTGCGGTAAGGGGAGCTGAGGCAGACGGACACGCGTATATAGGAAAAGCTATTGAGAATGGTGCAAAATATATAGTTTGTGAGGAGATTCCTGCAGAATATGCCACAAAAGCTGAGTATATTACTGTAAAGGAGAGCAGAAAAGCGGTTGCCCGCATTGCTGCAAACTTTTATGACAATCCATCGCAAAAACTCAGAGTTGTAGCGGTTACCGGCACAAACGGAAAAACCTCTATAGCAACGCTGCTGTACAATCTGTTTACCCAATTGGGATACAGTTGCGGATTGCTCTCAACCATAGCAAACTATGTGGGAAGCAAAAGATATGAGGCGGTAAATACCACTCCAGGACCAATGGAGCTTAACCAGCTGCTGGACCAGATGAGTGAAGAGGGTTGTGAATTCTGCTTTATGGAGGCCAGTTCACACGCAATAGACCAGCAGAGAATAGAGGGAATTGAATTTGCCGGTGCAATATTTACAAACCTCACTCACGACCATCTTGATTACCACAAGACATTTGCAAATTACCTTGCCTGCAAGAAAAGGCTCTTTGACCTGCTTCCTAAAACCGCATTTGCACTTGTAAACATAGATGACCGCAACGGGGAAGTTATGGTTCAGAATACCAAAGCGGAGATAAAAAGGTACTCTTGCCGCAACTGGGCGGACTTTAAAGTTAAGATACTGGAGAAAACCATTGAGGGGATGCTCCTTAACATAAACGGCAAAGAGGTATGGTGCAGATTTATAGGTGTTCACAACGCTGCCAACCTTACCGCTGTATACGGAGCGGCAATGCTGCTTGGAGGAAAAGAGGATGAGGTAATTACAGCAATGAGCCGCCTTACCTCAGTAGCGGGAAGGCTTGAATACTTTAAGGGAGAAGATGACATAATTGCTGCCGTAGATTATGCGCACACCCCAGATGCTCTTGAGAATGTACTAAAAACATTAAAAGATCTTGAGCCTGCCGGAGACCTTGTATGTGTATTCGGATGCGGTGGCAACAGAGACAAAACCAAACGCCCTGAAATGGGGGCCATAGCAACAAAATATGCAACAAGGGTGGTTGTAACATCAGACAACCCAAGATTTGAAGACCCAAATGAGATAATTTCAGACATAAAAGGGGGAATGGATATAAAAGGTAAAGCAAAATCACTTTTTATTCCCGACAGATCTGAAGCAATCCGCACAGCCATCCTAACTGCAAAACCGGGCTCAATAGTACTTGTAGCAGGAAAAGGACACGAAGATTACCAGATAATAAACGGTGTAAAACACCACCTTGACGATAAAGAGATAATAAGCGAAGCTTTTGCAATGCAAAAGGAAGCCAAAAACTAGGAGACACAAATTATGCTATACCATCTGTTTGACTACTTGAACAACTCAGGAATGGATTTTCCGGGAATAGGACTGATGCAGTACATCTCATTCAGGGCACTTATGGCCCTTATGACAGCACTGCTTGTAGCTCTTTATGCCGGCCCAAGAATCATACGCAAACTCCGTATGAAACAGATTGGAGAAGATATCAGAGATCTTGGACTTGAGGGACAGATGCAGAAAAAAGGTACCCCTACAATGGGTGGTATGATAATTATCCTCTCAATACTTGTCCCTGCACTGCTGTTCGGAAATCTTACAAACATATATGTACAGCTTCTGATTGTATCTGCAATTTGGCTTGGCCTTATTGGATTCCTTGATGACTCCATTAAAGTATTCAAGAAAAACAAGGATGGTTTGAGCGGCAAATACAAAATTATAGGACAGGTAACACTTGGCCTGATTGTGGGGTTGTCACTTTGTATGAGCAGCCAGGTTGACTTGCAGAGCACATTCACCACAATCCCGTTTGTAAAACACAACCAGTTTGATTACGCCTGGCTGAACCCGTTTGGAGGAGAGTTTGGAGAGATATTTACCAGAGTCATATATGTAATTGTAATAATATTTGTAATTACTGCGGTTTCTAACGGTTCAAACCTTACAGACGGAATGGATGGTCTGGCAACCGGAGTATCGGCATTCATTGGAATTACAATTGCAATACTTGCTTATTTGTCGGGAAACACAATATATGCATCATACCTTGATATTATGTATATTCCTCACAGTGGGGAGGTTGTAATATTTATGTCAGCCTTCATAGGGGCACTGGTTGGCTTTTTGTGGTACAATACATATCCTGCCCAAGTATTTATGGGAGACACAGGCAGCCTTGCACTTGGCGGAATTATTGCGGTTGCGGCAATTATCCTTAAAAAAGAGCTCCTCATACCTGTAATGTGCGGAATCTTCTTTGTAGAGAGCCTCTCTGTAATTATGCAGAGATACTACTTCAAGTATACCAAAAAGAAATATGGCGAGGGAAGGAGAATATTCAAGATGAGTCCTCTGCACCACCATTTTCAGAAAGAGGGAATTCCTGCAATCATTCAGAAACCTTACAAGGCACTGCCTGAGGCTAAAATTGTAGTGAGATTTTGGATTATAACCATTTTGCTTTGCGCAATAACAATAATAACACTTAAAATACGATAGTTATGCAAAGAGTTGTTGTTCTTGGAGGAGGAGAGAGCGGAGTAGGTTCTGCCGTTCTTGCAAAAGTTAAGGGATTTGACGTTTTCCTAAGCGACAGCGGTAAAATAAAGGATGCTGCCAAGGCTACCCTTGCCAAGTGGGAGATTGAGTTTGAGGAGGGAGGGCACACAATGGAGAAAATCCTTAATGCCAACGAGGTGGTAAAAAGCCCCGGTATTCCCGACAAAGCACCACTGATAGTGGCAATTAAAGAGAAAGGGATAGGCATTATCTCTGAGATAGAATTTGCAGGAAGATATGACACTGCAAAGAAAATTTGCATAACCGGCAGCAACGGCAAAACCACAACCACATCCCTAATTTACTTTATGCTTAAAAATGCAGGGCTGAATGTGGGACTTGCAGGAAATATAGGACAAAGCTATGCGTATCAGGTTGCAACCTGCAACTACGATTACTATGTACTTGAATTGAGCAGTTTCCAGTTGGATGGAATGTATACTTTCAAGGCCGACATTGCTATCCTTATGAACATCACTCCAGACCACCTGGACCGTTACGACTTTAAGATGCAGAACTACGTAAATTCAAAATTCCGCATCACACAAAATATGAAAGAGGAAGACTGCTTCATATTCTGCGAGGATGACCCTGTTACAATAGGCCACCTTGAGAAAATAGTGAGCAGGGCAAAAATGCTCCCTTTCACCCAGAAGAATGAGCAGGAGAAGGAGGGTGCATATCTAAAAGAAGACAAGATGTGCGTATGTGTGGGAGATGACATAGACTACATATATCTTAAGGAGCTTGCATTGCAGGGCAAGCACAACATATACAACTCAATGGCAGCTGCAATTGCGGCCAAAGCCATTAAGATAGACAAGAAAGTTATAAGGGAGAGCCTTATGACCTTTAAAGGTGTGGAGCACAGAATGGAAAAAGTGCTTAAGATAAAGAACGTGCTTTACATCAATGACTCCAAAGCTACCAATGTAGATTCTGCCTGGTATGCATTGGACAGTATGACAACCCCTGTAGTGTGGATTGCAGGAGGAACAGATAAAGGAAACGATTATGCTCCTCTGTTCAAACTTGTAAAGGACAAAGTAAGGGTACTTATCTGTATGGGTAAAGACAATGCAAAACTGCACAGGGATTTTACAGATAAAGTAGATACCATAATTGATGTACTCTCTGCTAAAGAGGCTGTACAGAAAGCATACGAAATGGCACAACCTGGAGAAACAGTACTTCTTTCACCTTGCTGTGCAAGTTTTGACCTTTTCAAGAACTACGAAGACCGCGGAGAGCAATTCAAAAAAGCTGTAAGAGAACTATAAAATGGATAAAAAAGGATCTATACTTAATAGGCTGAGTGGCGACAGAGTAATATGGATAGTGGTATTCCTGCTGTCCCTAATCTCTATTGCCCTTATCTACTCATCCAGCAGTTCATTGGCATACAAAGAGAAAACCACAAACTTTGCCTTCCTTATAAAACAAATACAATTTGTACTTATGGGGCTTGTGGCACTCTACCTGTGCTATAAAATACCGCTTGGGTGGTACCGTTTTCTGGCCTACCCGGCACTGGGATTAAGTATAATCCTCCTGGCACTCACTCCAATAATTGGACAGGAGATTAATGGCGCCCGCAGATGGATCAATTTGGGATTCACCACATTCCAACCTGCGGAAATGGCCAAAATAGCCATAGTGCTCTACCTGGCAAGAGCGTTGGAGGTGTCAAAACTCAATACCTTTAAGGAGTTCCTGTTAAAAATTATTATCCCGATAGGTGTTACCTGTATCCTTATCCTCATAGGAAGTGTATCAGCAGCATTGTTTGTGGGAATGATAAGTCTGCTGATGCTCATAATAGCAGGTGTAAAATGGAACTACATATTTAAGGCAGGAGGTATAGCCCTGTGCGCTTTACTGTTGATTATCCTGTTGCACATTGCAGGACTGCAGCTCTTCTCCCGCCTTGATACAGCCCTGAGCCGCCTTATAAGGTTCGGCTCCTCAAATGAGGTAACAGAAGAGCTTACCCCAGAAGAGAAACAGAAAGAGGCAGACAAAACCTACCAGGCAGATATGGCAAAAGTGGCAATATCATCTGTAGGCATATTGGGTAAAGGACCCGGCAAGAGTACACAGCGTTACTTCCTTCCCCACCCCTACTCAGACTACATCTATACCATCATAATTGAGGAATACGGATTGGCAGGAGGTGTATTTGTACTTATGCTCTACCTGTGGTTTCTCTTCCGGTGCGTGATACTTGCCAAAAACTGTACAAAGGTATTCAGCGCCCTCACCGTTGCAGGTCTGGGACTCCTCATTACAGTGCAAGCAACACTCCACATACTGGTAAATGTGGGATACCTTCCGGTAACGGGACACACACTGCCACTGCTCAGTCTTGGAGGAACATCACTAGTAATCTTAAGCTGTGCATTTGGTATAATACTCTCTGTAAGCAGAACAATTGATGTCTCTTCACAAAAGAAACAGAAACTGCAACCTGCAGCGGCAACAGCAAATGCAGCACCGGCAGCCAAAGAAGATGAAGAACAGGAACACGAAATAATGGGCCCCAACGGGGAATTCAAATAAATGATTATGGAAAAGGAATTAAAGGTAATAATAAGCGGTGGCGGAACAGGGGGACACATTTTCCCTGCCATTTCAATTGCCAATGCCATTAAAGAGGCAAAGCCCAATGCCCAAATATTATTTGTGGGGGCAACCGGGAAAATGGAGATGGAAAAGGTTCCTGCAGCAGGTTATCAGATAATAGGAATCCCTGCCAGAGGATTGAAAAGGCCTTTATATTCCCTTTCTAACATCTCTGTTGCAATAGACTACCTCAAATGCCAGGCAAAGGCAAAGAATATCATTAAAGAGTTCAAGCCAAATCTGGTTGTGGGAGTTGGAGGATATGCCAGCGCTGCAATAGTAAGTATGGGTGCCAAAATGGGTATACCGGTACTCCTTCAGGAACAGAACTCATTTGCCGGACTTGTAAACCGCAAGAACGGCAAAAATGCCAACAAAATATGCGTTGCATACGATGGAATGGAGAGATTCTTCCCAAAAGAGAAGATAATAAACACCGGAAACCCTATAAGAAAAGATATAGACAAGGCAACAGAGGAGCAGAAACAGCAGGGTTATAAATTCTATAATCTTTCTCCCGATAAAAAAACGGTATTTGTAGTTGGAGGAAGCCTTGGATGCCGCACTCTGAACGAGTGCATGAAAAAGATAGTGGGAAAAACAGATTACCAGATAATCTGGCAGTGCGGAAAGATATACAAAGAGGAGATAGACAAATTTATGGAGGGTAAAAACACTCCAAATGTTTACTACTCAGATTTCATACAGAGGATGGATCTGGCATACGCAGTGGCAGATATAGTTGTAAGCCGTGCCGGTGCAGGTACAATCTCAGAGCTTTGTGTGGCAGGAAAATGTACGGTATTTGTACCGTCACCAGCAGTTGCAGAAGACCACCAGACCCACAATGCAATGGCACTGGTAGAGAAGAAGGCGGCCCTTATGGTAAAGGATGCCCAGGCACTTGAGCAACTTGCCCCTTGTGTGGAGAAACTTCTTTCAGAGCCTGAAAGCATAAAAATGTATGAAGAGAATATCTGCAAACTGGCCAAAAAGAACGCGGCAGCAGATATAGCAAAAGAGTGTTTGAAACTTGCAGAAACAAGATAAGATGAAGAACGTATATTTCATAGGAATTGGAGGTATAGGAATGAGTGCCATTGCCCGTTACTATAACCACGCTGGTTATGCAGTAAGCGGATATGACAAAACCCCAAGCAAGCTCACAGCCAAACTTGAGCAGGAGGGTATCTCTATCCATTATACTGCAAATATCTCATATATCCCAAAAGATGTAGAAGATACACTTGTAATATACACCCCTGCCATTCCTAAAGATATGGAGGAACTTGTATACGTACAGCAAAACGGATACAGGCTTATAAAACGTTCAAGGGCACTTGGAGAGATTGCCTCATCACAAAAATGTATGGGTGTTGCCGGCACACACGGCAAAACCACCACAAGCACACTTTTGTCTCACCTTTACACACATTCAGGGGTTGGATGTTCTGCATTCCTTGGAGGAATATCCAAAAACTACCACACCAACCTGCTACTAAGCAAAAACCCTGTACTGGTTGCAGAGGCAGATGAGTTCGACCGCTCATTCCTGCAGCTGTTTCCGGATATTGCAATTATAACATCTACAGATGCAGACCATTTGGACATTTACGGCAATGCCGGAACACTGAAAGAGGCTTTTGCAGAGTTTGCATCCCAGATAAAACCCAATGGAGCCCTAATCCTTAAGAAAGGTGTTGAACTGGATCTGAGCAAAGTAAAGGCTAAAGTATACAGCTACTCATACTCAGAAGTGGCAGATTTCTACCCTGCCAATATCCAATTGCAGGAGAACGGGCACCTTGTATTTGATCTGGTTTACCCTGGAGGAACAATAACAGGATGTACAGTTGGAGTGCCAGGTTGGGTAAATGTGGAGAATGGAGTTGCCGCAGCTGCTGCAGCACTTCTTGGGGGAATTGCACCGGAGAAGGTAAAAGAGGGACTTGCAACATTTCAGGGTGTTGAGAGGAGGTTTGATATACATATAAACACCCCTAAAATCACCTATATAGATGATTATGCCCACCACCCTAAAGAACTGAGTTCTGCAATAAGCTCTATAAGGAACATCTTCCCAGGGAGAAAAATTACAGCAATGTTCCAGCCACATCTGTACACCCGCACCAGAGATTTTGCTGCTGAGTTTGCACAAAGTTTGAGTATGGTGGATGAACTGGTTCTGCTGGATATATACCCTGCAAGGGAGCTCCCTATTGAGGGGGTTACATCTGAGATTATTTTTAAGGATGTTACTGTCGGGAAGAAAATATTGATAAAAAAGGAGGAGGCACTGGAGTGGCTCAAAGGGCACCAGGTTGATGTACTTGTTACATTTGGTGCGGGAGATATAGACAGACTTATTGTACCTGTTGAAGAGATATTGAAAGAGAGATTATAAAAAATGCTGAAAAAAATTCTCATATATTTTTCCGTTGCGCTTGCTTTGGGTGCAATTGGTGCTTACTTTTTCTTTGCGCAGAAACTCTATAGCACCAATATGCCGCTGCAGGTATGCAAATCTGTAAATGTAACTCTGCTGGACAGCCTTCAGAACCGCTTTGTAACCAAAAATGAGGTAGTGGAGATTATGGACGGTTTTATGGGCAAAAGTGTAGGAAAGAGTGTACAGGAGATAGATTTGCACCTTATAGAAAAACTGCTCAACCAGCGCAGTGCAATAAAAGTGTCACAGGCCAGCATTACAAGAGCGGGAGAATTGAGGATAGATATAACCCAGCGCAAGCCGGTACTGAGGATTCAGACAGAAAACGGAGGATTTTATGTAGATGAAACACAATATATCTTCCCGCTGGTACCAACATTTACATCTTACGTTCCTATTGTAAGCGGAAACATCCCATTTGCACTTGGGGCGGAACACAGGGGTAAAGCCACCGATGACCAGGGAAACTGGATGGAGAAAATAATGCAACTGGGCAAGTATATGAGCAATGACCCGTTCTGGAATGCCCAGATTGAACAGATTTACGTAGATAAAAACGGAGATATAATACTTTCACCAAGAGTGGGAGAACACAAGATAATCTTTGGAGACCTTAAGGATATAGATACAAAGTTCAACAAGCTGTACACTTTCTACAAAAATGTGGCACCGGCAGAGGGATGGGACAAATACAGTACCGTTAACCTTAAGTACAAAGACCAGATAGTTTGCAAATTAAAAAAGAAAAACAATAAAAAATCTCTTTAAGTTATGAGAAACCTGATAGCAGCCATTGACTTGGGAACAAGCAAAGTTGTGTGTCTTGTAGGAGAAAAGACAGAGGCAGGCATTAAGATTATTGCCATGAGCGAGGCCCCTATGAAGGGAATCAGCAGAGGCGAAGTGGTTAATATACAGTCTGTCCTTGACTCTATGTCACCTACAATCACCAATGTTGAAAATGCAATTGGAGAGAAAATAAACGAAGTATTTGTTGGAATTGCAGGTCAGAACATAAGATGTGAGCAGGGAACAAACCATACAACCAGGGTTCTTCCCGACGAACTCATAACATCTGCTGAGATAAATGAGATAACCAAAAAGATGTACAGCACCATCTGCAAAGATGATGAAGAGGTTCTGCATACCATTCCACAGTCATACAACATAGATGACTTTATGGGAATTACAGAGCCTGTTGGAATGAATGGAAAGCAGATATTCTCCAACTACAAGCTCTTTATTGGGAAAAAGACCTCATCACAGCTCAGAAACAGTGTAATGAAAAGGGCAAGGCTTAACGTTAAAGGGATGATTCTTGAACCGCTTGCCTCTGCCAAAGCGGTATTGGATGAAGAGGAGAAAGAGGTAGGTGTTGCATTGCTTGATATAGGTGCCGGAACTACAGACTTGCTTATTGTTCAGGATAACGTGGTAAGGCACGCAGCTGTTATCCCATTTGGCGGCAACAGCATTACAGAAGACCTTAAACAGGGTTGCGGTGTCTCATCAAAAATAGCGGAACAGCTCAAAACAGTACACGGTTCGTGTATGAGTTCTCTGGCTCAGGACAAAAAAGTTCGTATAAACGGTATTGGTGGCAGGGAAGATAAGGAGATATCACTTAAAACCATTGCTGAGATAGTGGAGTCGAGAGTTGAAGAGCTTCTGGAGGCTGCAATGTATGAGATTGAAAAATCCGGCTATAAGGAGAGAATCAATGCCGGTCTGGTAATTACCGGAGGTACATCACAGCTTGCCAACCTTAAATCTTTCAGCCGTTTCATTACAGGAATGGAGACCCGCCTGGCATTCCCATACAAAACAATGTCTGAGGTGGAGATTCCTATAAGCAAGCCATCTTTATCTACCGCTGTAGGACTCATTCTTATGGGTTTTGAGAAGATAGAGAAAGAGGGAGGAAGATTTAATTCCACATCCCCTATAAACTACAGGGAAACAGGCAAGATTCCGGCAACTGAAACCCCGGCAGCAACAGCATCTGGAGCAGATACTTCAAAAACTGCTGCAGGAAAACCTCAGGAGCCTAAAGAGAAGAAAAAAGGTGGAAGCTGGACCGATTTCTTCAAGCAATTCAAAGATGATAATATGTTCACCGATAACGAAGCATAACTATGGAAGATATGATTGTACCTGATGGTTGGGATATGAGCCAAAGCATCATAAAAGTAATTGGAGTAGGTGGAGGCGGATGCAACGCGGTATCGGAGATGTACCGCCAAGGGATTAAGGATGTGGATTTTATGGTTTGTAATACCGATATCCAGTCTCTTAAGATAAGCCAGGTACCGGAGACACTGCGTCTTGGATCTGACCTTACCAGAGGACTTGGAGCAGGATGTGACCCGGAGAAAGGAAGGTTGGCAGCAACCGAATCCATTGAGGACATCCGCAAATCGTTGCAGGGAAAGACAGAGATGGTTTTCATCACAGCCGGTATGGGTGGTGGAACAGGAACCGGTGCAGCCCCAGTTATAGCAAAGGTTGCAAAGGATATGGGAAAACTTACAGTTGCAGTTGTAACCCTGCCGTTCAGAGATGAAGGACAAGACTTCATAAGACGTGCTGTGCTGGGTATAAGGGAGTTGAAAAAACACGTAGACAGCCTTCTTATAATTGACAACCAGAAACTTTACAACGTATTTGGAGAACTTACCATATTTGATGCCTTTCCAAGAGCCGATGAGGTATTGAGTACAGCTGTACGAAGTATTGCAGACATCATCAACCGCCCCGGTTTCATCAATGTGGATTTTGCCGATGTGAGAATGGTTATGAACAACAGCGGAATGGCAATTATGGGTATGGGTGAGGCAGAGGGTCCCGACAGGGCAATTGATGCAGTTCAGAAGGCATTGGATTCACCTCTTTTGAATGACTGTGACCTTACCACAGCAAAAGGTGTACTTGTAAACATCACCTCAAGTAAAGAGGATGGTGGTCTTACAATGGCCGAACTTTCCCAGATTATGGACCAGGTACGCAGCTATACAGGTGGAGTGTTCAACAAGTTCAAACGAGGTGTGGTTTACGACCCTAACATAGGAAAGAAGATTAGTGTAACCATAGTTGCTACCGGTTTTGAGATAAACAACCTTCCTCAGATAGACATAGACCCTGAGGCAGACGGAGTTGTACCATTGGAAGCAGGTGACATCTGGACATATAAGGATGATGAACCGGAAGAGGAACAGTTCACTCCGGCAAACCAGGAGACCTCTTACACCGAGACAGCTGCCCAAGAATATGTAAAACCGGAAGGCAAACCTGCACTTATATTGGAACCAGGAGATGACATCAGTGCATTGGAAAGGGTTCCTGCATATATAAGAAGAAACAAAAAGCTATCGGGAATAATATCATAATTTAGTAGATTTGCAGTCTAATAGACATTTAAGATTATGACTCAGAGAAGAAGAAGGGTAAGATTTGCCCCAAGTCCAACCGGACCGCTACATATGGGCGGTGTAAGGACAGCACTATATAACTACCTGTATGCAAAACAGGCAGGCGGAGATTTCATTATCCGTATTGAGGATACAGACTCACAAAGATTTGTACCAGGCGCAGAAAAATATATAATAGATGCACTCAACTGGTGTGGCATTATTCCCGACGAAGGAGTGGATGCACAGGGCAATGTAGTGGAGACCCCTTCACAGAGACACCCTCACGCCCCTTACAGACAGTCGCAGCGCAAACCTATTTACAGGAAATACGCAGAGCAGCTTATTGAGAACGGTTATGCCTACTATGCATTTGATACAGCAGAAGAGCTGGATGCCAAAAGAAAAGAGGCAGAGGCCAACAAACAGAACTTCATCTACAACTACCAGACCCGTAAGGAGTTGAAAAACTCACTTACCCTCCCTGAAGATGAAGTGAAGAGACTTCTTGAAACCACCACCAACTGGACTATCCGTTTCAAGAACCCGGAGGATGAGATTGTAAAAATGGACGACCTCATTAGAGGACACATTGAGGTAAATACCAATACAATAGATGACAAGGTACTTTGGAAAAGGGCAGATGAGCTTCCTACCTACCACCTTGCAAACATTGTAGATGACCACCTTATGGAGATTACAGAGGTTATCCGCGGTGAGGAATGGCTCCCTTCTCTCCCACTCCACTATATGCTTTACAAGGCATTCGGATGGACAGATACCCAGCCACGCTTTGCACACCTTTCATTGCTCCTTAAACCCGATGGAAAAGGTAAATTGAGCAAGAGGGACGGCGACCGCCTTGGCTTCCCTGTATTCCCTCTAAAATGGGTAAACCCAGAGGGTGAGGTAAGCCGTGGCTACAGAGAAGACGGCTACTATCCACAGGCATTTGTAAACTTGCTTGCCCTTCTTGGCTGGAACCCAGGAACAGAGCAGGAGCTCTTTACAATGGATGAGCTTGTGAATGCCTTCTCACTTGAGAGAGTAATCAAATCAGGTGCAAGATTCAATGCAGATAAAGCAAAATGGTTCAACCAGGAGTATTTGAGAAAACAGACAGATGCACAACTTGCAGAGCAGTTTATCCCTGTTCTTGAGGAAAAAGGTGTGGATGTTTCAAAATACCCTTTTGCTTTTGTAGAGCAGCTTTGCGGCCTAATTAAAGAGAGGGCACACTTTGTTGCCGATTTCTGGGATATCTGTAACTATTTCTTTATTGCCCCTACATCATACGCAGAGAATGATGTGAAAAAATTCTGTACCCCTGAGACAATGGAGATTATTGCCAAAGTGAAGGAGTTCATTGCAAATATGGAGATGCAGGAGTTTGCAACTGCAGGTGACACCCCTAAGGCTGAATGTGTACACAACATAGAGGAGAAACTTACCGGTTACATTAAGGAGAATGAGTGGAAAATGGGAGCTGTAATGAATACCCTACGTCTCTTCTTTGTGGGACAGGCAAAAGGTCTTGGAATTGCAGACATCATCTATTTTGTTGGAAAAGAGGAGGCACTACGCAGAATAACCGCAGGAGAAAATGCAATATAAAAATTTGTTTAACCTGAAAAAAACTGTTGCACAAAGCAGAAAGCCATTAGTTGTGGCTCTCTGCTTTGTTCTTATAGGTGCCTTTCTGGGAATGGGTGCCTGCAACAACAAGGGGAAAGATTATCTTCCCGACGGAAAAGTAGCCGATGAAAAATTCACATTTGCCTGGATTTCAGACAACCATTTGGGCTCTTTCGCATATGCGGAAGATGACCTTACACAGGCAATAGAGGACATAAATGCAATGGATTCCATTGAGTTTGTAATCTTCACCGGCGACCTTACAGAGTTTGGGGTAACCTCTGAGTTTGCATTGCTCAAAGAGAAGCTTGCAGCCCTGAACAAGCCCTATTTTATGGTAGACGGCAACCACGATGTAAACTGGAGCGAGAACGGCACCACCTCTTTTGAGAAGTTCTTTAAAGGGAACGCCCCCCGTTTCTGTTTTGATACTCACGGTATCCGTTTCATTGGTTGCGGCAGCGGCCCAATGTTGCGTATGGGAGCCCCCCACATTCCGCGTGAAGAGATAAACTGGCTGAAAGCTGTACTGGATACAACCGCCACAGACCAGCCTGTAATTTTTGTAAACCACTTCCCCCAATTTGAGGAGATTGCCAACAGTTATGAAGTTACAAATATCCTTAAAGGGTACAATGTACAATATATCCTGTGCGGTCATTTTCACGTAAATTCCACAAAAGAGTACAACGGGCTTACCAGTGTGCTGGGACGCTCTCTTCTTCGCAGAAGTGACCCTATGGGTGGTTACAACATTGTAACCGTAACACCCGATTCAATGTATGTGGCAGAGCGCACCGTTAAAGGCCCTACCCACCCAATCTGGTTCAGAGGGGGCTTGAAGGAGCTGTATACTCCTAAAGGGGAACAGATGGAAATCTCATACGCAATTAACCAGGAATATCCGCAGGTAGAGGAGCTTTGGAGGATTGATGAGGTTTCAGATATTGCCTCACAGGGCTCATTGGACGGAGAGTTGTATGTATACACCACTACAGGGGGCAAAACAGTGGCTTTAAACGCCTCTACCGGCAAAAAGATATGGGAGTTCCAAACAGGAAACAAAATCTTCTCTGCCCCGTTTATTGGGGAGAAAACAGTATATATCTCCTCAACCGACGGCTGTATATATGCCCTCAAACGGAAGAATGGCAAACTGCTGTGGAAATATGACACAGGGTATCCTGTGGTAGCCTGCCCGCTGGTGGTGGGAGATACTCTGTATGTGGGCTCCTCAAATGAGAAGTTCTATGCAATTGATGCGCTATGGGGAAAAATATATTGGGTTTCCCAAGGGTACCCGGGCTATATGGAATCCCGCCCTGTTGTTGATTCCCACAATGTTTACACAGGTGGCTGGGAAGGGAGATTCTGGGCAATCAACAGATTGTCGGGAGAAAAAGTTTGGGAACACAATATAGGAAAAGGGAGATACTTCTCCCCTGGAGCCTGCTGGCCAATCCTTGCAAAAGGGCACATTTTTGTACAAAGTTCAGACAAAGTGCTGAGGGGCTACACCCCTTGCGGTTCCATAGCTTGGGAGAATACCTCTGCAATGGGAAGGGAATCAATAGGGCTCTCGCAAGACGGCAACACACTTTACGTAAAAGGGACAGAAGATACCTTCACAGCATTTGACCTTACAGCAGAAGGATTCCCTGTAAAATGGGAAACAAAAATGCCTTATACATTCAACTTTATCCCAACTGCACCTGTTGAAATTCCCGGGAAAAACACTGTACTTGCAGCCGACACTTACGGCACAATATGTGCAATAGGTTCTGGTGGGGAAGGATTGCTATGGCAATATAAAATTTCCAATTGCGCCGTTACCTCTTTCTGCGCAACGGAAGATGGAAATGTAATTGCTATGACAATGGACGGAAAAATTGTAAAACTGAAATTCTGATACACTATGAAGAAATTGATGATTCTAATGGCAGCACTGCTCTTTGCATCTGCCTCATTTGCCCAAGTGAAATGGGAAGAGGGAACACTTGCACAGGCCCTTAAAAAAGCTAAAGAGAGCGGTAAGGAACTTGTATTCCTAGATTGCTATGCCACCTGGTGCGGACCCTGCAAATATATGGCAAACACCGTTTTCACCTCCAAAGAGGCCGGTGACTACTTCAACAAGAAATTTGTGAACATAAAAATAGATATGGAAAAAGGGGAAGGAATTAACCTTGCCCGCCAGTTCCGCATACAAGGCTACCCTACCTTCATAATCCTCAACTCCAACGGCAAAGAACTTGGCCGCATAGTTGGCGGAGCTGAAGTCAAGCAATTTATCCAGAAAGTGGAAGGAGTGCTGAGCAAAAACAAATAACACCTTCATACTACAAAACAGGGACCGCTAAGGTCCCTGTTATTTTATATAGATATACATCATAAGCTCTCTATCTGCTCAATCCCTAAACCTGTACATTCCGCAATAGTCTCATACGGAACGCACTTCAATTTCAAATTTTTGGCTATTTCCAATGACCTTCTATCCTTTCCTTGTTCAATGCCCTTCTCAATCCCCTGCTCTATGCCCTGTCTAATTCCCTTCTCAATAGCATAATCAAGGCAAGCATGGTTGTCTCTATAACGTTTCAGACGTCTGTCATATATTTCTCTTTCCTTAGGTGGTAAAGACGCAACATCAGCATCCTCAAGTACCCCTAAAAACACTTCACGGATATGCTCATTCAATCCATACTGGTAAACCTCAGTCTTCAATTCCTCTATTGTCTTCATACCCTCTTTCATTTTTACCAGTAAATATAACAATTTTTCATAAAAGAGTTCACACTCCTCAATATCATCTTTCTCAGATACTTGAATCCCCAATCCACAAACGGGTTCATCACATTGTTTTTTTCTCCTTCATACACAAAAGCTGTTTAAATAGTTTCGGGCAAAACTATTTATCTAGCTCCCCAACACCAAGTAAATGCGTATAATTTACGCTGAAAATTTTTCTTAAGAAAAGCAATCTTAAAATTCTTCCCGACAGCAAATAAAAAATGTCCGTTGGGGAACAAAATGCCCCCAAATATTCCCCAAAAGGTGGTCAGTGGCAACTTACCTCCATAAACGAAGAAGCTGACCCAAAGGTCAGCTTCTCGCTATTTTTGGAATTTATTATTTCTCATTCAGCATACAGAACAATTTCTGAACTGGAGCAACAGATGTAAGAACAGGATTCTCATCTTTCAAATATTGCTCAATAAGGGCCTTTTGTTTAGGAAAATATTTTAACAGGAGCTTTTTAGACACAGGATACGCCTCTCCTTTCACAAGCATATATGGGCTTTTCCTATATGAAAAGGCCACCTCACTGTCAATATCAAATTGTACAAGAATATTAGTTAAAGGTTCTGAACCGCCTACATCATTTGAAATCTGAAAACTGGTTTGGCTCTTTACTGAGGATGTCTGAGTTTTCAAACCGTATGCTCCTGGAGCAGCATCAGTATGAATCTCTGTTAGCCTCAGCTCACACAACGTTATATCCCCGGTTATCTCAAGCATTTCCAAATATCCATATCTGCTATTTACGTATGCTTTACCCAATATATAAACTCTGTCTACCTCCTCATTATTCTTAACTACAAGAGTATCACCCTCCGGACCAATAAAATGCAATTTCTTATCTAATGTATTGATATTTATTGAAGCTCCCGACTGCTTGCCTCCTTCAAAAATCACCACACCAGGATAAAACTTAGGATTGACATATAACACACTATCAAAAAAAATCTTGCTCTCTCTATCGGGATACATAAAATTATACCTCTGTGCATTTGATGAAACTACACAGAAAAGAAGCAATAAAACTGAAATCAGAATCTTTTTCATAAGCGTAGCGTTTTTAGATACTCCAAAGTTAGCAATTTTTTACTTAATCCAAAAATTCTTCAACAACATTGGAAATACTATGAAGATAATGTTTTCCATACACATGGTGCGTTTTCCTACAAAAAAAATCCTTAGAAAGGTGTATTTTCCTACAAAAAAGGGAGTTGTGTACATCTCAAATGGCATCCACATACTACAAAAGTAGGGACCCGTTAAGGTCCCTGCTTTTGTATATAGATTTACATCATAAACTCTCTATCTGCTCAATCCCTAATCCTGTACATTCCGCAATGGTCTCATACGGAACACCCTTCAATTTCATATTTTTGTCTATTTCCAATGTCCTTCTATCCATTCCCTGCTCAATGCCCTGTCTAATTCCCTTCTCAATAGCATAATCAAGGCAAGCATGGTTGTCTCTATAACGTTTCAGACGCCTGTCATATATTTCTCTTTCCTTTGGAGGTAAAGACGCAACATCAGCATCTTCAAGTACCCCTAAAAACACTTCACGGATATGTTCATTCAATCCATGCTGGTAAACTTCAGTCTTCAATTCCTCTATTGTCTTCATACCCTCTTTCATTTTTACCAGTAAATATAACAATTTTTCATAAAAGAGTTCACACTCCTCAATATCATCTTTCTCAATACAAGGAAGTTGAAGCATTATAAAATTCAGTCTGTCTGACAATACATTATGGGTACCAGGCTCACAAAGCACAAAATCCCTTCTTAGAGCAGGTTGCTTTTCATAGGCATAATTCATCAGGCATATACTATAAACCTTTTTAAAATCATACTTCCATTCTCTGCCTTGTTCTCCCATTCTGTCAATCAACCGGCAAGCATAGTATATCATCCTGTTCTGCATGTATCCTATTCCTGCATTCTGCACCTCAATCAGATACTTCTCTCCATGCCCGTCTTCACACAAAATATCAAAAATGCACTCTCTTCCATCCTTATCCAATGGAATACTTTCGTTGTTCAGATACCTCAAATCCACAATAGGATCATCCAACTCCAGCAACAAATTCAAAAATCCCAACAGATTCTTCTTGCTTCTTTCAGTCCCAAACAGATACTTGAATCCCCAATCCACAAACGGGTTCATCACATTGTTTTTTTTCTCCTTCATACACAAAAGCTGTTTAAATAGTTTCGGGCAAAACTATTTATCTAGCTCCCCAACACCAAGTAAATGCGTATAATTTACGCTGAAAATTTTTCTTAAGAAAATTTCTCAGGATAAATTTACCTGTTTACTAAGTCTGGGCAGGTATACCTTTTTATGATTATTTCCTTATATTTGTTGCAATTGAGGAAATAGATAGCCTCTAAATGCAGGACAATGAAGAATCTCTTTGAGCAGGTAAAATACATAGCATTTGATGCAGATGATACCCTTTGGGTTAATGAGCCTTACTTCCGTGAGGCTGAAAAGGGGTATTGTGCCCTTTTGGAGAGGTTTGCCACAAGGGAAGAGATTATTTCCGCATTATATAAGGTGGAGATGAAGAACCTTGCCCCATATGGTTATGGTGCAAAGGCTTTTACATTATCACTTATGGAAACTGCAATCCTTTTTAGCAATAAGAGGAGCGGAGAGAATGGTGTTCCCCCTCTCACCCCATCAGAAATGCAAAGAGTTATTGAAATTGGGACCTCCCTGATAAATGTCCCTATGGAGATTCTTCCGGGGGTGGAAGAAGTGCTCAAGGAACTATCGGGAAGAGGAAAGTATACCCTTATTGTGGCTACAAAGGGGGATTTGCTGGATCAGGAGAGGAAGTTGCGCCGCTCCGGGTTGTGGGATTATTTTCATCACGTTGAGGTGATGAGTGATAAGAATGAGGAGGCATACGGCAGGTTGATGGAGCATCTGGGGTGCAGTTGTGATGAATTCCTTATGATTGGGAACTCTATGAAATCAGATATTTTGCCGGTGCTGAACATTGGAGGGAAGGCTGTATACATTCCTTTCCACTCCACTTGGGAGCACGAGAAAGTTGAGGGGGAAGTTCTGCACCCGAATCTCTATGAATGCAATTCTTGCACTGAGCTGGTTGGTGTTTTAGCACAACGCTGAACAATCCCCCTTATCCGATTGTTTGGGAAAGAAAACTTAAGTTATGATACAGAATTTCCTTTTCCCAACTTACCACAGTATAAGTTTGTCAATCCTGCTGTTTCTTGCCAGATTTGGTTTTGGAGCAATGTTCATAACCCATGGACTTCAGAAACTTATTAACTATAAGGCATTGCAGCACTCGTTCCCAAGTATAATGGGGATGGGTAGTACTGTTTCTCTTTATCTGGCAATTTTTGCGGAGTTTTTCTGTACAATTGCATTCATCACTGGCTTCCTGTACAGACTCTCTATGCTCCCAATGATATTTACAATGGCAATGGCGGTATTTGTTGTTCACGCCAATGACCCATTCTCCACCAAAGAGATGGCCATGCTATACCTGTTTGTTTTCATTCTTATGTATTGCCTTGGTCCCGGCTCCTTTGCTGCTGATTACTTCTTTGCTCATAGGGCATAGCTTGTTTTTCAGGCTCTTTTGTACTTTGGCCACAAAAAACTGGAAGCATGAACAACTCATTTATTGAAATTTACCGCTCTCCAGAGGGAGATGTAGAACTTAATGTCAAACTGGAAAATGCTACAGGGTCAAGTCAGTAAACGGTACCAAATTCAGACAATGGGCCAACAAAATCCTAAAAAATTATCTCATTAAAGGCTATGCCATAAATAAGGATTTAAAAGAAGAACCTTTCAGAGCAACGTATGAAAATGCAATGCTTGCAATCAACGCCCTAAAGGGTAAATTTGGTGGTAGCAGATGGTTTGCAAATGAGAAAGATAACTAATTCATAAGCAGTATAGGACAAATATATCAGACTTTTGGCGGAGAAGACCTATACCCATCTGTAGAGGAAAAAGCGGCAATGCTGTTCCTGTGGTTTATGGAAAAGAATGGTATTCTGTATGGTCCCGACGGGCAAAAGCGCATAGCAAACAACATCCTTGTAGCACTCACCCTTATGATAACAGAAAGCCGCACCGATGAAATGGACACCATTGTAAAAGTAGTGGTAAACCTCATCAACAAGGAGAATCAGTAAGTAATGCCCTAAAAACAAACCCCGCAACCTCATCCCGAGACTGCAGGGTTTGCCCGACTTAACCTATGTTAAAGTTTCACTTTTTCTTCCTTCGCGCCTCGGCATAGCCAAAGCAAGCTTTGCTTTGAGCTCGGCTTGTTGTCAGTTAAAAAACTATTTCATCTATATAACACAGTTCTTTGAGAAAGGTTCAATTATATTCTCTTTTTACTCAACTTGACATTCAACAGTTACAACTTTGTTCTTGGCAAGGTTGTTTGTGATTGAAAGGTTAACGGATTTGCCATCAGCGGCAAATTCCCAGCTGATATGGATTGAGGTTACCCAGTTTACGTAGTGAATTGAGGTATTGAGGGTATTTTTCTCCCAGCCGTAGCAGCCGGCAGCGTAGAAAGGTCCTTCAAGTCCCTTCTTCCAGTCAATAGGGTTAAGTGAGTAAGGAGGGAAGCCTGCAATTTCTGAAGTACCCCAGCTCTTATACCCAAGCTGTTGTGTATATGAAGAGCCATCCTTCATTACAATGTGCATAAGCAGTTGTTTGCCAGCCCTCTCAAATGAAACCTCCTTCCAACTGTAATTGCCCACAGGAATATTTTTCTTTGGAATAATGATTTTCTTCCCGATAATTTTTTTCTCAATGGCAGCAGATGCTTTTCCCGCAGGAATCTCCAACTGGTATGAACTCTGTTTCTTCAGCAAAGTAAGATAGTCTTTGCTTGCAGGAAGCGGTTCATCTGAAAGAGCCGGCAAGAATTTATCCCAAATAAGATTCCTTTGAGGTTTGCCGTTAGTGAATGAAGCCTCTGTAAGGACTATTACAACATCTTTCTCCGGTACTACAATTACATATTGGCCAAGAGCTCCATCTGCCCTTACTGCGCTTGGATACTTGCACATCCAAACCTGATATCCGTAACCGTAATCTCCACCATTGGCGTGCTTGCTGCTCATCTGCTCTATCCACTCTTTGGGAACAATCTGTTTACCATCCCAAACTCCTCCATCAAGCCACATCTGGCCAACTTTAGCCAAAGACTCGCTCTGAATATGCAATCCCCAGCCACCGGTATTTATTCCCTCAGGGCTTATCTCCCAATTTACCTGAGAAATGCCCATAGGGGCAAACATCTTCTCCTTAAGGTAATCCAATACTGTTTTACCTGTAACTTTCTGCACAATTGCAGAAATCATATAAGTAACCATAGAGTCATAAGCAAATACCTCTCCCGGTTTGTTTACCACAGGTTTGCTCAGGAATGTTTCCACCCAGTTGGTAACCTTTGCACGCATTCCCCAATCAGGTTTTACTCCCGATTGCATTGTAAGCAAATCTTCAAGGGTCATTGCTGCAAGATTGGCTGAAATGCTGTCGGGAAGATACTCAGGGAAAAATGTTGCAACCCTGTCTGTAAGGCGGAGCCTGTTCTCATCAATTGCCATTCCCACTGCAAGGCTCACAAGGGTTTTTGAACTTGAATACTGGGTATGCTGGTACTCCGGTGCAAATGGTGCCGGATAGAACTCACCCACCACTTTGCCGTGGCGCATAACAATCATACTGTGAATATCTGTACCAGGAATAACGTGTAGAGAATCAAACAAAGCAATCAATGCCTTTGATGGTACTCCCTGCTCTTCCGGGGTTGAGCGGGGAAGGTCATTTATCTGTGCATTTGCAGTTACAGCCAATGCGGCCAACAAGAGTATCAGAAACAGTTTTTTCATAAGTTATATCTTATTAATTCTACTTATCACAAAGTTAACCAGAAATTGGATATTATGGACTATCTGAAAACAAAAAAGCACCTGCATTGCTGCAAGTGCTTTATGTTCAATTGAGTGGGCCCAGCTGGGCTTGAACCAGCGACCCCCTGATTATGAGTCAGGTGCTACTAACCAACTGAGCTATGGATCCGTATCACCTCTTTGATGACCGCAAATGTCTTTTCAGACAATTGCGACCACAAAGATAGTGAATATTTTTATTTTTACAAAAATCAGACTTTGATTTCTACTTCAACACCGCTTGGCAACTCCAACTTCATCAAAGCGTCTACAGTTTTAGGAGTAGAGCTGTAGATATCCAATAGACGGCGGAAAGAATTTAGCTCAAACTGCTCGCGAGATTTTTTGTTAACGAAAGTTGAGCGGTTAACAGTAAAGATCTTCTTGTCTGTAGGAAGTGGAATAGGACCGCTAACAACAGCACCAGTAGCTTTTACTGTTTTTACGATCTTGTCAGCAGACTTGTCTACCAAAGCGTGATCGTAAGATTTTAGTTTAATTCTTATTTTTTGGCTCATTGTATATAATTGTTAACCAATTAATAATTCATTTTTACTCGTCGTCCTCACCAAGTCTCTTGTTGCCTGACTGCTCAATTACATCTTTAGCAAGTGCAGCAGGAAGGTCAGCATAGTGAGAGAACTGCATTGTGCTGGTTGCTCTACCAGAAGAGATTGTTCTTAGGATAGTTACATATCCGAACTGCTCAGATAGTGGAACGTTAGCTTTTACAACTCTAGCGTTACCGTTAGCATCCATGCTGGTGATCTGACCTCTACGTTTGTTCAAGTCACCAATAATATCACCCATATAATCCTCTGGAGTTACTACCTCAAGTGCCATGATTGGCTCCATGATAACTGGGGTAGCTTTAGGAAGGGCTTTACGGAATGCCTGTCTTGCAGCAATCTCAAATGAAAGGGCATCAGAGTCAACTGGGTGGAAGCTACCATCTTTAAGTTTAACCTTAAGTGAAGTAACCTCGTAACCTGCCAATACACCGTTTGCCATTGCAGATTTGAAACCTTTCTCAACAGCTGGGATGAACTCTTTAGGAACGTTACCACCTTTAACCTCGTCAATGAACTGAAGTCCTGTAACTCCCTCGTCAGCTGGTCCAATCTCAACAATGATATCAGCAAATTTACCTTTACCACCAGACTGTTTCTTGAATACCTCTCTGTGCTGTACTGTAGAGCGGATAGCCTCTTTGTAGTTAACCTGAGGAGCACCCTGGTTAATCTCAACGCCAAACTCTCTTCTTAGACGGTCAACAATGATATCCAAGTGAAGCTCACCCATACCGCTGATAACTGTCTGACCAGTCTCGTGATCAGCCTTAACGGTAAATGTAGGGTCCTCCTCAGCAAGTTTACCAAGTGCAATACCCAATTTGTCAAGGTCTTTCTGAGTTTTAGGCTCAACTGCCAATCCAATCACAGGATCAGGGAAAGTCATCTGCTCAAGAACGATTGGGTTAGACTCAATACATACAGTATCACCAGTTCTAAGCTCTTTGAAACCTACAGCAGCACAGATGTCACCTGCCTCAACAAACTCAATAGGGTTCTGTTTGTTTGAGTGCATCTGGAACAGACGTGAAATACGCTCTTTCTTGCCTGAACGTGTATTCAATACATAAGAACCAGCATCAAGTTTACCTGAATAAGCTCTCATAAATGCCAAACGGCCTACGAATGGGTCGGTAGCAATTTTGAACACCAAAGCACAGAAAGGCTCTTTTACATTAAACTTCCTCACCTCAGGCTCATTGGTATTAGGGTTTGTACCCTCAACCTGACCTTTATCAAGTGGAGAAGGAAGATATCTCATTACAGCATCCAAAAGGAACTGTACACCTTTATTCTTGAATGAAGAACCACAAGTAATAGGAACAATAGCCATATCAATTGTAGCTTTTCTGATGGCAGCAATAATCTCCTCAGAGGTAATTGAATCCGGATCCTCAAAGAATTTCTCCATTAGAGCCTCGTCGTACTCAGCGGCAGCCTCAATAAGTTTGCCTCTCCACTCCTCGCACTCTGCAAGCATATTCTCTGGAATATCTCTTACCTCATAGTTAACAAGCTCTTTGCTCTCCTGATCGTAGAAGTAACCTTTCATATCAATTAGGTCTACGATACCCTGGAATTTGTCCTCAGCACCAATTGGAAGAGCAATTGGAACTGCGTTAGCACCCAATTTCTCTTTCATCTCTGATACTACAGCAAGGAAGTCCGCACCAACGCGGTCCATCTTGTTAACGTATGCAATTTTAGGAACTCTGTGTTTGTCTGCCTGTCTCCATACTGTCTCAGACTGTGGTTGAACACGTCCTACAGCACAGAAAGTAGCAATAGTACCGTCAAGAACACGCAATGATCTCTCTACCTCTACAGTAAAGTCCACGTGGCCTGGGGTATCAATCAAGTTGATCTGGTACTGCTCACCATTGTATTTCCAGAAAGCTGTAGTAGCAGCAGAAGTAATTGTAATACCTCTCTCCTGCTCCTGAACCATCCAGTCCATGGTAGCACCACCCTCGTGTACCTCACCAATTTTGTGGGTTTTACCTGTGTAGAACAAAATCCTCTCGGAAGTTGTTGTTTTACCGGCATCAATATGTGCCATGATACCGATATTTCTGGTAAGTCTTAAATCTCTTGCCATTTTGTTCTATCTAGACATTAAAAACGGAAGTGAGCAAATGCTTTGTTGGCCTCAGCCATCTTATGCATATCCTCTTTTCTTTTGAAGGCAGCACCTTCATTATTGTATGCAGCTAGTATCTCTGCAGCTAATTTTTCAGCCATTGAACGACCAGATCTCTTGCGAGCATAAAGAATCATATTCTTCATAGAAAGTGAAATCTTTCTCTCTGGGCGTACCTCAGTAGGAACCTGGAAGTTTGCACCACCCACTCTGCGGCTTTTTACCTCTACCTGTGGGGTTACATTCTCTAGAGCTTTCTTCCAAATTTCTAGTGGAGCCTTGTCAGAATCTTTCATCTTCTCGCCAATCATGTCGATTGCGTCATAAAAAATAGCGTAAGCGATACTCTTCTTCCCCTGCAACATCAAGTTATTCACGAAACGTGTTACCAACACATCGTGGAATTTTGGATCAGGAAGTAGAATCCTCTTTTTAGGCTTTGCTTTTCTCATTTCTGTAGAAATTTTAAAAAATTAATGACTTACTTCTTAGCTGCTTTTGGTCTCTTGGTGCCGTATAGTGAACGTGATTTCTTACGTCCGTCAACACCTGCTGTATCCAAAGCTCCTCTAAGAATGTGATAACGTACTCCAGGAAGGTCTTTTACCCTGCCACCTCTAACAAGAACAATTGAGTGCTCCTGCAAGTTGTGTCCTTCTCCTGGGATGTAGGCATTCACCTCTTTCTGATTTGTCAATCTAACACGAGCTACTTTACGCATAGCTGAGTTAGGTTTCTTAGGAGTTGTAGTGTAAACACGTACACAAACTCCACGTCTTTGAGGACAAGCATCCAGTGCGCGTGATTTTGATTTCTCTACAATCACCTCGCGACCGTTGCGTACTAACTGTTGAATTGTTGGCATAATTTGTTGTTAATCTTAACTTTATACAAATACCCGATATTAAATCGGCTTGCAAAGGTATAACTATTTTCTTAAAGTACAAACATTTATGTAAATTTTTCTCCTCCCTACAATTGGAACACCTCCCCAAACTGTCTCAGAGAAGCCGGAGGAGGTGTAATTTATCGGGAAGAAAATACTTCTTAAAAACCGTTCAACTGCATATATACAGTTGGGAGCAAAAGGAGGAATCCTACCACTATGAGGCCCAATATGAACGGAAGTGCCCATTTGAACCATTTGCCATATGGGATTCTGGCAATTCCAAGCACTGCAATAAGGACTCCCGATGTTGGGGTAATCATATTTGTGAAACCGTCTCCAAACTGGAAAGCCATTACTGTTGCCTGCCTGCTTACACCTATTATATCTGCAAACGGTGCCATAATTGGCATTGTTATGGCAGCTTTGGCACTTGCCGACGGTATTACCAAGTTGATTACAGTCTGAATCATATACATAAGGCCAAGGGAACCTACCTCTCCGGCCTCACCCAAACTGCCTGCCATAGAGTGGAGAATTGTATCAATTATACGCCCCTCCTGCAATATATAAACAATACCTGCTGCCAAGCCCACTATAAGGGCGGCACTAAGGATATCTTTTGCACCATCCATCAGCTCCTTTACAATGGAGTTGCCGCTCAAGCCCATTGCTATTCCCCCCAACACTCCAAGGGTAAGGAATAATGCGGAGATTTCTCCTATATACCAGCTGAAGCCAAGAACACCCACAACCAGATATATTATTGTAAACCCTAAAAGAGAGAGGATATAGAAATGTACAGATTTGCGCAGTGCCATAACACCTGTACCTATAAATGCAACTGCAATTGCCGGAAGGAGCCAGGCGGTATGATATTTCTGGGCACCTACAGAAAGATAGGTATCTGCACTGTAACCGGCAGTAAACAGTACAACTACAAGCGCTGCTATTGCAAATGAAACCCAGGATGCCTTATTGGTATAATATTCTACCCCCTCACCCTGCTCTGCAATATGGTTTCTCCAATGGGCATCAATCTCATACATTATGGATTTCTGGGGATTCCTCTTTATCCTGTTGGCATACAGCAATACAAATGCTATAGTTATTACATTAAGTACAACCCAACAGAAAAATCTGTACTCTATTCCGGAAAACATTGGCAAGCCGGCAAGATCCTGCGCAATACCTATAGTAAACGGATTCAGAACCGCTCCTGCAAATCCAACGTGGGCCGCAACATAAACCATACACACACCCAAAATTGAATCATAACCCATAGAGATAGCCAGAGGAACAAGAATTACCACAAAGGCTATTGTCTCTTCACTCATCCCGAACACTGCACCAAAGAGACTGAACATTAACATAATAAGCACTATTACAATATTGTTCACGCCAACCTTGGCCAAAGCCCTGTTCTGCTCAAGACGGGTTACAAACTTTAGGAATGAGAAAATGCCGGCATCAATTGCCCTGCTTTTGTTCACCACCCAGAAAGAGGCACCAATAACAAGGATAAAACAGATGATTCCCGCCTGTTTTGTAAAACCATTATAAAAGGCCTCCATAATCCTCCACCACTGCCCCACTGAAGGGACCTCCCTGAACTCCACCTGTTGCCCAGACACCTCTGCAGCATCTTTCACATACTCACCCCCGGGAACAAACCAGGTAGCAAGGGCACAAACCAGTATTATTCCAAAAATTATAACGTATGTATTGGGGAACTCCCTCTTCTTTTTGCCCATAAAAACCTTTCTTATAGAGACATAATTACCAGAAGCTGCGGAGTAAGAACCCTAAGGAACATTACCAGCGGATAAATTGTAGCATACGAAACAGCCTGCTGGTTTATTGGAGAAATTGAGTTTGAATATGCTAATCCCGACGGATTGGTACCACTGCCGGCAATAAGTCCCATAAGCTGGAAATAGTTGAACTTGAAAACAAACCTTCCAATAGCAGCACCTGCAATCATAGGGACTAAAGTAATTATAAGGCCATAGCCTATCCAAGCAAATCCACCTTTATTTACAACTGTATCAACAAAACCTGCACCTGAAGCAATACCTACTGCAGCAAGGAAAAGCGATATTCCCACCTCTCTAAGCATCATATTGGCACTGAAAGTGGTATATGTAACAACCTTGAATTTGTGGCCGAACCTGCCCATAAGGATAGAAATGATAAGCGGTCCACCGGCAAGTCCCATCTTAACAGGTGAAGGCATACCAGGCAACATAAACGGAATTGAACCAAAAATTACACCCACTGCAATACCAAGGAAAATTGCCAACAGATTTGGTGAACTCAACTGTTTTGAAGAATTGCCCAAAGCTTTTGCCAGATTCTCAATATTCTTCTCATCACCAACCACACGCACCCTGTCACCTACCTGCAACTCAAGATCCGGTGCAGCCATAAGGTCAATACCGGCTCTGGTTACCCTTGTAACATTAAGGCCGAACACAGAACGGATTTTAAGCTCACCCAATGTTTTGCCGTTAACACTGTGCTTTGTTACAATAATCTTTCTGGATGCCATCTGACTGTCCATATCCTGCCACTCTTCCGAACTCATCTCAATCTCCTGGCCCAAAAATGCCACAAGATGCTCCTTGTTTGCCTCAACAGAAATTACAAGAAGTTTATCCCCCTCCATAAGAGCTGTAGTTGAAGTTGGAATCTCAACCTTTCCTGACACCCTGCATAGTCTTGAAACCACAAAATCTTTATCTATAAGAGAATGCAATGCCTCAATTGTCTTGCCAATAACCGCACTGTTCTTAACCTCAACGGAATATTTGGTAGCCATTTTGGCAGCATCCGCATTTGATCCGGTTGCCTTCTCAAGCTCCTTCTCCATTGACATTCCAAACAGACTCTTTATAAGAACTATAGACATTACAATACCTACCACTCCAAGAGGATATGCCACCGCATAACCCATAGCAATAGAAGGGTCTGCCACACCTGTAGCCTCTACGTATGCCTGCTGGGCCGCGCCCAATCCAGGTGTATTTGTAACTGCACCACAAAGCACACCTGCCATAGTAATAAGGCTTGTGCCTGTAACAAGATGTATGATATATGCCAGAAGCACACTCATCAATACCGTAAGGACAGCCACACCGTTAAGTGTAAGACCACCTTTCTTGAAAGAAGAGAAAAATCCCGGACCAACCTGCAAACCTACAGAATACACAAAAAGTATAAGCCCGAACTCCTTCACAAAATTAAGGATATCAGCATTAACAGAGAGTCCGAAATGCCCTGCAACAATACCCACAAACAGAATCCAGGTAACACCTAAAGAGACTCCACAAATCTTAATTCTGCTAAGAAGTACACCCAATGCCACTACTCCCGACAACACAAGCACAGCATGTGCAATGGATGTTCCTGTAATCAAATCACTGAACCAGTTCATAATATTATTTGTCTTAAAAAAATGCGGGGGCAAAGGTAATTATATTTTTTGCCCCCACAATATTTATGTACTATCTTATCAATCCCCTTCTGAACGCCGCCAAAAGCTGTTTGAGGTCATCAATCTGAGCCATCATCCGTTTACCGTTATCTGTATCCCTAACAAGTTTTCTCTTCTCCATAAACTCCACAACCTTTGTCTCAGAAATAATATCCTTTCCCTGCTCAATTGCCTTTTGGGTAGATTCAAACGACTCGTGCTGAACCAATCTCAACCCGTATGAATTGTAAATAAGGGTATATCCGGCAATACCGGTCTCCTGCTGGTAAGCTTTGGAATATCCGCCGTCAATCATAAGCAGTTTTCCGCCGGCCTTAATAGGGCTCTCACCTTTAGCTGTCTTTACCGGAATATGGCCGTTTATAATATGCGACGGTTCTCCCTCAACTCCAAACTCCTTAAGAATCATCTCACATATCTCCTTGTTGTTCTTCAATACATTATACCACCCTTTATGCTCCTTCTGGGCCTCCTTGTCTGTAAGGAGATAGCGTTCAAAGGTTGCCATTCTGTTTTTATCAAAAGGAGGGGAAACCGGACCGCACCATAAATACCAGATGAAATCTTGTCCAAACTGCTTCTCTCCAGGCTTGTCTGTTTCAAAATATGCCTGACGCACCAATTGGTCTATCTTGTCAAACAATGCCTTTCCCGAATAATCCTTACCTTGTATATTAAGCACCTTGAATGTTCCATCCTCATTCAATGGCACTGAACCGTGGTAAAGGAGATTTGAGTTCCTTACAAGATACAGCGCACCGTGAGAGTATAGCAGCTGCATATGTTTTGCCATATGGGCACTATGCTCAAAATTGTGGGTGAGTTTTTCAACCACTACTTTCTCCTCAGGTGTAAGTTTGTATGGATTTTTTGGATCTATTGTAGGGAAGTTCTTGTCTCTCAAAGGATACTCCTTACCATCTATAGTAACTGTTCCCTTCTGATAATCTATCAGATGAAGCAGGTTCCTGTCATCCATTCCAAACTCTTTACGCCTCTTTATAACCTCATACTCCAATTTGAACTGGATAACGGTTATAGCCTTGTGCATCTGTGCCACCAACTTGGTCTGTTTAGGGTTAAGCCCCTCAGCATCTGACCCTTTAGGTCTGAAGATGGTACAAGGGTCATCTCCATACGCATCCATTGCAAATGTCACCAATGGCAAAAGATTTATACCATAACCCTCCTCAAGGATTTTAAAGTTGGCATATCTTGAACACATACGCACCACATTTGCCACACACGCCTGGCTGCCGGCAGCTGCACCCATCCAAACCAGATCATGATTACCCCACTGGATATCCCAATTGTGGTAACCTTCCAGAATGTCAAGAATTATATGTGCCCCCGGTCCCCTGTCATATATATCACCAATAATGTGCAATGAATCTATAGTAAGGCGCTGTATAAGGTTGCAGATGGCAATAATGAAATGGTCTGCCCTCCCTGTAGAGATAATGGTCTCCACAATAGCTGTTATATAATCGTGCTTATTGGCTTCACCGCTTTTTGACTCGTGCAACAATTCCTGAATAATGTACTCATACTCCTGCGGCATAGCCTTACGCACCTTTGACCTGGTATACTTTGTAGAGACATTTGAACACACCTTAACCAGTCTCATAAGGATAACCTTGTACCACTCCTGCAGAGACTTCTCTTTCTCGCGCCCCTTTATTATCTTAAGTTTCTCCTCCGGATAGTAGATTAGTGTACACAACTCGCTCTTCTCCGCCTCCCTCAGAGAGTGGCCGAATATATCCTCCACTTTCCTCTTTATTACTCCCGACGCATTTTTCAACACGTGCTGGAACGCCTCGTGCTCTCCGTGAAGGTCTGTAACAAAGTGCTCTGTCCCTTTAGGCAAATTCAGGATAGCCTCCAAATTTATAATTTCTGTACTGGCAGCCTGAATTGTAGGGAAACTTTTTGCAAGCAACTGCAGGTATTTCAAATCTCTCTTCATATTGCACAGATTTAATGTTTATTTCTTCAATTGGCGCAAAATCTCCTCAATACCACGCTCAAGCTGAGGGTCTTTACCGTCATTTCTGTCTTTGGCTGTATTCTTCACATAGATATCAGGTTTCACACCTGTTACCTCCAAGTCCTTTCCGTCAAGCGAGTAACATCCCCAAGCCGGAAGACGCAAGTATGTACCGTCAATAAGAGAAGCTCCTGAAGTGAAGATAATCCAACGGTATGTTTCAGTACCCACAATTGTTGCCAATCCAAGGGTCTTGATTCCGTTTGAAGTCACCTCTGCATCGGACAAGCTTCTCTCGTTTACCAATGCAACTACAGGTATATCACCAAGGGCCACATTTGGATGGGTACTTGTCTTGTTATCCCTGAATGCCCAATTGAAGTGAGCCTTGTGTGTTAGGAAATCAAGCACCTCCTTATGTACGTTACCACCATTGTTGTAACGCAAATCCAGAATAAGAGCCTCTTTGCCCACCATTCTGGTATGCATATCAACCAGGAAGTTCTCCAAATCGCCGGCACTCATAGCCCTCATATGGGTATAACCAATACGGCCCTTGCCAAGTTTGTCTACTCTTGCCCTGTTCTCAGACTCCCACTCTGTATAAAGCAGATTCTTCAGTTCTCCATAAGGAAGGGTGTGAATTTTAACATCAAACTCCTTTCCACCTCTTCTGAAAGTGAATTTAACCTCAGCATCCTTTACAGATGATGCAAGATAGCTCTCCCTGTTCTTGCTTCCAGAAACTCTCTCTCCGTTTACAGCTACAAGCACATCACCCTTACGTACATCTGTATCCACATTGTGGGCAGGTGAGCCAACAACTGTACGCTCAACCACAAACGGATTGCTGTTGTTCCAAATGATACCGGTTTCTGCGCTGTAGGTTCTGGTTTGCGGTGCCCTGTACTCAAGCCCCTGCACACCACGGAATCCCAAATGAGATGAGTTCAACTCTCCCAACATATCATTGAACAATGTAGAAAGATGACCTCTGGTTCTTACATATGGCAAGAAAGATGCATAATAGTCTCTCTTTGCTTTCCAGTCCACACCGTGGAAGTTCACATCGTAGAAGTTCTGGTCCATAAGGCCCCAAGCCTCGTGGAACATCTGCTCAAACTCATCTTTAAGGTTCTTTTCAAGAGATATCTTTATTGTAGCAGCTTTGGTTGCCCTTCCCTGCTCCAAATTGATCTTGTAGATTTCTCCACCTGAAACGGCATACAAATCTTTGTCTGAATTTATAAGTGTACCACGTTTAAGGTCCTTTATTGTTTTGGCCTCAGCATAAGGGTCTGAAATTTCAAGTGCCTGAACACCATCCCTGCCCGATACAAGCAGCCACGCCTTATCCTTACTCTTGAATGTGTATAAAGACCATCCCCCCTTAAAATCCATACGCTCCATCCTTCTGAACACATCATTGAAATCCACCTTAACTTCAGGAGCTGCAGGGGCTTTCTTCTCTTTTGTCTCAGGTACATCCTCCTTACCTTTCTTACCATCCTTCTTGGAATCTTTCACACCCTCTTTCTCAGACTTGTCCTCCTCTTTGGCAGGTTCAAACAGTTTGTCGTAGATATCAGATTTGAACGGTTTGGTATTGTAATCCATCAAAGCAAGCTTGTACACACTGTTGGCACCTCCACCACGTGGAAAGGTTGAACCTGAAAGGTTGCCTCCCAAGAACAGGTATTTGCCGTCGGGAGAAAAACAAGGTTGTCCCTCACTGCAGGCTGAATTGGTCAAGTTATGCAATTCTTTATCTTTGAATGAGTACAGGTAAATATCCCTCTCAAAAAGATTCATTGCCTCAAATGCAAGATATGAGTCGTCAAATGAGAAGTTAAGGGTATATCTGTTGAATGACCAGAACTGGGCATCTGCAAGTTTTGCCACTGAATTGTCTTTAAGATCTATACACATTACTGCATTGTTACCCTGCACAAAAGCAATCTTCTCTTTTTTGTGTGACATCTTAAGGCTTTTTATATTGCAATCTGCTTTGCATAGAAGTTTCTCTGCAGCAGAACCGTCTGCCTTTAATGTATACAAAGCTGTAAAGCCTTTGTTGGTTCTGGTGTAGTATAGGGTATTATTGTCCTTACCCCAAACAATCTCATCAACCCTCTCATTCTGGGGAGTTGCAAGCTTGTGCTGGTATTTGCCCTCAGCATCACTCACATATAGCAGACCTCTTATAGCCATTGCAAATTTCTTTCCGTCAGGTGAAACTGCCACCGTATTTGGCACAGCATCCTTAACCTGGTGCCCAATACTCACGTTGTTGTCTGCAACTGCAATCTGTGGCACAACCACCTTGCCTGTAGCCATATCCATATAGTGAATCTGGTACTCAAGTATGAACACCATTGCATTGCCATTATAGCTCACTGAAGGGTACTGTACCGACTGGTTGAATGAAGTAAGCTGCACAGGCTCACCCTTAGGATTATGTTTTGCAATGTTTGACTCCTTGTTGAATCTGTCTGTAACGTAATACAAGTTGCCGTTTTTGTCAGCCATTGGCCACGCATCTTTTCCCTCATAGGTTGTAAGCTCCTTATACTCCCCTTTTGCAGGGTTCCAGCTCTTGACGTTAGGATTATGGTCTCCCACATAGTGCTTTCTTGTAGGGAAGCTCCTGCTCTCGTTTGACTCATTGAAATAGAACTCTCCGGTAACAGGATTCTCCGCAACATTCACAATTGTATTGAAATAACCCTGAAGAAGTCTTACCGGTGTACCTCCGGAAACAGGAACCTTGTAAGTAGTTTTACCATTGGCCCTATCGGTCTCAAAATAGATATATTTGGAATCCTTGCTCCATCCGCTTGGGGTGTCATTACCCTCGTGCCAGGTAAGTCTTTTTACCTCACCACCATTTACAGGTACAATATACACATCATTATTCCCTTGAATATCAGACGCAAATGCAAGATACTTGCCGCAAGGGGAAACCTTTGGATTGCTCTCATTCCCTCCAAGAGAAACCAGCCTCATTGCAAGTCCGCCCTGGGCAGGGACATTGAAAATATCTCCATCATAAGAGAAATATATGGTTTTTCCGTCTGGAGACAAAGATGGATTATACGGAAAATACAGGGTGTCTGCAGCCGCAAACAACGGCAACATGCAGAAAATCAGAAGAAAGAGTCTTTTCATTGTTTCCTAAGTTTTATTTGAAGTATAAAGTTAGGAAATTTTTCTATGCTTCAAAAACCTCTTTTTTTGCTGTAACTGTAAGATATAATGTTCTAATAACAAGATGTATCATATAACCCGCCCACAAAGCGTGTACACCAATGGAATTGCTGAAAATCCAATAACTTGCAAAAAATCCCGCAACGGCCCACAACATAGAATTCCTTATGGCCCTGGTGGCAGTTGCACCAATAAAAATACCGTCCCAGGCAAATGCAGCACCACCCACAACAGGCATCACCAGCAACCAGGGAAGATATGATGCCGATTCTGCAATAACCAGCGGATCTGTTGCCAGAAATCTGAACATCCACTCCCCACCAATCCAATATCCCAATACAGAGAAAAGACCTATACCCCCACACCACACAAAAATCACCTTCACCGCCTTAACCAATGAGTTTTTATCCTTTGCCCCTATATATCTTCCCGACAGTGCCTCTCCAGCATACGCAAACCCGTCTACAAAATATGAATAAAGCATCATCAGCTTCATCATCACAGAATTGGCAGCCAAAGCCACATCGCCATAATTTGCAGATAATGAAGTGAGTCCTGCATAAATGAAAAGTATTCCCAGTGACCTTGCAAAAAGATCTGCATTGAGAACAAAGAATTTTTTAATCTTGTGCAGCTGCATATTGCTGCGGATATTCACAAGATGCAGATATTCTCTATAATGAGCTATTAGAAAGGCCGATGCAATGAACAAACCAATATATTGTGCCACAAGGGTACCCCAGGCTATTCCGGCAAATCCCATATCTGCATAAAACGCAAGAAATATGCTTGCTGCAATATTTGAAATATTTACAGCCAGGTCTACAACCATAGGGCTTACAGCATTCTGCATACCTATGAAGAAACCTTTGAAAACATAAAGTGAAAGGGTTGCAGGAGCTGCCCAAATTCTAATAAAGAAGTACTCCCTTGCCAATGCTGCCACCTCTGGAGAGCACTCTATCAGAGACAAAGCCCCCTGAACATAAAACCACTGCAAAGCTATAAACAGGAGTGCAAAGGCAAAGGCTGTAACCATACCCATAGCAAAAACATTCATTGCCTCTTTGTAATCCTTGCTGCCGTATGCCTGTGCCACCATTCCCCCTGTTCCCAACCTGAGGAAACCCATATTCCAGTAAAGCAAGTCAAAAAGCATTGAAGCTATAGCAATTCCGCCCAATACAGAAGCATCTCCCAATCTTCCGGCAATGGCAGTATCTGCCATTCCCACAAGGGGAACAGTAATGTTTGCAAAAATGCTTGGTATAGCCAGTTTCAGGACAATCCTGTTCATTGAGCCGTTACCTGTACTTAGTCTGCTCATCCAACATTCCAAGATATGATTCGTACCTCTCTACAGAGATTTCACCATTCTCAACCGCCTCTTTAACTGCACATCCCGGTTCGTGGGTATGGGTACACGGAACAAAACGGCAATTGTCCTCAACTCTGAGCATCTCCGGGAAATATGTGCTCAATTCAAGCTGTGAAACATCCACCAGTCCGAACCCCCTTATTCCTGGGGTATCTATCACAAACCCTCCGGTACTTATCTGGTGCATCTCATAAAATGTGGTTGTATGTTTTCCCTGCTGGTGGTATTCGGAAATCTCCCCAACTCTGAGATTCAGATTTGGGTCAAGGGCGCTTATAAGGGATGATTTTCCCACTCCCGACTGACCGGAAAAAAGCACCACCTTCCCTTTGCAGCTCTCCCTTATCTCATCAAGACCCAATCCTGTAGTAGCGGAACTCTCAATAACCTTGTAACCGGCGTGTGAATAAATCTCCTTGAACGCCTCCACCATCTCCAGCGCCTGCGGGGTATAGATGTCCATCTTGTTCAGAATTATGGTAACAGGTACATTATATGCCTCACAAGTTACCAGAAAGCGGTCTACAAAAGGCAATTTTACCTCTGGCATATCTACAGTTACTATAAGGAACACCATATCCAGGTTGCTGGCTATGATGTGAGACTGTCGGGACAAATTTGTAGATTTCCTTATTATATAGTTTTTGCGTGGAAGGATTCCCTTTATGGTGGCAAGTTCCCCCTCTCCACCTTCATATTCCACTATGTCTCCTACTGCTATGGGATTGGTTGAATTGAACCCCTTCAGCCTGAGTTTTCCTTTTATGACTGCGGGGAACAGCTCCCACTGCGGCAGCTTTGAAAGGAGGTAGTGGCTTCCTGTATGTTTGACTACTGTAGCTTTATTTGCCGTATCCATAATTATTGCTCAAATGCGATTGCGTAAAGATAGCAATTTGTGCAAAAACCATTAACTTTGCTGAATAAAAAGTTTTAAAAGAGATTATGTATACAATTGCAGAACTGGACAAATACGTAGAGAACGGCCTTGCCTCAATTAACTTCAAACCGGAGCCAAAAGGGTTGTATGAACCTATTGAGTATATGATTTCAATAGGGGGAAAAAGATTGCGCCCGGAGCTTTGTCTGCTCACATATAATCTCTTCTGTGACAATATTGGAAAGTCTGTTTTGTATCCTGCCCTTGCACTTGAAATTTTCCACGGATTTACCCTTATTCACGATGATATTATGGATCAGGCAGAACTTCGCCGCGGACAGCAGACCGTATACAGGAAATGGAATAACAATATTGCCATTCTAAGTGGTGATGTTATGAGCATTCAGGCATACGAACTGTTGGCAAATTGTCCTGGGGATGTGCTGCCGCAAGTGCTTTCCCTTTTTACCAAAACAGCTGCCCAGGTTTGTGAAGGGCAGCAGTTTGATATGAACTTTGAGAATATTCCATACATAACTATGGAAGATTATATCTCAATGATAAGCCTTAAGACAGCTGTACTTATTGCCTGCTCTGCAAAAATGGGGGCAATGATTGCAGGTGCAAATGAGAAGACATCACAGGCGCTGTATGATTTTGCATTCCACCTTGGCATAGCATTCCAGATTCAGGATGACATGTTTGACACATTCGGACAAGGAAATGTTTTTGGCAAAAAGATTGGAGGTGACATTCTGAACAACAAGAAAACCTGGCTGCTTGTTGAATCATTTAAAGTGGCAGACAATGCCCAAAGAGAGCAGCTGAATGAGATAATGGCCCTTACTGAGGAGCAGGGTGAAGAGAAGATTGCCAGAATGAAAGAGATGTATACCACATTGGGAATTAAGGAGAGTGCAACAGATGCAATAATGGAGTACTACAACAAAGCCATTGCTACAATTTCAGATATAGGGTTCACCCCTGCACAGCTTGAGCAGTTGTACTTGTTTGCAGACAAACTTGTTAAAAGGATAAAGTAGATGGAAGGGCTTAATATCATCACCCCCGTAAAGGATTCCATAGAGCTTACATTGGAGACCGTAAAAGCTATTTTGGCATCTGAAATTAAGGTTCCTTACACCTATACCGTTTATAACGATTTCAGCACCCCTGAGAATACCGCAATTCTGGAGAAAGCATCCAAAGAGTTGGGGTTCAGGCTTGTGAACCTCTCTGATATTACAGATCACCCCTCTCCAAACTATCTCCTTGTGCTGCAGATGACCCAAAAAGAATCTGTCGGGAAGAACTGGGGACTTGCTATTGTGGAATCTGATGTGATTGTAAAGAAAGATACCCTCCAGAACTTGTACAATGGTGCTATGGCAAAGGAGAAATGTGCCATTGCCGCCTCTGTTACTGTTGATGAGAACGGTGCAATCAATTATCCGTACCTACCGGCAAAGGGGAAGGAGAATATGGAGGTGAAGTATGAGAAGCATTGCAGTTTCTGCTGCTCTCTCCTTACACCGGATTTCCTTAAGGCTTTTGATTTTGGACAGCTTGATTCCGGCAAAAACTGGTTTGACGTTACAATTTCCCATAAGGCCCTTGAGCTTGGGTTCAACAACTGGCTGTTTACAAACCAGCCTGTGTGGCACCGCCCTCACGGTAGCCGCCCCTGGAAACAATTGAAATACACCAACCCGTTGAAATATTACTGGTTGAAATTTACAAAAGGTTTAGACAAAATTTAATTGTTGCCGCCACTGCCCTGCTACCGGCATCCACTACGGCATCTGCCGGGTTTGTGCAAGTGCGGCATAAAAAATAAGAATATGGAACTTGAGATAATGGCCCCTGCGGGGAACTTTGAGTGCCTTATGGCAGCAATACAGGGTGGAGCAAATTCAATTTATTTTGGAGTTGGAAACCTTAATATGCGCTCACATTCGGCAAACAATTTTAATCCCGATGACATTTACCGTATAGTTGAAATTTGCCGTGATAATGGTGTAAGATCATACCTTACCCTGAATATCATCATATATAATGATGATCTGGAACCTATGCGTCACGCCCTTGATGAGGCAAAAAGGGCTGGAGTAACTGCAGTGATTGCATCTGATATGGCTGTTATTTCATATGCCCGCCAGATTGGTGTGGAGGTTCACATATCTACACAGCTGAATGTTTCAAACTTTGAGGCTGTGAAATTCTATGCCCAGTTTGCTGATGTGGTTGTTCTGGCACGTGAGCTTACTTTGCCGCAGGTTAAGGAGATAAAGAGAAGAATTGTAGAAGAGGGGATTAAAGGACCGTCGGGAAAAGAGGTGCAGTTGGAGATGTTCTGCCACGGAGCATTGTGTATGGCTGTATCGGGGAAATGCTACTTGAGCCTGCAGCACTACGGGGCCTCTGCCAACAGAGGTGCCTGCTACCAGTTGTGCCGCCGCGGTTACAAGGTTACAGATTTGGAAACCGGCATTGAGCTTGAAGTTGACAACAAATATATAATGTCCCCTAAAGATTTGTGTACCATTGAATTTATGGACAAAATCATTGATGCGGGTGTTTCTGTGTTCAAAATTGAGGGACGTGCCCGCAGCGCCGAGTATGTTAAAAAGGTTACCGCTGCCTACAGGGCTGCAGCAGATGCTGTAATTGCAGGAACATATACCCCTGAATATGCTGCTGAGCTTAAGGCCGGCGTTTCTGAGGTGTTCAACCGCGGATTCTGGGACGGCTACTACCAGGGTGCCCGTTTGGGTGAGTGGAGCGATGTTTACGGCAGCAAGGCCACCAAAAAGAAAACATACGTTGGAAAGGTAACCAATTACTTTGCCAATATTGGGGTGGCAGAGATTCTGGTTGAGACAGGTGAAATTAACGTTGGCCAGAATTTGCTTATCATTGGCCCTTCTACCGGAGTGATTGAGATGCAGCCAGCTGAAATCCGCGTGGACCTTGCCCCTGCAGAGAAAGCAGTTAAGGGTGAGAAATGCTCAATTGCCGTTCCTGAAAGGCTCCGCAGATCAGACAAAGTTTACATTTTTGAGTAATATCCTACTGTCCTAATGCCTTGCGAGGCACAAATCAGGGCAGTTTTGTTCCCCGCAGGACATTTTTCCTGCTGTTGGGAACGTTTTGGGGCGAATTTGTGCCCCAAAGTAGGTATCCCCGTGGTTGTGGCACGTTTGAAGGCTATTCTGTGCCCGAAGTGGGATTTGTCTGCGGTTGGGGAACGTTTTGCGGTGAATTTGTGCCCCAAGTGGGATTAGCGTATAATTGGGGAATGTTTAATGGGTGATTTATGCACAAACAACTGGTTGAATATATTGAGAGGGAGATTCTGCCCCGCTACAAAGCGTTTGATGCGGCCCACCAGCTTGGGCACGTGGAGGAGGTAATCCGCGGGAGCCTGCAACTTGCCTCCCATTATAATGTAAATCTGAATATGGTCTACACAATTGCCGCCTACCACGACACCGGTCTGTGCGAGGGGAGGGAAAACCATCATATTTCATCGGGAAGAATACTCCGTGAAGACACTGTTTTAAGAAATTTTCTGCTTCTCTGCAGTTCTTCTGAAAATCCAGAGGGGGCAACACCGCTTTTCACACCGGAACAAATTGAGATTATGGCACAGGCTGTTGAGGACCACCGTGCATCCAGCACCCACGAACCCCGCAGCATATACGGCAAAATTGTTGCCGAGGCAGACCGCATCATAGACGGTCCAACCATTGTGCGCCGCACCATCCAATACGGCCTCACCCACTACCCTGAGCTGGACAAGGAGGGGCACTACTGCCGCTTCCTGGAACACATGGCCGAAAAATACGCCCGCAGCGGCTACCTCCGCCTATGGATTCCCCAATCCCCCAACGCCACACGCCTTGCCGCCTTCCAACAGCTGCTTGAAGACCCCATTGCTACACGGGAATTGTTTGAGCGGGAGTGGGGAGAGATAACCCGTTAGCAAAAATTTACTTAATCATCTCCAGCACCTTGTGCAGCTGCTCATCGTTGCGTAAGATGGATTCAACTCTGCCTGGAGTATAGTAGTATTTGTATACTATTTCCTCTTCCAACAATGGTTTGAATTCTGCTTTCTTTACCCTTAGCATCTCCTCTTTTGAGATTGTGAGTTTTTTCTCAAGGGCATCAAATTCGTCTTTGTACAGTTCGTACAAATCCTCACTTTTGGCAGCTTTCAGCATCTGGTCCAACTGGGCCTGGGCAGCACTGCGGCTGTCAAATTCCTTCTTGGAGGCAAAAGCAACAAACTCCTCATATTCAGCATCTGTAAGGGCAAAGTAGGCAGGGGAAGCAATTGAAGGATGCTTCTTGTAATACTCAATGGCATATTCTCCAAAAATGTCGTTTGCCACCAGTGAGTATGCAGGACGGCTGTATACTTCAGCCTTAATTAGGGTATCGGGGGTAATTCCGCCGCCGTCATATACGGTACGTCCTTTTTTCAGCGTCTTAAAAGCCTTCTTCAAAGAATCCGGTACAGCTCCAACACTGCCGTCTGAATTTCTGTTTGAATAGTCTATTGCCTGAACACATCTTCCGCTTGGAGTGTAATATTTGGCAGTTGTAAATTTAAGGCTTCCATTATAGCCTACCGGACGGAATCCCTGTACCAGACCTTTTCCGTATGTTCTGGTTCCGGCAATCATACCTCTATCCAAATCCTGTATTGCACCGGCAATAATCTCAGATGCCGATGCTGAACCTGAGTTTACAAGTACAGTAATGGGGATAAGGGTATCCAACGGCTCCTGCAAGGTTCTCATCTCAAACATTGATTGTGGAGTACGCCCCTTTGCAGAAACAACAGAGGTCCCTTTTGGCAAAAACAAAGAGAGAATATTCACAGCCTCATCCACTATTCCACCGCCATTGCTCCTCAAATCAATTACCAGATGTTTTATCCCCTCTTGCTGCAACCCTTCAAAAGCCTTTCTGAAATCACGGCTGCCACCATCTGTAAAGGCATCGTGCCTGATATATCCAATGGAATCTCTCAAAACTCCGCTGTAAGAGACATCTGGGATATGCACCCTCTCCCTTGTTACAATTATCTCCTTCTCCTCTCCGGTGCGCCCTTTCCTTACCAGAAATTTCACCTGCGTACCAGGCTGTCCTTTCATTCTTTCGCTGCATTTGTCTACCGGAAGGGGCAATACGCTCTCCCCGTCAATTGCAAGGATAAAGTCACCCGGCTCCAACCCGAATTTTACTGCTGGGGAACCCAAATACGGCTGTGAAATAAGTACACCCACAGAATCAATTTTCCGTATCATTGCCCCAATTCCACCGTATGATGCTGTGCGCATCATCTCCAGATCCTCCTCATTTTCGTCGGGAATATACTCAGTATAAGGATCCAGCGAACTCAGCATTGCATTTATCCCTTTTGTGGTAAGTTTCTCTACATCAACGCTGTCCACAAACCCTGCACTCAGTTCCCTAAGAATATTGTATTGCACCTCAAGTGCCTTTCCTGTCTTGAAATTGGCAGATTGGGCAAAAATATTATTCCCGATAAATATTCCTACACAAGTTACCCAAACAAAAATCCCAAATTTCTTCATAATATTTCTCCTTTTAACAAAAGCAAAATTATACAATTTAGTACCTTTGGGCAAAATTAAACACACATATATGGAGATTATTTTTGCTACCGGCAACCAGCACAAAGTGATTGAGGCACAAAAGGCACTTGGTGATTCTTTTGCACTAATTATGCCAAAAGAACTTGGACTGACTGAAGATATTCCCGAAAACGGTGACACTTTGCAGGCAAATGCCATTGAAAAAGCAGAGTACCTGTGGAAAAAATTTGGAAAGAGCTGCTTTGCAGATGATACGGGACTTGAAGTGGATGCTCTTGGCGGAGCTCCCGGCGTTTACACTGCAAGATACGCAGGGCCGGACAAAGGGAGTGATGCAAATATGGAAAAACTCCTTACAGAACTCTCTGCTGTAGAGGCCAAAGAGGGAAAGATTTCCAGAGCTGCAAGGTTCAGAACAGTTGTTGCCCTTATAATTGACGGCAAACTTGAAATTTTCAATGGTGTACTGGAGGGGGAGATTGCAACTTCCCGCAGCGGCAGCGAAGGTTTTGGGTACGACCCGGTATTTATCCCGCAAGGCTACAACAAAACTTTGGCAGAGATATCATTGGATGAGAAAAACGCCATTTCCCACAGGGGGAAGGCAATGAGAGCACTTGCAGAGTATCTTAAATGCTTACCAAAAGCCAAATAATTGTACTCCACACCATAAAACACGGTGATACTGGAATTGTGGTGCAGTGTTATTCCAACACCGCAGGGCGTACTGCACTCTATTTCAGAGGTTCATCAAAGAAGATGAACAATGCCTCCATACTTCACAAGCTCAACATTTTAGATGTTGTAACCTACAGTAACGGTACACAGTCCATGCCTACAATAAGGGAGATTGCTATGCCCTATAATCTCTCATCACTAAGGAGTGACATCTACAAAAGCTCCATAGCAATATTCATAAGTGAACTTTTGGGGAAAACTGTACGCGAGGCAGAGGCCAACCCGCATCTGTACAGTTTTATAAGTTCCTCAATACAAATTCTGGAACACATAAACACAGGAGTGGCAAATTTCCATATCCACTTTATAACCCACCTTTGCAAGATGCTGGGCTTTATGCCATTGGACAATTACACACCATCCACTCCAATATTTGACATAGCCACTGCAAAGTTTACAGCACAGCCATACGGGCAACCGGTGTACGGAAGCCAGCTTATGGGGGAAACTGAATCGGCACTGCTCCATTCCCTTATGAATACCCCCTCAACCAACCTGGGAAAGCTGTACTGCGGCCTCCGGGAACTCCATTTGAACGGAGAAACCCGCCTTGGCTACTCAAAAAGAATGATTGAGTACATTTCCCACCACATTGGGAACAACATAGAAATAAAATCTTTAGATATTTTGCATCAAATTTTCAGTTAGATTTGTTATAGTATTATCCCGATGATTTTATGAGTTTCATAAATACCATATTCCTTAAATACTCCCATCAACTGCTCAAAGAACTTGACTTGAGCAGAAAAGGGCCAATGCAGTACCAGATGCACTGGTTCAACTATCTCATTGAGAATGGGAAAGGGAGTGCTTTTGGAAGGGAAATGGGTTTTGACGGGATAAAAACCGTAGCGGATTTCCAGAAGAGGGTACCTGTTATGGATTACAACCAAACAGCACCCTATATAAGCAGACTCCTTGCCGGAGAGGATTATGTATTATGGAACAAACCGGTAAGAATGTTTGCCAAATCCAGCGGTACCAGCTCAGACAAAAGCAAATTCATCCCCATAACAGAAGAATCTCTTCAAATTACACATTATGGCGGATTTAAGAGGATGCTGGCAACATATGTACAGAACAACCCAAAGAGCAAAATTTTTACAGGTAAGGCTCTTACATTGGGTGGCAGTGTTGTTCCCGACAAATCCGGACGTATTGTAACCGGAGATTTGTCTGCCCTGCTGCTGAAAAATTCACCTGCAATAGTTGAGGCAATCCGAACCCCTAAAAGGGGGACAGCTCTAATAGGGAATTTCCAACAGAAACTTGACGCAATATGCAGGGAATGTGCAGGAAAGAATGTTACAAACTTCTCAGGCGTTCCAAGCTGGAACCTTATGCTGCTGAACAAAATCCTTGAATATACCGGGAGAAAAAATATTTGTGAAGTATGGCCGAATATGGAGCTGTTCAATCATGGAGGAATAGGCTTTGAGCCATACAGACCAATATTCCAGAAACTGATTCCAAGTGGCAATATGCACTATGTAGAGAACTACAATGCTTCTGAGGGATACTTTGCGTTTCAGGATGATGAAACTTCAGACGGTATGCTGCTTACCGTAAATAACGGTATCTTCTACGAATTTATTCCAATGGAGATGCTGGATGATGTACTGAACGGAAAGATAAAGGAGATTCCAACTTTAAAGGATGTACAGTGTGGAGTAAATTACGCCATAGTAATCTCCACCATTGGAGGGCTATGGAGATACCTGATAGGAGATTGCGTACAATTTGTCTCTACATATCCGCACAAAATAAAGATAACCGGGCGCACACAACTGTATATAAACGCATTTGGGGAAGAGCTTATGATTTCAAATGCTGAGCAGGCCCTTGCAAAGGCGTGCAACGAATGCAAGTGTACAGTAACAGACTTTACCGTTGCCCCTGTATTTATGGAGCTTGGGCACAATGCCCAAACCTCCAAAGGATTTCACCGCTGGGCTATAGAATTTGGCACCCCACCTGCCATAATGGAGAAATTCGCCTCAACACTTGATTATTACCTTACCACCCTTAACTCCGACTACGAAGCAAAACGGGCCGGAGATGCCACAATGCAGCAACTTGTGATTGTAACCCTGCCAAAAGGGACATTCCTCAAATGGATGGGACAAAGAGGCAAAATAGGCGGGCAGAACAAAGTCCCCCGCCTATATAAAGATGAGCAGTTCATTAAAGAACTGGTTTCACTCTCTTAATTGTCGCCAAGATACTGGTTAACCATATCTGCATATTTCTTGGCCAGATCCGGCTGGTTGTTTTTCTCAAACACATCCGCCACCATATACAGATAGTACAGATTGCGCTGCAAATCATCTGTAGAGAGGAAGTTGCCTTTGTACTCTGTACTGAACAATGCTATTGAAAGTTCGGTTTCTGCAACAAACTCATCTGCCAATGCTACAGCTTTCTCCACCTCACCGGCCCCAACATAAACTGCAATTGCATCCATCAGTGCACGCTCTGTAAGTGAAGATATTACAGAGTTGTTCAGAGGGAAGTTACTGGTTGGCATTATCTGCTGCATCTTGTCAAGTACCTCAACAGCTTTCTCTTTCTCACCATTTGCCAACAGCCATTTTGCACAATTTGTCATAATCTCTCTTGGAGAGCACAAATTATTGAATGTTAGAAGATTCTGATAATCCACATTCATATCTTCCGCTGCAAATCCATCCCACTTGTATGTGTTCATAATCCTGTCATACAAACGGTCATCCATCTGCTCCACAACAGAACCGCCACGGCCCACAGAAGTTTTAATAGGCACAAACTTGTATGCAAAACCGTCATATTGCAGATAATCCTTAATGCCAATCTGAAGGTCTCCACCCTGCTGCAAGAAGTAGATTGGGCGCTCCCACTCATAATTGCATATCATATCCAGAACCATAAGGTCTGTCTTGCTAAGGAAAGTGTTGGTTGGAATATTCAGCACAACTGTATCAAGCACCTTGTCCATATCCCTTTCGGAAACAATTCCATACTTCTTCACATTCTCTTTATTCACAGGAATTGCTATTTGTGACGCGGCAATATAATCGTGGTTTTTGCCGTCACTCATCGGGATTACAATCTTAGGATTCCTGAAAATCTCCATTACCTGTTTGCCCGGTACCGGTTGGCCGTTGAAACGGTCATATACCTGCACAAAATCATTTGTTCCATAAAGATATTGCTTGCGTGGAACAGTAAATTTCACGGGGTCAGACTCATATGTCCTGTTCTGCATTTGGTCTATATACCAGTCGGTTCCCAAAAGGGAAGTATTCATAATCCTCACATCTGTACGCACACCCTCAACCTCCTGAATATACCACAACGGGAATGTGTCATTATCACCGTGAGTTACAACTATAGCATTAGGGTCCAATGTCTGAAGGTAGTTGTATGCAAGCTCTCTGGCTGTATATCTGCCGCTTCGGTTGTGGTCATCCCAGTTCTCGCTGGCCATCTGCAATGGCACAAGCACACAAACCGCAGAAGCCACTGCTCCACACACCATTCTGTTTTTCACACCCCTCTCCAAAAGCTCTGCAAGCCACATTACTGCCAGTCCAATCCATATTGCAAACACATAGAACGAACCTGCGTAAGCATAATCCCTCTCACGAGGCTGCATAGGAGGCTGGTTAAGGTAAACCACAATTGCCACACCTGTAAGGATAAACAGCAACATAGTAACCACCCAGTTTCTGTTATCTCTCTTAAGCTGGTAGAACAAACCAATAAGTCCCAGAATCAAAGGCAAGAAATAATAGTGGTTTTTAGCCTTATTGTTAACAAGATAATCTGGGCCCACACTCTGGTCTCCCAATCTCATCTCATCTATAAACCTGATTCCGCTCTCCCAATTTCCCTTGAACTTGTCGCCAGGAATTGTTGCCTGCAAATCATTCTGCCTTCCAACAAAATTCCACATAAAATATCTCATATACATAAAGTCCATCTGGTAATCAAAGAAATAAGCCAGATTGTCCTTCATTGTAGGCATCTTGTACTTGGCACCAGGAACAGATTTGCCCCTACCCTCTGTATACATCTGATAGAAAGGAACATAATTGTCACCACTGCCCGAATTCCACATCCTTGGGAAAAGCATCTTCTGATTTGAAGGGTAAACCGGAACAGCCGGCCCGTCAACCTTAACATACTTGCCGTCGAGAATATTATAATATTGCGGAGTCTTTATATCATCATACTGCGATGCAAATGTCTCACCAAAAATTAGAGGATTGCTGCCATACTGCTCCCTGCCAATATATCTTACAAGGGTAAAAGGATTGTCTGGCTGATACTCATTTGTAGGGGTATTTGCAGATGACCTTATAACCACAACAGCAAAAGTTGTATAACCAATTACAATAAGGGTTCCGCACAAAATAATGGTATTGAGCAACACCCTCTTGTTCCTGTATGTCCAGTAAATTCCCCAAAAACCGGCAGCAATAACACCCAACACAAACAGACTGGCACCCAAATTCATTGGAAGACCCATTCCATTCACAAACAGAAGATCCACATATGCCGCAATCTTAGGCAAATAAGGGATAATTCCATAAAGGATTACCGCCAATATTACTCCCGACAGCAAAAGCACCATTACAGTTCTCTTGCCGCTAACTTCATACTTCTTATAATAGTAAATGAATACCAAAGCTGGAATTGTAAGGAGATTCAACAGATGCACTCCAATTGAGATACCCATAAGGAATGCAATAAGGGCAATCCACCTGTTTGCATAAGGGCGGTCTGCCTCCTCTTCCCATTTGAGCATTGCCCAGAACACAACGGCCGTAAAGAGTGAAGACATAGCATACACCTCAGCCTCAACCGCCGAAAACCAGAAAGTATCTGAAAATGTGTATGCCAATGCTCCAACAACACCGGCACCATAAACCGCAATTGCAGAATTGAAGTCCAACACTCCACGGGTCTTCTCCACTATACGCCTTCCAAGATGGACAACTGTAAGATAAAGGAAGTAAATTGTAAAAGCAGAGCACATTGCACTCATTACATTAACCAGCATTGCCGCATCTTCAGGACCTCCAAACAATGTAAAGAATCTTGCAATAAGCTGGAATACAGGGTTTCCAGGAGGATGACCCACCTCAAGCTTATATGAAGACGCAATAAACTCTCCGCAATCCCAGAAACTGGCAGTAGGCTCAATGGTAGAGAGATAAGTGAATGATGCAATAAACAATACAACCACAGCAATTATATTGTTTATCCTGTTAAACTTCTTTAACTCCATTATTATTTCCGTTAATTCTTAATACTCAAATAAACTGCAAATATAGCACAATCAGCAATATTGTGTATTTTTGCAACAAATATTGTGCAACAATTCAATTATGGCAAACAACGATTGGAAAAGCCGTTTGGGTATGGTATACTCAACAGACCCAAACTTCAAATATGAAGAGGAAGAAGTGTTTGAAGAGGAGACTCTACTTCCTAAAGATCAGAAACTTATTGTAGCCCTTGAGAAAAAGGGGCGTGGTGGCAAACAGGTTACTGTGGTTGACGGTTTTGTAGGGAAAACGGATGACCTTGAATCTCTTGGGAAAACACTTAAGACAAAATGCGGGGTTGGAGGCTCTGTAAAAGAAGGACAGATTCTGATTCAGGGTGACCAGAGGGAGAAAATTACAACCATCCTTACCTCTTTGGGGTATAAAGCCAAAAGGGGAAATTGATTTATATGTTTGGGCTGCAGCAGATACAAAGCATTCCCATTCAGGAACTGTGGAAAGAGAGCTATATTGCCATAGAGGAGATTAAAGCTCCTTTAGGGGTTGTTGTTGCCACTGACCAATACAGGGATATTGCCAATTTCATCATCATTATAGGACTTGTGGCATACCTGGTTTTTGCCCACAGGCGAATAATGGTGGGACTTGTAAATGTATTTTCTGCAACAATAAATACAAAAAGACTGGTTTCCATTGAAAAGCAGTCCAACCTCCAAACCTGCAGGGACACCTTGTTTATGTTCCTCACGCTCTCCACATCATTTATTTTGGCAAATATTGCATACGCAACCAGAATTATAGGTCATTCTTATAGTGTACCCGTAAAATTTGCAGGAATTCTGGGGTTCATCCTGGTCTTTTTCGCATTAAGGCAACTTGCTCTAAGGTTTATGAGTTGGCTGAACAACAACTCTGTTTTCCAACTGGCCAGCAAAATAAGCCTTTCTTACTGCTGTTTGTGGTATTTGTCCGTTTTATGTTGCTTTTTTGTTATAAAATCTATCCCTTCCGCCCCAATGGGTACTATGCGCTATTGCATCATTTACAGCACATTAGCAATTTTTATATTATATTTTTACGCATTGTACAAAATTTTTATATCAAAAGGATTTTCTCATTTTTTCAATATTTTGTACCTTTGCACCCTTGAAATTTTGCCGGTAGCATTGCTATTGCACCTCAATTTCAGTTAGTTAGATATGAAAATTTCAAATATTTTAATTTCGCAGCCAGCTCCGCAGAACAGTTCGCCATACGCAGAGCTTACCTCAAAATTTGAGGTGAACGTAGACTTTCATCCGTTCTTTACAGTTGAGCCGCTAAGTGCGAAGGAATTCAGAGCACAGAAAATAAACATTCTGGATTTTACAGCAATAGTATTTACAGCCAAAACCACAATTGATGCATTTTTCAAATTGTGCGAGGAGCTGAGGGTTACTGTACCTGAAACAATGAAGTATTTCTGTAACTCAGAAGCAACAGCAGTATATCTTCAGAAACATATCGTTTTCCGCAAAAGAAAAATTTTCTATGGAAACGGTACTACTGCATCTATAATTGATACAATTGGAAGCAAACATAAGGATGAAAAATTCCTTATTGCAGCTACAGCAGAGAATGTGAAAGGGGATTTGCACAAACTTTTCTCAAAAACCAAATTCAAATTTGAGAGCGCAGCTTTTGTAAAGACAATCTACAGCAATCTTACAGAGCTTGATATGAACAAGTATCAGATTGCAGTGTTCTACAGCCCTGCTGATGTAAAATCTCTTATGGAGAATTTCCCTGAGTTTCAGCAGAAAGAGCTTCAGATTGCAACATTTGGTCCTGCTGCAGCAAAAGCAGTTACAGCTGCCGGTCTGAAAGTGGATATTACCGCTCCAACACCGGAGGCACCATCTATTGCAAAAGCTCTGATGCTTCATATGCAGAAAGAAAACAAACACTAAATTTATGTCTGCCTCATTTACAAAAGGGGAGCGCCTGAGCTCTTTTAAAGAGATACAGGCCCTTATGAAAAAAGGGAACACCTTTTTCCACTATCCGTTCAAGGTAGTTTACCTGAATGTGCCAGCCCCTGATGCAGATGAGCAGGAGTGTTTGAACTCAATTATTGTATCTGTCCCAAAAAGGCATTTCAAACGTGCGGTAAAAAGAAACCTTCTTAAAAGGAGGATAAGGGAGAGTTACAGACTCAATAAAGGGCTGTTGGTTGCTCCGCAAGGGGAAAAAACCAACGCCCTTTTTGTATACATTTCAAAAGAGGTACTTGAATTCAGCTATATAGAGAGAAAACTGAAAGAGGTACTTGCAAAAATCTCTGAAGGGGAAACAGAAGAGGGAAAGAAAAACAAGGAGAAAGGTAATGGAACTGCAGAACCTCAACAAGAGTCTTAAAAAGCTCCTCTCCTTTCCGCTTATAATTCTGGTACGGTTCTACCAGATATGCATCTCCCCGCTCAAACCCGCAACCTGCCGGTTTACACCAACCTGCTCTGCTTATGCAATAGAGGCCCTGCGCAAGCACGGCCCCATTAAAGGTTTGTACCTTACCATAAGAAGACTTCTAAGATGTCACCCTTGGGGGGGAAGCGGATATGACCCGGTACCGTAAAGAATTTTTATCACTTCTTTACCAATAAAGTTTGGAGAATAAAAAATATTGCATACTTTTGCAGGCCTTTAAATATTGCCGATGTAGCTCAGTTGGCCAGAGCAGCTGATTTGTAATCAGCTGGTCGGGGGTTCGAATCCCTCCATCGGCTCCAGGTTATAGAATAAAAGGGTGACTGTTGAGTCACCCTTTTATTTTTTTACTGCTCTATTCCAAAACGCCTGTAAACACTCTCCTTGTCCTCAAACTCTTTAGATAACTGATCTATTTCTGATTTAGGAACGGTAAGCAAATCAAGCATAATAAGACCATCTACACAATAGTTGAAATCAGGGTCTACGTTAAAGGCCAGGATTTTGGCATTTATCTTAAGGTATTTCTTGAGCAGGGTTGGCAAACGGTAACTGCTGTTGCTCATACGGAGCATAAAGCGGTCGAACTTCTCAATGGTTTCCATTTTGTTGCCTACAAGTTCATCTACATTTACCCTTAGGAAGTTTGGCTGGAAAGGATATTTTGAAACCACAAATCCTGCCAGCTGGGGTACAGACTGTTTCTGCTGCAGGTAATGCACCATCAGACTTCTATAAAAATAAGGATACCATGCACTTATGCTTACCGGACCAATAAAGTATCTTACCTGAGGACACTTGATTGCCATATACATAAGACCTTTTATAAGTAGCATTAGGGCCAACGGATCTTTCTGGTAGTTCTCCACCACAAATGAACGTCCCAGCTCTGCAGCCTGGCTAAGGTATGGTGCAAATCCCTCTTTGTATCTGAACAGAGTATTGGAATAAAATCCGTCCATACCGTATTTTTGCACTATCTCGTCTCCCATTCCAAGCCTGTATGCACCTACAAAGGCCTTTTTCTCTTTATCCCAAAGGATCAGATGTCTGTAATAAGCATCATACTCATCTGTATCCACCGCTTTACCGGTTCCCTCTCCAACAGCACGGAATGTCTCCTCCCTGCAAATGGCAATTTCCTGCATAAGGGCAGGTATCTGCTCAGTTCTGGCAAGATAACACTCATAGTTGTTTACCTCAAAGAGCTTTTCTGAGGCAATTGCATCAATATTGGCACACAGCTGTTCCACTGGTATATGGGGAGCTACTGGCACCTGATACAACTCAGGTTGCTCCGGTGTATTGGATGAAGAATTGTCGGGAAGATTGGCCTCAAGGGCATAAGTCCTGTTCCACAGATATTTGCCAAGATCTTTTATATCTTTAAACTCGTCCAGCTCAGTTGGCATAATTGGTTTGCCAATTCTCAAGCTGATGGTTTTGTTCCTCTTGTTTGCAAGCTCACGTGGGAGTCGGGCAGTGCGGAGATATGGATTTACCTTTCCTACAAGGTGGAACAGGCGCGAGTTGCACCCGTTGAAATAGACCGGAACCACCGGAACCCCAGCACCCTTTATAAGTTTTATAATGGAAGGCTGCCACTCAATATCCTTCACCACCTTCTCCTTGTTTTTATTTGAAGATACTTCTCCCGACGGGAAAAGTCCCAGAACTCCACCCCCGGCAAGGTGCTCCTTGGCCATTTTCAATCCTCCAAGGCTACTTTTCATTCCCGGACGGTCTGTAAAAGGATTTACCGGGAAAAAGTACTCCTTCAGATTGGGGATATATGAAAGTATAAAATTAGTAAGTATCTTTAAATCAGGCCTCTGTTTTCCTATAACGCTAAGCATCATTACCCCGTCAATTGCTCCAAACGGATGGTTTGAAACAATGATGAACGGCTGGCCTTTTGGAAGATATTCAAGTTCATCGGGAAGAAAATCACAGGTGACATTAAGATGTTCTATAAGTTTGTCTGCAAACTCCAATCCCTGATACTTGTAAATGTTACTGTATATTTCGTTAACTTTGTTTATCCCAAGAATACGCATCAGAAGGTCTGCAAGCATATTTCCTGCAACTCCTCTAACCTTAATGGCGTTTTTGACTTGAGATTTATTGACTAATTTTGTACTCATAAGGAACAAAGATAGTAAAAAATACACATTATGGAACTAAAAGAGAAAATAAGCATCTTGCCGCTGGAACCGGGGGTTTACAGGTTTCTTGACTCTTCTGGAACCATAATTTATATAGGCAAGGCCAAAAGCCTGAGAAAGAGGGTTTCACAGTACTTTGTAAGCCCCGATAAACTTACCACAAAAACCCGTGTACTGGTATCTAAAATTGCAGATGTGCAGCATACTGTAGTGGGGAGCGAGCAGGATGCGCTGCTGCTGGAGAACAATCTTATCAAACAGTACCAGCCAAAGTACAATATTTTGCTTAAAGACGGCAAAAGCTACCCTTGGATTTGCATTAAGAATGAGCCGTTTCCACGCATCTTCCTTACCCGCCGTTTTGTAAGGGACGGCTCGCTGTATTTTGGCCCCTACAGTTCGGTGCAGCACGCATATCATCTGCTGGATCTGATAAATTCTTTATACAAGCTCCGCACCTGCAAACTTGCCCTTTCTGAGGCCGCAATTTCCCAGGGGAAGTTCAAGCCCTGCCTTAACATACACATAAAGAAGTGCTTTGGGCCGTGCATTGGGGAGATTTCACAGCAGGAGTATGATGCGCAAATTTCAGGCATAAAGAAGCTTCTGAGGGGAAATACCGGGGAACTGATTAGGGAATACCGAAAAAAGATGCAGGAGCTGGCAGCCAACCTTGAGTTTGAGCAGGCCCAGGAGTATAAAGATAAGATAGAGATGCTGCAGAACCACTACAGCAAATCCCTTATTGTACACCCAAGTATCACAAATACAGATGTTTTCTCAATTGTATTTGAGAAAGGGAATGCCTTTGGAAACTTCCTGCGCCTCAACGGAGGATGCATCATTCAAGCACTCAATCTACACTTCAAACTTAACATTGAGGAGGAGCCGGCAGCTGTGCTTACCCGCTTTATGCAGGAGATTTACCAGATAACAGATGCCCAGAGAACTTCTGCCCCTGGAGGTCTTGGAGGAGAGGCAACCCACCGCCCCCAAGAGGTACTTGTCCCTTTTCTTCCCGACAACCTCTCCCTTGGCCGCAATATCCACGTTCCACTTAAAGGGGACAAACTGAGCCTGCTGGAACTGAGTACCAAAAATGCCAAGGCATTCCTGTTCCAGAAAATGAAGCAGGAGGAGATTAAAGACCCCGATGAGGGGAAAAACCGCGCCGTTGTGGCACTAAAAGAGGCTCTGCAGATGGAGAGACTGCCGCTGCATATTGAGTGCTTCGACAACTCCAACACCCAGGGTACCAACCCTGTTGCAGCTTGTGTGGTATTCAAGAACGGGAAACCAAGCAAACGGGACTACCGCCACTTTAACATTAAAACTGTAGTTGGGGCCAATGACTATGCCTCTATGTATGAGGTGGTTTACCGCCGCTATTCCCGCCTTTTGGCAGAGGGTGGCGACATTCCCCAACTGATTGTAATTGACGGAGGACGCGGACAGCTCCATTTTGCCTACGATGCCCTCAAGAACCTTGGGCTATTGGGCGACCGCCCGGGATGCCCTGGCTGCTCTTGGACCCCACCCCGCCCTGCTGGCCCAACTCCACACCCTGCTATTGCAGTTGGGGAACAGAATAGCCCTCAAACGAGCCCCAACCCAAATAGCTCACCAGTCGGGGAACAAAATGACGCTCAAACGTGCCCGTTGCCGCACGTGGAGGTGATAAGTATTGCCGAAAGGCTTGAAGAGATAATGATTCCGGGGGATCCTACACCTTTGTTTTTGGACAAGAACTCCCCTGCCCTTAAATTGCTTATGCATCTGAGGGATGAGGCTCACCGCTTTGGAATCACCCATCACCGGAGCAAACGCACCAAAAACCAGATTACCTCAAAACTGCTGCAGATTAAAGGGATTGGCCAGGCAACCGAACAAAAGCTTCTCCAGCACTTCAAAAGCGTAAAGCGTCTCAAAGCCGCCTCTGAGGAAGAAATTGCCGCCGTTGCAGGCCAAAAAACCGCCGCCCTGATAATCCGTAACCTGAAATAACGGCAATGTTGCCCCAAAAACACAAATCCACTGATTATCAGCAACAAAAGATGTAACTCGGTCACCGAGTACAGCTACACTCGAGGACCGGGTACAACGCCACCCGGGAACCAGGTAAACGGCGGCGTAATTTATAACGAAGTTGAAAAGAGGACGTGGAAAGCGTTCCCCGTACCAGGGACATTCAGATTGCTGGAGTTATAAGAGTACCTTACACCCACACTACATTGCACTCCCCACAAAAATGGAGCTATATCTACTAGGAAACTTGCGCCACAAGAAGAGAGTCTTAAATTGCCTGGGGCAACACTACCCTCACCCGAGTACCCCTTTACAACCGCATAATCTGCAAACGGAATCACCTGCATCCTCTTCAAATAAGCCAGTTTCCATACACTTACATCGCCCAAGTAAATTGGAAAAGCATAATCGGCACACCCCATCAAGTAATCGGAACCGTAAAAACTCTCCTTATATCCGCGCGGCATATTTACCAGATTCCCCAAATAGTAGTTCTTCCCCGCAACATTCTGATGCTGCACAGATGCCGCAAGCTTTATTCCGTGAGTTGCCGCAAAACCAGGCAGATAGCCGTACAAATGAAGAGAAGAGGCATTGCCAAAATTCTCACCCCCATCCAATGCATATTTCAATTTTGCCACACCCCCAATACCCCATTGTGGATAAATGCCTGAGTGAGACATATCCCTCATCACATAAAACTGCAAAGCAGATGTAATGGAACTGCTGTGAAGATATTCCTGCGAAGGGGCATTAAAATACCCGGTATTGTTGTATTCCACCCCAACCTGCGGAACCAGCCCCCTCTGCCAGCCGTGGGAATTGAACTTGAACGGTATATACGCCAATCCCTTAAACTCCACAAGAGCCCCTGGGGCATTCTCCACAACCTGTCTGCTCCCCAAAGAGTCCCTCACAATCCTGATATTGTAACGCTCACTGGCATTCACATCAGCACTGAACTGCAGCACCGGATACCAGCCGGAATATTTGAACTTAAAGTGTCCCGCATGCAACCCCTTATGATATGAATATCCCAACATTGTTACAGCCGTACCCAATGTGTTCTGGGAATAGGCTGTGGCACCCAAACTTACAACCTGATGCAGCTTGTCAAAATCAAACTCCATTATGCGGTCAACATTATAGTAGAGAGGTGCCCAAGAGTGGAATCTGAACAGATGTCCGAACTTGGTGTACTTCTCTACAGGCACACTTGCCGCAAACGCCTCTTCAGACATCTTATAATTCACCATTGAAGTACCATTGCGCTCATCAATCACCTCCTGCGACGCCAACAGCCCCTTCTCCCCCAACGCCCTTCTGGCCTGGGCAGAGAGTTCATCCGCAACCTGATACCTGTACAATCCAACCAGTTCCCCATCCTCAAGTACCGGCTCATACTCAGACCCGCTCTCCCCAATATTGGCAAGGGAAACCTTAACCGGGAATTTGCCCCCCAACTCCAACGAAGAATAATACAACACCCCATCAGCAATATACGGCTCTCCTGCACCATATTTTGAATTTGTAACCCTTTTAAGAATACCTCTCTCAGGCTCAAGCACATAAATATTTCGTACGCCATCCACATCAGAGACAAAATACAACACCTCCACATCACCATTGCCAGGCAAACCAACAAACCCTGCCGGCACCCTGCCCCCTCTCATAGAATGAATTGAAGCAGCCTGCTCCCCTATCACCCTTATCCACTCATCATCCTCCCCCAACACAAACAACCCCAATCCCCTGTCAGTAACAGCCAAAGCATAAATAGAGCCGCCCAAAAATAGCCCCTCCCAAATCTCGCCCCCCATTGGTGCCCCAATCCGGCGCAATACCTCCCCTGAACGGGAATCCAAAACCGCCAACCCCGATCCCCCTTGCGGGAAAAACTCCCCAACCAGCAATTTCTCCCCATCCTCACTAGGATATGGCGTTTTAAAATATGTTCTTCCCGACAGTTTTTTCACAGATTCCCCTCCCTGCAGCCCTTTTCTCCAGTTATAGCTGAATGCCCTGCCATACACGGCATTACTCCATCGGGAAGATGGTACATTTTCTGTGAAATATATGTAATCTCCTGAACATCTGAACTCTTTTGCGGAAGAAGAGAAACTTCTCAGAACCTCCTCCTTACCTCCCTGCACCAAAACCAGCCTGACAGGGCTGTTATAAGAATATTTTATGTACAAAAGGGAATCTTTGCCAACCTGTACGGGTGACATATACTCCTGGTATCCCCTTTCACGCTTTTGCAAAACCTCCTCAGGCTCAGTTATGTTGCCTCTTAGTGCAAGTTCCTGTTGCCAGATTGAGGCCATCATCTCCTGCCCCTGAGTAAAGAAATCATTGGGGGTTGCTCCAACTTTCTTCTTGAAAGCAAAATCTACGATTGCCGGATTATAAAAGCGCTTTACGTAAGTGTCAAATATCTCCCCGGCATAGCCGTAGTTGCGGGAACGGTACCTTACGGTGCTGTTTATAAGGTATCCCATTGTGTATATGTTTGGGGTGTAATACTTGTACGACCCGTGTTTCCACTTGTCCCAGTTTCTCATTTTCCCCTCCAGAAAGGAGGCCCTGTAATACTCCATAAATTCCGCGTTCCTTCCCCTGCCGGCGTTGGTAAGTTCTGTCTCAGCTACAACGGCATCACCCTCCAGAAGCCATCGGGAGCCATAAAGTCCAACACCTATTGATGGGGACTGCTGCCCCAGCAAATATTCCAGCACCCCCCAAACTCCCTTTGTGAAATGGGTCATCTGCCCCACGTGGCGCATCTCGTGCAAGGCAAGCTGCTCATCCCATTTTATAGGGTAGGATCTATGCATTGGAAGGGTGAAAAGTTCCATTCTTTTGGGTGCCCATACCACCATTCCGTTGCTGTTTGCAGTCTGATTGTACAATACTACCGGAATTTTTGAAGGCTTTATCTCCCCAAGCCCCAGCATTACCGCCCGGCTGTTCTGCTCCAACAGCCACAAATACCGTTTTGCCAAGGAATCTGCCCCCTGTGGGTACACAACCTTATAGGTATCACCTTTTACCTGCATCCATCGGGTACTTGCAGGAGCTGTACCGTTAATTACATACTGTCCGTACGCTTTGGGGGCATACAGCACAGATATTGCCATAAATGCACACACAAAAAGGCAGCAGAAATGCTTGAACATCCTGCCCCATCTGCAGCCTTTACATCCGCTTGGGGATGACGCTATATAATATTCACCAAATGGCATCTGTAAGGGTAATTATCCTAAATTTTGTTACGGAATTGTTGCGAAGTTACTAATATTTTTAATCTTTCTTTAACTCCTCATTTTTTAACATTATATTTGCTGAACTTAAGTAATTTTCTAATTAAATTATGGACACAGTCTTTAAAATTTTTACGCTTCTTGGTTCCCTTGGTCTGTTCCTTTATGGTATGACCCTTATGAGTGAAGCGCTTCAAAAAGTTGCCGGAGACAAGCTTAGGAACATTCTGGCAGCTATGACTTCCAATTCTGTTTCTAGAATCCTTACAGGTCTGTTCATTACAGCTGTAATCCAGTCTTCCAGCGCAACTACCGTTATGGTGGTAAGTTTTGTAAACGCCGGATTGCTCTCTTTGGTTCAATCAATTGGAGTAATTATGGGTGCCAACATTGGTACAACTTTTACAGCCTGGCTGATTTCACTTCTTGGATTTAAGGCAGACATTGCAGTACTTGCAATCCCACTTATTGGTATAGGATTTGGCTTTATGATGTGTAAAGCAAAGAAAAAGAAATCAATTGGAGAACTTATTATTGGTTTTGCATTGCTTTTCTTGGGATTGAGTTTCCTTAAAGATTCTGTTCCGGATCTTCAGAGTACTCCAGAGGTGCTTGCGTTCCTTCAGCAGTGGACCAACTACGGTTTTGGCTCAATCCTTGTGTTTGTACTTATAGGAACAATCCTTACAATTGTATTGCAGTCTTCAAGTGCCACAATGGCCCTTACCCTTGTAATGTGTAACAATGGCTGGATTCCGTTTGAAATGGGTGCAGCTATGGTATTGGGTGAGAATATTGGTACAACAATTACAGCCAACATTGCAGCAGCAGTAGCAAACGTATCTGCAAGAAGAGCAGCTATGGCTCACTGCGTTTTCAATATTTTTGGCGTAATTTGGGTACTTGTACTGTTCCATCCGTTCCTTACAGTTGTATCCAAAATAATTATGGCAATAGGATTGGATAATCCGCTTGTTGCAGGTGCTTCACCCAACTCTATCCTTTATGCTATTTCTATGGTTCATACACTGTTCAATATCTGCAACACATTGCTTCTTGTCTGGTTTACCAACCAGATTGCACAGTTGGTATCAAAAATCATCAAAGACAAGAATGGTGATGAGGTTTTCAGATTGCAGTATATCCACGGTGGTATGTTGAGCACTTCAGAGCTTTCGCTTAACCAGGCTAAAGAGGAGATTGTACATTATGCAGATATTTGCCGCAGACAATATGCATACGCAAAGAGTGCAATAAATGAGAATGATCCTGAGAAATTTGATGCGCTTTACAAGAAACTTGAGCACTATGAGCAGGTTACAGACCGCATTGAGTTTGAGATTGCAAAATTCTTGAACGAGGTTAAAGATGGTGTAATCAGTGAGGAATCCGGACGTAGAATTCAGGCAATGTACAAGATTATTAGCGAGCTTGAGAGCGTTGGTGACTCAGGTTTCAACATTGCACGTATCCTTCAGCGCCGCAATATCCACAATATGAAATTTGATGAGGCTATGATTAAGAAACTCAACTATATGATTGATTTGTTGGATAGAGGCTTTGAGGCTATGATATACAACCTTAAGAAAGGTTATACTCAGATTAATGATATTGCAAATGCCCAGGATATTGAGCAGGATATCAACGAGTACAGAAACAATCTTAAAGAGGAGCACTTGTTGAATCTTGAGAACAAGACCTACTCTTACCTTACAGGAGTTTATTATATGGATCTTGTAAACGAGTGTGAGCACGTAGGTGACTTTATGATTAACATCTCTGAGGCAATTATGGAAATCAAATAAGTTTCCAGATATAATGCAAAAAAGAGCTGCTTTTATGGCAGCTCTTTTTGTATGTAATCTATAACCTGACCTACTGTGGCATCTTTAAGGAGTACCCGTTTTTCTTTATCCAACAGATATAGACTTGGTATTGCCCTTAGACCATATATGTTGTTGTCCCGCAAAACCAGATTGTGGTCAAAAGCATAAATCCACTCCGCAGGATATTTGCTGCGGTTTTTGCCCCACGCTATAAGGTCTTCATCTATATACATTGCCAAAACCTTCATTCTCCCCTGCTGCACCAATGTTATTAAAGGGGAGTCTGTTATTGCATCAAGTATTTCTGCGCAAGAGGAGCAATCGGGATTATTGAAGAAAAGGAGTGTGTACTCACTCTTTATGTCTCTGTACAAAGTTTTGTCTTTGTACCCGGCAGGAGGTGCTGGGGCAAACATCTTCCCGGAGGATAATGTTTGGTCATCGGGAAGAGAATTACCTTTAAGTTGCCTGAACTGAAAATCTGCAGCAGGGGTGCCTACCCTGTTCATTGCACATATCCTGTGCTGGTACTCATACTGCATCTTGTCTGTTTGGGAAAGGCTTTTGGCTGCCAATATGCCATCCAATGCACACAAATAAATCTCCTCATCCAACACCGGCGAATTTGGATCATAAAAATAATGTTCCGCTCTGGCCATAACCTGAAGAAGCGGCTTTCTCTCTCCTTTAAGAGCCAGTGAATCCAGGTTTGCGAACAGTTCCTTAAGAGATTCTGAAACACTTTTTAAGTCTGCCATTGTAAGGAGCCTTGCGTATGCCCCAAAAGCCTCCTCAAACGAAAGGGAATCTACTCCGTGGATTGTGCCAGAGGGCATCTGAGGGGTGTTTTTGAGATGGCTCTGGGAATTGTTCTTTGGGCTGCCATTGAGATTAGGGTTGCTATTGTAGCTGCTATTGTGGCTATTCTTGTGGCTGCTCTGGGTGTTGTTCTGGGCAAAAAACTTGTCCCAGAAATGTCGGGCCAGATAATTTACCGCCTGCTGCTGGTCATTTATATAACTGGGAACCTGCACCTGCGGAAACATTACCGGCTCTGAACTGGTGTTATCATTTTTACACCCCGGAGCAAGCAGCATTACAACTGCCATCATCAATGTTATTTTTGCCAACTTCCCCATAATAAAACTTTTGCCCACTAATATACAGAAAATGCCCCAACCGGGAAACAAAATCTGCAAAATCACCCCTCCACGTGCCACAACACTACCCCATTTAGGGAACGCTGTACGTGCAAAACGTGCCCCATCGCAGCATTTGCCAGTTGGGGCTTATTCAGGGGCTATTTTGTGCCACAACCACAACACCACCTCTCTTGGGGAACACCCAACCCTCAAAACGTGCCCCAATTACTTTCAAATGCTCTTAACTGAGGCGCTGAAGAAAGAAATTTGTATTTTTGCGCAGAAAATAAATGTTTTATGGACAGGGATAATTACGGAAAGGTGTTTTCTCCCGATGAACAATTTATGCGGGAGGCCATAAAGGAGGCAATGAAGGCTCAGGAGAGGGATGAAGTGCCAATTGGGGCTGTGGTGGTGTGTGGCGGAAGGGTGATTGCCAGAGCACATAATCTTACAGAAACCCTTTCTGATGCAACAGCCCACGCAGAAATGCAGGCCATAACTATGGCGGCATCGGCAGTTGGGGGGAAGTATCTGGATAAATGCACATTGTATGTTACAGTTGAGCCGTGTCCTATGTGTGCTGCAGCCTTGGCGTGGTCTCAAATTAAGAGGGTTATATATGGCGCAAGTGATTCAAAAAGAGGATATTCTAAGTTCATCCCTTCATTGATGCATCCAAAAACAGAGGTTGTGGGGGGTATTCTTGAAGAGGAATGCGGGAAAATTGTAACAGATTTCTTTAAATCAAAAAGGTGATGTTGTAACGGTTATTCTGCATCAAACCTGTTTCATAGCATAAGTGTTAACCTGCTTAGTGGGGTGATAGCAGAATTTTTTTTAGAAGGTGTAGAATTATGGAAGGTTTATTGGCGTTAGGTCTTGTAGGATTGTTCATAGGTTGTTTTCTGGCTGCTACTGTAATACCGTTTAGTGCCGAGATTCTCTTGGTTGGGGCGCTCCTTGCCGGATGCAACCCTTTGGCAACTTTTTGTGTTGCTACTTTAGGAAACAGTTTGGGCAGCCTTACATCATATGGTGTGGGATATCTTGGAAAATGGGAGTGGATTGAAAAGTGGTTCCACGTTTCAAGGGAGAAGCTGGAAAAGCAGAAATCCAAAATAGACAAATACGGTCCCTACCTGGCAATGCTCTGTTGGCTCCCATTTATTGGGGATGTTTTTGCCATTGGGTTGGGTTTCTACAAGTTGAACTTCCCAAAAACAATGTTCTTTATCTTCTTGGGCAAGGCTCTCAGATTTGGAGTTTGGACCATTTTATACATACTTTATGGCCAAAAATTCCTGGATTTTGTTATGGGGTAAACACCTCTGACAAATAGACAATTTACCCCTTTTATTTGATTATTAGAATTTTTTGCATAACTTTGCGCACTCATTGAGATATGGTGTAATGGTAGCACTACAGATTTTGGTTCTGTCTGTCAAGGTTCGAATCCTTGTATCTCAACATAAAAGGAGCTTCAAAAGCTCCTTTTTTTGTACCTATCAATTTCCTCCCACACCATTCTTTGGGAACAGTTCCTCAATTATTGCTTCATCTATCCGTAATACTCTCTTTATTTGTTTATTGGACGCATTGTATTTATGATGCAGATCTTTTGCAATTTCTATTTTTTGAGTTTTATCCAAGATTTTAGGGGCAACTTCAAATTTCTTTGCACTTATGGAACATACAGCAGAATATAATTCATTATCTGTATATAATATCCTGTCACCCAGTTCCGTTGCAATACTTATAAAAGATTCCACCTGTCGGGAAACAAGATTAAAATAATGGTGGGCACTCCTGAATAAATTCTCAACAATCTCCCTCTTTACATAGCATCCGGGGTATATGTGCTCATTTACAAGATAATACTCCTCTGGCACCACTACTGTATGAGAATGAAAAATTTCCCTTTTTTTCTTCACCGACAAATTTTTCACGTATATGCATTTGAGGAGATATTGTTTCCCGGAAAAAAATATCACATTGGCTCCCCAAGGGTATGTAAATGGTGTTGAATTGCAGTCTGTGAGGTAACCGTTCCTGTTTACATAGGCAATTACATTCCTCATATAGTGCAAGTCTGTTATGGGTATGAGATTGTGTATCAATTCCTTTATGTAAGACCCGTTCCCTTTGAGAGACATATATTTGGATAATCTCTTTCTGAAACACTCAAAGAACTGTACCACAGCATCTTTTTCTCCCGATAGAACAAAATGGAGGTGATTGCTCATAATCTGAAATGTGTAAATTTGCACTTTAGAGGAGAAAGCAGCAGCAGACAATGCCACCAGATTCATTCCGTAAACATAGTCTTCTTTTTCCTTAAAAATAATACTTTGAAAATTCCCTGGGGTACATAAATGCCAACACGGTGTGCAATCCGCAAATACCATTTCACAAAAATCATCATAATTCATAGCAAAAATTTTAAATGAAGTTTATGCAATTATATAGTTTTTGCCAGAGGAGGAGTTGCTGAAAAAAAAAAGCTACCTTACAGGTGTGTAAAATTTCTTTTTTTGGGAATGTAATTAAATTTACGGGCACGTTTTGAAGCAGATTTATTCCCCAAGTGAGGTGGTTTTGCGGTTGGGGCACATTTTGGGCGCTGGGTGTTCCCCAAATGAGAAAAATGTCGGTTGGGGAACAAAATAGCCTCCGAATATGCCCCAATTGGCAAACGTTGCAGTTAGGGCACATTTAGCACGCGCAGCGTTCCCCAAGTGGGAAAATAGGCGATAATTGCACGTTTGGTAGACAAGCCAAATGCGGGAACACACTTTTGCCAAAATGGCACAAAAATCATTTGGCACTCATTTTGCCCTAATACAGCACTGCAGGGGAGAAAAAAATTTCTTCTTTGGAACAAAAAGAATAGAAACTAAAAAAATATATCACACTATGAACATTAAACCATTAGCAGACAGAGTGTTGGTAGAGCCAAAAGAGGCTGAAACCAAAACAGCAAGCGGATTGTTTATTCCCGACAATGCAAAAGAGAAACCACAAGAGGGTAAAGTATTGGCAGTTGGACCTGGCAAAAAAGATGAGCCAATGGAGGTAAAAGTTGGTGATACTGTTTTGTATGGCAAATATGCAGGTACTGAGGTTCACGCAGATGGCAAATCATATATCATTATGCGCCAGAGCGATATTTTGGCAACTATCTAATTTGTTTGCAAACAACAGAAATTAAAACAGAAACATTATGGCTAAAGAGATAAAATTCAATATGGATGCACGCAACCTTATGAGAGAGGGTGCAGATGCATTGGCTAACGCAGTTAAGGTTACTTTGGGACCAAAAGGTAGAAATGTTGTGATTGACAAGAAATTTGGTGCTCCTCACATTACAAAAGACGGTGTAACTGTAGCTAAAGAGATTGAGCTTGAAGACAGATTCCAGAATATGGGTGCACAGATGGTTAAAGAGGTTGCATCCAAGACCAATGACCAGGCCGGTGACGGTACAACTACCGCTACTGTTCTTGCTCAGGCTATCATTAACGTAGGTTTGAAAAACGTTACCGCTGGTGCAAACCCAATGGATCTTAAACGTGGTATTGACAAAGCTGTTGCAGCTGTTGTTACAAACCTTAAAGAACAGAGCACAGAGGTTGGAGAGGACTACTCAAAAGTTGAGCAGGTTGGTACAATTTCAGCCAACAACGATGCTTTCATTGGAAAACTTATTGCAGATGCAATGAGCAAAGTGAAGAAAGAGGGTGTAATTACCGTAGAGGAGGCAAAAGGTACTGCAACTGAGGTTAAAGTTGTTGAGGGCATGCAGTTTGACAGAGGTTATATCTCTCCTTACTTTATGACCAACCCAGACAAGATGGAGGCAGTTCTTGAGCAGCCATATATCCTTATTACAGACAAGAAAGTATCTTCTATGAAAGATCTTCTTCCTGTTCTTGAGCCAATTGCAAGAGAGGGCAAATCATTGCTTATCATTGCAGAGGATGTAGATGGTGAGGCACTTACAACCCTTGTAGTAAACAGATTGAGAGGCACAATTAAAGTTGCTGCCGTTAAAGCTCCAGGCTTTGGTGACAGAAGAAAAGAGATGCTTCAGGATATTGCAACCCTTACAGGTGCAACTGTAGTTTCAGAGGAGAGAGGCTTTACTTTGGAGAGCTGCAATCTTGCAATGTTGGGTACTGCAGAGAAAGTTTCAATTGACAAAGAGAACACTACAATTGTTAACGGTGCAGGCGATAAAGATGCCATTGCAGACAGAGTTGCACAGATTAAGAAACAGATTGAGACCACAACCAGCGATTACGACCGTGAGAAACTTAAAGAGCGTCTTGCTAAAATGGCAGGCGGTGTTGCAGTCCTTTACGTTGGTGCAGCATCTGAGGTTGAACTTAAAGAGAAAAAAGACAGAGTTGAGGATGCTCTTAACGCAACCAGAGCTGCTGTTGAAGAGGGAATCGTAGCAGGTGGTGGAGTTGCTTACATCAGAGCTATTGACTGCCTTAAAGGTATTAAAGCTGAGAATGATGATGAGCAGACCGGTATAAACATCATTGCACACGCTATTGAGGCTCCACTTAGAACCATTTGCGACAACGCAGGTGTTGAGGGTAGTGTAGTTATCCAAAAAATTAAAGAGAGCGAGGGCAACTTCGGTTACAATGCACGCACAGAGGTTTACGAAGATCTTCTTGCAGCAGGTGTAATTGACCCTACCAAAGTTAGCCGCGTAGCTCTTGAGAACGCAGCATCAGTAGCAGGAATGTTCCTTACAACTGAGTGTGTAATTGCAGACAAGAAAGAGGAGAACCCTATGCCAATGCCTCCAATGGGCGGCGGAATGGGTGGAATGATGTAATATTCCTCTTCCCGATAAAATCAGCGGCAGCTCCTTCAAAAGGGCTGCCGCTGTTGCTTTATAATCTGTCGGGAAGAAAATTATCCAACCAACCACACAAGAACGTGATTGTCAAACACCTCATACTCCAACTCAAACTCCTCCTCAGAACCATCTTTGTTTATAAAGGTTGCCTCTATGTCTCCCTCCTCTTTAGGATTGAACTTGTCTACCTCCATCTGTTTTGCAAAATCCACTCCGTGCTGGCTCATACGTTTGTAAATTGCCTCTTTTGCACACCAGTATATGGCAAGCTGCAAGTTTCTGTTCTTATCCTGCAAATCGTCAATCTCATCTTCAGAAAGAGCTTTCTTCTCCACTACTGAGAAATCTCTCTCTATGCTCTCAATATCAATTCCAACCTCCTCTGTAGGATGGGTAATAATTGCCACAAAACGGTTTGTGTGTGTAATGCTTATTTTGGTAAGTTCATTCTGAATGAAAGGCGCTCCGTTATCGTGATGACCCAAATACACCTTATCCTCAAATATTGTATTCAACAATGCTCTTACAGCAAGTTTCTCCCTTCTTCTGGCACCGCTCTTTGTAAAATACAATTCCTCCAACTCCTCGTTGGGGATAGAAATGATTTTCAATAACTCTTCTTCCGTTTCCGTGACTTCCCAGACGGATATCTCCGCCCCGTTTTTAAGCTCTTTTCTAAAATACAGGCCCATATATATTTTACTTTATTATTTTCTGTTAAGTTCATTAAGTTCCTCAAAATCGCTCTCATCCACTATCTCACCCACAATCTCCTCCAGAATATCTTCAAGGGTTACAATGCCGTCGGTTCCACCGTACTCATCAACCACCACTGCCAAATGCATCTTCTTGTTGCGGAACTCCTCAAGCAAATCATTTATCTTCTTGCTCTCAGGTACAAAATAAGCCTCCCTTATATAATCTCTCCAATTGAAATCATTGTCCTTGTTTACAATATAAGGTAGCAAATCCTTAATGTAAAGGAACCCCTTAATATCATCCAAATCCTCCTGATAAACCGGCAGACGTGAGAAACCGCACTCGTTTGCAATCCTTATCACCTCCTCGTTGGTAGACTCAATATCTATAGCCTCAACATCCACACGTGGCTTCATAATCTTCTCTACACTTGTAGTAGGGAGCTTAACTATGCCTTTCAGAATCTTCTTCTCATCGCTGGCTGTAGGGGTTGCAATATCAACCGCCTCAGAAAGCTCCTCCAATGTAACCTCGCTCTTTTGTCCAAATTTGTCTGAAATTCTATTTGTAAACCCGGTCATAAGCTTATTGAAAGGTTTTGTTACCGGATACAATGCAGAAATAGGCATAGACATCATCTTGGCAAACTGTACAGGATAATGCGTAGCAATAAGTTTAGGGAGAATCTCTCCAAACATCAGCAAGAAGAAAGTAACAGAAATGGTACTCACAAAGAACTCCAGAATTGGAGAACCTGTGAAATCAAACAGCTTTCCAATCAACATAGTTGAAAGGAGCACAATAAGGATATTTACTATGTTATTGGCCTGCAGAATAGTACCAAGAAGATAATCAGGATTTGACAAGAGCCACAAGACTCTCTCACCCTTGGCATCTCCCTCCTGCTTAAGAGCATCCTTCTGACCGGGTGTAAGCGAAAAGAACGCCGCTTCACTGCCGGATATAAGGGCTGAGCAGGTTATAAGACCTAATATTGAACACGAGAGAACCAGAAGTTCTACTGTAATGCTACTGGGAGGTTCCAAATTTTAAAATGTATTGGTTTAGGGTGCAAATATAACTATTTTTCTTTTACTGAATACTTTTCCAATAAAAAGAGTGGATGATATTGCATTTTTGCCTCACGCAATCCCAAATCTCCTGCATCATCCTCCCTATTTATGTATTTTACAGCAAGTTGACCTGTAGTCTGGTCTGCAACAATTGTGTTTCTGAGAAACTCATTTGCAATGGTTGGATATGCTCCAACAATATCTGCATATGCCTTCTCTATATGCACAAGCAAAGTATCTGAATTGGTCTTCTCTGCAATGGTAAAGGCTACAACTTCTCCATTGAGACGAAGCAAACCTCCACACAACCCCAACTGCTCAAAATTCTCCAGAGCATTCTTCACAGAACAGGACTCGCTGGCCATAGAAGGATCCTTTCCGCACCCATATTTGGCACACCATTTAATGCTCATTTGGGCACACTCTTTCAAATTGTTCTTCCCGACAGTTTCATAACTCCACCCTTGTTGCTTCTTGAATCTTGAGATAAAATTCCGCTTGCTCTGGAACTTCTTGCCCCTTAGATAAGTGAGGTCCTCCGCAGAATAGACATAATCAAAGGAATTGCGGTAAGGTTCAAAGAGAAATTTATCGGGAAAAATGGATTCCATAATTTGCATCTGCTCCTGCTGCACAGATGCCATACTGAACGGGAAACCATTCTCCCGCGCATCTGCCATACATTGCTCCAGCATCTGCCCCAGCTGCTGCTGTGTCCCTCTTCCTGCGGGGAAAAGATACATTGGGGCCGGGGCTCCCTGCGGGTGGAACCTTACAACAAAGTAATCACCCTCCCTGCAGACCCTGGAGTTCATAATATCCCGCCAGATATAGAGAACGGTAAAATTAAATTCAGTTGCCCGATTATCTGAATAACCGAGCAACTGACGCATCCAATCCCTGTCCTGCAGGGTTATTTCTCTGAATTCCATCATTTTTACAATTCCAACCACTCCTTAAGAGTAGCAATAGCCTCCTGCTTCATCTGGTCAGGCAAAGTTGAAATTCTTGCCCTGTGGCTTCCGTTAGGCTCAATGTAAAGTTTCATAGTCTGGCGGCCTTTACCTTTTTTCTTAAGCTCCTCGTTTTTAACAGGGGCAACAGGCATTACTGCACTCCAAGGGTCAAACTGACCGTAAATAAACATCATTTTTGAATCTGTCTTTGCCAAGAAATTCTTCACTTTCTTGTAAAGGTATTTGTCAAATTTGAATGTCTGTGTTTGTGGTACAAACAGCTTGTTCAAATACCCCTCTGCATCTTTAATTGTTAGCAGACCTTTGAATGGTTTTGTATCATAACCGTAGTAACCAAGCTCTTTGGCTGCCTGTACAAAGAAAGGAGCATTATTTCCACCCTCTGCAAAATAATCGGGGCCGCTGGCTCTTACCAAGAAATCAAACATCTCTTTATCTGTAGCAGTTTTAGGATCAGGCACCATTGAGGTTTTCATACCCCACTGCCAGAAAGCAAACGGGAACTCAAGTACACAATAATCATAAACCGCATCCATATCAATCTTATATGTATAGTTCTTCTCTGCAGAAAGTTTCTCAAACAACGGTTTGATTGTAGCTCTTCTCTTAAGGAACTCTATCTGGAATGCCTTTAGAATCTCACGGTCTTGCGGAGTACCTGCATACTCTGCCAAGAAAGGCTCGTGGCGTCCGTCCTCAACACCCTTGCAAAGAGGGCCTACGTAAGGGACAGAAACATCCAAATCCTCCGGATAGTAAGCTGTATAGAACATGGTTGTCTGGCCACCCTTGCTTATACCTGTAGCAATCCATTTACCATTCAACACTTTTCTAAGGGTTTGGTTTACATTATGAAGGTCTGCAGCCTCATTTACTGCTGTCATATAGCTCCAATCCAAAGTCTCCGGGGTAATGCTCTTGTCATCCTGCATAAACGGAACCGACTCAAGGAAATATCTGTGCTCTACAACCACAAGGTTAGTATTGAAAAGTCTTGAAACCTCCTCCCTGTAACGTGGATTAAGGCCATAAGCCGCACCGTAACCCTCTGTAACAATTACTGTAGGGGCATTGTAATCTGCAACCGCTACAACCACACGCTGTTTGTAAGTACCTTTTGCAGGATTGCTGTGATCAATAGGCTGCTCAAAGAACATCACATACTTCTCCTTAAACGGATTCTCCATCTTATCAGAAACCTCAAGTTTCTTAATTCCGCTTATATTGCTGAACTGAGCCAATTTCTCAGGCAACTGTGCAAACGCCGGCGCTACAATAAACAACAAAAGCGCAAGGGCCAAAAATCTGGTAAGTCTTGTTTTCATATTTTGTGAATTTTAAGTTTTCTGTTTTTCAACTAAACGCAAAAATACGATTATTTGGACAAATCCCAACCAATTATTAGTATGACACCTGCAATAAATTGTGATTTTAATTTAAACTTTTGCAGTCATTTTCATTAATCTTCCGCACTGTGATTCTTGTGCTGATTTTTCTTTGACACATAGCATTAATGCACTCTAAAATTCCAGGAATACACAAATTAGGTTAATACCTTAAAAAGAATAACTTAGCATTGTTTAATGTAAATATTTTACACATATTTTGCGGTATTGTAAAATATTTTTACATTTGCAGTAAAGTTTAGTTTTTCAATTGTTTACAGATAAATATTTTTACAGTGAAAATAAAGGGAACAATACTGGTATCAGAGCGTAATAAGGGGTTGCTTACAGCTATTATGCTGTTTTTGAGAAAGAAGTTCAGCCATGTTATTACAGAGACGGAGGGGGTGAAAATAGTGGAACTTGCCAAAGAAAATTCTATTGATGTCATTGTTTTGGATGCCGGGCAAAATAAGGTTTCTGACCAGGAGTATTGTCTTGGTCTAATTAAAAAAATTGTGGCTCTGGAGCAGAATATTCAAATTATCGTTCTAACAAATTTTGGGCAGAACAGTTTTGCTATGGAGTGTATTGAGGCAGGAGCTTTTGATTTTCTTACCAAGCCTTGGAATAATGAGAAGTTGCTGGTTACTGCAAATAATGCCTATAAGTTGAGATTGTACTCCAATGCTCTTAAGGATGTGGGGATGTTAAGGGAGTCCGGGGATGTGGGTAATGGGTTGGAGAGTGAGATTATGGAGAAAGAGTATAAAAAAACTGTCGGGAAGAGGGTTGTTACCATTGGGCAGATGGAGATGAAAATGATGCAGGCTGCACTAAAAAGGAATAAAGGAAATATTTCCATTGCTGCGGCAGAATTGGGGATTACAAGGCAAACTCTTTATAACAAGGGGAAGAAATACAATCTATTTGAGTAAAAGTATTAACTTTGCGGGCTGATTATTTGATAATAATAACATAACGGATATATAAAGAATGAAAAATTTTGTTGAAGAGCTTACCTGGAGGGGAATGATTCACACAATGATGCCAGGTACTGAGGAGCAGCTAATGAAGGAGTGTACTGCGGCATATGTGGGAATTGACCCTACTGCAGATTCGTTGCACATTGGACACTTGGTGAGCATTATGATGCTTAAACATTTCCAGAATTGCGGACACAAACCATACGCACTTATTGGTGGTGCAACCGGTATGATTGGTGACCCATCTATGAAGAGTGCAGAGAGAAATCTTTTGGATGAGGAGACTCTTAACCGAAATATTGTTGCCATTAAAAAACAGCTTTCAAAATTTTTGGATTTTGATTCAGACAAAGAGAACGCAGCTGTTCTTGTAAACAACTATGATTGGATGAAGGAGTTCTCATTCCTTGCATTCATCAGAGATATTGGAAAGCACATTACCGTAAACTATATGATGAGCAAGGATTCTGTTAAGAAACGTCTTTCTGGAGAGGCCAGAGAGGGTATGTCTTTTACAGAGTTCTCATACCAGCTTGTTCAGGGATACGATTTCCTATACTTGAACCAGCATTGCAACTGTAAACTTCAGATGGGTGGAAGTGACCAGTGGGGCAATATTACCACAGGTACTGAGCTTATCCGCAGAAAAACCGGCAACGAGGCATTTGCCCTTACTTGCCCGCTTATCACTAAGGCAGATGGTGGCAAGTTTGGAAAAACTGAGAAAGGAAACATCTGGTTGGATCCTAACTACACTTCTCCATATGCTTTCTACCAGTTCTGGATGAATGTAGGTGATGAGGATGCAGAGAAATATATCAAGATCTTTACAATGTTGGACCGCGAGACAATTGAGAATGCAATTGCTGAGCACAAGGAGGCTCCACATTTGAGAGTTCTTCAGAAACTTCTTGCAAAAGAGATTACCATTATGGTTCATGGCGAGGAGGAGTTGAACAAGGCAATTGAAGCTTCAAACATGTTGTTTGGCAACTCTACCCAGGAGGCTCTTAAGAAACTTGATGAGCAGACATTCCTTTCTGTGTTTGACGGCGTGCCTCAGTTTGAGGTTTCAAGAGAGAAACTTGGCACCAATATCATTGAGATGCTGGCTGTGGAAACTGCTATTTTCCCATCTAAAGGTGAGTGCCGCAAGATGATTCAGGCAAACGGTCTAAGCATCAATAAAGAGAAGTTTACATCAGTTGACGGGGTATTAGCAGAAGTTAACTTGATTAACGATAAGTATATTCTGGTTCAGAAAGGTAAGAAGAATTACTTCATCATTAAGTTCAACTAGTTTACCGACAGAATTAGCCCCAGTACGGGCACAAAACATACGCCAAATGTTCCCCAACAGCAACAACAGCTTAGTTGGGGAACAAATACGGCCCAAAACGTGCCCCAATGGCGGCGGCGATAAGATTGGGGAAACAAAAGGAGAAATCGTTAACAAATTATAGCATTATGGAAGGAGAGAGCACAAGACAACAGAAAATAGGGAAGCAGCTGCAGAGAGACCTTGCTGAGATTATCAGAAGCAAGGGAATGGCTGTATTTGGCGGAGCAATGGTTACAGTCAGTGAGGTGAGAGTTAGTCCTGACCTCTCATTTGCAAAAGTTTTTGTGAGCATTTTCCCGTCTGCCAAAGGTGATCAGGCTATGGAGATTCTGCAGAATTCTGTTAAACAGATTAGAGGAGAACTGGGCAAACTTGTTGCCAAGCAGTTCAGAATTGTACCTGAAATTGCATTCTACAGAGACTCAACTCTTGACTACGTTGAACACATAGATGAACTGCTAAAGAAATAACGGATGAGGACGCCGCTCCATATTGCCCTCAGATATCTGTTTGCCAAGAAAACTCATAATGTAATAAACATTATATCAATTATAAGTGCTGCAGGTATAGCCATAGGGAGTATGGCGCTTATCCTTATTCTTTCTGTCTATAACGGCTTTGATAACTCCATAAAGGAAATTTATGAGGGTTACAAAGCCGATTTTCTTATAGCTCCAACCCTTGGGAAAACCATTGAAATTACTCCAGAACAAATTTCCAAACTGAATGCTCTTGAAGGGGTGTCACAGCTGAGCAAAGTAATTGAAGAGGATGTATTTGTAAGGTACGGCAACAGGGAGGAAATTGCTACAATCAGGGGAATAGATACCTCATACCTTAAACATAACCACATAAACGGCAATTTAATTGAGGGAGAAGCATCCCTTTCCCTTGGAGAAATTGGATATGCCATTGTGGGACAGCAACTTGCCCGTTCTCTTGGGCTGAGGGTGAGATTCATTACCCCTATTGAACTGTATTTTCCAAAAACCGACAGCAACATTTCAATTACCAATCCTTTGGAGTCATTGAATTCACTTACTCTATATCCTAAAGGGATAGTAAAGACCGATGGTGAAGATAATCCGAATATAATATATGCAGGTTCAAATGTGGTTAAAAAACTGTTGCAGAAAGGAGATAATGAGGTCTCATACATTGAAGTATACACCAAAGATGATGTAAAAAAGCAACTTGAAGAAATATTCCCACTATGCTCTGTAAAGAACAAGGAGCAACAGAATGCCACTCTTTACAGAATGATGAAAGCGGAGAAGTTTGCGGTTTACCTGATTCTTTTCTTTGTCATTGCCATAATTTCTGTAAATATTTTCAGCTCATTAAGTATGCTGGTTACAGACAAAAAAGAGGATATTGAAACATTTTTGAGCCTGGGGGCCACAAAAGAGCTTGTCCAGAAAATATTTCATCTGCACGGATTCCTTATTTCTCTGTTTGGATGTGCATTGGGAACAGCTGTTGGAACAGCACTGGCAATAATTCAGAAAACCACCGGTATTATCTCAATACCAGGGAATTATCTTATAACTGCATATCCTGTAGATATACAATTTGCAGATATTGCCATTACATTTTTGGGAGTTTGCTCAGTGGGTTATCTGATATCCTGGCTCCCTTTGAGAAATTTTTTTAAAAATTGATGCAACGTTTTACAACACATCTGCATCTTTAAAATGTAGGTTTAGGTTTTAGTACAAAAAAGGGGTAACCGTAGGTAGTAGCGGAAGCCCCTTTTTAGTACTTGACCGCATAGTTTCAATTATCTGCGGTGCACAATCACTTATTTTCTGAAAATGCCAAAGAAGGCAGATCCGCTTCCACTCATTGAAGCATAAACGGCCCCCTCTTTATACAACTGCTCCTTATAAGAAGCCAATTGGGGAATTTTGGCAAATACCGTTGTTTCAAAGTCATTTAAAACACAATCTCTCCAGGTTTCCACAGGCTTTTCAAGCATCTCCAACAATCCACGGGAATCAAAAATTTCCCCATTTGCAGCCCTTTTGTCTCTTGGAACTATTCCGCCATATGCTGCAGCAGTAGAGACAAAGTATGGAGGATAAACCAACTTTATTTCATATCCGTCCAATGCAGGAATATCAACAGGTGAGAGCACTTCTCCACTGCCGGTTCCAATCATTGGTCTGTTATAGATAAAGAAAGCGCAATCACTCCCCAAACAGGCCGCATATTCTGCCAACCGGCTATCTGAAAGCCCTAGAGAGAACATATCATTCAACCCTTTAAGTGTAAAGGCCGCATCTGAAGATCCTCCTCCCAAACCTGCTCCAACCGGTATTTTTTTATATAGATGAATTGCAACAGGAGGGATATCAAAATCCCTGTGCAATATATCATAGGCCTTAATGCAAAGATTGTCCATAGGATCCCCAGGATACTCTATACCATATTGGAACATAGCAAGCTTATCTGCCTGAACAATCTCCAATATGTCCACATTATGTGTAAGCAGAGTGGTATCGTGCTGGTTTTCTATCCTCCCAACAGGGTAAAAGAGGGTCTCAAGGTTATGAAACCCGTCCTCCCTCTTTTCAAGAACATTCAGCCCTATATTTATTTTTGCATTAGGGTACAGAATCATATTATCAACCGCATTTAGAATAACCGCAATTCATACAAACCAGGCATCCCTCCTGATAAACAAGGTTGTTTGAATTACATTTAGAACATTTCTTACCTGTATCATCTTTTGTTCCATCAGGAATATAGCGTTTCAAACTGCGCTCAACACCATTTTTCCAGGTATTGATAGCCTCGCTGTCCAATGATAGTCCGTTAATAAGGTTAAGGACATCTACAATTGGCATTCCGTGACGCAAGACACCAGAGATAAGTTTTGCATAGTTCCAGTACTCTTTGTTGAACATATGGGATATGCCTCCAACAATATTGGTGTATCCGTATTTGTCTACAAAGTGGAAATCGTAACGGGTAAGTCCGGTCTTTACATCTTTCTCTTTAACAATGTAGCCTGTTTCAACAGATTTAGGGATATTACGGCTATCCTCATCTACAAGACCGGTAAAAATCTCATACGGGGTACCATTCAACTTACCAACAAGGGCAATCCATTTCTCCTTACCGTTCATAAAGCGGATAACATCAGCCTCCAAAGATTTTGGTCTCTCTTTCGGTTTGAGTGAAACACTCTCTTTCTTATCCTCTTTTGCAGAAACAAGAACACCTGCTCTTGAACCGTCCCTGTAAACTGTAACACCTTTACATCCAACCTCCCAAGCAGTCTTGTACACATTTGCCACAAGCTCCTCTGTTACAGAGTTAGGCAAGTTTACAGTCACACTAATTGAGTGGTCTACCCACTTCTGGATACTTCCCTGCATCTTAACTTTAGCCACCCAGTCAATATCTGCAGATGTAGCCCTGTGATAAGGAGATTTCTCAACCAAAGTCTCAACATCCTTAACAGACATTTTCTTAACCTCCTCTGCAGGAATACCGTTCACATCACACCAGGTAAGGAATTTATGGTGGAATACATAATACTCCTCCCAGCAATCTCCAACATCGTCTCTGAATGTAATTACCGCATTTTTATCGTTAGGATTAACTTTTCTTCTTCTGATATAGAATGGAAGGAATACAGGCTCTATTCCCGATGTGGTCTGGGTCATAAGAGAAGTTGTTCCTGTAGGGGCAATAGTAAGCAAAGAGATATTTCTTCTACCAACTTTTGCCATCTGCTCATACAAAGCAGGATCTGCTGTACGGATTCTGTCAATCATTGGGTTGTTCTCCTCCCTCTTTGTATCATAGATAGGGAAAGCACCCCTCTCTGATGCCATATTTACAGAAGATCTGTATGCCTCAACAGCAAGATTCTGCTGAACCTCAACGGCAAAATCAATTGCTTTCTCAGAGCCGTATCTCATTCCAAGAGCTGCAAGCATATCACCCTCGGCAGTGATACCCAAACCTGTTCTTCTTCCTCCAAGAGATTTGGCCTTTATTTTCTCCCACAATTCAAGCTCGGTTCTCTTCACATCATCTGTTTCAGGGTCTGACTTGATTTTACTCAAGATTGCCTCAATCTTCTCCATCTCAAGGTCAATAAGGTCGTCCATAAGTCTCATTGCCTTGCCAGAATGCTCCTTGAACAAATCCATATTGAATTTAGCCTCTGGGGTAAACGGATTTTCTACGTACGAGTAAAGGTTAAGGGCAATAAGACGGCAAGAATCGTAAGGACATAGAGGAATCTCACCACAAGGGTTTGTACTTACTGTTCTGTAGCCCAAATCTGCATAACAGTCTGCTACAGACTCCCTCAACACTGTATCCCAGAACAACACACCAGGTTCTGCAGATTTCCACGCATTGTGTACAATCTTTTTCCAGATGTTTTGGGCATTTACCATTTTGGAAACCTTAGGCTCAGCGGCATCAACAGGGTATTTCTGCTCATATTGTTCTCCCGATAGAGCTGCTTTCATAAACTCGTCATCAATCTTCACAGATACGTTTGCACCTGTAACTTTTCCCTGTTCCATTTTTGCATCAATGAATTTTTCACTGTCGGGATGCTTAATGGAAATTGACAACATAAGGGCACCTCTTCTGCCATCCTGTGCAACCTCTCTGGTTGAGTTTGAGTATCTCTCCATAAATGGAACAACACCGGTAGAGGTAAGGGCACTGTTAAGCACTGCACTACCCTGAGGACGGATATGTGAAAGGTCGTGACCTACACCGCCACGGCGTTTCATAAGCTGCACCTGCTCCTCATCTATCTTCATAATTCCGCCATAAGAATCGGCAGGAGTATCGTGTCCTACAACAAAACAGTTTGAAAGTGATGCTATCTGGTAAGAGTTACCTATACCGGTCATAGGACCGCCCTGAGGAATGATATATTTGAAATCTCTCAATAGCTCAAAGATTTCATCCTCACTCATTGGGTTAGGATATTTACTCTCTATCCGGGCAAATTCCCTTGCCAGACGCCGGTGCATATCATCAGGTGATTTTTCATACAAGTTGCCGTATGAGTCTTTCATCGCATACTTGTTTATCCATACAGATGCAGCCAACTCATCCCCTTTAAAGAAGTTGACACTCGCCTGCAAGGCTTCCTCGTAAGTGTAAGTCTTGATACTCATTTAGTTATATATTTTAAAAATTATTTCCGCAAAGAAGGCCGTATAAAAAAACAGCCAATTACCCAAGGTAATTGACTGCAAGGTAGTGCTTTTTCAAATATACTTATCAACAAGCGAAATATAAGTAATCAACAATTGCTGCTACAGCGCTCTAGCAACAATGTTTGCTGCAATTTGAGCACTCAGAAAATTCTCCTCTCAATCTGCTCTCCACCATTGAGTCCAATCTCTCCCTCAAATGCCCGTTACTTACTTTCTCAAGTACCGCATATGCAAATGCCTGCTGCTGCAACAGTCTGGCTTCACCTTTTTCTATTCCGCGGGAACGCATATAGAAAAGTTCATCCTCATTAAGGCTGCCCACTGTTGCTCCGTGAGAACATTTCACATCATCCGCATAAATTTCAAGGTGCGGCTGGGTGTAAGCCTTAGCCGTCCTGGATGCAAGCAAGTTGTTGTTTGCCTGGTACGCCTCTGTTTTCTGTGCATCTTTTGCCACATAAATACGCCCGCTGAACGAGGTTTTTGACTCACCGTCCAAAATCCCCTTAAACAATTGCGAACTGTGACACTCAGGCACATTGTGGAAAATATTCACATTGGTAGAAACCTTCTGAGTACCGTCTGCAAGGTAAAGGCCGTTTACATAACACTCTCCCCCCTTGCCGTTAAGCGCAACCTCCACTGAATTGGAAATTTCTCCTCCGTGCAGGGTAATCACATTCAGATTCAACACTGCTCCGGCCGCCATATCCACTTTGAATGCCGTACTGTGCTTGGATTTGTTATGTTCATTCTGCATCACAACCATATCCAGCACTGCCCCCTCACCCATCTTTATATTCACATTCTCGTGGGTAGTAAAGTCCTGCATTGAAAGGGTGTGCGAACACAAAAGCAATTTTGCCTGCGCCCTCTCTTCCAAAACATACTCTGTAGAATAAGTCAGATCCTCCTTTGCCATACTGCTGCGTACGGCAATCACCTGCAACATTCTTGGCAGAATCTCCCCTTTACCCAAATGCAACCCCTTATGCGCACCCTCGCCATCCACTACAAACACCTGGTCTGTATCCTCCAAAGGCACACGGCATTTGAATTCCTGCTCACCCTGGGCACATTTGTCGGGAATATAAATGTAATTGTTCTCCATAACTCTCCTCTTCCCGATAATTACTCACCTTTAATCAACCAGTCATAACCTCTGGTCTCAACCTCCAATGCAAGCTCCTTGCCCGAGGTTTTTATAATTTTTCCTTTGTACAGCACGTGTACAATATCCGGAACAATGTAATCCAACAATCTCTGGTAGTGGGTAATTACAATTGTGGCATTGTCATCTCTCTTAAGTTTGTTCACACCTGTTGCCACTATACGCAAAGCATCCACATCCAAACCGCTGTCTGTCTCATCAAGGATTGCAAGTTTTGGATCAAGCATTGCCATCTGGAAAATCTCGTTCCTCTTCTTCTCGCCACCCGAGAAACCCACATTCACACCTCTTGAAGAGAAAGCGGGATCCATCTCTACAATTGCCATCTTCTCACGCATAAGCTTAAGATACTCAGCAGCTGTAAGTGGAGCCAACCCCTTCTGTTTGCGGTGCTCGTTTACTGCGGTTTTCATAAAGTTCACATTGGTTACACCAGGAATCTCAATAGGATACTGGAAACCAAGGAACAATCCGGCCCAAGAGCGCTCCTCTGGAGACATCTCCAAAAGGTTCTGCCCCAAGAATTTTACAGTTCCCTCTGTTACCTCATAATTCTCCTTGCCTGCAAGCACTGCAGAAAGGGTACTTTTACCAGAACCGTTAGGGCCCATAATTGCGTGTACCTCACCCGGTTTTACCACCAAGTCTATACCTTTGAGAATCTCTTTGCCATTAATGCTGGCATGCAAATTTTTTATTTCAATCAAATTTTCCATAATCTCTCCTGTTTAAATCTCCTGCGCCTTCATCTGTTTTCTCCACATTGCAAATCCAAAGAATGCAAGGATAAGGTATCCGGCACTTACAAGCGGCATAAACACCAATCCCGCTTTAATGTATAATGTAATATTGGTAACGTTCACAACCAGCCACGCTCCCCAACAATCCAGTTTCTTCTGGGCAGAAAGGTACTGCGCCAGCAGGATGAATGCTGTTACAAATGCATCCAGGAACGGCGCTCTGGCCATCGGGAAGATATTTGGCCACCATACATTCAACTGGCTGAGCAAAAAGCCCCAACATACTGTGAATGCTGCCACAATGGCAAGAAGGCCCAATCTCTCCTTGTTGGTAAGGATGGTTATTTTAAGCTGCTCCTTGCGGTCTTTCTCATCCTGGGCAGGGTGGGTCCAACGGTAATGGCCAAAAAAGTTTATTATAAATGAAATTGGCTGCACCAGCATACTTGAATAAAGATGCTTCTGCAAAAACATAAAGAAAAGGAGGATATTATAAAGATACCCCACCCAAAAATTAAGCACCTTTCCCCTGGTTGCCAGAAACACACAACTCAAACCTGCCATAACAGCAAGAAGCTCAAGGAGACTCACCCCCTGACCTCCCAAAGTAAAAAGTATGTTATCTATACTGAACATAGTTTTCTTCCCGATAAATTATTGCCGTTTAACCTACACTACCCTCCAAAGAGACCTGCAACAGTTTCTGAGCCTCAACCGCAAACTCCATAGGAAGCTGGTTAAGCACCTCTTTTGCATATCCATTAACAATAAGTCCAACAGCATCCTCTGCCTTAATTCCCCTCTGCTGGCAGTAGAACAGCTGGTCCTCACCAATCTTTGATGTTGTGGCCTCATGCTCCACAACTGCCGTAGGATTTTCACTCTCCACATATGGGAAAGTGTGTGCCCCGCATTTGTCTCCCAAAAGAAGGCTGTCGCACTGCGAATGGTTGCGGGCATTCTCAGCACCAGGGAGGATTTTAACCAAACCCCTGTAGCTGTTCTGGCTCACACCGGCAGAGATACCTTTGCTCACAATACGGCTGCTGGTATTCTTCCCAATATGAATCATCTTGGTTCCGGTATCTGCCTGCTGATGGTTGTTGGTTACAGCCACAGAATAGAACTCACTTATTGAATTGTCACCTTTAAGGATTGTACTTGGGTATTTCCAGGTAATTGCAGAGCCGGTCTCCACCTGCGCCCAGAACAATTTGCTGTTTGCCCCCTTGCAGATACCCCTCTTGGTAACAAAGTTGTAGATACCACCCTTACCGTTCTTGTCTCCAGGGTACCAGTTCTGTACAGTAGAATATTTCACCTCAGCATCCTGCATAACCACAATCTCCACAACTGCTGCGTGAAGCTGGTTCTCATCGCGCTGAGGAGCAGTACAACCCTCAAGATAGCTTACGTATGAACCTTCATCTGCCACAATAAGGGTTCTCTCAAACTGGCCTGTACCCTTGGCATTTATTCTAAAGTAGCTGCTCAGCTCCATAGGACAACGGGTGTTCTTAGGAATATAGCAGAACGAACCGTCACTGAACACTGCCGAGTTAAGGGCAGAAAAGTAGTTGTCGCCTATAGGAACAACTGATGCCAGATATTTCTTTACCAAATCAGGGTAATCCCTTACTGCCTCTGAAAAAGAGCAGAAAATAACCCCTTTCTCAGCCAAAGTTTCCCTGAATGTGGTTTTCACAGATACCGAATCAAACACCGCATCCACTGCCACTCCCGCAAGGACATTCCTCTCGTGCAACGGAATACCCAATTTCTCAAATGTCTCAGCAAGCTCAGGGTCAATCTCCGTAGCCTGTTTCTTAGGCTGAGGTGCCGCATAATAGATTATATCCTGATAATCTATCTCAGGAATATCCAGATGTGCCCACTTGGGCATCTCCATCTTCTGCCATCTCTCAAATGCCTTGAGACGAAACTCCAACAACCACTCAGGCTCCTGCTTCTTTGCAGAAATAAGCCTGATGATATCCTCATTCAATCCCTTGGGAATGAACTCCTGCTCTATATTGGATTCAAAGCCGTGCTGATACTCAGCATTGGCTATATTGTCAATTATTTCTTTATTTTTACTCATCGCAACGCAAAGTTAAACCATTTTAGGTATTTTTGTAAAAAATACTTCTATATGAATACAGAATCACTAGAAAAAGGTACTGCTCAGGAGAACAACCAAGCTCCAAAAAGAACACAAATAAGCGAAATTGGCAAAGTTGCCCTTCTGAAAAGACTTTTTGAAGGTACCCCATACAACAATTCTGCGGCACAAATGTTTCAGGGACGTATTCCCGACAAGGCAGGCCGCACCAAAGATGTGAACAATTTCCTTACTGTACAAAAAACTATGCTTGAGGGAATTGATTTTGATCTCACCTACACCCCACTCAAGCATCTTGGGTACAAGGCAGCCCTATATGCACTTGGTGGAATCTATGCAAAATGCTATAATCCACAGGGATTATCATTTTCATTGGGCCTCTCTGCAAGATTCTGCGTAGAGGATATTGCCGAGTTCTGGGGTGGTGTGCTTGGAGCCTGCAAAGAGCACAAGATTGAGCAACTTTCACTTGATTTGGGAGCCTCAATGACCGGCCTTAACATTGCCATTACCGCTTGCGGTGTGCAGAGTGCAAAAGTTGCCGCTACTGTACCTGCTGTAGACAACACTTGCCTCCTTTGCCTTACCGGTAACGTGGGTGCAGCCTATATGGGATTGCACGTGCTGGAGAGGGAGAAAATTGCCTTCAACAAGATTCCTGCAGAGCGCGCTGCAGAGTATGTACAGCCCGATTTGAGCAAATACAAATACATTTTGAGCCAATACTTGAGCCCAGAAATTAACCCAAAAACTACAGAGCAGTTCAATGAGGCCAAATTGTTCCCGGCTTGGGGAGGATTCATTACCAACGGCCTTGCAGCCACAGTAAAACAACTCTGCGAAGAGCACAATGTGGGAGCCAAAATCTACCTTGGCAAAATTCCTATTGCCTCCCAAACCTTTGCAATGGCAGAAGAACTCAATATGGATGCCATAACCGCGGCCCTTAACGGCGGCGACGACTACAAATTCCTCTTTGCCGTACCGGTCCAGGAACACGAACGCTTCCATAAAGAGTTCCCTAACGTAGACATCATAGGCCACCTGTGCAAACCCGAAGCCGGCGCCATGCTTGTTACCCCAGAAGGGGCTGAGATTACTTTGAGAGCGCAAGGGTATTAGTTTTGCTTGGGCACATTTTACCACTCTTTTGTGCCCGAGAACTCCACCATGGGAACGAATTTGCTGTGTTTTGTGCCAAACAGTTCAAAAGAGATTGCGGAATTAAATCCGCAATCTCTTGATTGTATTTTATCTTACCTATCAAAGAATTAATCCCCTCGCTTCCATTTGAGAGTCTTTTCTGTCAAACGGTATTTCTGGCGAGGGTGGTTGGGTTGATTAGGATAAAGCAACTATCTCTTTCAACGATGACTCATCATTTCTAAAATTAAAAACCAGTAACCTTATGCACTTTTATTTCAACACACCTTGCCAAAAAAAGAAAAAGTTTAAGGTTACCCCTAAACTTTTTCTTTTTACTATAAACTCACCTCGGTCTGAACTTTGGTTTCAAGGTTGTTGTGCTCCAGGAATTCAAGGAGGCCCGGGTTCACATCAACTTTGAATTTGCGGGAGAAGAATTCAACTGAAATCTTGTTCTCGTAATCAAGTACGTTCAGTGAGAGCATCTTCTTGCCCTTGTTCTCCTTCAACTGCTTTAGAAGTTCTTTGCGGAAGGCAGGTGTGATTCTTTTTACCGGAATGTTTATTATAAGTTCCTTTATAAACTCATCTTTTGTGTTGGCAAGGAGGGTCATCTTGCGCATCTTAAGCTCGCACTCCACTGGTGCCGGTTTGCCGTCGGGACCTTTAGAGTCTTCATCCGGTTTGGCAAATCCGAAACGTGGCATAATGGCACATTTGAACATTACAGCCTGATTCTCCTCCAAAAATGGCATAAAGGTCTCATAATCTTTTCCAAACAAGGCAAATTCCACACTTCCCCCAAAATCCTCTACAGTGAATTTCACCCACGGACGGCCGCTCTTCTTGGAAACCATTTTGCTTACAGAAGTAACAAGACCTGCCAGATACAACTCCTTTTTCTGCAAAGAGGCATCAGTTGAGGCCGCTTTTACCATTTCCATTGCATCAGCGAGCTTTGTTTGCGCAAAATGGTCAATTTCAAATTTATAGACATCCAGCGGATGGGCAGAAAGGTACATACCCACCAGCTCCTTCTCCTTTTTCAGGAACTCCAGTTTGTTGTAATCCCTTGGCACAGGAATCTCCGGAGGGGTAGGTTTGAATGCCATATCATCATCCCCAAACAATGAATTTCCTCCCGACAATGAATCGCTCTGGAGTTTCTGACCATATCTGCACAGCGCCTCAATGAAAACATCTCCTTTGGAGTTCTCTGCAAAGAACTGTTCTCTGCGTATTTCAGGGAATGAATCAAAAGCACCGGCATAAGCCAATGACTCTATGGTTTTTCTGTTTATGTTTCCGCTGTCAGAAGCCCTCTCTATAAAATCAAATACACCTGTAAACGGTTTGTTTCCCCTGCAGGCAACAATTGAGTCTACAACAGCTCCACCAACACCCTTTACACCAGCCATACCAAAACGGATATCTCCGTTCTTGTTTACAGAGAATGTACGCTCACTCTCGTTTACATCTGGACCAAGCACATTACTCCCTATCCTGCGGCACTCATCCATCAGTTTGGTAATCTCCTCTATGTTGTTGAGGTTCTTGCTCAAGTTGGCCGCCATAAACTCCGCCGGATAATGTGCTTTCATATATCCTGTCTGGTATGCCACCCAAGCATAACAGGTTGCATGGGATTTGTTGAAAGCATACTGGGCAAATGCTGTCCAGTCTTTCCATATCTTCTCCAAAGTATCCTGCGGATGCCCATTGGCAGCGCCACCCTCCATAAACTTAACCTTAAGCTCCATCATTTTGTCTATGAGCTTTTTACCCATAGCCTTACGGAGTCCGTCTGCCTGACCTTTTGTAAAGTTTGCAAGTTTCTGGGAAAGAAGCATCACCTGCTCCTGATATACGGTTACTCCGTATGTATCCTGCAGGATGCTCTCCATTTCCGGAAGGTCATATTCTATTGCCTGTTCTCCCTTTTTACGGGCTACAAAGTCTGGGATGTAGTCCATCGGACCCGGGCGGTAAAGGGCATTCATTGCAATAAGGTCTTCAAAACGGCTTGGCTGGAGTTCTCTCAACCATTTCTGCATTCCTGGAGACTCAAACTGGAACACCGCTACTGTGTCTCCCCTGCCAAACAGTTCAAAGGTCTTTTTGTCATCTATTGGAATAGCCTCTATATCTATCTCTATACCTTTAGATTTCTTTACGTTATTTACCGCCTCCTTAAGGATGGAAAGGGTACGCAAACCAAGGAAGTCCATTTTAAGCATTCCCACATCCTCTATAAATGATCCCTCATACTGGGACACCCACATATCTTGCCCTGTCTCCTTATCTTTTGCTATACAGATTGGAATATGCTCTGTAAGGTTGTCTCTACCAATAATTATTGCACAGGCGTGCACTCCTGTATTTCTCACTGTTCCTTCCAGTTTCTGCGCATACTCCAAAGTATCTTTCACCCCAGGAATATCTGAGTTCTCGTATGCCTCTTTCATTTCGGGAACAAGTTTCACACAGTTCTCTACCGTTACCTTTACCTTCTTGGTCTTCTCTTTTACCTCTCCGTTTTCATCTGTGAACTTCTCCACCTCTTCCGGGAAACTGTCGGGAACAAGCTTTGCAAGACGGTCACTCTCCTGCAAAGGGACCTGCTGGATACGTGCCACATCCTTTATGGCACTTTTGGTTGCCATAGTGCCAAAGGTCACTACGTGGGAAACGTGATCCTTGCCATATTTTTCCTCCACATACTGGAGTACTTTACCGCGTCCGTCATCATCAAAGTCCACGTCTATATCGGGCATTGAAATACGGTCCGGGTTAAGGAAACGCTCAAACAGCAAATCATATTTGATTGGGTCCAAGTTGGTAATCCCCAGGCAGTATGCCACTACTGAACCGGCCGCCGAACCACGTCCGGGGCCTACCCATACACCTATGTTGCGGGCCGCCGCTATGAAATCCTGCACAATGAGGAAGTAATCCGGGAATCCCATTTTCTTAATGGTGGCAAGCTCAAAGTCTATGCGCTCGCGGCACTCATCGGTAATGGTTTTGTATTTTTTCTCCGCTCCCTTGTATACCAGGTGGCGGAGATATTCGTTACTGTCGGGAAACTCATCAGGAATTGGGAATACCGGCAATACGTGATCTCTGTCTATCTTGTATTTCTCCACTTTCTCCACAATCTCCAGGGTATTCTCTATCACCTCAGGGTGCTCCGGGAACAGGGCTCTCATCTCCTCCTCCGTTTTTAGATACTCCTGCTGGGTATATCTCATACGGTTAGGATCATCATAGTTGGCATTTGTGGTAAGGCAGATAAGGCGGTCGTGGGCAGGGCCATCCTCCTTGCGGGCAAAGTGGGCATCATTTGTTGCAACCACCTTTATACCAAGGCGTTCGCCCATTTTAAAGATTTCGGCATTTGCCACCTCCTGCAAATCTGCCACCTCTGTGGTCATACCGGGAATCTCTGTGCGGTGCAACTGTACCTCAAGGTAGTAATCCTCCCCAAACAGGTTCTTGTACCATAGGGCGGTCTCTTCTGCCGCCTCCAGTTTTCCGGTATTTATGTATTTTGGTATCTCTCCTCCCAAGCAGGCTGAGCAGCAGATAAGGTTTTCGTGGTACTTCTCCAGTATCTCACGGTCTATTTTTGGTTTGTAGTAAAATCCCTCAGTCCAGCCTGTGGAGACTATTTTTACAAGATTGTAGTACCCCTGCAGATTTTTGGCAAGCAGTATAAGGTGGTATGCTCCCTGGTCTTCCTTTCCCCTTTTGTTGAATCGTCCCTCCGGGTTCACATACACCTCACACCCAATAATTGGCTTTACATCCGGGAAATCCTTTGCCACCTTAAGGGACTCCTTTACACCAAAGATATTGCCGTGGTCTGTAATGGCCAATGCCGGCTGATTGTCTTCAGCGGCCTTTTTAAAATGCGCCTTTATACTTGCCTGACCATCCAAAATGGAATAATATGTATGTACGTGTAAATGAGCAAATGCCATAATCTTAAGGTGTTATTTGGAGTTTGTGTGAACTACAAATATACAAAATAAAGCGGTTTGCTCCCTTACTTTTTAAACCCTATCTTCGCCCTGTTTTTTCCTGCGTCTGTATCTTTCTGTTTTGCCGCCAATTGCGACAAGGCAAGATATATGTCATCCAATTCTTTCTGCATATCTTCAGACAAATCATTCACCGCATCTGCATTATCCCTGCACGACTGTTCTATGAGCTTCAGTCTCTCTTTAAATTCGGCCAATTCAGATGATGCTGCTGATACTGCAGATACATAATTGCGCATTGTTACAAAGGCCCGCATAATGGAGATATTAACTTGGATAGCTGTACTTGATCTAAGTACGCTACTAAGCATTGCAACTCCTTGCTCAGTAAATACGAGCGGAGCATATTTATAATTGCTTCCCCTACCTTTGTTCAAGGTCACAAATTGTGACCTTAAACTGATTTCCAATAAGTTAGCCTCGTATTTTGTAAGTTCAAACATAAAATCCTCAGGAAATCTCTCCAAATTCCTTCTCACAGCCTGGTTCAACACTTTTGTCTCCACCCCATACAACTGCGCCAGATCCCTGTCCAGCATTACCCGCTGTCCTCTAATCTCATAAATCTTGTTCTTGATAATATCCAGCTACATAGCAACTGTTTTTGCCATAAAAGTAAGAGTGTTATTAAAGAAAGTATTCCTGATAAAGAAAAAGTTGAACGGAGAGATAAAGAATTTTCTTTTTTTTATAAAATTTACCCTGTGAAAGTGGCCGGCATATAAAGAGCGAGGCACAAAAGGGTAAATATACTCTTTTGTGCCTCGCTATATTTGCTGGGAAGAAGATTATACCAACGGTGTACCTGTCATACATGCAGGCTGCTCAATGCCCATAAGTTTAAGGATTGTAGGGGCAATGTCTGCAAGGATACCGTTTTTAACCTCTTTTACATCGTTGTCTACAACAATGAAAGGAACCGGGTTAAGTGAGTGTGCGGTATTAGGGGTTCCGTCTGCATTTACAGCGTTATCGGCATTACCGTGGTCTGCTGTAATAAGTACGGTATAACCATTTGCAACAGCAGAGTCTACAACCTCTTTAACCAAACCGTCAATTGTGGTAACTGCCTGTTTAATTGCCTCGTAGACTCCTGTATGGCCTACCATATCACCGTTTGCAAAGTTAAGGATTACAAGATCCTCTTTCTGAGTGTCAAGAACCTTAATTAGCTCAGATGCCACCTCTGGAGCACTCATCTCAGGTTTAAGGTCGTATGTGGCAACTTTAGGTGAGTTTACCAATACACGGTCTTCGTTTTCAAACGCAGCCTCACGTCCGCCAGAGAAGAAGAATGTAACGTGAGCATATTTCTCAGTCTCAGCAATTCTCAACTGGTTCTTGCCAGCTTTAGCAACCACCTCACCAAGAGTCTCCTGAACATTCTCTTTGTCAAACAGAATGTGAACGCCAGTGAATTTGTCATCATATGGAGTTAGACAACAGTAGTACAAAGGAAGAGTTTTCATACCCATCTCCGGCATATCCTCCTGTGTAAGTACACTGGTAATCTCACGTGCACGGTCATTACGGAAGTTGAAGAATACAATTGCATCGTCTGCAGAGATGTTTGCAGTACCCTCAACTTTAATAGGTTTGATGAACTCATCAGTAACACCTGCCTCGTATGAAGCCTCAACAGCTGCTGCAGGAGAAGAAACAACCTCACCCTCACCGTTTACAAGAAGATCATAAGCAACTTTAACACGGTCCCATCTCTTGTCGCGGTCCATAGCGTAGAAACGGCCAATTACAGAAGCAACTTTACCTGTAGATTTTGCCATATGAGCCTCCAACTGCTCCACAAAGCCTTTACCGCTCTTAGGATCGGTATCACGGCCATCCATAAAGCAATGAACATATACTTTATCCAAACCGTACTCTTTAGCTACATCAAGAAATGCAAAAAGCTGCTCAATTGAGCTGTGAACACCGCCATTTGAAAGCAAACCCATAAAGTGCAATGCTTTGCCGCTCTCTTTTGCATAATCATAAACAGCCTTAACCTCTTTATTCTCCAAAAGAGTCCTGTTCTGGCAAGCCTTGTTGATTTTCACAAGGTCCTGGTAAACAACTCTACCGGCACCAATATTCAAGTGACCAACCTCAGAGTTACCCATCTGACCCTCTGGAAGGCCCACATCCTCACCACTTGCAGAAAGCTGCGAAGTTGGATATTTTGCCATTAGGGCATCAATATTAGGCTGTCCTGCTGTGTAGATTGCATTGGTAGAATCGTTTTTTCCAATTCCCCAACCATCAAGAATCATTAAAAGTACTTTTTTGTCCATTTTATTTCGTAGTTTTGTTATTCAATATACACACGTCTGTACTGCAAATTTGCAGCCAAGCGGCGGCAAAGTTAATCATTATGAGAGAAAAAAGAAAGAAAACCACAGCTACCAAAAAGAGACATACCCAAAGGCATCAGAGAAGTACTAAAAAGAAAATTATAGAGATGGTGGAAGGTACAGTGCAAATGACCAGAGAGGGTTTTGGATTTGTTATTGTTCCCGACAGAGAAGATGATGTGTACATCCCACAAAACCGCATGTTGCACGCCCTGAACGGAGATTACGTAAAGGTTGCTGTAACAAAGAAGAAAGATGCAAAACACAGTATGGAGGGGGAGATTGTAGCTATTTTGGAGAGGAGCAAGAAACCTTTCATTGGAATTCTGCAGATTATGGGAGAGCACGGATGGGTAATAGTAGAGAGCAGGGTTATGCCATACGACATCAGGGTTCCTCTTGATGGTATTGATGAGGATGCCCATTGGAAGAAGGTTGCAGTTCAGGTAGTGGAGTGGCCAATGCATACAGATTCCCCTGTGGGGAAGATTATTGATATTCTTGGAGAACCCGGAGAAAACGAAACCGAGATGCACGCCATTCTTGCTGAGTTTGGCTTACCATACAAGTTTGATCCGGAAGTTGAAGAGGCTGCCGCAAAAATTCCTGTAAAAATAGAAGAGAGAGAGAAAAAGCGCCGCAGGGATATGCGCTCTGTTCTCACTTTCACAATAGACCCGGCAGATGCCAAAGACTTTGATGATGCCATTTCATTTGAGGAACTTCCAAACGGGAACTATGAAGTAGGTATTCATATTGCAGATGTTACCCATTATGTAAAACCGCACGACATCATAGACAAAGAGGCCTTTGAAAGGGGAACTTCCGTTTACCTTGTAGACAGGACTGTTCCAATGTTGCCGGAGGCTCTTTCAAACAACCTGTGTTCATTAAGGCCAAATGAAGAAAAACTCACATACTCAGCAGTATTTGAGATTTCACCTAAAGCAAAGGTTCTTAAAAGATGGTTTGGCCGCACAATAATCATTTCAGACAGAAGATACTCATACCAGCAGGCCCAGGAAATAATAGAAACCCAAGGAGACTACACACTCAAATATCTTGGGGAGATGGGTAGCGGCGTGGAAACAAAAAGCATAAAAGTCTCTTCCCGACGAAGAAAAGGGGAAACCTACTCAGACAAGGAGGTGGCACAAGCAGTACTTATACTGCACTCCCTTGCCGGAAAACTGCGTGAAGCCCGTTTCCAGAGCGGTTCAATAAGCTTTGAACGCCCAGAGATGAAAGTGATAGTGGATCCGACAGGAAAACCAATAGATGTAATACAAAGGATTACCCAGGAGGCAAACTGGCTTATTGAAGAATTTATGCTCCTTGCAAATAAAGAGGTGGCAACCTATGTTACAAAAGGGCTGCGCCTGAAAGAGCCTACATTCGTATACCGTATTCACGATGAACCCGATTTTGACAAAGTGAAGAATCTGAAAGATTTTGTAAAGCACTTTGGATATCAGATGGGTTCAATAGATAATTCAAGGGATATTGCAAAAGAGCTTAACCTGTTGCTTGACAAAGTAAAAGGGAAACCGGAGTGTGGTGCAATTGAGATTATTGCCCTCCGCTCTATGGCCCGCGCAAAATACTCTACAGACAATGTAGGACATTATGGACTGGGATTTGATTATTATACACACTTTACCTCCCCAATCAGACGATATCCAGATATGATGGTCCACCGCCTTTTGGACCACTACCTCAACAAAGGTAAAAATGAAGAGAAGTTGCGCTACGAAGAACTTTGCAAGCACTCATCTATGCGTGAACACCTTGCCACTGAGGCTGAAAGAAGCAGTATAAAATACAAACTTGCAGAGTTTATGCAGGATAAGGTTGGGCAGGAATTTGAAGGTTCCGTTTCAGGCATTACAGAATGGGGAATGTACGTGGAGATTGAACCAACAAAAGTTGAGGGAATGGTTATGCTACGTGAAATCAAGGAGGATTTCTTCATCTATGATGAAAAGAACTACTGCCTCATTGGAAAAGCCACACGCAAGAAATTTACCCTTGGCGACAAAGTCCGCATTAAGGTGTCAAAAACCAATCTGGAACAGAGGCTTATTGATTACACACTAATTTGGGACCCCGAGTGGAACAAGAAATCTTCCAGGAAAGGGGCAGTCAGAAAGAAATAGATTAAAAGGCCCACTACAAATCAATGTAGCGGGCCTTTTTCTGTCGGGAAGAAATTATAGCCTCTCCAGTTTTACTGTAAAGTGCCTCATAAGTTCTGTTTCCCATATAATCTTAACTCCGCGTTTGATTTCATTGCGGCGGTCATATACATTTTTCAGGGCCACTGCAATTACATCCATATGGTTGTTGGTGTATACTCTGCGGGCAATGCAGATGCGGAGAAGGTCAAGGCCGCCAAAGCGGTTCTCACGGGTTACAGGGTCTCTGTCTGCAAGGATATATCCAATTTCACACCCACGGATACCAGCCTCAAGATAGAGCTCAATTGCAAGTGTTTGGGCAGGGAATTCCTCTTTAGGGATATTTGAAAGCACTCTGTCTGCATCTACAAATATTGCGTGCCCTCCTACAGGCCTCTGATATGGAATTCCAAACTCATCAAGGCGGGCTGCAAGATATTGCACCTGACGGATACGGGTTTCAATATTGTCGAGTTCCGTATTCTCATCCAAACCCACTGCCAGCGCCGCCATATCACGCCCGTTCATTCCACCATATGTAAGGTACCCTTCAAATGGAATGCAGAAACGTTTTGCCCCTTCATACCAATCTTCGTGGCGGGTTGCAATAAAACCTCCCATATTTACAAGGCCATCTTTCTTGGATGACATTGTCATACCATCCGCATAAGAGAACATCTCCTTTACAATCTCCTTTATAGACTTGTCTGCATATCCCTCTTCGCGAACCTTAATAAAATAGGCATTCTCTACAAAACGGGCAGAATCATATACCACACGCTTGCCATATTTGTCTGCTATTTCCCTCACCTTGCAGAGGTTTTCCATTGAAACAGGCTGTCCTCCTGCCGTATTATTGGTAATGGTTACAATAATGAAAGGTATCTTGTCTGCACTTTCTGCAAGGGCTTTCTCCAATTTTGCCAGATCAACATTTCCTTTAAAAGGAATCTCCAATTGGGTATCTTTTGCCTCATCTATCGTGCAGTCCAAGGCTACCGCCTTACGGCTCTCAATATGTCCTTTTGTGGTATCAAAATGGGAGTTTCCAGGGATAATATCACCAGCCTTAACCAAATGGCTGAAAAGGACATTTTCCGCAGCCCTTCCCTGATGTGTGGGTATTACATATTCATAACCTGTAAGACGGGTTATTGTCTCTTTAAGCTGAAAGAATGACGATGAGCCTGCATAACTTTCATCTCCCGTCATCATTGCCGCCCACTGGCGGTCGCTCATAGCTCCGGTTCCTGAGTCTGTAAGGCAATCTATGTAAACCTGCTCCGATTTAAGCTGAAAAAGGTTATAGCTTGCCTCTTTAATCCACTGTTCTCTCTCTGCTCTGGTACTCTTCCTTATAGGTTCAACCATCTTTATCTTCCAAGATTCTGCAAAAGGTAGTTCCATAATACAAATTTTTAATCGGTTTTACACATTTATATTAAAAATGTTACAAAATACAGAATTTTGCTTAAAAACACAAATAACCGCCTTTGCACAATCCATAATTAAAAACATCATAAGATATCAGGAACGTGAAGCATAACAGAAAAAGGGCGCCCCATTGCTGAAGCGCCCTTTCCCCTTTATAAGTTTTTTGTTATTATTTGTTTGCTTTCTTTGCAGCTTTCTGGCTGAATCTGTACATCAATGGAGTTGCAACGAACATTGACGAGTAAGTACCTACAAGGATACCTACAATAATTGCCACTGCAAAACCTCTGATCACCTCTCCACCGAACAATGCAATTGCCAACATTACCACCAAAGTAGTTACTGAAGTATTGATTGTTCTAACCAATGTGCTGTTCAAAGAAGAGTTGATAGTCTCACCCAAATCACGTTTAGGATATAGAGTTCTGTTCTCACGGATACGGTCAAAGATAACCACGGTATCATTGATTGAGTAACCGATAATAGTAAGCACTGCTGCAATAAATGTCTGGTCTACATCCAAGCTGAAAGGAAGAATTCCTGAGAAGATTGAGAAGAAACCAATAACAATAATTATATTGTGTGCCAAACCTAGTACAGAACCTGCACCCCAAGTCCAGTTGCGGAAACGTGCTGCAATATATAGGAAGATAGCAAGCAATGACAAAACAACAGCTATGATTGCATCTCTCTTAATATCGTTTGCAATTGTAGGACCAACTTTATCTGAAGAGATAATACCGTTAGGGTTGTCCTGTGTTGAGATAAACTCATCCAATGTCATATCAGCAACAAAGAAACCTTTCAATGCATTGTAAAGTTTTGCCTCTACCTCTGCATCTACCTCAGTTGAGTTATCGTTAATCTTATATTTGGTAGTAACCTTCATCTGGCTTGCACCACCAAACTGTTTAACCTCTACAGTCTCACCAAACTCGTTGTTTGCAGCCTCTCGGATTTGCTCTGCAGTTACTTCTTTATCAAAACGCAATACAAAAGTTCTACCACCTGTGAAATCTACACCATAAGTAAAGCCTTTAGTAAACATAAAGCCAAGACAGATTACACAAATGATTGCTGAAGTTGTAAGGGTAGTTTTGCTTACTTTCAAGAAGTTGAAGGTTGTATTCTGCAAGAAGTTTTTAGAAACACCACTCTCAAAAGTAATCTCTTTATTCTTAGCCAAACGAGCCTCAAATACAAGTCTTGTAATGAATACTGAAGTAAGGAATGAAGTGATGATACCAATTACCAAAGTAGTTGCAAAACCCTGTACAGGACCTGAACCGAACATAAACAATACAATACCAGTAATTACAGTAGTAAGGTTACCGTCAATAATTGCAGAGTAAGCATTGCTGTAACCATCTTTAATGGCAGCTCTAAGTGCTTTACCAGCTCTCAACTCCTCTCTTAGACGCTCGTAGATAATAACGTTTGCATCCACAGCCATACCAAGAGTTAGAACCAAACCCGCAATACCTGGCAATGTAAGTACTGCACCGAATGATACAAGAGCACCAAACAAGAACAATACGTTACAGATAAGAGCTACACAAGCAGCAACACCTGCACCAGCGTAGAATACCATCATATATACAAGTACCAATACAAATGCAATTACAAATGAAATCATTCCGGCTTTGATTGAAGCGCTACCCAAAGTAGGTCCAACTACCTGCTCCTGAACAATAGTTGCAGGGGCTGGAAGTTTACCTGATTTAAGAACGTTAGCCAAGTCCTCTGCCTCTGTAATGGTAAAGTTACCTGTAATTGAAGACTGTCCGCCTGTAATCTCTGACTGTACAGTAGGGTAAGAGTAAACCATACCGTCCAATACAATTGCTACAGATTTGCCTATATTGTCTGCAGTAAGTCTTGCCCAAGTTCTTGCACCCTCTGCGTTCATTGTCATACTTACGCCAGGAGCGCCACCAGTGTTACCGTATGATACAGCAGCATCAGTAACAACACCACCATCAAGAGGGGCTTTACCGTCTCTTGAAGTAGATTTGATGGCTACCAAGTCAAAGATAACGCCAGATGCATCGCTAGGATCAGCTTTAACTGTCCACATAGGAACAAGCTCAACAGGGAATAGAGCTTTAACCTGTGGCATATTCAAATAAGCATTAATCTTTGCAGTATCTCTGTAGTGAGCTCTACCAATTGTAGCACCAGGCATAAGCTGTCCGTTGTATGCGCTAGGGCTCAACAAATAGAACAAAGGATTCTGTTTTGCAAAAGCCTGAGCATCTGCTGAAAGAGAATCAGCAGCAATAAGAGACTCTACAGCATTCTCTGCATTTGCAGAATCAGCAGCTACAGCAGCCTCATCAGCAACAATCTGAGCCAAAAGGGCATTAGCCTCTGCCAAATAAGGATAAATCTCAGAGTTGTCGAATGTAGGCCAGAACTCCAATGAAGCAGTTCCCTGAAGCAGTTTTCTCACACGCTCAGGCTCTTTAACACCTGGAAGCTCCACAAGAATTCTACCGCTGTTACCAAGTTTCTGAATATTTGGCTGAGTTACACCAAAACGGTCAATACGGTTTCTAAGAACGTTGAATGAGTTTGCAATTGCACTCTCAGACTCCTCGCGGATAACTTTAATTACATCCTCGTTAGAAGTCTCTGGTTTGATTTTCTCACGCATCTCAAATGTACCGAATACACTTGAAAGTCTCTTTGCAGGAGCTACCTCATTCCAGCTCTCAGCAAATAGAGTGATGAAATCTGCTCTGCTCTCCAACTCTTTTTTCTGAGCCAAAGCCAAAGCCTCAACAAACTCAGGTGACTGGTTACCGTCTGCAAGGGCAACAATAAGGTCTTTAAGCTGCACCTGCAACATAACGTTCATACCACCCTTAAGGTCAAGACCAAGATTGATCTCTTTCTCTTTTACCTCCTTGTAGGTGAAACCCAAAAATACTTTCTCAGAAGAGATTGAATCAATGTAGAATCTGTTTTTCTCTTTTGAGATTGAATCAAGGTAGAATGCTTTGTCAACATCCGCTACCTCTGCAAAAGCTGGGGTCAACTGCTCAGCTGCAACAGCTTTGGCAGCATACTCCTCTGCTTTTTTCTCCTGATGACTTGTAGCCCAAGTAAATGATAATGAATACAAACAGGCTACAGCAATTAGAATTGCCACAAATTTAATGGCTCCTTTACTTTGCATATTTATATAGTTTTAAATTTATTAAATCCGCTAAAAAAGGTATTACTTCCAAAATTAACGTGCAAATGTAGTATTTTTTCCTAATATATAAAGTATTTCCTACCTTTGTTGATACTTTTTGAGAAAAATCAATGAAAAAACGTAGTTGTTTATCTATCATACTAATAGCACTTTTCAGTGCAGTTACCGCATATACGCAAGATAATTCGGCCAAGCTCAAACAGGCTGCAGAGTTCCATAAAAACTACAACTTTGCAAATGCAATTGAGATATATGAGAGCATACTCAGGCAAAGACCTGATTCCACCCTTACTACAGAAGCTGACTCCTTATATAATATGAATATAGAGAGGCTGCTTATAACAAGTGAGAACGGCAGCAGTATGCTTATGTTTGCCTCAGACCCTATAGTAGTGGCAAAAAGGGTGTTCCCTACAGAAAACTTCTTCCTCCATTACCCCGGATTTGAGAAAAACTCCTGGATAACCCCACCGGCAGAATTTACAGCAGACAAACAGGGCAACCCATTCAATGTAATGAACCTGAGCAAAGGGAGCAATATGATAGTCTTCAGTGCCCCTGATGAGAGCGGTTCGTGGAACATAATGCAGTCCATTAAGCTGAACGACACATTATGGTCCGCCCCCCAGATACTCAATGAGAATGTAACAACAGCAGGAAATGAGATACTTCCATATCTTAGTCCCGACAACAAAACCCTTTACTTCTCCTCCAACGGACATTACGGAATGGGAGGGTATGACCTCTATATGAGCCAGTGGAACGACGAACTTGGAGATTGGGATGTTGCCCAAAACCTGGGATTCCCATACTCATCAACCTCCAATGATTTCCTGTTCTACAATACTCCCGACGGCCTTTTCTCTGTCCTGGCATCGGACCGTGAAACATCCCGCAACGAAATTACCCTGTATGCAACAACATACGAAGCATTACCGCTCAAGCAGGAAGTGACAGAGGAAGATGCACCTCTGATTGCAAAATTGGAGTCATACAACCCAGGCAGCAATGCAGCAGGAGCACCAGGCAACAAAGAGGACAGCGCATTAAAACAGGATGCGGAATTCGCATCATACACCGCTGCTGTACAGGAGGTAAAATCACTTCAGGATGCCCTTAAAAAATCAATTGACCAGCTTGATGCAAAAAGGGAGGAATACTCAAGGATTACCGATTCCCTAAAGAGAATTGAGATGGAGCAGCAGATGCTACGCCTGGAAACAGACCTCCTTACACTAAGCCAAAGCACTACCTCCGCCGTTTCAAAACTGCAGCAGATAGAGTTGGACTTCCTTGCCAAAGGAATAATCATAACCAACGAAATTTCACAGGAGGATGAGGACTCTTCATCAGATGAGCAACTTCCACAGTTTACGTTTGCCCAAAACAATATGGGCACCACCCAAACTTTTATATTTGAGAAACTCGAGCCCAAAGTTGATTTGGAGTTCAAGATACTCCCTGAATCTGTAATTGCGGAGAAAGGCTCTATTCCCAACGGTCTGGTATACCATATACAACTCATGACCACCACCAGAAAGGCTGCCCCTAAAGCATTCAAGGGGTTAAGCCCTATTTTTGAAAGGGCCCTTGCCAGCGGTAAATACACATATTCGGCCGGATTGTTCTACTCATACGCAGAGGCATTGAAAAACCTGAACACCGTACGCAAGAGAGGCTTCCCTACAGCTATGATTACAGCATACAACAACGGCAAATCCCTCTCTACCAAGAGCGCCAGAGAGCTGGAACAGAAAAACAACAATATCTTCAGGGTAACTATTGCAGGTTATGATGTGCTTCCTGCCGATGCTCTTGCAGTGATAAGGGAGACTACTACCAGAGATATTGCCAAGGTGGCCATCAATGGGGTAATGAAATATGTAATTGGACCATTTACAAACAAGGCCCAGGCAGAAGACCTTGCAAATGCCCTTTCCACAAGGCAGATAACTGGGGTTGAGGTTGAGAAGGTGGAAAACAATTAAAACTGTCGGGAAGAAAATTTAAAGAAATATGACAGCACTGGTTATTACACTTATAATTGCAGGTATGCTCCTTTTGGGGGCAGAACTTATTATTATTCCGGGATTTGGTATTGCCGGGATTTTGGGTATTGCATCAATTGTGGCATCGTGCTGGGTGGCATTTACCCACTTGGGGACAACTGCGGGGGTGATTGTCATTCTTGTGAATATAATTCTTACAATTGTTTCAACAGTACTGATGCTCCGCTCAAAAACCTGGAAAAAAATGAGTCTGAAGACCAATATAGATGCAAAAGTTGATACCGCACCTGCCCAGAAAGGGATTGCAGTGGGAGATACAGGCATTACCCTTACCCGTCTTGCTCCTGCAGGGAAAGTAAAAATTGGGGAGAATGTGCTGGAAGCCTTTACAAGAGACTCGTTGATTGAGCCTGGAAAGGAGATAAAAGTTACCGAAATTGGCGATAACAAGATATATGTAAATTAAATAATACACTATGATAATGGAAGATACTATTGCTATGCTTATCTGGATAGGAATCTCATTGGTGGCACTAATGGTGTTCCTATGGTTTTTCCCTGTTACATTATGGTTTCAGGCATTGATATCGGGAGTAAAAATCTCATTGGTACAGCTTGTGCTTATGCGCTGGAGAAAAGTTCCTCCGGGAACCATTGTAATGGCTATGATTACAGGAACCAAGGCCGGACTAAAACTGGAGGCAAATGAGCTGGAGGCACACTACCTTGCTAAAGGAAATGTCCCTAACGTGGTGAATGCCCTCATCTCTGCAGACAAGGCCAATATTGCACTTAACTTCAATATGGCTGCTGCAATTGATCTTGCAGGACGTGATGTGTTCCAGGCTGTGCAGATGAGTGTAAACCCTAAAGTTATAAACACCCCTCCTGTAACTGCTGTTGCCAAAGATGGTATCCAGCTAATTGCAAAAGCAAGAGTTACAGTTAGAGCCAACATCAAACAATTGGTTGGAGGTGCAGGAGAAGAGACAGTTCTTGCCCGCGTTGGAGAGGGTATTGTATCCTCTATTGGATCTGCAGAGAGCCACAAATCGGTACTTGAAAATCCTGATTCCATCTCAAAACTTGTACTTTCAAAAGGCTTGGATGCCGGAACCGCATTTGAGATTCTTTCAATTGACATTGCCGATATTGACATTGGAAAGAACATTGGAGCAGTACTTCAGATAGACCAGGCCAACGCCGACAAGAACATTGCCCAAGCCCGTGCAGAGGAGCGCAGAGCTATGGCTGTTGCCCTAGAGCAGGAGATGAAAGCCAAGGCCCAGGAAGCCCGCGCCAAAGTTATTGAAGCTGAAACCGAGATTCCACTTGCTATGGCAGAGGCGTTCCGCAACGGCAACCTTGGGGTTATGGACTACTACAAAATGAAAAACATCCAGGCCGACACCCAAATGCGCGAAGAGATTGTAAAGTAAACGGCAGACCAAACGCAGAGGTCAAATTTCATTTGAACTATGCTGAGGTGCAGCGTTTATCGTGTACGAAGTACAAAATAAACTGCAAGCAGCAAATAAAATTTGCAAATACAAAGAATTAACATATCTTTGCAGTCCCAAAACGTTTGTGCAAACAGCGTACCCATTGGGCGGAAAGGTGAGATGGGTGAGTGGCTGAAACCACCAGTTTGCTAAACTGACGTACGGGTAACCGTACCGGGGGTTCGAATCCCCCTCTCACCGCAACAACAGAAAAAAGCTCTCAAGCAACGCTTGAGGGCTTTTTTTGTACCCGTACCGAGCGTCAAAAGCTTGCTTTTGTAAGCGAAGGGACGTGGTACAAAAAAACAAAGAGTGCCGGAAAGGCGCTCTTTGAGCTTTTTCCCCTGTTGTTGCAAGAGCCCCCGCGGCAGCGGAGTGGGGAATGCCGGAGGCTCAATCCCCCCGCAGATGGAGACGCCGGAGGCTCAATCCCCCCGCGGCAGCGGAGTGGGGA
>JAZSEZ010000001.1:0-23314 GCA_045531975.1 Candidatus Egerieisoma sp. | reverse complement strand
GGTGTAGGTCCAATGACAATTGTTTCTCTTATGGTAAATACACTTAAGGCAGCAGAGTGTAAAGTGAGGAAATAATTGTATGGCGGAACCAAGCCTTTGAAATAGATTGGGGAACAAAATTTTAATATTTTGTTCCCCAATTTGTATTTTATGCTGTTGGGGCACATTTTTCTCTTTTATTGTGCCCCAATTACTACATTTAAGAAACCTTAGTCTGAAGAATCTTACCTCTAATGGTGATTGCTTTTGGAATAGCAGGGCAGGCATATTCACAAGCACCGCATCCAATACACAGGTTCTGGTTAATTTTAGGAAGTAGCTGTCCGGGTACAACAGGATTTTCAGTCATAGTTATAGCCCCGGCAGGGCAATTTCCTGCACAGGCGCCACATTTGAACCCCTCTGTAACTACAATACAACTTGTTGGGTCATACGTTGCAAGGGCTATCTGTGTATGCTGTTTCTCTTCCAATGATATATGCTGCAAGGCACCGTGAGGGCAAGTAGTTGAGCAGGCATTACATTCGTATGAGCAATATTTCTTGTCATATTTTAATGTAGGGAGCATCACTCCATCAATTCCGTATTCAAAAGATGCAGGCTTGATAATTTTGTTTGGGCAAGCTGCAACACAAGCGTGGCAAGCTGTACAAGCATCCTTAAATGCAGTTAGATTTCTTGCCCCTGGAGGCATTATTGGAGTATTTTCTCCAGTTGCCCCCTCAATGGCAGAATAAGATGATTTAGGGAAAATCATTTTTCTGGCAGCAACAGCAGCGGCAAAACTTCCCATTGCAATAATGGCATTTCTCCTCTCTTTATTCTCAATTGTCCTATGCTCTGAGGCCTCAGGTACCGGTTTGCGGAACCAGGTTGGAACCAGTTTTACACCGCCCCTTTTACAAGAGGTAAGACAGTTGTAGCAGGCCACACAACGGGTTGCATCTATCTCTTTAGTTTCCAGGTTTATACAATTGCTCTTACAATTATTGGCGCACATATTGCATTTTACACACATATCTTTTTGAATAATCGGTTTGAACAATGAGAAACCGCTTATAAGCCCAAGAAATGAACCAACCGGGCAGATTGTGTTGCAATATATTCTCCCTTTAAGCGCACTGAATACAACAATTGCAAGGAAGAAGAATGAAGAATATATGAATGCAAATAAAGTAACCTTTACATACTGCTGGTAATAAAATACAGAAGGGAATACATTTGAAAGGAGGTTGGTAATGGCCAGCTCTACAGAACTGAACAGCTGTCCGCAAATTTTTCCGTAATTTGAATATGGGTCCAATAGCGCCAAAGGATAAGTAAATCCTGCAACAAGACAAACTGCAATTATTACAAGTATAGTGTATCTTAGTACATTATGGGGTTTGCTGTATGTTTGTTTAGGCAATCTTCCGCCATTGTTTTTCTTTTTAACTATGTTGGATATAAACGTGATTATATCCTGAAATATTCCAAGGGGACACAGGAATGAGCAATAGACCCTTCCAAACAGCAATGTAAGGAGCATAAGCACCACAAACGCAATTGCACTGCCCGTAAAGATTGAAATGAGGGCAGGAATAAATTGGGTATGCAATGCCATTTTCCATAAATGGTTGCCACCACTCATATTTAGGAATCCGCAAGTAATTACAATAAATATTACAGTTGCTGTTGCAATTCTGAATATGCGAAGGAATTTGTTCATTCTGATCAATATTAAGGTATCTTTATTTCTATATTTTACACAAAATTATTACTTTTATGATTCAAATGAAATTATAAATCAAAAACTATGATACAGAAAATCAAAAATCTGCCTTTACTGGCAAAAGTTGCCATTGCCATAGCTTTGGGAATTGTATGTTCATTCTTTTTCCCTGAATTCCTTAACAGATTATTTGTAACCATTAACGGTATCTTTGGAAATTTCCTTGGATTTATAATCCCTCTTATAATATTGGGTCTTGTAGCTCCAGGCATAGCAGAGTTGGGTAGCGGAGCAGGCAGACTTCTTGCAATTACAGCTGCAATTGCTTACGGTTCTACTTTGTTTGCAGGATTTTTCTCATATTTTGTGTGTGATTTCTCTTATCCGTTAATATTGGATGGTGCTGCAGGATTGACACAAAGTGTGGCTGAAGCAAACAAGATTCTTCCTTTCTTTACTGTAGATATGCCTCCGGTAATGAGTGTAACCTCAGCTCTTGTACTTGCCTTTGTAATGGGATTGGGTTTGTGTGCAATTTCCGGCAATAAACTTAAAAATGGACTTATAGAGTTCAGAGACCTTGTAAACAAAGTTATATCGGGAGTAATAATTCCTTTATTGCCTCTTTATGTTTTTGGTATTTTCTTGCAGATTGGTGCAGAGGGTCAGGCAGGTGCAATCCTTAAACTTTTCATTAAGGTTATTGCCATTATTTTTGTACTTCACGTTTCTTTGTTGCTTATACAGTTCATTATTGCCGGTGCAATTGCCAAGAAGAATCCTTTCAAGGCACTTGTTACAATGCTTCCTGCATATATGACAGCATTGGGTACACAATCCTCGGCAGCTACAATTCCTGTTACACTAAGACAGGCAATTAAGAATGGAGTAGATGAGAAATTGGCAGGTTTTGTAATTCCGCTTTGTGCAACCATTCACCTTGCAGGAAGTACATTAAAGATTGTAGCCTGTGCATTCGCAATTCTTTGGATGCAGGGAATGCCTCACGGACTTGCGATGTTTGCCGGCTTCATCTGTATGCTTGGAATTACAATGGTAGCGGCTCCTGGTGTTCCAGGTGGTGCAATTATGGCAGCTTTGGGACTTCTGGCATCAATGCTTGGTTTCAATGAGGAACTTCAGGGACTTATGATTGCCCTTTATATAGCAATGGATACTTTCGGTACAGCTTGTAACGTTACCGGTGATGGAGCCATTGCATTGGTTGTTAATAAAATATATAAGAAATAATGAAAGTTGTAGCCTGTTCACTTGATATTGCTTGGGAAGACAAGCAGTTGAATTTCAAAAAGGTTGAATCTATATTGGACCAGTTGCAGGGAGATGCTGATCTGTTCATTCTGCCAGAGATGTTTTCAACCGGTTTTACAATGAACCTTTCACTTGCAGAAGATGCTGCAGGAGAGACACTTCATTGGATGATTGCCACAGCGGCAAAATACAACATTGCCATAATGGGTTCTTTCCCATATACCCAGAATGGAAGAGAAGTATTTAACAGAGCCTATTTTGTTCTTCCCGACGGCACCTGGAGCCATTACGACAAAAGACACCTCTTCAGAATGGGTGAGGAGAACAAATACTATACAAGGGGTGATGAGAAATGCATTGTGGAGTATAAAGGGATAAAATTTGCCCTCAATATCTGTTATGATATCCGTTTCCCGGTTTGGAGCAGAAATAAAGGGAACAAATATGATGTCCTTATAAATATTGCAAACTTCCCAGAGGTTAGAATTGGAGCAATTGAGCCACTTGTAAAGGCCAGGGCCATTGAAAATATGTCTTATGCCATTTTTGTTAACAGAGACGGGAATGACCCTAACTGCATTTATTGCCCAAGCTCACAGATGTATGACTTTAAAGGCAATTCAAATTCTAAGGAGTATTTTGTTACCGATTACCAGGGTTGTAAAACTCAAATACTCTCTTGTGATATTGATAAAAACGCCCTTGATGAGTTTAAAGACAATTTCCCTGCGTGGATGGATGCAGACGTATTTAATATCATAAGATGAGGCTGTTTTTAATTTTGACGTTGTCCTTCTTTGTAATTTCCTGTAAATCAGATATGGTTACAGGAAATTATAATATTGAGCTGTATGCTCACGGAGATATTCACGGGTGTTTCTTTGATTCTTTATATACAGTCGGTGAGCGGGAGGCTTCTCTTGCAAATATATCTGGTTTTATAAATGGTAGGAGAGGGGATAAGGGAATTGATGGAGTTGTTCTTTTGGATTTGGGTGACAACATCCACGGTGACAATGCTGCATATTACTACAATTATGTACATAAGTATTCCAAAGGTGAAAAACATCTTTATAGCAGGATTACTGAGTATATGCAATATGATGCTTCAGTTGTGGGTAACCACGATATTGAGACCGGGCGGGAGATATTTGAGAATGTAAGGGATGAATCATCAATTGAGTATTTGTCGGGAAATGTTTTTGAATTGTCTAATGGAAAAACTTTATTCAAACCTTATACGGTTATTGAGAGAAAAGGTGTGAGGATTGCTGTTATAGGTTTTACTACGCACGAGGTGAAGAAATGGCTTGGCAATGAGAAAATGGAGGGGTTGGATGTACATCCTATCAGTTATGTTGCCCAAGAGGTGGTGAATTATGTTAATTCCAAGGAGAAACCACATTTTACTGTGTTGGCATTGCACTCTGAAACAGGTAAGGAGGATGATGGGAATTATATGAATTCGGGGAGATGGTTGGGAGAGAATATTGGGGGAATTGATGTGATTCTGGCTTCACACGACCATATCCCATTTTGTGGAAAGGTTTGGAATGGAAAAGACAGTATACCTGTAGTTAACTCGGGGGCCTATGGAGCAAAATTGTCGGGAGTAAAATTCAATATCGTTTTGGATAGGGGAGTTGTGGTTTCAAAGGATATTTCATTTGGACTTGTGCAGATGGATAGTGTGGAGAAGGATACCGTGTATTTGAAAAAATTCAGGGAGGATTTTTTAAGGGTCAAGGAGTTCTCGGTTTCAAAATTGGGAGAGATTGACAAGGATATTGTCCCTGCAGAAATCTTTGACGGGCCGTGTGTTTACAGCAATTTGCTCCATTATGTGCAGTTGAAGGAGAGTGGTGCCGATATCTCTTTTGTGTCGCCCACAAAATTTAGAGGTACAATTCCAGCAGGCAATATTTCATATAACGATATTCTTACCTTATATCCTTTTGAGAATCTGTTATATAAGATTCAACTTACTGGGGCTCAGATACAGAATTATCTTGAGCTTTCTTACAATTACTGGAAGCGGAAACCTGTATCTTTTGATTGTGCGGGAGGCTTGAAATATACCGTTGATTTCTCAAAACAAGTAGGGGAGAGGGTTACTGTACATTCATTCACAGATGGCCGGAAATTTTATGTAGATTCAACCTATACTGCAGCAATGGCTTCGTACAGGGCTAATGGCGGCGGAGAGCTTTTGCTTGAGGCAACAGGTTTGCACGCAGGGCAACTTGAGGGTATTTATATAAAGAAATTTGGAGTCATAAAGGATATGTTGTACAATCACTTTATGAACTCCAATGTCTCTTCTGAGGAACTTGCTAAGGTTGCAAGTTGGGATATCAAAGGGTTATAGCAATTAGATGTTCTCTTCAATAATTTTGAGGAGGGCATCTATTGCCTCTTCTTGTGGAACCGAGCGTAGTACGGGTTCTTTTCCTTTATATATGCATACTTTACCCTTACCTTCACCAACATAACCAAAGTCTGCATCAGCCATCTCACCCGGGCCGTTTACTATACACCCCATAATAGCTATCCTTACCCCCTTTAGGTGTGAGGTACGGCGTTTTACCTCATTGAATGTCTCTTCAAGATTATACAGCGTTCTGCCACATCCCGGACAAGCTATATATTCAGGTTTGGTAAATTTTCTTCTGGCGGCCTGTTGCAGATTGTCCTTAAACTCTTCAATATCTTCTTTTGAAATGGGTTTGCCTCCACAAGTGGCTGTAATGTTAAGGTCATCAATCTCCTTATCCAGTAAAAGTGGGCCAAAATCGCAAGAAGTTTTAATTATAAATTCTTCCCAATTTGTACAATCATAATGGTATTGTGGTATTGTAGCATTTTGTCCTTTAATTTCAGCAACTGCCTTGGTGGATTCTCCCGAATCAAAATAGTCTGCAATAATTTGTGCTACAGGTATTTCATTTACCGGGTTCTCTGTTAGTGAAACCCTTATTGTATCTCCAATACCATCTTTGAGGAGTGCTGCAATTCCTACCGCAGATTTAATTCTTCCGGTATCACCATTTCCTGCTTCAGTTACCCCCAAATGTACTGGGAATACATATCCGCTCGCTTTCATTGCATCCCAAAGAAGTCTGTATGCAGTTGTCATAACAACTGTATTGCTTGCCTTAAGGGAGATAACAACATTAAAGAAATCATTTTCCACACACATATCCAGCCACTCCATAGCGGCCTCTTTCATTCCAAGAGGTGTGTCTCCATAAAGATTGATGATCCTTTCCCCAAGTGACCCGTGATTAAGTCCAATTCTTACAGCAGTATTGTACTCTTTGCATACTTCAATGAACTTTTTGAACTGACTTTGCGCAACTGAATGTTCTTTTGCAAAGTTACCTGGATTTATCCTCACCTTATCAGCCACTTTTGCCACCTCTATGGCTACATCGGAACTAAAATGTACATCGGCAACCAGAGGGGTATTTATCCCCATTCCTCTCAGTTGTGATTTTATCTCTTTCAGTGCCTCAACCTCTTTCATTCCCTGAGTGGTAAGTCTTATAAGTTGGGCACCTGCTTTTGCCATTTCAACACATTGGGCAACAGAAGGTGCAATATCCTGAGTATGTGTATTGCACATAGTCTGCACCTTAATTGGAGTATTGCCGCCAATCTCCAATCCGGCAACTATAGTTTTATTGCTGTTCATTCCGGTCTGATTATTTTTTCTTGTGATATTTATTCCCGATAACAAAATTCAGTCCCGCAGAGAAAATCAATTGGGTTGGATTTGAGTATATCCATTGACTGTCGGAGTAGAATTTATGATCTAAGAATGGGGTAAGTCCATATTTGTATCCCGCCTCAAGATGAAGTTCCACTGGGTGCAATTTAATTGCTATTCCAGCCTGTCCCATAATTCCAAAACTGCCTCTTTTTGTAGTAGATGGGATAATGCCGTCCGGCAATTCCGTATCATAGATATAGGACAGATAACCTCCAATTCCAAGCATCAGCCTTATTCTATCCACATCTGCCCTGAATACAGAGAGCATAGGAAATTCCAATGCATCATATACCTGAGGTTCTTCCTTGAATTCATTATTTGAAATTTCAGTAACGTGAACATATCCCACCTGGGTTGAAGCCAGTCCTATCTGAATACCAAAATAGGGCATAGTATTCAGAAGTGAATGCAGATATGTATAGTACAAACCAAAATTCTTTGATGATTTTATACTTTTATGAATATTGGTGTGTTTAAATGTTACTCCCGATATTGCATATCCATATTTTACCCCCAAAAGATGCTTGAACAATATAGAACTGTCTTTAATTGCTTTTGTAGCATCTTTGAATGACTCAAGGTCAAACTCTTTAAGATATGCCTCCTCATTCTCAATCACATTCTGAGCAAACAGAGTGTTGTTTGAAAACAGAGCAAATAAAGGGATTAATATTATTAGTCTGATATATCTCATCTCTCTCTTAAATCAATTCCCAAACAGTTCTTTAATGTCTATTGTCTGTTCAAGATCTGTCTTTTCATTAAGTTCTATTATCTCACTGCCTCCTGGAAGGGTATATAGCAATACCTTCTCAGGTTGTTTGCGTTTTAGCAAATCGCCGGTATCCAGCAATCCGTTGTTGTTCTTGTCTTCTGTTATCCTAATTGCATATTTGCCTTTTTCAAGGTAAGGGAATTCAAGAACAGCATCATTGTTTATGATATATTTTCTGTAAACTTTTGTTCTGGTATCATTTATAAGTTCTACAATATATCTTGCACCAACATTTATAATTTCAACGGCAATTGAACTTGCATTGTCGCTGTTAGGCAACGTAATTTGAGTCTTTGTTGAGTCATTGGTAAACCCGTTGATATCTCTGAATATACCCATCGGGAACTTTATTTCATAGTCATTTCCTTTAACAAATTGTTCCTGGGGACGGATTACATATTTGTTTATCTCTATGCTGTCCTGTTCCACTGTATATTTCACATTACTCTTTATTTGTTTTGGATTGCTCATTATAAATGACAATGAATCAAAATCCTTTTTAACTAGAGGTTCAGGGAATGTAAGGACAATGCCTTCTTGTTCAACTATCTTGTTATCTGCTGAAATATTGAATTTCAGAAGGTCTTTTCTTTCCTGAGAATTGTTGCCAACATCTTTTTTCTTTTCAAATGGAGCAATAAGCTTCAGTTTTTCTGTAAACGGAACAAGGACGCCGGCTGTATCTGTCTTATGGTATTTTATTCCCAAATGTAGTGTGTCGGCAATTTTACCAGGCTCGTTAATCCAGAATGAAAGACTGTCTTTGGTTACGTTAAACTGTCTGATAATCTGATTGTCTTTTATACCAGCTATTGAGAATGAGTCAATTTGTGCATCTGCAGCATTGAACTTTATATATGCTCCTCTTTTACTATGTCTTTTATAATCTTTTATAAACTGGTTAGTAGATTTTTCGCTGAAGATACGCAATTCAACCTGGCTTGGACGTGCAAGACAGCCCAATGTGTCTTTAGGATCATAATATTGTAACTGTGGAGAATCTTTGTGCATTACCTCTGTAGGAATGAATGTGTTCTCCATAAAAGCTATCTTTTCAGCACCCTGATCATATTTGTTATTGTTGTTGTCATCTGAGAATGCATAAATTGTATAAGGTACACCTTTTATGTTCTTAACTGTAAAATATCCCCATTTATCGGTTTTGGCTACGGCTTTTGGCAACTCATTCATTACAGTTGAGTCTTTTGGATTCAGATACAAAGCTACTGTAGCATTTTCTACCGGGAAGAGTGTTGCCGCATCCACTATTGTACCGCTGAACATCAATGAATCTATTTCATTACCTGTTGAAAAACTGTATGAATATCCGAATAATGGATTGCCTTCATTATTGTCTACAATTGACGCACCAAAGTTCAGTGAATATGTCTGGTTTGAATCAAGAGGTTCCGGGAATGTGACAACCACACCTTTCCCTTTTATTCTTGTTTTAACAGCTTTCTTCTGAGGAGGTGAGAGCAGGATGTTTTTATAAGCATCCTTAACCTGGACATATTCATTAAACAGCACTGTTATTTCCCCTTTTTCCAAAGGAAATCCAACTGCCATTTCCGATGGAACAGTACGGACAACAACTGGTGGTATAGTATCTTTGGGGCCGCCGCTTGGCGCCGCTTTGGTACTTGCACACGAACTTGTGTGCAGTGAGTATGCAACTACCAGAAGAAGGGTAAATATTTTGTATATGTTTTGTTTTACCAATTTCATTTACAATTATTCTTTAGCTTTTACATCAGTTCTTGTAACGTTGTCAACTCCTTTTACCTTCAAAAGTCTGTCAATTATCATATCAAGGTCCTGAGTGTCGTGCACATACAAGTCAATATAGCCGTCAAAAATGCCGTCGTGCGTTTCAAAATGGATTTTACGGATGTTCACACTCAAATCCAATGTTATGAATTGTGTGATTTCGTTTACAATACCCATTCTGTCTATTCCTCTAAGTGAAATTCTGGCAAGGAAAGAAAGAATAGTATGTTTGGTCCATTTTGCATTTACAATCTTCTCGCCTTGTATAGTGGCAAGAGAAATTGCCTCTTTACACACTTTTTTATGTACAACTACATTGTTTGAAGCGTCTATAAAACCTACAATGGCATCGCCCGGAATAGGATTGCAGCACTCTGCCACTTTATAGGTAAGGGTTTGGTCTACCGTATTTTCCTTTAACAGATAATCTTTTTTCTTATCTATTGCCGGTTTCTTCTCCACGGTATCATTATCCTCCAGAGCATCATCGTCATCATCTGTTTCATTTGAAGATGAGAAGAACTGCAGTTTCCAGTATTTTACAAATTTGTTCTCATTGTTTTTTCTCAATATCTTGTCAAGATCATCAAGTTTTACCACTCCGGTAGCAATCTTGTTGTACAATTCATCTTTGTTATTGAGCTTGTATTCAATAAGAAGTTTTCTTATTACCCTGTTCTGTACTTTAACACCAAGTTTGCCAAGTTCTGTTTCAAGTATATGCTGGCCTTTACTTATTGCATCTTCAATGTCTGCCTTAAGGGCATCATAAATCACATCTTTTGCCTTAGGGGTACGGACATACTCAAGCCACTCACGTTGCGGTTTCTGGGTGTCTGAAGTGATTATCTCAACCTGGTCTCCGTTCATGAGCTCGTGAGAAAGGGGGACCAGTCTGTGGTTTACTTTTGCAGCAATTGCCCTATTGCCTATCTTACTGTGTATATAGTATGCAAAGTCAAGTGCTGTTGCCCCTTTTGGAAGAGATTTTGACTCACCTTTAGGGGTAAACACATAAATTTCAGAGGCCAAAAGGCCCTCGTGGAATTTGTCAAGGAATTCAAGTGCGCTTACATCAGGGTTTTCTAATACTTCCCTTACCATTGTAAGCCAGTTGTCAAGCTCTGACTCACTTTTGCTTACACCTTTATAGCTCCAGTGTGCTGCAACCCCCTTTTCAGCTATCTGGTTCATCCTTTCAGAGCGGATCTGCACCTCCACCCAATTACCGTTCTGGCTCATTAGTGTACAGTGCAATGCCTCGTATCCGTTAGATTTCGGAACACTTACCCAATCTCTTAAGCGGTCCATCTTGGAGCGGTAGTATTCAGAGATAATAGAGTAGATATCCCAGCATTGCTTTCTCTCAGCAATTCCCTCTTTAGGTTCAAATATTATCCTTACTGCAAACAGATCATAAATCTGCTCAAATGGAACACCTTTTGTCTCCATCTTCTTCCAAATGGAGTAAGGGGTTTTTGTCCTTTTGGTTATTGTAAACCGGTATCCTTCATCGTGAAGAGCCTGGGTGATAGGAGCAATGAACTGGTTGATGGAATCACCACGTTCTTCAATAACGTTGTCTACCATTTTTACAATTTTCTCATAATAGGCAGGCTCTCTGTATTTTAACCAGATATTCTCCATCTCAGATTTCATACTGTAAAGGCCAAGTTTATGGGCAAGAGGAATGAAAATATACATACTCTCGCTCAGAATCTTGTCCTTTTTCCTTTCCGGCATTGAGCCTATTGTTCTAAGATTATGCAAACGGTCTGCCAATTTTATAAGAACTACCCTTACATCATCATTAAGGGTAAGGAGAATTCTCTTGAAATTCTCTGCCTGCATAGATTTTTCATCATTCTGTTTTGAATTATGTTTAGAATCCATAGCAGACTTGATTTTGGTAAGTCCGTCTACCAAAGAGGCAACTTTATCTCCAAAGAGTCTTGCCAAATCTTCTACAGTGTACTCTGTATCCTCCACAATATCGTGAAGCAATGCAGTTACAATAGACTTATAACCCAAGCCTATTTCCTGTACCACAATTTTGGCAACTGCAATAGGGTGAATGATATACGGCTCACCAGAGCGTCTGCGCACCCCTTTGTGAGCTTCATTGGCAAATTCAAAAGCCTTAACTACATCTTCATATTCTTCCTGGTTTGCACATCTTTTAAGACTGGCAACCCTTAATGACTCAAATTCCCTTTGAATTAGGTCGTTATCCTCTTTTGTGAACTCCATATCAGAACCTTAAATCTCTTGTACCTTGTTTTACTGCCTCTAAATTAGCTATTATCTTCTCTTTTTGTGCACTTTCCGGAATTTTTTCCAACTCTTTTTCTATAAGTTTGTATCCTGCCTCCCTTGTTTTCTCTGTTGAATAATCCTCAAGGTATTCAGCCAGAGTAATCAGTGCATTTGGTGTACAGAACCGTTTAATGAACCCGGGAATGGCAAACTCCATAAAGTGCTCACCGGTCCTGCCCATTCTGTAACAGGCTGTACAGAAGCTTGGAATATATCCTTTTGTAAGGAGCCAGTGCATCACATCATCAAGCTCCCTTGTATCTCCAATTACAAATTGTTCTTTGGTAATGTCCTGCTGGTCACCCTTCTGGTTCTGGTAACCTCCAATTTCAAGTTTTGTACCTGCATCAATCTGGGATACACCAAATTCAATCACCTCGTCCCTTATTGCACTGCTTTCACGTGCTGTCATAATCAATCCTGTATATGGTACAGCAAGACGTAAAATTGCAACTATTCTCTTGAACTCGTCATCGTTAACTTCGTATGGAAGTTCCAGATTCATATCTGCTGCAGGCTTTATGCGTGGGAAACTGATTGTGTGAGGACCTACACCACAGGTTTTCTGCAAATGCAGAGCGTGGGAAACCAGTCCCAACACCTCATATTTCCAGTTGTACAATCCGAACAATGCACCAATACCCATATCATCAATACCACCTTTGAATGCACGGTCCATAGCATTCAATCTCCACATATAATCTCCCTTAATATCTCCTTGCGGGTGGTATTTTGAATATGTCTCCTTATGGTAAGTCTCCTGGAAAACCTGGAATGTTCCAATTCCAGCCTCTTTAACTGTTCTGTAACCCTCAACATCAAGAGGGGCAGCATTTATATTCACCCTCCTTATCTCACCATTGCCAACCTTTACACTGTAGCAGGTGCGGACACTCTCTGCAATGAATTCAGGTGTATAAACAGGTGACTCTCCAAATACAAGAATAAGTCTCTTATGTCCGTATTTCTCAAGATTTTCAATCTCTGAAACCAGCTCCTTATTGTTAAGTGTCTTTCTTACAACACCTTTTGCATCTCTTCTGAAACCGCAGTATTTGCAGTTGTTCACACAGCTGTTTCCTACATACAATGGTGCAAAGAGCACTATTCTGTTACCGTATACCTTTTTCTTCAGTTCTCTTGCAGCTTCAAAAAGCTCTTTCAAACCTTCCGGCGATTCAATAGCCAGCAGTACAGCTGTCTCCTCCAGTGAAAGCTCCTTTTTATCAAGAGCTTTTGCAAAAATTTCCCTTGCTCTGGGCAAATCCTCCTTAGTGTTTGCAATCAGATTCTGCAACTTTTCATCATCAATGAAGTTCACAGCATCTTCCGGTAACTCCATGTTAATTATCACTCCTTTCATTATTATTCATTTTCTTTTTTACTTCAATTTCAAGTTCCCGATAATTGTCGTCTGACAAGTAGCTGTTCTCATACTGGTATGCGTGAGAAATTTCAGCACCATAAAGAATGATTGTCCAACTTATATTTATCCAGAACAGAAAGAGTGGGATAGCAGCAAAAGCTCCATATACGGTATTCATACGGGATACAAACAGTTGTGTTTCCACATACAGATACTGCCATATTACAAATACCAGGGCTGCAATTATTGCTGCAAAAAATGCAGCTGAAAATTTTACTTTTACATTAGGTACATATTTGTACAAAATTGTAAAAAACAGTGTTATTATTCCATAAAAGGCAGACCACTGCAGTAATGGCCTGGCAGAATTGAGAAACTCTATTCCAAAGCCATATGAGTTGAGTGTCTTTGTAAATATCAATGATACGGAAAGGAACATTGTAATTACAAGCGGTGCAACAATAAGTACTCCAAAATAGTAAAGGAATCTCTTTGCTATGGAGCGTCCCCTTTCTGCTTTCCAGATTTTATTGAAACACCTCTCAACATTAAGTATAAGCCACAATATGGTACTTATAAAAACTCCCAAGCTTATAATTCCAAATGAATCTTGTTGGCTGATTGTAACTATATTTTCAGCAAATTGGATAATAAGCTGCACTATCTCTTTATTTGTAGAAAAATACTCAAGTAACATCTGTTGCAAATGTTCTTTTATACCAAATCCCTCTGTAACGGTAAAGGCAACGGCAACAAAAGGTACCATAGCCATAACAGAAAAGAAACTCAACGAAAAAGTGTATAGATTCAAATTATTTGTATTGGATTCTTTTACAGTTATTATGGCAACCTTCAGATACTTTATGAGCTTTTTCTTGGCTTTCCCAAAATCATCAATATTCATTTTCCAGATGTCATCTGTAATGAATTTGACAAACCAAGAGTAGAACTCACGTATTTCTTCTACAAGATCTTTCACCTGTTATTTGTTTAGCTTGTCCATGAATTTTTGTGGGTCAATAACATAACGGGTATGTTTGCCGTTACCTATCTCTCCCTTTTCATCAAATGCTGCAACATCAAACTTTACCCAGTTGCCGTTAACCTCTGTAACTGTAGCTACAGCATAAACATTTGCACCAACCAGACAAGCTCTGTTATGGTTAACGTTCATCTGGGTTCCAACACTGTCTTTACCCTCATTTTTAAGGAGTGTAAAAGCAGCATTCTCCATAAGTGCTACCATAGCTGGGGTTGCATATACAGGGAGTCCTCCCGATTTATGTACAATTGCAGTATCAGTGTCCTGTACAATAATCTCCACTTTGTATGTATCATTTACATTTGCCATATTTTTAATCTTTTATAGTTCTTTAATGAAATTCTCTACAAATACCTCTGCCTGTTCCTCCAGTTTGCTGAATGATGCCGAACCCATAATTTCCAGTGGGGTACCTGAAATCTCCATTCCCATTTCAGGAGCATATTTTACAAGTGATTTTACCCCTGCACCATTCCAGCTTGAACTGCCGAATACAGAGAGCTTCTTGTTTTTTGGGGCAATAAGTTTTATCTCATTGCACAAATGTTCCATCATAGGGTGCATCTGTGTATTGTATGCGCAAGTGCCAAGAATAAGCCCCTTATATTTCCAAATGTCACTCAATATGTAAGATACGTGTGTTTTGGAAACATCGTATGTCTTAACAGGAATCCCTTTCTCACCCAAAAGATGTCCCACATAGTCTGCCATTTGCTCTGTATTGCCATACATACTTGCATATACAATAACAACACCTTTTTCACTCTCCCAATTGCACCATTTGCTGTAAAGCTCAAGAACTCTGCCAGGATTTCCTCTCCATACAAGTCCGTGTGAAGGGGCAATTGTCTCTATTGCCACGCCAGCAAGTTTTGCAAACGCCTTCTGTACCATATTGCTGTATTTGCCTACTATATTTGAGTAATAGCGCAGCATTTCCGCTTTGTAGTGACCTTCAAAATCGTTCTCATCATCAAAGACACTTCCGTCAAGGGTGCCAAATCCGCCAAAAGCATCACAAGAGAAAAGGGTTTGGGTTGTCTGCTCGTAGGTTACCATTGTCTCAGGCCAGTGTACCCAAGGGATAAAATGGAATGAAAGCTTGTGCTCACCCAAATCAAGTGCCTCACCATCCTTAACAATATACAAAGATTCATCGGGAATATTGAAGTACAAATCCAGAATTTTCTTTGTCTGGGCATTTCCTACAATCTTTACCTGCGGGAATCTTCTCAGTACACATTCAATCATGCTTGAATGGTCGGGTTCCATATGATTGACAACCAGGTAATCAAGAGGTGCTCCGGCAAGAAGCCTCTCTATGTTGTTAAGATAATTGTCGTTGCTGCCGTATTCAATTGTATCTATAAGGACACTCTTTTTGTCTTTAATCAGATATGAATTGTACGACACGCCGTATGGTAGTGGCCAGTTGTTTTCAAATAGATGTTTTCGTCTGTCGTTTACACCAACATAGTAAATGTTGTTGCCTATACAAATATTCTTCATCGTTTATATTCTTTTATATTATTCTTTTATATTATTCTTTTATTTTATCCTTTTATATTATCCTTTTATGAGGTTATAAAATTCATCTTCGCTTATAATGTTTACCCCCAGTCTGGCAGCTTTTTCAAGTTTGCTTGGGCCGCATTTCTCTCCTGCTACCATATATGATGTATTGCCGCTGATTGAACTTCCCACCTTGCCGCTATGTCTTTCAATAAGGGCTTTCATATCATCTCTGGAAATGGTAAAATTACCCGAAATAACAATTGTCATTCCTTTCAAGTTCTCAGATTCAATTATTTTGCCGCTCTCATCAATCTCCATCTGCAAGCCCGCCTCCTTAAGTTCCGCTATTACTTTCAGATGATTTTCATCACAGAAATAGGCTATAAGGGAATCGGCCAGTTTGTCACCAACCTCTTCTGTTGCCAGCAACTGCTCCTTTGTAGCATTTGCTATATTTTCAATATTCTTGAATTCCGCAGCAATATTTTTGGCTGTAGTTTCACCTATATATCTTATTCCCAGGGCAAACAGTACCCTTTCAAATGGAACCTTCCTGCTTTTTTGCAGAGAATTAAGAAAGTTTGAAACTGATTTTTCTTTCCATTTCTCAAGGGTAAGCAACTGCTCTGATGTAAGTTTGTAAAGGTCACTCAGCACTTTTATGTAACCTTTGTTGTAAAGCTGTTCAACTGTTGCCTCACCGGCATTTATATCCATTGCTTTCCTCCCGATGAAATGTAAGAATTTTCCTTTTATCTGAGGAGGACAGGCATCTGAATTTGGGCAGAAATGTTTTGCCTCATCTTCATCTTTAACCAAAGGGGTACCGCACACAGGGCATTTGGTTGGAAATACAACCTCTACAATGTCAAATCCTCTCTTTTCAGGTGCAACCCTGGTTATTTTAGGGATAATTTCACCACCTTTTTCCACATATACGTAATCTCCTATATGGATATCAAGTAGCTGCATCTGTTCAGCATTGTGAAGCGATGCCCTTTTAACTTTGGTGCCGCTAAGCTGTACTGGTTCCAGATTGGCTACAGGTGTTACCGCACCGGTTCTTCCAACTTGATAATCTATTGAAACCAGTTTTGTAAGAGCCTCTTCTGGCTTGAATTTGTATGCTGTTGCCCAGCGTGGAGATTTTGCAGTATATCCCAGTGAGGTCTGCAAATCCAGCTGGTTTATTTTAATTACTATACCGTCTGTTGCAAATGGGAGATTCTTTCTTTCATTATCCCAGTATCCTATAAAGTTCTCTATTTCTTGCAGTGTGTTGCACTCTTTGGCGTGTTCAGATACCGGAAGTCCCCATTTTGCAGCTGCCTGCAATGATTCAAGATGTGTTGGGGCAACAGGTTCAGGTGTAAGAAGGTGGTACAGGGTACACTCAAGCCCTCTACCTTTTACAATTTTAGGGTCCAACAATTTTAGTGAACCAGAAGCGGCATTGCGCGGATTTGCAAAAGGCTGCTCCTCATCCAACTCTCTCTGGCGGTTGAGTTTGTCAAATGCTTTGTAAGGCATATATATCTCACCCCTTATCTCAAATTCCTGTGGGTAACCGCTACCTGGAACAAGTGTGTGGGGGATTGATGATATCTGCATCACATTGTTTGTAACATCGTCACCAACTGTGCCGTCACCTCTGGTAAGGGCCCTGAACAGTTTTCCATCTTTATAGGTGAGGCAGATTGCGGTTCCGTCAAATTTCAGTTCACAGGAGAATGTGTACTGCGAATCTGTGGTTTTTGCAATACGCTCATTAAAAGCTGCTAGTTCCCCCATATCGTATGTGTTTGCAAGGGAGAGCATAGGGTATTTGTGCGGATACTGCTCAAATTGCTGCAGTGGTGCGGTGCTGTGTGAAGTGGCAGGTGAAAAATTGTCGGGAAGAATGTCACTTCCTACTGTGCGGGTAGGGGAGTCTTGGGCGGCAAATTCCGGGAAAAGCTTTTCAAGCTGCTGGAGTTCAAGCATAAGGAGGTCGTACTGGAAATCCGAAATTTCCGGTGCATTAAGCACATAATAGTTGTGGTTGTGCCTTTTAAGTTCTGCTGAAAGCAGAGCTATCCTCTCTTTTGCCTCTTTTTTCTTCACTTTTCTAAATTTTAACTAACAAAAGTAGGTATATTTTTAATAATAATGTAAATTTGCGGCCCAAATAACGCAAGAAATAACACAAGAAATAAAATTAAGAAAATGAAAAAATCAATTGTTATCCTTACAGGTGGCGGTCCTGCTCCAGGAATGAATACTGTAGTTGGAAGTATTGCCAAAACTTTCCTTCAGAATGAGTATAGAGTTCTAGGTTTGCACGGTGGTTACAAAGGTCTTTTCTCACAGGATCCTAATTACACAGATTTGGATTTCACTACTGCTGACTGGATGTTCAACAGAGGTGGTTCTTATCTTGTAATGAGCCGTTTCAAACCATCTGACATAGATTTTCAGGAGAACTTCAATCTGGATTTCTTTGTAAATAACAATATCAAGCTTTTGGTTACAGTAGGTGGTGATGATACTGCTTCTACAGCTAACAGAATTGCAAAATTCCTTGAGGCCAAGAACTATCCGATTGCCAACATCCACGTACCAAAAACTATTGACAACGACCTTCCTCTTCCACAGAATATCCCAACCTTCGGTTACCACACTGCTAAAGCAGAGGGTACAAAGATTGCTGCTACTGTTTATGAGGATGCAAGAACTTCTGCAAACTGGTTTGTAGTTTCTGCTATGGGCCGTTCTGCTGGTCATCTTGCATTGGGTATTGGTGCTTCTTGCCACTATCCTATGATTGTAATTCCTGAGATGTTCAACAAAACTCAGATTACAGCAGACAAAATCATTAACCTTGCTATCTCTTCAATCCTTAAGAGAAAGATTATGGGTGTTCCTCACGGATGTATTATGATTTCTGAGGGTGTGTTCCACGAGCTTTCACACGATGAGTTGCTTGAGCGTGGTGTAAAATTCACTTACGATGACCACGGTCATCCAGAGTTGGGTAAGATTTCTAAGGCTCAGATGTTCAATGATATGGTTGAGAACAAACTTAAATCATTGGGCATTAAGGTTAAATCACGTCCAGTAGAGATTGGTTATGAGGTAAGATGCGTTACCCCTGTAGGTTATGACCTTATGTACTGTTCACAGTTGGGTATGGGTGTTTACAAACTGTTCACTGAGGGTGTAACAGGATGTATGGTTTACCTTGACCTTAACGGTAACATCAAATCATTGTACTTGAAAGATATGCAGGATCCTGCTACCGGCAAGATTCCGCCACGTGGTGTTAACATCCACACTGATAAAGTACAGCAGATCCTTGACCACATCCTTAACTATATTACAGAGGATGAGTACGAGGAGTGCAAGAAATATGTACCTAACCCAGAGGAGTACGACTTTAAGAAAATTCTTAACTGGTAATTATAAATTTTCTCCGTTATGGAGCAGAAGTTCATCATTTACCAATTATTGCCTAGAGTCTTTGGGAATACAAATGAGTGTTGTATTCCCAACGGCTCTTTGTCATTAAATGGATCAGGAAAATTTTCATCCATAACAGAGGATGTTTTTGAGCACCTGCATTCGTTGGGTGTAACCCATATCTGGTATACAGGTGTCATTGAACACGCTACAAAAACCTCTTTTCAGGAATACGGTATCCGAAAAGACAATCCGTCGGTAATTAAGGGAGAGGCCGGCTCCCCTTATGCCATTAAGGACTATTACGATGTAAATCCATATTTGGCCGATTCTGTAGAGAACAGAATGGCTGAATTTGAGCAGCTTGTGGTGCGCACTCATAATGCGGGGTTTAAGGTTGTGATAGATTTTGTCCCAAACCATCTGGCCAGGGAATACAATACAGACTCAATCCCATATTGGGCAAAAGATTTTGGAATAGGAGACAATCAGAATAATTTTTCTCCCGACAACAATTTCTATTACCTTCCCGGTGAGATGTTCTCCCGTGGAGATTACTATGAAAGACCGGCAAAAGCCACAGGAAATGATTGTTTTACAGCATATCCATCCGATAATGACTGGTATGAAACTGTAAAGCTCAATTATGGAGTAGATTATATGGGCGACAGGAGTGGACATTTTAATCCTACACCCAAGACCTGGTTTATGATGTACGACATATTGTGCTTCTGGGCATCAAAAGGTGTTGATGCATTCCGTTGCGATATGGCTGAGATGGTGCCAGTAGAGTTCTGGGAGTGGTGCATCAGGGAGGTAAAACAGAAATATCCTAAGGTACAGTTTATTGCAGAGGTTTACAATCCTTCGCTTTATGGTGCTTATATGTATAGGGGAGGCTTTGATTATCTGTATGATAAAGTTGGTCTGTATGATACACTGAAATGTGTAGCACAAGGTTATCGGGAAGCAGGTGCTGTTACTGGTTGCTGGCAGGCTGTGAATGATATGCAGAACCATATGCTCAATTTCCTTGAGAACCACGATGAGCAGCGTATTGCTTCTGATTTTAATCTTGGTAACCCTTTTAAAGCTATCCCTTCTTTGGCTGTTTCTCTGATGCTTAACAAGGCTCCTTTTATGCTTTATTTCGGACAAGAGGTTGGTGAGGCCGGAATGCTCTCTGAGGGCTTCAGCGGCCGAGACGGCAGAACATCCATTTTTGATTGGTGTTCAGCCCCTTCTGTTGTGAGAATGCTTAAGGGCACACTGTTTGGCTCTGAGGAGGAACTGCTTTCTGTATACAGGGAAATGCTCTCTTTTGCAATGGGTTGCAAAGCAATTACCTGCGGCGAGACATACGATTTGCAGTATGCAAATAGAAACAATCCTAATTTTGACTCAGAGAAATGTTTTGTTTTTGCCCGCAAATACACTTCCCGCAAAGGTGATGAATCTTTCCATAGGGGAGGAAACACCATTTCAGGAGATGCTGCTGTTGAGCAAGATGAGCTGGTGCTGGTTGTTGCAGATTTTTCACAAAGCTATGAGAAAGTGAAAGTTCAGTTGCCTGCAGAGTTTTTCCGTTACTGTCAAATTCCTTACGGCTTCCTTAACCCATATGAGCAGCTAGAGGTTACCCTTAACAAATATGGGGTGGGTATCCTAAGTTTATAATCCCCGGTAGGCCGGCAACTACCAGGAATCATTACTCCGCCACCAAATCTGCCAATTGTGCCCCCACAACCTCCACCAATGCAACGGGAGAAATGCGGAGTTGCAAGCCACGTATGCCTGCACTAATGTATATGAAAGGGAAATTGGTGCAGGTTGAGTGTATCCAGGTATGGTAGGGCTTCTTCATTCCAATAGGACAGCAACCACCACGTATGTAACCCGTTAGTGGCAACAGCTCCTTCATTGCAATCATCTCCACTTTTTTGTTTCCAGAGAGTTTGGCCGCTTTCTTTAAATCCACCTCTTTATCTCCTGGAATTACACACACCAGTAACCCGTTCCGGTCACCCCTGAGCACAAGCGTCTTGAACACTTGTGCAATATCCTCCCCAAGTTCCGCTGCAACGTGTGTTGCCGCCAAATCACTCTCATCCACCGTATACGGAATCAGCTCGTACGGCACTTTCTTCTGGTCCAATATTCTGGCTACGTTAGTTTTTTTCATTTGTGACGTTGTCCTTTTTTGCAAAGATATGATTTTCAGTTGATTAAAAAAAGCCCAATTGTACCCTAAAATTGAATGATGTCTGATAATCAGTAAATTACAAATTAGGACAACGTCACAAATAAAAATTGTATATTTGTTGAAAGAAAATAATTGTAATGACCTACGAACTCTTCATACTTACAGTAAACGGCTCTTGCATAACAATATTGCTTATACTTGCGTTTATCCTTTTAGTGGCAACAAAATTCAAAGGGGAGAGCGGGTATGCGGCGGCGGCAATTGTAATACCAACTGTACCGGTATATTTTGCCAATATGAGCAGAGTACTGGAATGGTACCCAATGTATATGTCACTGTTGCCGGTGGCAGTATCAATCAATACATTACAGATGCCTCTGTTGTGGCTGGTAACCAAAAGGAATTTGCAACCAGATTTTAAAACAACCCCAAAATTGTTGCTTCATGCAATTCCAATGGTATTTTTTTTATTGTTGTATGCATTCTTCGTAAATCCGCAAGAGCATCTGAATTCAATAATTGGTAACCCTAATGCATCAGACGGGTGGATAGGAGACCTTAATGCAATGGTAATTACCATACAACTGATTGCATATTCAACCGCAAGTTTCAGATATATATTCAAACGCCGCAAAGAGATACTTACCCAGCAGTCAGATGCAGAATGGCTCAAAAAAGAGTGGGTGTTCAAATTTATGCTGTTATATATTGTAATGTTTGTATTGGTTATGGTATTTTATGCAATCTCACCAGTAACAGATGCCTGGCTTATACAGATATTCAATGTAATAGCAATGAGCTATCTTACATACAATGCCATTGCAAACCCAATGGTGCCTGTAACACCACAAAATATAAAAGAAGCAAATTATAGGGAAGAAGATCTTATTCCCGACAGTTCCTCATCCAAGCCTGCTATGGAGGAACAGCCTCTGCAAATTGATGCTGCAATGATGGAGCAGATTTGCGCACAGGCAACTGAGTACCTGAAGAGGACAAAATCATATTTGAGATCTGACCTTTCATTGGCAATACTTGCAAAAGAGATGGATATCTCACAGAGAAAACTCTCTACTGCCATAAATGCCCACTTGAATGTAAACTTCTTTGAGTTTATTAACTCTATGAGGGTGAAGGAGGCTAAGCGGTGCCTGTTGGATTTGGACAAAGAAGGTTATAATATAGACAGTGTTTATTCGCAATGCGGATTCCGCAGCCGAAGCACTTTCTTTATGGTTTTTAAGAAACATACCGGCATTACCCCTGCAATCTGGCTCAAACAACAGGGAAAATAAGTCCAATCTTCGGTTATTTGAACTTCATAAACCCGCTACAGAGGGTAAATTAGCAATATTTTAGTTTGCTTTGTAATGGCAACAGATGGAACTTTATTCTTAGAAAGCAAATCTGGTAATTTGAGGACAAGGATTAAGGTTCTGTCTGTTGCTTTATTTGGATAAATTAGTACTTTTGTAATATTATATAGGAAGTGAACAGCTTCATTCCTGGAAAGCAAATCTGGTAAATTTAATGGACGGGAACAACGCTGCTCTTCACGCTATTTGTTAAAAACAATGCATATGTGCATTTGTTTTCTTTTGGCGTGGACTCAGTTTGTTTAAGTCCAAGGGCTTACCAGAGCCTGCTTTCTTTGAACAACTGCAGCTCCACGCTTCTTTTATGTAAACATATGATGGATTCCAACAATATTATTATGCTTGTAAGTACTGCATCAGTAACAGTACTTATCTCGCTTGTATTGTTGCTTTGCGCTGTAACCCGCTTTAAAGGAGAAAGTACATTTGCAGCTCTGGTAATCCTATTAACAACTATCCCCGACTACATTTACACATTGGCACGCATCAACAACCTGATTGATGTGTCTATAATATTTGAACCGCTGGCGCAATCATCAAACCTTGCCCTTATGCCCCTTATGTACATCCTTGCACACAAAGGGTTCAATCCTTACTACAGATTCAGAGCGGTTCATTTGCTCCACTTCATCCCAACTGCGGTTTTTGCAGTACTGGTAGCACTTAATCTTAGTGAACTCCCATTGCACGAACTCAATACATACACTATAGAAAAATCTGTTGAAACAGGAAGGAAACTCACAGCACTTAACTTTACA
>JAZSEZ010000014.1:0-7862 GCA_045531975.1 Candidatus Egerieisoma sp. | reverse complement strand
CCTGCTTTGTGCACAGGCCGCTATTTTTGCGTCAGAATGTCCGTGAAACGCCACAAATCCCGGACAAAATCAGGCCAGCAAGGAGAAATGTCCGTAAAACGCCACAATTCCCGGACAAAATCAGGCTGGCAAGGAGAATTGTCCGTAAAACGCCGTAATTCCCGGACAAAATCAGGCTGGCAAGGAGAAATGTCCGTAAAACGCCACAATTCCCGGACAAAATCAGGCTGGCAAGGAGAAATGTCCGTGAAACGCCACAATTCCCGGGCAAAATCAGGCCAGCAAGGAGAAATGTCCGTGAAACGCCACAAATCCCGGACAAAATCAGGCCAGCAAGGAGAAATGTCCGTAAAATGCAGCAATCCCAGGACAAAATCAGTGGGCAGAGGAAGGATTTTATAAAACGATGCAGTAACATTACAAAGGAGCGGGATTTTATTTATCTTTGCTAAAATTTAATGTAAAGTAAAATGTTTCTAAAAAAATTATTCCCGTTAGCTGCTGCTTTACTGCTAATTTCTAATGTGGCAGGTGCGCAGACTGTAGTTAAGGATGCAGAGAAATTTGCTCCGCTTTCAGAGGCTGTTGCCGCTTATCTGAAACCAGTTGCTTCTATTGTAGTTAAGGTTCAGGTTGATTCGGCTATAGTAAATGGAAAGAACCTTGATATCCATTTTACCAAACTTACAGGAGATTACTATTTCAGGGACAATTCTGTTAAAGATTTGTACCAGATTGCCAATGATAATCTTCCCGATGAATACAAGGGTATGAATGTTACCCTTTATGCAAACGGATCTTCATTGCAGGAGCTGGCTTCAACTTTCTATTCAGAGGCGTACAAGACCCCTGCAAAACCTAAGAAAGTTAAGAAATCAAATGCTCCGGTTCTAGTTGAGAATCTTTCTCTTCCTTATGACATTACATACGGTTTGAACGGCCGTCATCTTGCTTTGTGGCAGAGCCACGGCTGGTATTACAATCAGCCTACCCACAGATGGCAGTGGCAGAGGGCAAGACTTCTTAATACTGTAGAGGACCTTTATACCCAGAGTTATGTTGTTCCTTTCTTGGTTCCTATGTTGGAGAATGCAGGTGCTAATGTGCTTCTTCCAAGAGAGAGGGATATCAATACAATTGAGGTTGTGGTTGATAATGATGCGTTGATGGGCGGTTATGCAGAGTTGTCGGGAGCAAATGTTTGGAAAAAAGGGGAGACAGGTTTTGCTAATGCCAAGGCCAGCTATGAGCACGGTGAGAATCCTTTTGTTATGGGTACTTACAGGGTTGCTGATGGTGTTGTGAAGGGGAAGAAACAGCAGGCTGAGAGTGTTGCAAAATGGATTCCAAGAATGCCTGAGAATGGTGAGTATGCGGTTTATGTTTCTTATAAGACTTTGCCTAACAGTACAGAGGATGCCCTTTATACTGTAAAATATAATGGTGGTGAGACTCAGTTTAAGGTTAACCAGAAGATGGGTGGCAGCACCTGGATTTATTTGGGTACTTTCCCATTCACCAAGGGTTCTACAGATCAGGGTGTGTTCCTGACCAACCTTTCTGAGAGAGCAGGTGTTGTGGTTACAGCTGATGCTGTTAAGTTTGGTGGCGGTATGGGTAATATTGCAAGAAAACCTACTGATATGCCTTCTTATAATGTAGAGGCTATTACCAGCGGTTATCCACGTTTTACTGAGGGTGCAAGATACTGGTTGCAGTGGGCTGGTTTTACTGATTCAATCTATTCGTATACAAATCTTAAGAATGATTATACCGATGATTATATGAGCCGTGGCCGTTGGGTGAATGCTCTTGTTGGTGGAAGTAAGGTTAACCCTAATACTCCTGGTTATAACATTCCTATTGATATGTCGTTTGCATTCCATACAGATGCTGGTACTTTCCCTAATGATTCAATTGTAGGTGTGTTGGCTATCTATACAAGATATTCTAATGGTTCAGACAAATACGCTAATGGTAAGAGCAGAATGACTGCACGTGAGATGACTGATATTATTCAGACTGAGATTACCAATGATATTCGTGCTGCTTATGAGCCTAATTGGAGCCGTAGAGGTTTGTGGGACCGTTCTTATGCCGAGTCACGTACTCCAGAGGTTCCTGCAATGCTTCTTGAGTTGCTTTCTCACCAGAATTTTGCAGATATGAAGTATGGTTTGGATCCTTCGTTCCGCTTTACTGTAAGCCGTGCCATCTATAAGGGTATCCTTAAATATTTGAGTTTGGCCAATAATGTTCCTTATACTGTTCAGCCGCTGCCTGTTAAGAATTTTGCGGCAGAGCTTAATGGTGAGGGTTCTGTTAAGTTGTCTTGGAGTCCGGTTAATGACCCTGCTGAGCCAACAGCTGTTCCTACCGGTTATGTGGTTTATACCAAGTTGAATGACGGTGGTTTTGATAATGGTGTAGTGGTTAAGGATACTGCTGCAGTTCTTCCAATCAATACAGATTGCATTTACAGCTATAAAGTTGTTGCCATAAATGATGGTGGTGCATCGTTCCCTTCAGAGATTCTTTCTGTAGGTGTTTCTACGGCTGCTTCTGCTGCAGGTAAACTGGCTTTGGTTGTTAACGGTTTTGAGAGAGTTTCGGGTCCGGCTGTAATGCCTAAAGATGATTCTACTTTTGCCGGTTTCAATAATACGTTGGATAACGGTGTCCCTTATAAGGCAGACTGGTCTTTCATTGGAGGTCAGTATGAGTTCCGCAGGGAGATTCCTTGGATGGATGATGATGCTCCTGGTTTTGGTGCTTCGTATACCGATATGGAGGATAAGGTTTTTGCCGGCAATACTTTTGATTATCCGTATGTTCACGGTTTGGCACTTTTGAAGAACGGTTACAGCTTTGTTTCTGCTTCTGTTGGTGCTGTAGAGGCTGGCAAGGTTGATATGAATAACTACAAAGTTGTTGATATGATTATGGGTAAACAGGGTAAGACTAAGATTGGCCGTGGTGTTTACGGTCTTAAATATGAGGTGTTCCCTGTAGCATTGCAGAAGGCTATTGCTGCTTATTGTGCGGCAGGCGGAAATCTGTTGTTGTCGGGAGCAAATATTGCAACTGATTTGTATGACAGCTATGATGTTACTGAGGAGGGCAAGAAGTTTACTCAGGATGTTCTTAAATATAAATGGAGAACAAATACTGCAAGCAGTGAGGGTGCTGTGGCTGCTGTTGCTAATCCTTTTGGCTTCAATGGTAAGTTTAATTTCTCTACAAAGTTGAATGATAAGATTTATGCGGTTGAGTCACCTGATGCTCTTGTTCCGGCCGATAAGGATGCGTTTACAATCTTCAGATATTCAGATAACAACATTTCTGCTGGCGTTGCATATAAAGGTGAGTACAAGACAGTTTGTTTGGGCTTCCCTATAGAGACTTTGGCTTCGCAGTGCCAGATTGAGAAAATGATTGGTGAGGTGTTGAACTTCTTTAATGAATAATCTTATGACTTTACAAAGAGAACTTGAAATAATTGAGTTGATTCAGAAAGAGGTTAAACCGGCTTTGGGTTGTACTGAGCCAATTGCGGTTTCTCTTGCTGTTGCCCGCTCTTGTGAGGCATTGAGGGAGATTGGTGCAGAGGTTTCTCATTTGGTTGTGGAGGTTAGTGCAAATATTCTTAAAAACGGTATGGGAGTGGGAATACCTGGCACCGGAATGATTGGTTTGCATATTGCTTCTGCATTGGCGGTTACTTGCGGTAAAAGCTGTTATGGTCTTGAGGTGCTTAAGGATCTTTCTTCTGAAGCTATTGAGGCAGCCAAAGCTATGGTTGACGCCAAGAAGGTTAAGGTTGTTCTGGCTGATACCCCTTTGAAGCTTTACATTAAGGCTTGGGCATACAGTGGTTCTGTTGATGCTCCTGAGCATTCTGCTGCAACTGAGATTAAGAATAACCACGATTCCATTGTTTCTGTTGTTCGTGATGGTGAGGAGATTCTTGCTCCGTCGCATATTGAGCCTTTTAATTGTGCAGGTTCTGCGTGTACTGCCGTTTCTCCAGGTTCCTCTGCTGTTGATGAGAAGACTACACTTGATTATAAATTGTCGGTGAAGGAGATTCTGCAATTTGCTCACAAGGCATCTTTTGAGAATATTAGGTTTATACTTGATTCTGTAAAATTGAATAAGGCTCTTGCTGTAGAGGGTTTGAAGGATGATTATGGTTTGAGGGTTGGAAAAACTATTCTGTCCCGCGAGCATTCTGAGGTTTTTGGTTCATCTGTAATGACTTATGCTATGGCTGCAACTGCTGCTGCTTCTGATGCCCGTATGGCTGGTTGTACTTTGCCTGCTATGAGTAATTCCGGTAGCGGTAATCAGGGTATTACTGTTACTATGCCGGTTATTGCCGTAGCTGAGAAAATGGGTGTTGGTGAGGAGAAACTTGCACGTGCTCTTGTTTTGAGTCATCTTGTTGCAATTCATATTAAGGGTTATTTGGGTAAACTTTCTGCTTTGTGCGGTTGTGTGATTGCCTCTACAGGCTCTTCTTGCGGTATTGTTTATTTGCAGGGGGGCGGATATAACCAGGTTTGCTCTGCCATTAAGAATATGATAGGTAACATTACCGGTATGGTTTGCGATGGTGCCAAAGTTGGTTGTGCCCTTAAGGTTGCTTCTGGTGTTTCTTCTTCTATTCAGGCTGCAGTGCTGGCAATGGATAATATTTGCATTTCGTCTAATGACGGTATTATTGAAGACTGCATAGAGAAGACTATCTGCAACCTTGGCCGTATTGGTGCTGAGGGTATGCAAACAACAGACAGAATGATTCTTGATATTATGGTTTGCAAGTAGTTTTTCTGTTGTTTTTTTTCTGTTGGTTTATATAATGTCCGTGATTCTTAGTGTTTCACGGACATTTTTTATTTATGTGTTCGGTTTGTCCGGGAAATTGCCCATACTGAGGACAAAAGTTGCCATTTTGTGCACTAAAGCAGCCGGTGTTAGGGTATGTCCGTGAAATGTGGCAATTCACGGACATTCTTTCCTCGTCTGCTGATTTTGTCCGGGAACTAGTTTGTTTTACGGACATTTCTCTTAGGCCCGTTATTTGTGGTTTTGAATATATGGGTTAAATTTGCCGGATATAATTTTGCAGGAATGAAAGGGTTAAAAATTTATTTGATAGCATTTTTATTATTGCTGCCGCTAGTAGGTTGTGCCCAAAAGGTTAAAGAGTATAAATTGCAGGTGCTTGAGACATTGCCGCACGACAGGGGGGCTTATACTCAAGGTTTGTTCTTTCATAATGGTGAGCTGTATGAGAGTTGCGGACAGTATGGTTCTTCTTCTTTCCGTAAAGTTGATTTGAAAACAGGAAAGGATTTGCGCAGGTTGAATTTCGATGGCCGTTATTTTGTGGAGGGTTCATGTGTGCTTGATAACTTGCTGTACATTCTTACCTGGCAGGAGCATAAATGTTTTGTTTATGATATAAATTCATTCAAATATTTGGGTGAACTATATAATCCTAGAGAAGGTTGGGGATTGACTACAAATGGCAAGGACCTTATTCTTTCCGACGGTACTTCAAAGATATATTTTCTGGACCCTCAAACATTTGCAGTCCGTTCTACCAAGGATGTGAGAATGAACGGCAAACCTGTTACATTCCTTAATGAACTGGAGTATATAAACGGAGAAATTTGGGCAAATGTTTATGTTCAGGATTACATTGTTATAATTGATCCGGCAACCGGTATTGTAAAAGGAAAAATTGATTGTAAAGGACTTTTGCCAAAATCTTTGCGTACCCCAACCACAGATGTTCTTAATGGTATTGCAGTTAATCCAGCTACAGGAGATTTATATCTGACTGGCAAATATTGGCCTAAGATGTACAGGGTTAAATTGGTTGAGAAGTAGAATAAGTCTTGTTATAATGGAGTATATTTAAATTTATCCGTGTTAAACGTTTAACACGGATAAATTTTTTGTTTGTAAGGTGTTATTTTATCCGTTTACTTGTTTGTTCCTCACGTTTTTTTGATTATTGCACAAAAATAGATGCTATGAGATTTGATGATGTGTGTGAACAATTATTTTCCCAAAATGGCCCTTATTGGCATTTGTGTACACCAGGAGATTTGTCGGGAGTATTGTTCAGGGACCAGGAAGATTATGTTTTTTGTATGAATGCTGTTGCATTGACTGTTGCGGACTTTGTGGGAGAAATTTCAATTTTTACTTTCCAGATTATGAGCAATCATCTGCATTTTGTATTTGCAGGTGGTAAGGAGAATATTCTCCAATATTATGATAAGTTAAGAAAGAGGCTGGGCAGGTATTTTTCATCAAAGTATGGTTTTAATGATATTAGAAAGGTTAATTGTAATTTGATTCCGGTTCTGGACCTTAAGTATTTGAGAAATCTGATTGCTTATGTAAACAGGAACGGATATGTTGTAAGTAGAAATGAAACACCTTTTTCTTATAGGTGGGGAGCAAATGCATATTTTTTTAATCCACTCATTTGCAATGAAACGCAACAGTTGCTTTCTGGGATGCCAGTAGATTCAATCAGGAAATTGTTCCGTACAAGAGATTACAAATCTATTAGGGGGTGTTATTTGGTAAATGGCTATGTTTCACCACTTTGTTTCTGTAAAATTTCTCTTGCGGAAAATTTGTATAGAGATGCAAACCATTATTTTAATTTAGTTTCCCGACAGATTGAAGCATTTTCTGATTTGGCGAAAGAACTTGGCGATAGGGTGACCTTTACTGATGATGAGATATATTTTGCTGTTCTAACATTGTGTAAAAGAGAGTATAAGGTTGATTTTCCGCATTTGTTGGGTAAGGATGAGAAGATTATTGTTGCTAAAATTATGCATTATGATTACAACTCTACTAATAAGCAGATTAAAAGAATTTTACGTTTGGATGAATATGTGATAGATTCGTTATTTCCACGTGAAAATTACAGGTAATCAGATATGTTTTGTGTATTTGATATTTTGCGGTATATAGTTGTAATGTTTCATTAGTATTGGGTTAGGTATTGGTGATATTTTATCTTGTAGTAGATGAATTTTACGTATCTTTGTGCTCTGGCGGGCTGTCCTATCGCTCAAGAGATTGGGAGGAAAGTCCGGGCAGGGTAGAGCAGTGCACTGTGGAAAGCACAGATAGGCGAGGAGTTTATGCAAGGGTAACAGAAAATAACCGCCGCAGAAGCGCCCAGTATTTTACTGGAGATTATCTTTAGGGATGTTCTTTAATGCGTGCAGCAGGAAACCGTTGGTTAACAGACTGCGATACTGCGGTAAGGGTGAAAAAGTGGGGTAAGAGCCCACAGATTATGATGGCGACATTATAGTGGTATCCTACTGCATCCTGCAAGGCCATGTATACCGGCAATTAAGGGTTGCTCGTCCGTTGCCGGGGGGTAGGCTGCGACAGATAAATGATAGGAGCTTCTTAGGGTATTCTTACAGAATGCCAGTCTGAGGTACAGGACCCGGCTTATAAGCCCGCCCAAATCTAACGTCCTCTGCATAGTAGTGCAGGGGACGTCTTTTTTCGTATAACGCCACAAATTCCGGACAAAACCAATGAGCAGAGAAGAAATGTCCATAAAACGCCACAAATCCCGGACAAAACCAATGAGCAGGGAAGAAATGTCCGTAAAACGCCACAAATCCCGGACAAAACCAATGAGCAGGGAAGAAATGTCCGTGAAACGCCACTATTCCCGGATAAAATCAGCGAGCAGGGAAGAAATGTCCGTGAAATGCCACAAATCCCGGACAAAACCAATGAGCAGAGAAGAAATGTCCGTGACACGCCACTATTCCCGGACAAAATCAATGAGCAGGGAAGAAATG
>JAZSEZ010000055.1:0-12719 GCA_045531975.1 Candidatus Egerieisoma sp. | reverse complement strand
GTATAGATAAAGAATATGACATGCAATTTTATTTGTAGAAACCCCCTATAAACCAGAAGAATAGGTGTGTAAGGTGCGCAACAGGATTTAAGGTTGCGCATTTTGCGGTTATAATTGCTAATTTTGGATAAACTGGGATTTTGATTTTATGAAAGGAAAAGGATTAGTCTATTTTGCAAGGCTTACGCTTTTGGCAGTTCTGGTGTCTGGCATGTCTGTTCACGCCAGAGCTCAGGTGGTGTTGCAGGTGCAACAATCATTGCAGCATGAGCAGCCGATAGAATATAGTTATACCATGACCCTTCAGGAGGTTATAGAGACGGCGCACAGCCAGTCTCCTTCTGCGGTATTGGCCAAGCATAATTTCATAGTGAGTTACTGGCAGTTCCGTACCTATAAGGCGCAGTTCCTTCCTGCACTCAATCTGCAGGGGAGTCTGGGCAACTATAACCGTTCGCTGGTTTCATTGCAGGATGCCCAAACCGGTGAGATAGGTTACTTGGAGAACAACAACCTTACCAATTCATTGGGGCTTTCCATAGACCAGAACATTCCGTTTACCGGAGGTTCAGTCTCTGTTGTAACATCGCTCAACCGCCTGGACCAGTTCTCCCCAACAGACAAAATTACCTACAACTCCCAACCGGTAAAGGTAACCCTCAGCCAACCCATAAATGCATACAATTCCCTCAAATGGGAAAAGAAGATAGAACCCAAAAGGTTTGAACTGGCAAAAAGGGAATACCTCAATACAATGGAGAACATTACTGTAACGGCTGTTACCTATTTCTTTGATTTGCTTTTGGCCCAGCGGAAAGTGGAGATAGCCAAAGAGAGCCACAGCAACACTGAGCAGCTTTACAAAATAGCCAAGGAGAGATTTGCAATAGGCTCTGTAACCAAGGATGAACTTTTGCAGATGGAGCTTAAACTCCTCAATGACAATCTTGCCATAGGAGACAACCAGCTGGCAGAGAAAACTGCAATGCAACGCTTGCGCAACTTCTTGGGCTACAATGAGAGTGTGGATATCAACCTGCAGCAGCCCCCGCAGAACCCCAATATCATCCTTGATTTTGCAGAGGTAATGAATATGGTAACCCTTAATTCTCCCGATAACCTGGAGAATGAAATCAATTCCCTCTCAGCTCAGGAGGCAATAGCCAAAGCAAAGGCAAATGCGGGGCTAAAGGCATCATTGTATGCCCAGTTTGGACTCAACCAGGTGGGAAATGATTTGGGAGTTGCCTACAAATCCCCATTAGACCAGGAAATACTTGGCCTAACCCTTTCCCTTCCAATAATGGATTGGGGACTTGGGAAAGGAAAAGTAAAGGTTGCAAAATCCCAGGCTAAAGTGATAGAATCCCAGATAGAACAGGCAGAAAACAAACTGAGGGAGGATATTACCCTGCAGGTAATGAGATTCAACCTGCAAGGTGGGCAGTGCAATGTATCCCAAAGGGCAGATGAGGTGGGCCAGAGCAGATACGCCACCACAAAAGAGAGATTCCTGAACGGTACCATAAGTGTAACCGAGTTGAACAATGCACAGGCAGAAATGGATTCGGCCCAGCTGCGCTATCTGCAGGATTTGAGCAATTATTGGATTTATTATTACAACATACAGAAAGCTACCCTTTTCAACTTCATTACAAACGAAAAGGTAGATGCAAACTTTGATGAACTTACAAATGAGTAGTATGAGTATACGTTACGGAATTTTAGTTGCAATTGCCCTCCTTATTATAGGTTGTGCGGGCAATCAGACAAGCGATGTTGTGGATGGAATAATCCGGTTCAACCAACAAGGCCAATATCCTTCAATTGATTTGAATTTGTCTGATATTGCGGATGTTGAATTCATTAAACTGAAAGACAGTGATTCGGCATTTATATACCAACCATATTTCCCTAGAAATACTTACTTTGGTGATGATTATATTATTGTTGGAAACTACACTGCACGTGATTTTTCCGGTTTTGGAGTTTACAAATTTAACAGACAGGGTAATTATATTGGTAGAATTACAGGATTCGGAAGGGGGCCCGGCGAATTTGCATCTCTTGCAAAAATGTCGGTGGAAGCAGATTCTTCCATCTTGTTGTTCAGTATGCCAGAACATAGAATAGTTAAAGTAAATTCATCGGGAGAATATTTGGGGCAATGGATTTTGCCTCGTGGGCATTCTGAGGCCCAGTTATTGGGTAATTCTGTGGTAATATATGACAGAATATCCAAATATATCAATAATAAAGGGCAAATTGTTGAAAGAGGTGCCCCATTGAAGGCTTTTGATTTGTCAACTACAGAGGTGACAGATTTGCTTACAGATGAATATACAAATGGAGTTGTGCAAGATAATAGGGAAGGTTCTGCCACCCAATCAAAGATTTTTTCTCATCATAGGAATTTGATAAAGACAAAAGATGGTGTTTATTTTTCAAGTATGAGATTTGATACAGTGTATTTCATTAACAGGGATCTGGAGGTAATACCCAAAATGGCTGTAAACAAATTGAATCCTGAAAGTGAGTGCTATACAGTAGTTCCGCTTCTGGAGACAGATGATTACATTTTGCTTAAAGATGTATTGGGTGGGCCTGACTGTGGAAAGTATCACAGCAATTATTACATATTCCTGAAAAGTAATGACAGGATATACCAGATACGGAATGACTATGCTTTGGACAATCGTACCAGGACACATTGGTTAAATGATAGGATACTGCTTGAAGAATCCTTTTTGTCTTTGAATCACAACTTGTTCAGTGTTTATTTTAGTTATGAATTAATTCAGGAATTAAAGGATGAAATTCCAGAGGAATTGCAGGAAGTATTTTCAATTGGTGAAAATGATAATCCGGTATTGGCCATTATAAAATTTAGGGAAATCAGTAAGAAATTAGATTAACAGATATGAATTTACGTGCGGGTATTTTAATTGTATTTGCTGCGGTTTTGGTTGGCTGTGGCAGCAAGGGGGGAAAGGTGGAAAACGAACTTGCCAAAGAGAATTACAAAATAGAGAAGAACACCGTAGATACAATGCATCTTAGGAAGCAGCCGTTCAACAGGGAGACCATAAGCAATGGAATCCTTAAGGGGGCGGCAAGGGCAGAATTGCGCTTTAAAACTCCGGGAGTGGTGGAGTCTGTTCCGGTGCATAATGGCAGCAGGGTAAAGAAAGGGGATGTGATTGCAAAACTGGATACCCAAACCTTGCAGCTGGATTATGAGCGGGCACAACAGAGCTTGGATAAGGCGCAGCTGGATTTGTATGATGCACTGATAGGATTCGGTTATGGGAGGGATACATCAAATGTTCCGGCAGATATCCTTAATGTGGCAAAAATCCGTTCCGGTTATGCAAGTGCACTAAATTCATACAAGATAGCGCAGATAGCCCTGCAGAATGCAACTCTTACCGCCCCACATAGCGGAGTGGTGGCCAACTTAACGGTAAAACCCCACGAGTATTCGTCCGATGTGGTTTGTACTGTAATTGATGATTCTGCATTCAATGTGGAATTCAAAGTGCTGGAGGGGGAGCTCCCTTATATAGCTACCGGTAGGGAAATAGTGGTGCAACCATTCATAGACATAACCCAAAACTACAGCGGTACAATTAAGGAGATAAACCCGTTTGTAGATGAGAAAGGGCAGATAGGGGTATCCGCTTCAATTGCAAACAAGGGTGGAAAACTCATTGAGGGGATGAATGTGAAGGTATTTATAAAGAGTACAAAGGAGAACCTTCCAACAGTTCCTAAGAGTGCAGTTGTAATGAGAGACGGCTATGATGTGCTGTTTGTGTACAATCCAAAGAACGGCAAGGCCGAATGGAGATATGTGGATATCCTGCAATCCAACAGTACCCATCACGTGGTAAGAGGTCATAAAGAGAAGGATGTGCTGCTGAATGAGGGAGAGGCTATAATCATTAGCGGCAACCTGAACCTTGCAGACGGCTCAGATGTGGAGATACGGAAAAAATAACCCGCCAGACTTATGCTTAAGAAACTTGTAGAAAGACCAATAGCTGTAACAATGACAATAGTTGCAATACTCATTGTGGGTATTGTGGCCATTGGCAAGTTGCCCATATCCCTTATGCCCAATGTGGATATTCCGCAGATAACCGTGCAGGTGGCGGTAAACGGTTCATCGGCCAGGGAGATAAATGAGCAGGTTATAAAACCGCTCAGGATGCAGCTTATACAGATTCCTGCATTGCAGGATATCCGTTGCGAGGCGGTAAACGGCAGCGGCAGCATCTTTATGGAGTTTAACCATAAATCAGATATTGACCTTAACTTTATTGAAGTAAACGAGAAGATAGACAAAGTCCTTTCCTCATTGCCCAAAGAGGTGGAGCGCCCTAAGGTCATAAAGGCAAGTGCTACAGATATCCCGGCATTCTTTATAAATGTTTCTATTCCCGATAGCTCAGTAGAGAAATTCCTGGAGTTGAGCACTTTTGCCAAAGAGATAATTGCCAGGAGGGTTGAGCAGGTGGCCGAGGTGGCACTAGTGGATATAAGCGGAGTGCTGGGGACTCAGATTCTTATAGAGCCCCATACACACAAACTCAAAGCCCTTGGAGTTACCGTACAGGATTTGGAGAAGGCCATTGCCAACAACAACATTACCCTTGGCAACCTCTCCATAAGGGACGGTTATTACCAGTGGAACATAAGCTTTGATTCCCAGATAAAGTCTAAGGAGGATATAGAGCGAATCAACCTTAACATCAACGGCAGAATCTACTCGTTTGCAGAGTTGGCCAATGTACAGGTGCTTCCCCAAACCCCTAACGGCATAGTGCAGCAGGGGGAGGAGAGGGCAATTACAATGGCGGTAATAAAGCAGTCGGATGCCCAGATGGCAGCGCTGAAAGGCTCATTGGAGAAACTTACCAAAAACTTTAAGGATGAGTATCCGGGGATAGAGTTTGCCGTTACCCGCAACCAGACAGAGTTGCTGGACTACTCTATAGACAACCTCAAATCCAACATCCTTGTTGGAGCAATTCTGGCGGTGCTGGTAATCTTCCTTTTTATGAGTGATTTGCGCTCTCCGTTGTTGGTTATGATTACAATTCCCCTTTCGTTGGTGGCCTCTCTGTTGCTGCTGTATATGTTGGGTATAAGTATAAACATCATATCACTGTCGGGATTAATATTGGGATTGGGAATGATGGTAGACAACTCCATTATTGTGATAGACAATATTACCCAGTACTGGCAGAGGGGTGCGGCGCTGAAGGAGGCGGTTGTGGAGGCTACCAAGGAGGTTGTGGGGCCAATGCTCAGTTCTGTCCTTACCACCTGCTCAGTGTTTGTACCGCTGATTTTCCTCAGCGGCATCTCGGGTGCCCTTTTCTATGATCAGGCTATGGCGGTTACAATGGCTCTGTTCACCTCTCTTGTTGTGGCGGTGCTGGTTATTCCGGTGTATTATTACCTGCTGTACCGCAAGCAGGAACGATTTGTCTCAATGGGGCTGCTCAGAGACAGGGTGGGGGAGAAACGGAAATTCTCGCTGGATAGGATTGATGATTTATATGAGAAGGGGCTCAAATGGGTGCTGAGGCATCAGAGAACAGCTTGGGTGGTGTTCATTTCCCTGTTTGCCTGTTCATTTATTTTCTATGGCTTGCTGGAGAAGAGCAAATTGCCCCCAATTACCCATAAAGATATTATCCTAAACATAGACTGGAACGCTCCCCTTACCATTGAGGAGAGCCGCCAGCGTTGTGCAACCCTTATGGAGGGGCTGGATGGCAAGGTGGAACAATATGATCTTCTTATTGGCAAACAGGATTTCCTGCTCTCCCACTCTGGGGATATTACCCCTTCACAGGTAAAATGTTATATAGATGCCGTTTCTCCTCAGGCACTTGAAGATGTGGAGAAGACTTTACAGGAGAGGATTCAGCGCAATTACCCCTCTGCAACATCGGGTTTTGAGGAGTCTTCAAATATTTTCAATACCATTTTTGCAGAGAATGAGGCCCCTCTTGTGGCAATGATCAGCCGCAAGGATTCCAAATCGTTGGAGCCGGACCAACTGAACCACCTGCTTCAGCAGATTAAGGGGCGTTTGCCTCAGGTTTACATAGAGCCGGTTTTGTGGCAGGAGCAGATTATGCTCATTACCGAGCCGGAGAAGATGGCCCTTTACAATGTGGGGTACGGAGCAATTTACCAGGCATTGAGTACAGCCACTAAGGAAAATACCCTTTTCTCCATAAAATCGGGCACCTTCTCAATACCGGTAACAATAGGGGACGGCAGTGCGGGGAAAGACCTTTTGGCCGTTACGGTAAAGAATACCCAGGGTACGGAGATACCCCTTACCTACGTATTGAAGGAGAGGCGGGTGAGGGACCTCAAGAACATTGTACAGGGAAGGGACGGGGATTATTATCCGTTGAACATTTATCTTCCCGATGATGATATCCCTTCAGTAGAACAAGCCATAAAGGAGACAATCCTTGCCCAGGATGAGTTTGCGGTGGAGTTTGCCGGAGCATATTATACCAGCAGGGGATTGATTGGGGAGCTGGCAATTGTACTGGTGATATCCCTCTTACTGCTCTATTTCATTCTGGCAGCCCAGTTTGAATCATTGGTACAACCGCTGATTATTCTTTCAGAGATTGTGGCGGATTTGTCGGGAGCATTGGTGGCATTGTGGATTTGCGGTGCGGGGATAAATATTATGTCTCTGATTGGTATTGTGGTAATGTGCGGTATCATCATTAATGACTCTATTCTTAAAGTAGATACAATTAACCGTCTGAGGAAGGAGTATTCTCTGGTGAGGGCAATCATTGTGGGTGGCAACAGGAGGCTTACCCCAATTATTATGACCTCTCTTACCACCATTTTGGCCATTGCGCCGTTCCTGGTGAGGGGGAATATGGGTGCCGATTTGCAGTTCCCGCTCTCTGTGGCACTGATTGGGGGTATGGTGCTGGGTACTATTGTAAGTATCTTCTTTATTCCGGTGCTTTATTATAATATTTACAGTGGCTGCAGTGGTAAAACTATAGGGAAGAAAAATTAAAAGATTATGAACCGTCTCTCTGCATTCTCAGTTATTCTGGTTTTTGCTGTGCTTACAATTGTGGGTGCAGGGATGATTCCTTTGCTTAATTTGCAGTATTCTCCTACTCAGAAAGAGGGGGAGCTGAGTGTGAGCTACAGTTGGAACGGGGCCCCTTCCAAACTGGTGGAGAGTGAGGTTACCTCCCGCCTGGAGGGGCTGATTGTATCTGTAAGTGGAGTTAAGGAGATTACATCCACTTCCCGTAAAGGGGGCGGAGTGATAAATGTGGTCCTTAAGGACAAGAACCAGATAGAGCGGATAAGGTTTGAGATTGCCACCCTGCTGCGGCAGACTTACAACAAGCTTCCCGACGGGGTATCATATCCTAATATTTCTGTGGCCACCGGGGGCAGCAATGTGGAGCCAATTCTAACCTATACCATAAATTCCGAGCTTCCTACCCAACAGATTGAGCAGTATGCCCAGGAGTTTATTGTTAAAGAGCTTTCTTTGGTGGAAGGGGTGAGTTCTGTGGAGCTTACCGGTGCAACTCCGTTTTATCAGGAATTGAAGTTCAATCCTTCTCAGATGCACTCTCTTGGAATCTCCATTTCAGAGCTTGTAACTGCAGTGAGGGCCTTTGTTTCTGATTACAATCTGGTGGGGAGTGTGGATGGAACGGGAATTCTTCTTACCAATAATTTCTCTACAGATGAGCTTGCATCCATTCCGCTGAAAAGCAGCAACAGCAAGATTATAAGGGTGGGGGATGTGTGCAGCATAGAGTATAAGGAGAGCCTTCCAACCCGATACTACAGGCTCAACGGCCTCAATACCATAAACATTACAGTTTATCCGCAGAAAGGGGCCAATACCGTAGCTGCCTGCACTGCAGTAAAGGAGAGGATGGGGCAATTGGAGGAGTCTTTTCCCGACAATTTCTCGGCCCTTGCGGTGAGTGACATCTCCATTGATATACAGAATGAGATAAACAAGATTATCCGCAGAACTGTTTTGTCGTTGGCCATTCTGCTGCTGTTTGTGTATGTGGTGAGCCGGAGTTTGAAGTATCTGCTTGTAATTGCAGGTTCTTTGCTGGCCAATATCCTTATCTCGTTCATCTTTTATGTGCTGTTTGGAATAGAGGTGCATATTTATACTATGGCGGGAATAACCACCTCGTTTGGAATAGTTATAGATACCTCAATTATAATGCTTGCCCATTACAGCTATTGGCGCAACCGGAAGGTGTTCCTGGCTATCTTGGCGGCATTGCTTACCAGTATAGGCTCTCTGGCTGTAATATTCCTTTTACCCCAGGAGCAGCAGCTGGTACTGAGAGATTTTGCGGCAGTGATAATGGTAAACCTTTCAGTTTCATTGCTTATTGCTTTGCTTCTTATCCCTGCATTGGTGGATAAGTTTGGGGTAATGGAGAGGCAGGTGAGGAACTCTTTCAGAGGGATGCGCAGGATTGTGAGGTTCAATTGTTTGTATGGGCGATACATCTCCTTTGTCCGCAGGTGGAGATGGGTACTGTTGGTGTTGCTGATGGCCGGATTCGGCTTCTCTTTCAAATTCTTTCAGGATAATTCCAAGGGGAATTTCTACAGGTCGTTGAACCGTCCGAATCTTTATATAAGGGCATCATTACCACAGGGATGTACAATCCACCAGTTGAATGAGATAGTGCTGTATATGGAGAATTACCTTTCCCAGTTTGATGAGATAGAGATGTTCCGTACCTCTGTTACAAGTTCCAGCAATGCCACTATTGTGGTTACTTTCAGAAAGGATGTTGAGGATGGTGCGTTTCCGTTGATGTTGAAGGAGGAGGTTATCTCAAAGGCGGTAGATTATGGCGGGGCCAACTGGAGTGTGTATGGAGTGGATGAGAACGGATTCAGCAATAATGTAAATGCTTCATCTATAGGCAACAGAATTATTGTAAGCGGGTATAATTTTGATAAGGTTTACGGATATTGTGAGAATCTGGTTGCATCGCTGGAGCAGAACCGCAGGGTTAAGGATTGTCAGATACTTACCAGTGCCAGTTGGGGAGCGCGCAAGCAGAGCGAGTATTTTATAGATTACAACAATCACGCATTGGCCTCTTATGGCCTTACTGCCGCTGATGCTTATCTGGCGCTGCAGGAGCAGCTGTACGGTTTGCAGGCGGGAAGCTATTGGCGCAACGGGGTTAGGACAGACATTATAATAGCCAGTGAGAATAAGGAGAGTTTTGATGTGTGGAACTTGCAGAATGAGTATGTGAGGGTGGGGGAGCAGAATGTGCGGTTCTCCCAGTTGGGTTCTGTGAGCAAGAGGGATTCGGGGATGGATATCTACAAGGTTAATCAGGAGTACAGGATGGTGGTGCAGTTCGGTTATTTGGGGCAGATGACTCAGGCCGACAAACTTATAGATAGAGAGATTGAGCGGATGAACAGTTCCGTTTTGCCGGTTGGTTTTAAAGCGGAGCGGGATTCCTGGAGCTACGGAAGAGCATTGGATGATCCTAACAATATTTTCATACTGCTGCTGGTAATTGCCATCATTTACTTTATGTGTGCGGTGCTGTTTGAATCACTGCTGCTGCCGCTGGTTATTATCTTTCTTATCCCTCTCTCTTTTATTGGGGTATTTCTCGTATTCGGTCTCAGCGGCTGGAGCTTTGACCAGGGCGGTTATGCCTCCCTCATTATGCTCAGCGGACTTGTAGTAAATGCTGGGGTTTACATTCTGCATCAGTACAGGGGGATGCAGGGAACTGCGGGGGCTGATGTGGGTGCTGCAGGGAAAACTGTCGGGAAGAAAACAGCATTGCAGCTTTACATCCGTGCCTTCAACCATAAAATTGTTCCTATCACCCTAACTGTTGTCTCCACTGTGCTGGGGCTCATCCCATTCCTTATGGACGGTCCAAAGGAGGTCTTTTGGTTTGCCTTTGCAGTTGGCACAATGAGCGGGTTGCTCTTCTCCCTGCTGGCTCTGGTGTTTGTTATGCCGGCGTTAAAGTGGTAAAATTCGACCACTTTAAAAATGGGGTTGTATAAAGTTTCCTAATTGCGGATGTAAGATAATTTATTTTCTGTATTTTCTGGAAATTGGGATTGTTTCCTCACCAATGAAGATTTGGGTGGTTTCGTGGTGAGTGATTACAGATTTGTTTACAAGGAATGAGCGGTGTACCCTAATGAATCCGCTAGAGAGGAATTCTTCCCATTTGGAGATGTTCATTTTGGTGCGGTATGATTCCCCGTTAAGGCACCTTACCCATACTTCGCTGTCGCAGGATTCAATATATTTGATTCCTTGTATCTCCAGGGTGATCTTTTTTCTGTCGGAGATGAATTCTATAATTTCTGGAATCTCTTCTTCTGCACATTCTTGGAACAGGCGGCTTTTGAGCAAGTGGTTTATGGCGCAGAATGATGCAATAATGAACAGCAGCAATATGGGGTTGAGCATAAATGTTCCCCCTACGGTAAACTTGTTAAGATACCAGCTGCAGATGCTGAATCCGAAATATGCTGTTGCCAGAACTGCAAGGGTGAGATAAATTGTATGTTTTATCCCTTGCATTTTTTGACAAAAAGAGATTTTCCTGTACAGGAAATTTGCCATCAATAATGCAGGCAACATCATTGAACCATATAGAAAAGCAATAGCGTAGGATTTGCATCCGCTTTTGAAAATAAGGGATAACAGCACCACACAGGTGAACCAAAAGATGATTTCAAAAACTATTTGCTTTTTCATAATTCTTTTAAAAAGTACCCCAAAGATAGAGATTATTCCCTATGTTAAAACCATACAGAGGGTTTTAACACCCCAACAAGGGGTTTCTACCAAGGAGTTCTGTGAGATTAGAAGTATCTTTGTATCAGTTAATTCAAAATAATTATGATAGCGTTTTCAAATTTTTTGCAAGGGGGCGCATTTGGAATGGGTGTCCTTACTTTATTGCTTATTGGGTTATGTCTGGCTGCCTGGAAGGCACCGGCTTGGGTTACCAATATTGGTAGAATTGCGTGTGCTTTTGGAGTGTTGTATGCTTTGGTTGGAGTACTTGGAGTTTTTGATGGAGTAGTTGCAGCCAAAGGTGTTCCATTCTGGTTGCTTTGCTCCGGCCTTAAGGTTGCCATTATACCTGTAATATATGGTATAGCAATCTATATCCTTTCCCAAATCTTTTCAATTGCATCAAAACCCAGAATATGAGAAATTTTTTAATAGTATTGGCTGCAACAGCAATTGTTGTTGCAGGGTGTAAAGCAGATTTAGGTGCTCCGGTAAATATTTCTGTAGATACCCAAGCAGATGCATCGTTGGAAATTTGCAAGGGCGCAAAGATTTACAATATTTTTTCCCTTTCAGATTCTCTTCTTGTTGGTGAGGTCTCCAAGGCTCAGCACCATAATGGGAAATTGTGTGTATGGGATAAATCTTCCAAGGGGATTCTCTGTTATGATTTGGAGGGTAACTTGCTTTTCAATATAAACTCTGTGGGGCGTGGGCCTGAAGAATACTCCGGCATTTCAAACTTTTATTTGTCGGGAAGAAAAAACAGTGTAAATATTATTGCCCCTGAAAAGAAATTGCTGGAATATTGTGCAAAATCTGGTGAATTGCTCTCAGTTTCCCAAATTGGGGCACAGACCATAATGTTTACGGATGGGGCAGAACACCCTCTTGGCAGCAATGTTCTTGGAATTGTGGGGCCAAAGCATAATCTTGCCCTTTGCGGTACAGATTCCATAACATACCATATACCGTTCAATATGGCAAGGGATTTCTGTTTTATGGAAAAGGCTTTTGCCAATGATGGGGAGCAGCTCCTTTTTGTCCACGGAATGGACAATAATATTTACGCGGTGGGGGCGGATTCTGTTGTTGTGAAATATATTGTAGATTTTGGAGGTCTTGAAATTTCCAATACAGATTATGAGACCCTTACCCCTCAAAAGATTCAGGAGATTTATTCGGCCAGAGAGGTTGCCACAAGGGTTGACAACCTGGTAAGTACTCCATATTGTCTGGCATTTTCGTATTGGAAAATGTACCCAAACAAGGAGCAGCAAACCCAATATGCCCTCTACAACAAAAAGAATGGAGAGGTACTGGGTATAAAAGAGAACATCCTCTTCCCTATAAAGTGTGCTGCTGGAGATCACTTCATATCAATAATAGAGAACCCCGCAGAAATTTTGAATCTTCCTCCTAACAAAACTTTGTGTATTCCACAAAAACTTAGGGAGTATCTGACTGATGGTAAATTTACCCAGGAGAGCAACCCTGTTGTTGTGGTATGGGGGATATAATATAGGCGGTCAAAAATGACCGCCTGTATTGTTCTATAGTTTCTCAATTTCTTTAATAGGAATATTTGTATATTGGGCAATGGTTTCATTATCCAGTCCTTTTGCTTTCATAGATTTGGCAACCTTGAGAATTCCTTTCTCTTCACCTATTTCAATTCCCTTTTCAATTCCCTTTTCAATTCCCTTTTCCATTCCTATTTCCATCCCCTTTTCCATACCTTTTTCTTCTGCCCGTTCAATACAGCTCATAGTATCCAGGTAGTTTTTCCAGTCAGATTCATAGCGGATTCTGTCCTGTTCAGACAAGGAAGCAACTTCTGCAGTATCCAGAACTTTAT
>JAZSEZ010000072.1:0-38016 GCA_045531975.1 Candidatus Egerieisoma sp. | reverse complement strand
GGCCTCAGCTTCAGGCTCATCTACAATGATTGCCTACGCCGTTCACGGATTCGCATATCACTCTTTTCCTGCTGTGTCATATACTGAATCTGCATAATGCCGGAGGGTAAACATTGGCCTGAGCGAATTGGAGGATGAGGCGGTGAGCGAAGGGAGAAAATTCAGCGTCTAGTGACGGCGCTTGTGTGACGACGTTAGGCCTCTGAAAGAGGACTAAAAGGAGGAGTTCGCCGTCAAGATGAATTTGTTCCTGAGCAGCCTCATCCGAGACTGAGCGAAGGTCATTGATTTACCCGCAGGAAATTATGCATATTATGTGTTGGTATAATCTGTCGGGAAGAAATAAAATAAAAAAGAGGACCCGTATGGATCCCCTTTTTGTATATCAAATCTGAGGTTCAGATTAGAATTTCTGCATAAGCATCTCAACGATCTTGATAGCTGCGTAAGCAACTGGAGTACCAGGACCGAAGATTGCAGCAGCACCTGCTTTGTAAAGAGCATCGTAATCCTGAGCAGGGATAACACCACCAGCAACAACGATGATATCCTCTCTACCAAGTTTCTTAAGCTCGTCTACAATCTGAGGAACAAGAGTTTTGTGACCTGCAGCAAGTGAAGAAACACCAACTACGTGAACGTCGTTCTCTACAGCCTGTTTTGCAGCCTCCTCTGGAGTCTGGAACAAAGGACCCATATCAACGTCAAAGCCACAGTCTGCATAACCTGTTGCAACTACTTTAGCACCACGGTCGTGACCGTCCTGACCAAGTTTTGCAATCATAATTCTTGGCTGGCGACCCTCTTTCTTAGCAAACTCAGCAACAAGCTCTTTTGCTTTCTCAAAGTCTGAATCGTTTTTAACCTCTGAAGAGTAAACACCTGTATTCATACGGATAACTGCTTTATAACGTCCTACAACTTTCTCGCAAGCATCAGAGATCTCTCCCAATGAAGCACGAGCTTTAGCAGCCTCAACTGCCAACTCAAGAAGGTTACCGCTCTTGTTAGCAACTGCCTCAGTAATAGCGTCAAGACACTGCTGTACTTTAGCGTTGTCGCGGTTAGCTCTAAGCTCTTTAAGTCTTGCAATCTGCTGCTCACGAACTTTAGCGTTATCTACGTCAAGAATCTCAATTGGATCCTCTTTCTCAAGACGATATTTGTTGATACCAACGATAGTGTCAATACCTGAGTCAATTCTAGCCTGTTTACGTGCAGCTGCCTCCTCAATTCTTAGTTTAGGAATACCTGTCTCAATAGCTTTTGCCATACCGCCAAGCTCCTCAACCTCCTGGATGTGTGCCCAAGCTTTGTCAGCCAACTCTTTAGTCAGGCTCTCAATGTAGTATGAACCTGCCCAAGGGTCAATTGATTTACATACGCTGGTCTCCTCCTGAATGTAGATCTGAGTGTTACGTGCAATACGTGCAGAGAAATCTGTAGGAAGTGCAATAGCCTCATCCAATGCATTGGTATGCAATGACTGGGTGTGACCTAGAGCTGCACCCATAGCCTCAATACAAGTTCTTGCTACGTTATTGAATGGATCCTGCTCAGTTAGTGACCAACCTGAAGTCTGACAGTGGGTTCTCAATGACAATGATTTAGGGTTCTGAGGGTTGAACTGGTTAACCAATTTAGCCCAAATCATACGTGCAGCACGCATTTTTGCAATCTCCATGAAGTGGTTCATACCAATTGCCCAGAAGAATGACAAACGTGGTGCAAATGCATCAACTGAAATACCAGCTTTGATACCTGTTCTTAGGTACTCAAGACCGTCAGCCAAAGTATAAGCCATCTCAATATCATTGGTTGCACCAGCCTCCTGCATATGGTAACCAGAGATTGAAATTGAGTTGAACTTAGGCATATATTTAGAAGTATAAGCGAAGATATCGCCAATAATTCTCATTGAGAACTCTGGTGGGTAAATGTAAGTGTTACGTACCATGAACTCTTTAAGGATATCGTTCTGGATAGTACCAGCCATCTCCTCAAGTTTTGCACCCTGCTCCAAACCTGCTACAATGTAGAAAGCCATAACTGGAAGAACGGCACCGTTCATAGTCATTGAAACTGACATTTTGTTTAGAGGAATCTGATCGAAAAGGATTTTCATATCCTCAACTGAACAGATAGATACACCTGCTTTACCAACATCACCAACTACACGTGGGTGGTCAGCATCGTATCCGCGGTGTGTAGCCAAGTCAAAAGCAACTGAAAGACCTTTCTGACCTGCAGCAAGGTTTCTTCTGTAGAAAGCATTTGACTCCTCAGCTGTAGAGAAACCTGCATACTGTCTTACAGTCCAAGGTTTCTGTACATACATGGTGCTGTATGGGCCACGTAGGAAAGGAGCCACACCTGCAGCATAGTTCAAGTGCTCCATTCCCTCTAGATCAGAGGCACTGTAGTTTGTTTTAACAGCAATCCTCTCTGGTGTCATCCACTCGCTGTTGTTCTGCTGTGAGCAAGCGGCGCCACCGTTATATTTTAGTTCTGAAAAATTCGGACGCATAATCTTATATGTCTTTTAATTTTATTATTGCTTATTAAATACCCAATTTAGCCTGATAACCTTTAAGAGTCTCAAGAACGTTGCTCTTAACGCTAATAAAGTTCTCAATGCCTTTAGCTACCAACTCATCTTTGCAAGCTGGCTCGCCAGCAACAACCACGATAGCTTTGTCACCAACAAGTGAAGCAATCTGTGGAACTGCCTCTGCATACTCGTCATCAGATGAGCAAGCAACAATAATATCAGCTTTAGCCTCCAATGCAGCTTTAACACCCTCCTCAGGAGAAGAGAATCTGTTGTTGTCTACAACTTTGAAACCTGCAACAGCAAAGAAGTTGCAAGCAAACTGAGCTCTTGCTCTACACATTGCAAGGTTACCGTAAGTTACCATAAATGCAACTGGCTCCTTACCGCTCTGCTCTGTAGCAAAACGCAATGCCTCAAATGGCTGTGCACCTCTGTATTTAACAAGTGGCTGACCTAGAACTGTACCGCAAGCAGCAGGTGCAGCTTTTCTGGTAACAACCTCCAAAGTAACATCTTTGTCAGCTTTCTCAGTAAAGTTAGGATACTGGTTAGAACCAAGGATGATCTCTCTGCGAGTCTCAATTTTCTTGTCTCTTGCATCAGCAGTAGCTTTAATGGTATTCTGAATGAAACCAGCTTTGAATGCCTCAACATAACCACCCATATTCTCAACCTCTGTGAACAATTTCCAAGCAGTCTCAGAAATTGACTGAGTAAGGTTCTCAATGAAATATGAACCTGCAGCAGGGTCAACAACTTTATCAAAAGAAGCCTCCTCTTTAAGGATAGACTGAGTGTTTCTTGCAATACGGTTGCTGAACTCACCTGGAGCACGGAACGGATAGTCAAATGGAAGTACCTCTAGAGAGTCAACACCTGCAATTGCAGCACTCATTGCCTCAGTTGTACCTCTTAGCATATTTACGTATGGATCGTAAACAGTCATATTCCACTCGCTTGTAACAGCGTGAACTTTCATCTTCTGGCAGCACTCTTTCTCTGAACCGTAAGCTTTAACGATGTTAGCCCACAACATTCTTGCTGCACGGAATTTTGCAATCTCCATAAAGTAGGTTGAACCTACAGCAAAAGTAAATTTGATGCGTCTTGCAGCGTCATCAGCGCTTAGACCCATCTCTACAAGTTTGTTGATGTACTCGCTACCCATAGCAAGACCGAAACCAAGCTCCTGAGAGATGTTTGAACCTGCATCATTGAAAGCGTAAGCCTCAACACCAATAACTCTTACTCTTGGATAATCCTTAACAGCCTCAATTACATCTTTAAGGGTATCCATTGATTTGTCTGAGCAGAAAGCACCTGTCTGGTTAAGACCTCTTAGCGGATCAAAATCAAAAGATGCTTTAAGATCCTCAGCAGCTACGCCCTGAGCTTTTGCTACAGCCAAGAATGAGTTGATAATCTCTACAGATGCACAGCAGCAGCCTGTAAAGTTAACCTCAACCTTAGCAAGATCAATTCCTTTCAAAAGGGTATTCATCTCAGCCTCGCTGATAGCTTTTTTGCCATCAATGCAGAAACCTACAGACTCAACACCTTTTTTAAGGCCGTCTACAGCCTGCGCATTAGCAGCCTCATAACCGCACTCACAAGCACAGTAATCCTGACGTACCAACCAGTTGTCGTTGTCTTTTGTACCTCTTACAAAAGGGAAAGCACCTGCCTCACCACCAAGGTGTTTAACACCCTCCAGGTTCTCGGCACGGTAGTAAGGGCGAACTGAAAAACCTTCCTCGGTTTTCCATACGAGTTTTTTCTCGTAATCCGCACCTTTCAAATCTTTGATTATCACCTCTTCCCATTGCTCAGTGGAAACAGGTGGAAACTCAGCAAATAATTTTTCTGCCATATTTTTATTTTTATATATGAATGGATAAATGATTTTTCTAAAAATCGTACAAACTTACAAATAAAATAATTTAAAACCAATTATTTGAATACCTCTTCTACAACCTCATCAGCCGCAATTACCGGTATTGTAACCTTAAGGCCCGCCGTGCGCTGCATCTCCCTCTCAATTGCAAAGATTGCCCCCTTGTTTCTGGCCCAGCTTCTTCTGGCAATACCATTGTTCACATCCCACAGCAACATATTGCGTATTCTGCGGTCCGCTTCGTCGGAACCGTCTATAACCATACCAAAGCCACCATTCATTACCTCCCCCCAACCTACTCCACCTCCGTTATGGATAGAAACCCAGGTTGCTCCGCGGAATGAATCTCCAATCACGTTCTGCACCGCCATATCGGCAGTATAGCTTGAACCATCATAAATATTTGATGTCTCCCTGTATGGAGAATCTGTACCTGAAACATCGTGATGATCCCTACCCAAAACAATAGGAGCACTCACTTTACCTTCCCTTATTGCCTTGTTCATGGCAAGGGCAATCTCTATTCTGCCCTGCGAATCGGCATACAGGATTCTGGCCTGTGAGCCCACTACAAGTTTGTTCTTGCCAGCCTCCTTAATCCAATGGATATTGTCGGCAAGTTGCGGTTTTATCTCATCGGGAGCATCTTTCATAATATCCTCAAGCACCTGTGCTGCAAGCATATCTGTATAGGCAAGATCCTCCTCTTTAGAAGATGTGCATACCCATCTGTATGGTCCGAAACCATAATCGAAGAACAGAGGTCCCATTATATCCTGCACGTATGAAGGGTATCTGAACTTACGGCTTGTCTCAGTATCATTTGAGCAGGCATCCATACCCGGATTGAAAATATCTGCTCCGGCACGGGAAGCCTCCAACAAAAATGCATTTCCATAATCAAAGAAATACATTCCTCTTCCCGACAATTTATTGATTGCCGCCACCTGTCTTCTCAAACTCTCCTGCACACACTCACGGAATCTTTCCGGTTCACTGGCCATCATCTCTTTGCTCTCCTCAAATGTGTACCCCACAGGGTAATATCCCCCTGCCCAAGGATTATGCAAGGAGGTCTGGTCCGAGCCCAAATCAACGTGCACATTCTCAGCAGCAAGCTTCTCCCACAAATCAACCACATTACCGTGATAAGCCAGCGAGACAGCCTCTTTAGCCGCACGCGCAGACTCTATACGGGCAACCAGCTTGTCCAAATCATCATAAACCTCATCAACCCAACCCTGTGAATATCTTGTCTGTATAGCCTTTTCATTTATCTCTGCAACCACACCCACAACTCCTGCAATCACAGCCGCTTTAGGTTGTGCCCCACTCATTCCTCCCAAACCTGAACTTACAAACACCTTGCCTGCCGGCTCAGGATTTCCGTGCATTCTGGCTGCATTCAATACAGTTATGGTTGTTCCGTGTACAATGCCTTGCGGACCAATATACATAAACGAACCGGCAGTCATCTGCCCATACTGTGAAACTCCAAGGGCATTGAACTTCTCCCAATGATCCTTGCTTGAGTAATTTGGAATTACCATACCGTTTGTAACAACCACCCTTGGGGCATCCTTATGTGAAGGGAACAAACCAAGAGGGTGACCAGAATAAAGTACCAGGGTCTGCTCATCCGTCATCTCTGAGAGATACTTCATAGCCAACCTGTACTGCGCCCAGTTCTGGAACACTGCACCGTTTCCACCATAAGTGATAAGCTCGTGAGGATGCTGCGCCACAGCATTATCCAAATTGTTGCTCATCATAAGCATAATGGCAGCAGCCTGCACACTCTTGTAGGGAAAATCATAAATGCTGCGGGCATAAATCTTATAATCAGGTCTGTACCTGTACATATAAATACGCCCGTAATCCTCCAGCTCCTTTGCAAACTCCGGAGCCAGCACTTTATGCTGCTCCTGCGGAAAATACCTGAGGGCATTTTTCAATGCCAACTTCTTCTCCTCCAGCGTAAGAATCTCTTTCCTGCGCGGAGCATGGTTTATTGAATGGTCATAAGGTTTGGCATCAGGTATCTGAGCCGGAATCCCTTCGCATACTTTCTCTTTAAAATTCTCCATATATGATATTCTCCCTGTTTTTAATATTTAAGCCATTTCCATATCTCTTTCCAGCTAGGTTTCTTGCCGTACATAAGGATTCCAACCCTGTATATTTTTCCCGACAAATATGCCATCCCCACAAATGTAACCAAAAGAATACCAATAGAAAGGGCAAGCTCCCACGCAGGAACCCCATATGCAATCCTTGCCATCATCACCATTGGGGAGGTGAAAGGTATCACTGAACCCCAGAATGAGAGAGCACTGTCGGGATACTGGAAGGTATGCAACATAAGGAACAATCCTATTATCAACGGCATTGTAATTGGAAGGACCAGCTGCTGTGTGTCCGCCTCATTATCTACAGCCGCACCCACTGCAGCAAACATACTTGAATAAAGGAGGTATCCCAATACAAAATAGATTACAAAACAACCTATAATCTGGAAATAATTGACATCCTTCAATGCCTGAAGGAATCCGTCTCCCCCGCTCTCCATAGCAGCAGTTATCTGTTCAACAGGAATCTCTGAAGAAGTAACGGCCATTGTCTGGGCTGCATCATCCAACCCAAGAGCTGAACCTGCAACCATAACAATGGCAAATGTTATCACAATCCAGATGAAGAACTGGGTAAGGGCTACTGAAGCAACTCCAAGAATCTTTCCCATCATTATCTGGAACGGTTTCACCGATGAAACAATAACCTCTATAATTCTGGTTGTTTTCTCCTCAATCACACTCCTCATAACCATACTTCCGAACATAAAAATGAACATATAGATAAGAAAGCTACCCACATATCCTATAATCATAAAGATCTCAACTTTTGAGGCTTTCTCCTCTCCACTCTCATCCAGTGTATAGGTCTTTACCTTTACATCAGACTCCACATCCGCCATAATCTGTTCAAGCTGGGGTATCCCATATCCTTTAAGCTTGTAATCCTCCACTGCCGCCTCCACATTGCGGGATATTCTCCCCTGCATATCCATACTCATCTGCTTTTTGGAATATGTAACCACAGATACATTCTTGGATGAATCCAACTGGGAGATTCCCACTACTGCAAAATAGTCCAGATTGTCAAAATTCCTCTTCAAATCCTCTACAGAGGCATCTGTAACCTCAGAAAAGATGACCTCTTCATCACTCTCCATATATGGCATTACAATACCGCTGTTGTCAACAACCGCCACTTTCTGCCCCTGCTCACCTCCCGAGTACATTGCAATGAGACTTGGAACCACCATAAGTGCCGCAAAAAGCAACGGCGTAAGTATTGTTGTAAAAATGAACGATTTCTTTTTTACCCTTATTGCAAACTCCCTTGCAATAATTATTGATATTTTACTTTTTCCCATTGTCCTCTTGTTTAATTGTTGGTAACCAGCTTTATGAAAATATCATTCATACGTGGCATAAGCTCCTGGTATGAAACAATATCATTACCCTTAATGAGTTCTCCCAGAATAACTGCACTTGAAGCCCCCTTCTCCACTTCCAGCACAGCCCTTCTGTTCCCTTTGAACAATTCGTCTGAAACCACTTTCACCGGAGCCTGTGCCAATGCTATAGCTTCCGTACTCCTATAAACTACCTCAACGTAATTGTTTCCGTACTGGCGTCTGATATCATCCACCCCACCGGTAACAATAAGGTTTGATTTGTTTATAAGGGCAATATTATCACACAACTCCTCAACACTCTCCATATTGTGGGTTGAAAGGATTATTGTGGTTCCAGCCTCCTTAAGTGCAAGAATCTCTTTTCTGATAAGGTTTACATTAACCGGATCAAAGCCAGAAAAAGGCTCATCCAGAATCAGCAACTGGGGTTTGTGCATCACAGTTGTAATGAACTGTATCTTCTGGGCCATACCTTTAGACAACTCCTCAACCTTCTTGTCCCACCAACCCTGTATATTGAATTTTATAAACCACTCCTTTAGCTCCTTGGTTGCCTGGCTTGTACTCATCCCTTTCAGCCTTGCAAGATATATTGCCTGCTCACCCACCTTCATTTTCTTGTACAGTCCCCTCTCCTCCGGAAGGTATCCGATATGCTCCACATCAGATGGTTTTATGGGTTGTCCGTTGAAAAGAAGCTCCCCGCTGTCGGGAAGAGTAATCTGGTTTATGATTCTTATAAGAGTGGTCTTGCCTGCTCCATTAGGCCCCAGAAGGCCAAATATTTTCCCTTGAGGAACACTGAGGCTCACCTGATTGAGTGCTGTAAAATTTCCGAACCTCTTGGTTATTCCAGAACAAGTGATTATTCCCATCTTCTAATGTTTTAAGATTTATTCTCTACAAATGTAACAAATATTCCCTTATCCTCAGTGCATTATTTTCTGTTATAATATGTTCTTTTACCAACTCCTGCAGCAGTTGCAGATTGTCTTTGAAATACTCTTTCCCCTTTAATTTTATGTACGTAAGAATTCCTCTGGCTGCGTACGGACCTATATACGGATGCTTTTCCAGAGCCTCCTTTCCTGCATCCAACAAAGAGAATCCCTTTATATCTTCCCTTAATACAACCACGCTCCCCTCTATCTTCTCGTATCTCTCTTGCCCAAAGCCCTCAATTTCCAACAATTGGCGTTTATCAGCAAATGAGCCTCCCAACCGCTCCCTGTACTGCAGAATCTTTTTGGCAAAGTACCCTCCTATCCCATACAACTGTACCAGCTGTGCACTGTCTGCCCTGTTCAGATTACACACATACCGGTTCCGCTCCACCTTCCCGCCATACACATTCGCCTTCCCCACATGCAAGTTTGTGCAAGAATCTCCCATTTCCTGCACATTTCTCTTCCCGACAGACAACTTTGTGTCAGATTTTGCCATTTCCTGCACATTTCTCTTCTCCGCAGACAAGTTTGTGCAAGAATCCCCCATTTCCTGCACATTTCTCTTCCCCGCAGGCAATCTGGTGCAGGAATTGGACTTTTTCTGCACATTTCCGGCCGGTATACTGTCGGGAAGAAGAATGTATGGGACAAGGGCGGCATATTTTGCACTGTCAACCACGTACAGTTTTGCAAAATCCCTTTTCACCCGGAACTTCCCCCCCTTGTTCCTGTAATTGAGTATACTTTGTGCCTGTTTGGGAGAAAACCCCAGCAACTGCAGACTATCCGCACCAATGGTATTGGGATTAAAATTGAAGCTTCCTGCTGCAATTGGGATGTCCACCCTGGCAACCTCTTCCTGTTTGCCAATTTTCACTTTATGCACAACAAATGTAACTACCTGAAACACAAACAGCAGCGCAATGAGAATAATTACCCCCATTGCCCTGCTGTTGGATATTTTCAAGTTACCTCCCTCCGGATTACTCATCCTGTGATTGCTCTCCTGCCTCATATCCTGCTCCACTTACAATCATTACTATTTCGCCTTTAGGCTCGTGCTGCTGATACCACTGCTGCAGCTCCGCTACAGTCCCGCGCCTGCACTCTTCGTGCATTTTGCTTATTTCCCTGCATACAGCAGCCATCCTTTGAGGTCCAAAGAACTCAACCATCTGTCCAAGAGTCTTTACCAGACGGTACGGTGACTCATAGATTATCATAGTACGCTCCTCCTGAGCCAGCTGTTTGAACTTGGTCTGCCGCCCCTTCTTTACAGGGAGAAAACCCTCAAAACAGAACCTGTCGCAAGGGAACCCCGATGTTACCAGTGCCGGCACAAATGCCGTTGCACCAGGCAATGTCTCAACCTCAACACCGGCCTCAACACAAGTTCTCACCAAAAGGAAACCCGGGTCAGAAATGCCCGGAGTGCCTGCATCACTGATTAATGCCACATTCATCCCTGACAGTATTTTCTCACACACCCCTGAGGCGGTCTTGTGTTCATTGAACTTGTGATGACTCTCCATATGTGTGGAAATCTCATACTTTTTCAACAGATGTGAACTGGTCCTTGTATCCTCTGCCAAAATAAGATCCACCTCCTTAAGAATCCTCAAAGCCCTTAAGGTTATATCTTCCAAATTACCTATAGGGGTTGGAACCAAATACAATTTTGCCATATCTCTAGCCCTCCTGTTTCTGTTTGTTGAACCTTCTCCTTACAGTCATATAAAATCTGTACACCTCATCACTCTCCTCATTCCATTGCGGATACCTCTCCCTTATATACTCTGTTGCCTGTACAAGCCTCTCCATACCATTCAATCTCTCCACTGCCTCTCTGAAACCATCTTCATCGCCTCCAAAGAGTTCCCTAAGGAAAAGCATCCTGTCATTCAAACCAATGCCTTCCCATATATCATCTATGTATGCACCTGGAATATCCACCTCCCAATCATACCACTCAGGCCTTGCCTTATCTACCACAAGAATTCTCTCCTCCTGCTGCTCATTTACTATTATATTACCTACAGTCTCTGTTGTATCCTCCTCCATAAAGTACTCCTGATCATCAACCTCCACAAACTCTTCAATCTCCCCAACCTGCTCCACTTGATCTTTCCCCAATGTATCATCCTCATCTTCAGCAACTCCTGCAGCAACATCTTCTGAAACTTCTCCAATTGCATCCCCTGCAATCTCTTCTATATCTGCACCATCCTCAACCACATCCCCCTCTTCGTATTCATCGGCCCAGTCATCGTCATCCGATTCTCCCCCCTCAAACTCAAATTCAATCTCAATTTCAGGGGCATCTTCCCCAACTGTATGGGCAACATCACTCTCCTGTTTCCCGTTATCATAAATCTGAGGTACTTGAATCTGCACACCAGTCCTCTGCAAAGCAGACAACTGCTCCTGAAGCTCATCTACTTTCTTTTCCAAAAGCTCTATCCTCTCCTGCAGTTCACACTCACGCTCTCTAATCAAAGCCCCCAAACCGGCCAACATTTCTTCAAGTCTCTCCATATCCCAATTTCTTTTAAATATTCATAGCCCTTTAGTGCAAGCTTACACCAATAAGCCTCATAAACTCCTCTCTGGTCCTCAAATCCCTTAAGAAAGCACCCGTAAATGCAGATGTGGTTGTAACCGAATTCTGTTTCTGAACGCCCCTTATCTGCATACACATATGTGCTGCCTCTATTACAACCGCAACGCCCAGTGGGTTCAATGTCTCCTGAATACAATCCCTTATCTGTACTGTAAGCCTCTCCTGCACCTGCAATCTGCGGGCAAAAGCATCAACTATACGGGGTATCTTGCTCAAACCGGTAATTACACCATTAGGTATATACGCAACGTGCGCTTTTCCATAGAATGGAAGCATATGATGTTCGCACATTGAATAAATCTCAATATCCTTTACCAGAACTATCTGCTGATAGTCCTCCTTAAAACGTGCAGAGTTCAATATTGCAACAGGGTCCATATTGTATCCCTGGGTAAGGAACTGCATTGCTTTTGCTACTCTCTCCGGTGTTTTCAGAAGCCCCTCCCTTTGGGGATCTTCACCCAACAACTGCAGGATTGCCTCATAATGCTCAGCCAATTTCTGTGTTGTCTCTGCATCAAATTGCTCTATCTTGGTATACGCCATCTCTTTTAGTGGTTTATCGGGAAGCAAAGGTATCAAAAAATTAAAAGATTATATTATTTTTGTAATCCACTTCACCAACACATCATAAAGTTATGACAGACAACAATGCCAAATACCGAATTCTTGTAGTTGATGACGAAGAGGATATTTGCAATATCCTTCAATACAATCTCAATAAGGCCGGTTACATTACTGACACTGCAGCAAGTGCAGAAGAAGCTCTCTTCAAAATGAAAAACTCCTACCATCTGCTCCTGCTTGACATTATGATGGATGGTATCAGCGGACTTAAAATGGCACAGCTGCTCAGAGAAGATTACAACAACAAAGTTCCTATAATTTTCATATCTGCCCTTGATGCAGAGAGTGATATCATTTCAGGCTTTGACAAGGGAGGAGACGATTATATATCAAAGCCGTTCTCAGTAAAGGAAGTGTTGGCAAGGGTAAATGCAGTCCTTACCCGAACTTACAGCACTCATCACATTGAAGAGGAGACCTCTTCTGCAAAAAAAGAGGAGAAAACCGATACCAGTATTTTTGAACACAAAAATCTTAAGATTGATTATGACAAGAAGACGGTATACATATGCGGAGAGGAGATAGCACTTACCAAAAAGGAGAATGAAATCCTTATCCTTCTATCCCGGAATCCGAACAAACTTTTCTCCAGGGATGATATCCTCCAGCTTGTATGGAAAGAGGAGAGCTATGTTCTGGAGCGCACCGTAGATGTTCATATTGCCAGACTCAGAAAAAAGATGGGAAGCTGCGGAGAGTGGATTATCAACCGCTCTGGATACGGCTACTGCTTTCACATATAACACAAATTAACCTTCAGGGAGGGAAATGCTATGAAACTAAGACTGAAATACCAGCTTATTTTCTACTATACTGCAATCATTGCCATTATAATTTCGGCATTCCTTATTTATATACTGCAAAGGGGAGGAGAAATCAATCTGGGCAATCTGCGTAACAATCTCATCGCCTACAATAAAGAGGTATACCAGAGCCACAAAAAAGGTACTCCATTTGAAGAAATTCATATTCCCGACGGATTCCATTTTACCGTAATAGACACAACCTTGAACATCATATATATGAGTGCCCGCCCTGATTCTCAGGAACACGATGCATTTCATATGAGGGATGAGATAATTGAGGCAACACTGAGCGGTGAAGGTACAGCCCTCCGATTCTCAGCCTCTTCAAAAAAGGAGTATCTGTATTTTGCAAGAAAATACCCGGAGTTCTATTTGTGGACATCCACACCCTATATCTATGAGAAGATAGACAAGGGATACAGCAATTATTTTTACCAGTATATAATAATGGCTCTTATTGTTGCCCTTTTTATTGTGCTGGTAAGAATCTCCCATAAACTTACAAGCCCATTGAAGGCTTTCTATGACTTTTTTGGCATATTGAAATCCAACAACAAGGACTTCAGCAAAATTTCATTCCCCAACAATGAGTATGGAGATGTGGGCCGAAGAATAATTGATACCTACAACCAGCTTGAGAAAGCCAAAAAATTCAAGCAGCAGGTTACACATAATATTGCACACGAACTTAAAACTCCTCTTACTGGTATAAGGGCATACCTTGAAACCATTCTGCAGGATGAAGATATGCCTGTTGATACCATACGCAGTTTTACAGGCAAGGCTTACAAACAGTCTCTCAGACTCTCTTCTCTGGTTAATGACGTTTCTATACTCAACAAACTTGATGAAGAATCTGAATACTACAAGATAGAAGAGGTAAACATCTCACAATGTCTGAACGAAATAGCTGAAGAGCTGGCTCCAAAACTGAAGAGCAACAACACTGTATTCAAGCCTTTAATAAGCAGTGAACTCTCTATTGGGAGCAGCTATGATATTATCTACTCGTTATTCAAAAACCTGATAGACAACACTCTTGAGCACGCCGGCCCAGATACAACCATAACCATTATGGCTGGAATATCACAAATAGCAGGAGAACAGAGCTACAGGATAAACTTCACCTATAAGGATAATGGGAAAGGTATTCCTGAAAAGGCTCTGGATAATCTTTTTGACCGTTTCTACCGTATTGAGGAGGGACGTACAAGGAAAACCGGAGGAAGCGGATTGGGTCTTGCCATTGTAAAGAGTTCCGTTTTGTTCCACAAAGGGAATATCACAGTTGAAAATGATCCTGATGGTGGAGTAATTTTCAAATTCAATCTGCTCTCTCTATAGGCAGGCATACTTATTGTTGCTGAACATTTAAAGTCTATTATATAATGAACATACTTATAACTGCAGCCGAACAGGAAGAGCTGGATTGTGCCATAAAGGCATACAAAATGCTTGAGGAGCAACTTGACGGTAAGGCTAAACTGCATTTTGCTCTTACAGGAATTGGGTCAACCCAGGCAAGCCATACAGTAACAAGAGAAATTTACAAGGGATTGCTCCGCAATGAGCCATATGATCTTGTAGTAAATATTGGCATTGCAGGAAGTTATGATATGGAACTCTTCCCTATGGGTTCTGCGGCAATAATTGAGAGAGAAATTTTTGGAGATCTGGGATTTGAAACAGACAGCGGATTTAAGGATCTTTTCCAGTATGGCATTCTTCAGAAGGATGGTTTTCCATATAACGGGGGCGCACTGGTACGTATTGAATCTGAGCATAAGGGGATTGAAGAGGCACTGGCCAAATACCGCAGTGGAATTGGGGTAACTGTACAGACGGTTACCGGAGATCCCCAGAAGGTGGAGGCTCTGCACAAGAGATATAATCCGCATATTGAGAGTATGGAAGGAGCTGCAGTATATTTTGCCGCAATTCACGAAAATATACCTTGTTTTGAGTTGCGTACAGTATCCAATGCTGTTGGGGAGAGAGATACCACCAAATGGGATATTCCAGCTGCTTTAGGTACTCTGCACAAATGTTGCTGCGAGATTTTTGCAACATTGGCAAAATAGAGATACATTTACAATTATTAAAATAATGGGGATATGGAGAACGGGAGAAAAGAGATTATCAGGATTGAGGGGATGAAAAAAATATACAGATTGGGGGCACAGCAGGTAAATGCTTTGGACGGGGTGAATGTTTCAATACTCCAGAATGAGTATGTTGCAATAATGGGACCTTCGGGTTCCGGCAAATCAACCCTTATGAATATTCTGGGATGCCTGGATACCCCGTCGGGAGGAAAATATATTCTCAACGGTACCGATGTAAGCCAAATGGATGATGGTGAGCTTGCTCAGGTAAGGAACAAGGAAATTGGGTTTGTTTTCCAGTCTTTTAATCTTTTGCCCAGATATACCTCTTTAGAGAATGTTGCCTTGCCTCTTATTTATTCTGGAGTACCACGCTCCATCAGGGAGGAGAGGGCAAAGAAAGCACTTGAGGCGGTAAAACTGGCTGACAGGATGGAACACAAACCTGCAGAGTTGTCGGGAGGACAAAGGCAGAGGGTTGCTGTGGCAAGGGCATTGATAAACAATCCCTCAATAATTCTTGCAGATGAACCTACAGGAAATCTTGACACAAAAACCTCAATTGAGATAATGAAATTGTTTGAGGAAATTTACAAAAACGGGAATACGGTTGTTATTGTTACACACGAAGAGGACATTGCCCTTCACGCACGCAGAATAATAAGGCTGAGGGACGGCAAGATTGAGAGCGATTCTGCAAACCCTAATCCGGCTATGGAAATATAATCTATTGGATATGAAAATTTATACTAAAGGTGGAGACAAAGGGACCACTTCCCTTGTAGGGGGAAAAAGGGTTCCAAAAAATCATCCGAGGGTTGAAGCATACGGAGACCTGGATGAACTTATTTCATTCATCGGGATTATTATAAGTGATACCTCTATGGATGAAGTGAAGATGAATTTGAGAAAAATTCAGGAGGATCTGATGCTCATTTCGGCTCACTTTGCTTCAGATGGTTCAAGCAAATCCCTTAAAGAAGTTAAAGAGGAGGCAATTTTGTTTTTGGAGAATGAGATTGATTCTATGACTGCAGCACTTCCTCCCCAAACTGCATTCATTCTTCCGGGCGCACCAAGAGTTTCTTCTGAATGCCACGTTGCAAGGACAATATGCCGTAGGGCTGAGAGGCACTCTCTTGTAATTGGGACTGGGGGTGAAGCTAACACGGAAGTATCTGACCAGCTTGTAATTGGACAGAAATACCTTAACAGACTTTCTGATTATCTGTTCACACTTGCAAGATTTTTATGTGTAAAAAATGAAGAAAAAGAGGTGTTTTGGTTGCCATAACATTTTTTTTGCTATATTTGCCGCCCCATTAAGCAAATAGAGACATTAATTTGTTAAAAATTAAATTTTTATAAAATGTATTGGACACTAGAACTTGCATCAAAATTGGAGGATGCACCATGGCCGGCTACCAAAGATGAGCTGATTGATTATGCAACACGTTCAGGCGCTCCACTGGAGGTAATTGAGAATCTTAATGATCTTGAGGATGACGGTGAGGTTTACGAGAGCATTGAAGAGATTTGGCCAGATTATCCAAGCAAAGAGGACTTCTTCTTCAACGAGGATGAGTATTAGAATTGGAATTACACATTACAGACCGCTCTATATGAGCGGTTTTTTTATATAATTACCCCTCATTTTTATATCTTTGTAGTGATGTTAATTCTCACAATATGAAAATCATTATTGCCGGAGCAGGAGAAGTTGGAAGCCATCTTGCAAAGATGTTAAGCAACGAATCCAACAACCTTACCATTATTGACAGTCAGGAAAGCAGACTGAACAAGTTGCGCGAAGTTGCTGATGTCATTACCATTTTTGGGGATCCCACATCCATTGAAACCTTAAAACGGGCCGGTGCAGAAAAAGCGGACCTTTTCATTGCCGTAAGCCCTTCTCAAGATCAGTATATAAATATCATAAGTGCATTGCTTGCAAAAAAAATGGGAAGCCAGAAGGTTACAGCCCGCATCAATAATGATGAGTATATGCACCACGAGAACAAACTTCTGTTTAAGGAGCTGGGAATAGACCTTTTGTTTTATCCGGAGAAAATTGCCTCATATGAAATTGTTGATCTTCTTAAACAGACCGGAACAACCGAGTTTATGGAGTTTGCAAGGGGTTTGCTTCAGATGGTGGCTTTCCGTCTGGAGGAGGGTGCCCCACTGATAGACAAATGTGTATCCGATATCTCTTCATTCACAGGGAAGAGCCAGTATAAGGTTGTTGCCATTGCAAGGGACACAGATACCATAATCCCTAACCAGCAGACAAAATTCATTGAAAATGATCTTGTCTTTGTAATTTGTACCAAAGATGGTGTTCAGGATGCAATGACTTTTTCGGGCAAAAAGGAGATAGAGATAAAGAACCTTATGATTGTTGGTGGAGGCAAGATTGGAGAGATGCTTGCCAAGAAAATGAGTAAGGTTTGTGATCATATAAAGATAATTGAAACAGAACCCGGAAGGTGTGAATATCTTGCCGAGACACTTGAAGAAGTGATGGTAATAAATGGTGACGGAAGGAACTCAGACCTCCTTACAGAAGAAGATGTAACCAACTACGATGCTTTTGTTGCTGTTACAGGCAGCTCTGAAACCAATATCCTCTCTTGTGTTGCCGCAAAGAAAATGGGTGTATCAAAAACCATTGCAGAGGTTGAGAACATAGAGTATATAAAACTGGCAGAAGGGATGGGTGTAGATGCTGTAATAAATAAAAAACTCTCCACTGCAGGCCGTATATTCAGATTTACCCTAAGCAACAAGGTAAGATCAATCAAATGTCTCAACGGTTCTGATGCTGAGGTGCTGGAGTTCATTGTTAATCCAAGCAGCGCAATAACCAAAGAGCCTATTAAAGATTTGCGGTTCCCTAAAGAGGCAATTATTGGTGGAATAATAAGGGGTAACGAGATATTTGTTGCAACTGATGAAACAATAATAAAGCCATACGACAGGGTGGCTGTCTTTGCCCTCCCACAGGTTCTTGCCAAAGTGAACAAATTCTTCATATAATAAAAATGGCACCCGTATTGAGGTGCCATTTTTATATGTATGGGCTATAAATCTCTATAGAAGGTTTACCAATACAAACATCCAGTGTGCCATAATACCGGCACACAAACCACCAACCGTATGGGCAATAATAGCTTTTGAAGTAAGCTCCCTATAACCAAGCGAATCCAACATTGCAGTGTGTGTGCTCAAATAACCGCTCCAGCACATACCCATAGCTGTAAATACCGCAATTGCATTTCCATCTATCAATCCGCTCTCCTGGAAAGTAGGTACAAGACCCAAAGCCGCACCTACAGCACCAAGCGCAGTCATAGGGAAAGCAACCAACTCAGGACTTGTAAAGCCAAACAGCCACTCAAACACAAAGTCTATCTTTTCCGCCAAAGCAGGCAGAAGGCCAATACCCTCATACGCAGCACCTGTATAACCATTATCACCAGGGCCGAATGTAAACATCATTACAAAAGTTGAAATGATAAGTACTCCAGGAATAATTGCAAGTCCCAACTCCACACCAGATTTACCTCCATCCAACAAAGAGTTCAAAATTCTAAGGAACAACCCCTCATCATTATTGGCAACCTCCTCCACTTCCTCCTCCACTTTCTCCTCTCCATTCTCTGCAATTACCTCACCAATTGCCGGATCAGTAAAATCAGGTCTTGCCTTAAGGATAAGTCTCTGTACAAGTCTGGTAGAAATTATACTCCCGATAAATGCACCTGCCAATCCTACAAGGGCTGCTGTTGCAAAACCTCTGCCTGCCATAAATACAATCACAACCAGACCCATTCCAAATGCGGTACCAAAGTTTGTAATTGAGATAAGCTGGTACTTCTTGAAATATTTGCTGAAATTCTTGTCATTGGCCAGGGTAATGATTGCCGGATTGTCTGAAAGGAATGTAAGTACTCCACCCAAGGCTGCAACACCCGGAAGATTCCAAAGTGGTTTCATAAGGGGTCTGAGTATCTTCTCCAAAATACCCACTACACCAAACTCAACAAGAATTTTTCCTAATGCTCCCGACAGTACCGTAATTCCCATAATATAGAAAACTGTCTCAATCAGAAGGCTGTATGAAGTATTCATCAGTGTATTGAGCATATTTGGAACTCCCATCTTTGAGCCCAATGCACCAAAAATAATGAAGAACACCACCAAAAAAATCAGCGGTTCAAATTTCTTCAAATTCAGATTCTTTTTCATCAGTTATGTTTAGTTTTAATTATCTTTCCAACACTTTCATCTGCCATCTTACACCCACATTGAATGTATTGGGTACCGGATTGGCTGTTGTGGAGTACCAGAATGCGTGAAACCTCAATGCACTCTTCTCCCTTTTCAGAGGGATATACTCAATGCCTGCTCCATAGAATCCCATATTCACACCAGGCACCACATATCTGTCATATATGAATGAAGCATCCGCTCCCTGTGCATTATTAACATCATATCCACCTTTGGCAAACAGGGTTACAACAGGTGAGACATCATAAGCAATCTTTCCGTGCAAAGAAAAATCCTCAAAGAAAGCACACCCTTTTCCTGCATACCTGTTCATATAATCAAGGTCTATTGCAAGCCTGGAGGCCGGCCTTATCTTGTTTCCCAAAGCTATATAATTGATAAAGTGCCCCTTTTCATACTCAATCATATTAACAGAGTAGATTGTATTGAGCCACTTGGCAACTTTTCCGTACCAAATGAGGTTATATGCATAAATCCCTTCAAAACTCTTGGTTGAAAAAGGAGAATTGGTAACCTGAGCATAAAACTGGTTTTTGCCATTTGCCGCATACCCCATATTCACACCTATTTGGAAAGGACTCACGTGATTCCAGAAATCCGAAGCAAAATATACATCAATAGGGGCATAATCATACTCTATTGTTCCAATGCACACCATCTGTTTTCCTGCCGTTACAGAAAACTTCTCATTTGCATGCCAGGTTACATTTGCCCAATCTGTTGCATTGAAAAAAGATCTTGGATTAGAATGGTCGAGATATAGACGGTGCCTGAAATTGTAACTGAACTTATCACTTATTTTACCATTTGCTGCAACCCAAAGATATCTCCCCACAAAACCGCTCTGTGACTCGGGCTTTACACCTGTCAGATTATCCTTTCCAAAAGTTGTAACCTCCCCATCAAAACGCATATCAAATTTAAGGGATATATGCGGGTCCTCGCCATTACCCTGAGCCATTGCTGCTCCAGATAACAACAAAGAGAAAGCAAGAAGTACAAATCTGTATAAAAACTTCATAAAAAAGTTGGGTTAAGTTAAAAATCAACCGCCAAAGGTAATTCAATTATCATTCAATTCCAACCATCTCAACTCTTTCTCATCCAATAAAGAGATTACCTCTCCTATCCTTACAGATGCCTCATTCAACTCCTGAGCAGACAATAATCCTCCCGACAGTTTTTCTTCAAGTTCCTTTTTCTCACTTCCAAGTGCCTCCAAATCCTTTTCCAGCTGTTCCAGTTCCCTCTGCTCCTTATAGCTCAATTTCCTCTTTTTAGGTGCACCGTGGGGAATATCCTGGATTTTTTTCTTTATCTCTTTCTGTGAAAGTTCCCTCTCCTGAGCCCTCTTATGTTTCTCCTTTTCTTTTATATATTCTCTGTACTCCGAATAACTTCCCACAAAATCCTTTACAACACCATCTCCCTCAAATACAAACAGGTGGTCAACAATTTTGTCCAGGAAGAAGCGGTCGTGTGAAACAATGATTACAGATCCTGCAAATCCTTTCAGATACTCTTCAAGTACATTTAAAGTAAGGATATCCAAATCATTGGTAGGCTCATCCAGAATGAGAACATTCGGATTTCTCATTAAAACTGTAAGAAGATAGAGTCTCCTTTTCTCACCTCCGCTCAACTTCTCTATCCTGTTGTAGTGCATACTTGGCGGGAAAAGGAAATGATTCAGAAATGTTGAGATTGGCACACTCTTACCATCTCCCAATGTAACAACCTCCGCTATCTCCCTTACAGCTTCAATAACGGTATCGTTAGGGTTGAACTCTATCCCTTTCTGTCTGTAATAGCCAAAACGGACAGTCTCACCTATCTCTATATTTCCAGATGTGGGAGGCAGGTCTCCTGTTATAAGATTCAGGAAAGTAGACTTTCCTATACCGTTCTTGCCCACAATTCCAATCTTTTCTCCCGGTGCAAAATTGTATGTAAAATCCTCAAGCCCCTTCCAGTTGTCATAACTGTATGATACGTGGGAACAATTTACAATCTTTTTGCCCAATCTTGCAGACTGCACATTTATATTCAGATTTTTCTCCTCAGCTCTCCCTTGTGCCTTATCTTTCAACTCATAAAATGCATCTATCCTGTATTTGGCCTTTGTTCCCCTTGCACAAGGCATTCTTCGCATCCAGTCAAGTTCTGTCCTCAAAAGATTTCGGGCCCTGTCCACCTCTCTCTTAAAATTTTGCATCCTCTCTTCCCGTTTCTGCAAATAGTATGAGTAATTACCTTCATACAGATACAGAGTGCCGTCAGCCATCTCCAGAATCTGATTGCACACCCTGTCCAGAAAATAACGGTCGTGAGTAACCATCAACAACGTGCATTTCTGCCTTGTAAGATATTCCTCAAGATACTCTATTGTTTCCAGATCCAGATGGTTGGTTGGCTCATCCATTACCAGAAAATCCGGCTTCTGAACAAACATACAGGCAATTGCCACCCTTTTTATCTCCCCTCCACTCAATTCACATATCTTCTGTTGCGGATTAGTAAGCTTCAAAGTGAAAAGTATCTCCTCTATCTCATATTTCTGGCAATGCTTTGCGTTAGGTGCTACCACATCCCAAATTGTAAGTTCCGGATCATATATATTGTCCTGAGCCAGAAATGAGATGGTAATATCTTTCAGGAATTTTACCTTTCCGTCACCATCTGAACTCTCAACACCAGCCAGAATCCTTAACAGAGAGGTCTTTCCTGTACCATTTGGGGCAATAAGGGCAATTTTGTCACCCTCATTTATATTCATATTTATATTGTTGAAAAGGACTTTTGGCCCATAGGATTTTGAAATGTTTTCTACCTGAAGATAAGATGCCATATATTAAATATTAGGTTGCAAAAATAACTAAAAAAGGGCTGCCTTCATAGGCAACCCTTCCCAAATATTGATCTTTGAAATTATTTCACAGGCTCAATAATAACAACTCTTGTAAGAGCACGGCTGTCCCACAAATTATCGTGTCCGCCTACACCTTTATAGCTGATCTGATCCTCGCTTACACCAGCTTTAACAAGAGCATCGTATACTGCTTTTGCACGTTTGTCTGAAATCTTCTGGTTAGTTTTTGCAGAACCAGTTGCTTTATCTGCATAACCTACAATCTCATACTTAACAGCAGTGTTCTCTTTCATAATCTGAGCAGCCAACTCAATGTTAGCAACACCCTTGTTATCAATCTTAGCACTTCCAATTGTAAAGAAGATTGCTCTAGGGCCAGCATATGACATCTGCTCAACTTTCTCTACAACCTGAGCAGGTTTAGCTTTCTCTTTAGCCAACGCATCTTTTGTAGCATTATGGTCTGCCTGCTCCTGAGCCAAAAGCTCTTTGTATTTCTGAAGGTCACCATTAACTGAGTTATATAGAGACTCGTTTACTACTTTCACAAATTTTTTGCCGCCAAAGTAGTAGTTCAAACCAGCCTGAAGTGATACAACACCATCAGTTACTGCTGAACTCTCATCTCCAAATGGAGACTGCATAACCTCACCTCTTGCCTCAATGTTAATATCAACATATTTGCTTACATTGAATTTACCGCCAAGACCAACAGAACCATTAATCAAAGCTTTGGTTCTATCATTAGTTCCAAACTTAGCTTTAGCCAATACAAGAGCAGGACCTCCAAATGCATAAACATCAAAAAGTCTGTCAGGATTATAACCGGCAATAGCCGAAGATACATTAAACAACCCGTCTGCTCTTAGGGCAACGTACTTTCTGTTCTTCATTGCATTCAATGAACCATCTACAGTATAGTAAGAATACAAAGTAGTTGTCAAACCAGATGCCTGGAATCTTACACCCCATACAGGATTAATCAGTTTACCAAAATTAATATCAAATATTGGGGTAATAGCTTTACCCAAACCATATTCTGAATTATCTGGATTTACTAGTACCTGCGCACCAACGCCAAGGCCTATGAAATAATTGTCTTTAGCACTCTCTGCATAGTATCTGCTCTGTGCAGAAACTGAACTTGCAAAACCTGCCAACAACAAAGAAAGTATTAAAATTTTTGCTTTCATTTTTTTAGTTTTTTATTTGTTTTAAACACTCCAGCTATTTTAGATGCATTTTATAGCACAATCCTGCTGTCAAATATTTCATATCCTGAAGCATCAACTGCATATGAACCTGATCAGACAGCAAATATGACGCTCCAACAGAATAATCTATATTGTCATACTCAGCTATAAGTCTGAGATTCGGCAAAACGGACGGGGTAAATGTTATTCCTGCGGCAATTCCGTTCAGATTCCTGTCAATCCTCCTATTGTATACATAGGATACATGGATACCCAAACGCTCCTTTCCCAACAAAAAATGCTTTGTGGCCGCAAGATAAAACCTGCAGAAATAGCCATTACCTTCAGTACTGGCTACCTCCCCGTCTCCAGCCTCCGTATAGGGATCAGAAGTTCCTATAACAACAGACGGCATATGCTTCCAAAACTGTCCTTCCTTCAAAACCCTCAATCTGGCAGAAAAGTATCTGTCCTGATTGCAGAATTTTTCGGGATCAGTCAAATTACCTACACCTATAGTCTTTGCCTTGAACATTGTTGCAGTATACGCAACTTCAAGGAACGAAAAAACCGTAAAATTCAAATAATAGTTATAGGTGTTGTAATTCCAAGTTGCTGGAGTAATTTCCTTATTTAAAAAGTTTCCCCCTAACATAACAGTCTTTGAATCCTGCATCTCTGCAGATGGAGCATTCAACAATCCTGTTGTTCCATGGGTTAATTGGGCCATTAGAACAGTGTGACTACACAGAAAGAAACAAACTGCCAATACAAGTTTTAAAATCCTTTCCATTTTCACACCAGTGTAATTATAGCCAATTTTTAACTTTAAAAACAACTCTTTAATTAAGCCTCATCACCTTTACCACCACCTACTGCAGTACTGCCATTACCGTGGTTACCATGGTTGTCGTGAGTATCATACTGAGCAACTACCTCACAAACATCCTCATAAATTGCTGTAAAAGTCTGTTTTGAACCATCGTACATCTCTACAACAAAATCTCTCATTCTGTAAGTTCTATTTACCTGATAACCTACAAGGACATTACCATTACCACCAAGAGTTACTTTAATTTTATCTTTCTTGAAGCTGTTGCCATAATATGGTTTGTTAAGAGCTGCAGAAATTGATCTTCCAACATACTCATACACATCAATAGCTTTAGTTGCAGGACCTGTAATGATGAAACCCTCGTTGATCTCAACCTCAACCTCAACCTCAGCATCAGTTGCCTCCATTTCTACTGCAGTCTCAGTTACAAATGCACCATCCTCAATAACGTCAACATCATTGAATCCAAGTGAACCAAGCTGATCAGCTGTAAGTTTTGAATCACCAGCAGGCTCTACAGGGTTTGTAGGAAGTGAAGAAGCGTCAAACAATGCAATATCAACAGAAGTGATACTTACCTGATTGTCAGCAACCTCAACAACCTGAACAGTTTTTGTTACATCAAGGAAACCATCAGCTTTTGCAACAATGGTATAAGCGCCAGGGCCACTAACCTGATACTGGAAAGAACCGTTGTTTGTAGGAACTGATGCACCGTTAATTGTTACAGTTACATTTACAATTGCAGCACCAGTAGCGCCATTGCTAACTGTACCAACAATATGATACACAGCTGGAACTGGATCTACAACTGGTGTTGGTTCTTGTTTCTCATAACATGCAGTAAAGAAAAACGAACAAACTGCAAGCATTACTAGCACATATTTTGCGCTAAAATTCATAATAATTTTTTTCATTTGTTTGTTATTTAAATTGTGTTAATAATTAAAAGTTCAATAATTCCTGTTTCAAATAGCTTGGGTTGTATTGGATAGTCTCACCAATATTCTCCTGAACATCTGCCTTGAAACTTTGTCCATACACATATGTTCCACCGGCATTATAATCAAATCCCCAACCTCTGCTAGGCATTATCCTAGGGATATATCCTCTCCTTTTATATTTGTACGGAGGCAGATTTATTACAAACCTGAACCCCCCGTTAATTCCATCATTGTGCCAGTCAGAAGGGATATACATCCCATAAAAACCTATAGAGCAATATTTCATATGCCGTATCAGGTCAAATCTCACTCCATATTCCCCTTCCAAATACCTCTCAGCCCTCAAACTCAACTGAGAAGCCAATCTTTTCCAATAATAGTTGGCCCCCACATATCCTGTCAAAGCTGCTGAATTCTTATCATATCCAAACTTGAACGGATGAATGTTTTTTCCATTCTTCCACTCTCCCCATTCTCCAAATATTGTATAGCTGGCTCTCGCTTCAAACCATACACCCCCATCTGTTGGGAAGTGCTCCAATTTCAAGTCCACGCCATTTCTACTGTTGCCAAAAAAGCCTACTGTTCCTGTGAGGAAGAATTTATATGGCAACCTTACTCTCTGTGAAAGCGTCAAATAGCCTGGTCGGACATCATCATACCTGTATCCGTAATCATTTACCACAGGAACCACCAATTGTGCTACAACTTTTCCTCCTCGCCATAATGATGCCTCCAAAGTAGGATTAATATTTAATCTTACCTGATATGGTACTGTCAACCTTCCATTTTTAAAACTGAACATCGGATATACCAAAATGTCAACTTTATACAAAGAACTGTTTCTCCTATCCTTCCCTTTAACCAAGTCCCAGCCACTATCAATATCATAGCTAACATACCAATCATTTCGGGTAACATCTTTATTCCCCAACGAATCCGGAGTACAATACAGGGAAATAATGGGAACATTATTTTCCAATACTATCAGTCTGCACTCTTTCGCTCCGTCCGGCAATCCCCACTTCTGTATCTCATCCAACGCCTTGCCTATGCCCACTCCACTGAGTCTGTACGTTGAATTTTCAAGCAAATATACCCTCCGTGCATCATCTTCTGCCCATGCAACATTCTCAAATCCCATCTCTACCAACCTCTTCACAACATCATCACCGGTCTGGGCAACTGTGAATAGCGGCAGCACCACCACAAAAACCAGTAACACAAAGTGTTTCAGCCTCTTCCGAGAGTTTGTCCTATCCATCAGACTACAATTTAGCAAATTACCCGAATTGCAAAGGTACGCTTTTTCCAATAACTACAAAAAAAATACTGCTGTTTCTACTCTTATTTTTTCATATTGAAAAAAATAAAAAAAAGGGATACCGCTACTTGCAGCATCCCTCACTTATTTCTCAGTCCAATAAGAATAATCAGTCCTTACAACAGATTGGTCTTATCTGTGAGAAGAAATCGTTACCCTTATCATCTACAAGGATGAATGCAGGGAAGTTCTCAACCTCAATTTTCCAGATTGCTTCCATACCAAGCTCAGGGTACTCAACACACTCTACACTCTTGATATTCTCTTTAGCCAAAATGGCTGCAGGGCCACCAATACTTCCAAGATAGAAACCGCCGTGTTTATGACAGGCTTCTGTTACCTGCTGGCTTCTGTTACCTTTGGCAATCATAATCATACTTCCGCCATTCTCCTGGAACAAATCAACATAACTGTCCATACGGCCTGCTGTTGTAGGGCCAAATGAACCGCTGGCCATTCCTTTAGGAGTTTTTGCAGGACCTGCGTAATAGATTGGATGGTTCTTGATATACTCAGGAAGTCCCTCACCTTTATCAATTCTCTCTTTAAGTTTTGCGTGGGCAATATCTCTACCTACTATAATAGTACCGTTCAAAAGAAGGAATGTAGAGACAGGATACTGGCTAAGCTGCTCAAGAATCTCCTTCATAGGGCGATTCAAATCAACTTTTACACCTTTTGCCAATGCTGAGCCTGAAAGATACTGCTCAGGTATCAAACGAGCAGGATTTGCATCCAAAGTCTCCAACCAGATACCGTCCTTATTGATTTTAGCCTTAACGTTTCTGTCTGCACTACAGCTCACACCCATACCTACAGGGCAAGAAGCACCGTGACGAGGCAAACGGATAACTCTAATGTCGTGAGCAAAATATTTTCCACCAAACTGGGCACCTATTCCAAGACAATGGGCAGCTTTAAGAAGACGTTTCTCCATCTCAACATCTCTGAAAGCATAACCCTCCTCACTTGCCTGAGTTGGAAGAGAATCATAATATTTTGTAGATGCAAGTTTTACAGTCTTAAGGTTCAACTCTGCAGAAGTTCCACCAATTACAAATGCAATATGGTAAGGAGGGCAGGCAGCTGTACCCAAAGTTTTCATTTTCTCAATCAAATATGGCTCCAATTTGTCGGGAGTAATAAGAGCTTTTGTCTCCTGGAAAAGGTATGTCTTGTTTGCAGATCCACCACCTTTTGCAACAAACAGGAATTTGTACTCATTTCCATCTATAGCAAAAATATCAATCTGTGCAGGAAGGTTGCAACCGGTGTTCTTCTCATTGTACATATCCAAAGGAATGTTCTGAGAATATCTTAAGTTGTCATTGGTATATGTATCAAACACACCGTGAGAAAGAGCCTCCTCATCACCGCCACCGGTAAATACAAACTGACCTTTCTTTGCAACAATTGTAGCTGTACCTGTATCCTGACAGAAAGGAAGCTGTCCTTTTGCAGATACATCTGCATTCATTAGCATCTGAATTGCAACAGCCTTGTCATTATCACTGCTCTCAGGGTCTGCAAGAATTTTTGCCACCATTTCATTATGTTCCGGACGCAACATAAAAGAAACATCGTGCATAGCCTGTCTTGCAAGAAGTCTCAATCCCTCAGGATCAACTTTCAGAAACTCTTTGTCGCCAAATTTCTCTACCGAAACATAATCTTTGGTAAGAAGATGATACTCAGTAGTATCTTTTCCCATTGGGAACATCTCTTTATAAACAAATTCCATAATGTATAGTATTTAAGTATTATTGTTTTGTATTTTCCATCAAATAACTCTTCATAAACTCATTCAAGTCCCCATCAAGCACCCCTGCAGTATCAGAGGTTTCATAACCGGTCCTCAAATCCTTAACCATCTTATAAGGGTGCAACACATAGCTCCTTATCTGCGAGCCCCACTCAATCCTCTTTTTCTGCCCCTCCAGCTCCGCCTGTTTTGCCCTCTTCTTGGCAAGTTCTATCTCATACAAATGAGATTTCAATATCCTCAACGCATTCTGGCGGTTATCCAACTGTGAACGGGTCTCTGTATTCTCAACCACAATACCGCTTGGAATATGCCTTACCCTCACACCTGTCTCAACCTTATTCACATTCTGTCCTCCCGCACCGCTTGAACGGAAAGTATCCCACTCCAGATCAGAAGGATTGATTACAATCTCTATTGAATCATCAACCAAAGGATAAACAAAAACCGATGAGAAAGTTGTCTGCCGCTTGCCCTGTGCATTAAAAGGGGAAATCCTCACCATTCTGTGCACACCGTTTTCAGACTTCAGATATCCGTAAGCAAAATCACCTTCAAATTCAATTGTGGCAGATTTTATTCCAGCTTCATCCCCCTCCAGCACATCATAAACGGTAACCTTATAACCATTCCTCTCTCCCCAACGGGTATACATCCTCAAAAGCATACTGCTCCAGTCATTGCTTTCTGTACCGCCTGCCCCAGAATTTATCTTCAACAACGCCCCCAAATTATCACCCTCCTCACCAAGCATACTTTTGAATCCCAGTTCCCCAATCTGCTCCTCAATCTTTTTCTCCTCTTGAGCAATCTCCTCCTCTGTGGCATCCATCTCCTTAAGCAGTTCCAGTTCTTCTATGGCAACCGCAACAGAATCAAGGGAGTTTACCCAATACTTTACTCCCGACAATTTTTTAAGAAACTCCTCAGCGCCCTTAGGATCATCCCAAAATCCCTCACCAGCACTTATCTTCTCCTTTTCTTCTACATCAGCTCTCTTTGCATCGTAGTCAAAGAGACCTCCTCAGCGCATCCAGGCGCTCACTGAAAATATTCATCTGACAAAAACTTTAGTTAATCCGCGAATATACTAAAAATAACTTTATCAACCGCCTTAAGCACATCTCCATACTCAAAACCTCTTCCCAGAGCAAACCTTATAAGCTTCTCCCTTTTCTTCTCTTTTGAATCACTACCTTTCAATCCTCTGCATTTTCCCTCCAGCACCTTCAACAGCACTTCATCTCCAAAAAGATCCCTGTTTTCCTCCAATGCCGCATTAATTGTTTCCGCAGAAATCCCCAATGCTTTAAGGTTATACACAATCTTAACCCTCCCCCACTTTGCAAATCTGACCTTATCCCTCACATACGCTCCGGCAAACCTGCAATCATCCACAAACTTGTCTGAAACTAAAGAATCCAATATAATATCTGTCTCCTCTTCCGAAAAGCCGCTTTTTCCTGCTGCAATATTCCCCTGACTCCACTTATGGAGCTTCTTCCTAATCTGCCCGCTGCAATACTCAGCCCTGCTGCACTGCCCCTGCAATCTTTCCAACGCCTGTTGTGGTGTCATACTCAATCAAAAATAGTGTCCCAAACTTACATAAGCACCTATCTTGTGGTCAAAATCAGACCAGTGAAGATTAAATGACAATGGGCCTATAGGACTATCGTATGAATATTTCACACCAAAGCCCCACCTGGCAATACCAGTATCCATCAATGCATCCCCAAATGTATTACTGGTACGCACGCAATTTGCTATACCATACACATAATGTTTTTGTCCTATCCTCTGCCTCAAATCAATACGTCCTATAAGTGCCGTATTGTACACAATATTGGCAAAATCTACCCCAATAAAAGGCATCTGCTGGGTGAAATACCTCCCCGGCTGACTACCTCCAATATAATTCATATATGGGACCTCATTACAATCACCAATAACAACCCTTCCATAAAGATAAGGCAAAATAGCCAACCTGTCCGCAATACGTATTACCCCACCAAGAGAGAGTTGCACTGTACCGAACTTATTGAACCCCTCATTAAAATCTGTATGGAAATATGATGCCTCCGCATCAAAAGACATACCTCTGGTTGCATAATAGTAGTCGTCCCGGGTATCCATTCTGGCGCTCAAAAAATAACTCAAATAACTGCGGTCATCAAGTGAATACCCCGAGTAATCATCGGGAAGATTAACCTTCAGATACCTGTTAAAATCAAAATGTTCCCATCTTGCACCCACCTCAAAATTGAAATTCCTCAGATACATATTTGAAAGGCTTGCCTGCCCCCTTTGTGAAATGAATATAAGGTTATTCTGACGCTCAGTAGATTTATACACACTCATATCCACTCCCCCTACTTTATAGGAAAAGCCCAATTTTGGAAAATCCTTGGAAGTGTACGAATAGGAAATTTCGCCATACGGATTATAACTCAACCGCCCGGTAACCCCAAACTTTGACCCCAAAAGATTATACTGCCCCACTCCAAGATGAACCAGGACTGCAGCAGCCTCTTCAGAATCATATCTTGCCCCAACAGCAATAAGATTTGCAGGACCTTTTCTCACTTTTACAACCAGTTCCTCATTGTCGGTACCTTTCCCCATCACAACATAATTTACAGCAGAAAAAGCACCTGTACCCATAAGTAGAGATACCCCTCTGTTTATTTCATTTCCCGACAATTTCAAACCGGGTTTCAATCCCGACAGCCTCCTCAACCAATGCTCATTGTCCTTCTCTACCCCCTCTATTGTCACACTCTTGAAACAGAAAGTATCCCTCACAACAGCCGACGCTTTGGGAGCAAATGGCTTATCTTCCCCCAATGCAAGAGTATTAAGCTTGCGCCCCAGACTCTCCAACTCATCATATTTTGCATCTGCAGCCTTATAACCATTTACAATAAGCTGTTCCACAGCTGCCTTATTAAAACTGAACGTTCCGTAATTGGTAACATCAGGCTTTATGAGAATATCCGCATCCTTTATATTTTTTACATACGTTTCATTTCCCATAAGTGCCATAATCCTGTTGAGTACCTGAGGAATTGACTTGAGATCCTCTGTTGATGGGGCATCATTCTGAATATCCACTCCAATAACAATATCTGCCCCCATCTCCCTAGCCACATCCACAGGAAAATTATTTATTACACCACCGTCCACCAATATGCGGCCATCAATATTCACAGGTGCAAACACCCCCGGAATTGCCATTGTAGCCCTCATTGCAACAGGGAGCCTCCCCTCTTTCAGCACAACCGCTTCGCCAGTAGACAAATCAGTTGCAACACACGCAAATGGGATAGGGAGATTGCCAAAATATATGGGTTCCTGATAACCCACAGACAAACCGTTAAGGAAATTCAGGACATTCTGGCCGCTGACAAGTCCTGCCGGCAGCTTGGAAATGGGAGAACCCTCTTTCTCACTGTTTACATCGGGATACAGGCTATAGAAAGGAATCTTCAGAATATACCTGTCATCTATATTCTTTTGTACAAAAGAGGCATCACGCCTGGCTGTATTGTCACTTAAGAGATACTTCCAGTCACAATTTGAAATAATTGCCTCAATCTCATCAGCACTATATCCCATTGCATAAATGCCACCCACCAATCCGCCAATACTGGTACCTACAATCATATCAATTGGAACACCGGCCTCCTCCAGCACTTTCAGCACTCCAACGTGTGCAGCACCCTTGGCACCGCCACCGCACAATACAAGGGCCACTTTAGGACGGGAAGCCTCCACCTTTGCAGCACTCTCTCCAAGGCCCTTTTCATCTGCAAACACCCCTGTACTACAAAGCACCAGTACGGCAAAACACATAAAAATTCTGTAAAAACATCTCATATCATTCCAATTTAACTCATAAATGTTACTCATAAGATGCCTGCAGAATTTTCAATTCAGGCACCTTTATTTCTGCCCCGCCAACATACCGCAAGCTGCAAAAATATCCTCTCCGCGGCTTGCCCTTAAGGTAGTCATAAGCCCGGCATTATTCAGCCTCTCCTTAAAACCCTCAATAACAGGCATTGGCGATGGCGCCAACGGAGAATCTGGAATAGCGTGGAATCTTATAAGGTTCATCCTGCACTCCAACCCCTTGAGCATCCTTACCAGGGCATCTGCGTGCTTCTTGGAATCATTCACCCTGTCAAACATAATATACTCAAAACTCACCCTGCGCTGACCTGTAAAATCATACTCCCTTATAAGTTCAAGTGTCTCATCCAAAGGGAAACCCTTCTCCATTGGCATAAGTCCCACCCTCTCTTCAGAAAACGGATTATGCAAACTTATTGCCAAATGACACTTGGTAAGATCCAAAAAGGCTTTCAGCGGATTGAACGCATGGTATATCCCCCTTTTCTTCTCATCTTCCCTGTAGTCAGGCAACTCAATCAGCTGAGGAGATGATGTAACACCTATACTGCTGAGAGTTATCCTTTTAGGACTCCAGGCAAATCCCCACTCAGCAGTAAGTATCTCAATGGTTTTAAGCACATTGGCAAGGTTGTCCAACGGCTCACCCATCCCCATGAACACTGCATTTGTAAGTTGCAGAGCCTCATCTATCCCCATAAACTGGGAAATTATCTCATTCACCTTAAGATTCCCGCTGAATCCTTGTCTTCCTGTCATACAAAATTTGCACCCCATTTTACATCCGGCCTGTGATGACACACAAATGGTGGCACGGGGTTCGTCGGGAATCATAACAGCCTCAACCGCTGTATTTGTGTGACACGGAAACAGATACTTCTTGGTTCCGTCTGTTGAAGCTTGCACCTGGGTATATTGTATACGACCAACTTCCCACTCTTTGGAAAGAATTTCCCTTGCAGCCTTTGAGAGATTTGTCATCTCATCAATGGTTGTAACCCTCTTCTTGTATAGCCAGTCCGCTATCTGTTTGCCTGTAAATGCAGGCAATTTATACTCTACGGCAAGCTGCTTCAACTCCTGCAGCGACATGCCCAACAAAATCTTTTTCATACATCGCAAAGTTAAGATTTTTTAAGTATCTTTGTAAGGATAATATTAACATTTTAATAGAAGGAAATATGGCTAAAGAAAGTGTAGAAACTCCAAATGCAGCCGAGGTAAATGCAGCCAAGCTGAAAGCATTGCAGGCTACTTTGGACAAGATTGAGAAGGATTTTGGAAAGGGGACAATTATGAAGCTGGGGGATCAGCCAAAATGGGATGTTTCTGTAGTACCAAGCGGTTCAATTGCATTGGACTGCGCCCTTGGAATTGGAGGTTATCCAAAAGGGAGGGTTATTGAGATATACGGACCTGAGAGCAGCGGTAAAACCACTCTTGCAATCCACGCAATTGCAGAGGCTCAGAAAACAGGCGGCATTGCTGCCATAATTGATGCCGAGCACGCATTTGACCGCACATACGCAAAAAAACTTGGTGTTAACGTAGACACTTTGCTTATCTCACAGCCGGATAACGGAGAGCAGGCCCTTGAGATTGCAGACAGCCTTATCCGTTCGGGTGCAATTGACATAATTGTAATTGACTCAGTTGCAGCCCTTACCCCTAAAGCAGAGATTGAGGGTGAGATGGGTGACTCAAAAATGGGACTTCAGGCACGCCTTATGAGCCAGGCCCTAAGAAAACTTACCGGAAACATAAGCAAAACCAACACCTGCTGTATCTTCATCAACCAGTTGCGTGAGAAGCTTGGCGTAATGTTCGGTAACCCGGAAACCACCACCGGCGGTAATGCATTAAAGTTCTATGCATCTGTGAGATTGGATGTAAGAAAAACCACCCAGCTTAAAGACGGAGAGGATGCAACCGGTAACCGCACCCGCGTAAAAGTTGTAAAAAACAAGATGGCTCCACCATTCAGGAAGGCTGAATTTGATATCCTTTACGGAGAGGGTATCTCAAAAGTGGGTGAAATTCTGGATCTTGGCGTTGAATACGACATCATAAAGAAAAGCGGCAGCTGGTTCAGCTACGGTGACACCAAAATTGGTCAGGGCCGCGAGGCTGTTAGACAAATGTTGCTGGACAACCCTGAGTTTGCAGAAGAGGTTGAAGCAAAAGTTCGTGAGGCAATTGCCGCACAGGGCGAGAAAGAGTAATTTTTCTTCCCTGAAGAAACTTCAGAGGGCGCAAAATTGCGCCCTCTTTTTTTTCAAAATTGTGACGTTGTCCTAATTTATAAAACACAGGTATTCAATAGTTTACATTTTCAAGGGTTTAAAACTATGAATTTTTATTTCACTGAATATGAATAGATTACAAATTAGGACAACGTCACAATTAATATTGAATTGACTTTTTGTGTATCTTTGTAAGTTATTTATCAGAAAAAATTAAAAAACACATACATGGAAAAAATTATTCTTACAGGAGACCGCCCTACAGGCAAATTGCACTTGGGGCATTATGTAGGTTCGCTTAGGAGAAGAGTTGAGTTGCAGAACAGCGGGGAGTTTGACAAGATATTCATTATGATTGCTGATGCACAAGCACTTACAGATAATGCAGATAATCCGGAGAAGGTACGACAGAATATTATTGAGGTTGCATTGGATTACCTATCAGCAGGTTTGGATCCTGAGAAATGTACTATTTTCATCCAGTCACAGGTACCGGAACTTTGTGAGTTGGCATTCTACTATATGAATCTGGTAACTGTACAGCGTTTGCAGAGAAACCCTACCGTAAAACAGGAGATCCAACTCAGAGGCTTTTCAGATGATGAGGAAAATGCAAACAAAAAGGGAACACCTGTTGGTTTCTTCACCTACCCTATCAGCCAGGCTTCAGACATTACAGCTTTCAAAGCAACAGTTGTTCCGGTGGGTATAGACCAGGCCCCTATGATTGAGCAAACCCGTGAGATTGTAAACAAGTTCAACTCCGTTTACGGCGAAACATTGGTACTTCCAGAGATGATGCTTCCAGAAAACTCTGTATGTATGCGTCTTCCAGGCACAGACGGAAAAGCTAAAATGAGCAAATCTCTTGGCAACTGCATCTACTTGTCCGACACTTCCAAAGAGATCAAGAAGAAGGTTAACAGTATGTTTACAGACCCCGAGCACCTTCAGATTACAGACCCAGGACACGTTGAAGGAAATGTAGTGTTCACATATCTGGATGCATTCTGCAAGGATAAGCATTTTGCAAAATTCCTCCCTGAGTATGCAAACCTGGATGAGATGAAAGATCACTATCGCCGTGGTGGTTTGGGTGACGGCACCTGCAAGAAATTCCTTTTCAACATTATGGAGGAGTTCCTTCAGCCAATCCGCGAGAGAAGAAAAGAGTATGAGCAGGATATACCTAAAGTGTATGAGATCTTGCGCAAAGGCTCTGAGGTTGCACGTGCAAAAGCTGCCATAACCCTTGAGGAGGTAAAAGCAGCAATGAAAATCAACTACTTTGAGGACGAGGAGCTTATAAAAGCACAGGCAGAAGCATACAAAAGCAAATAATCTTCCCGACAGAAGCCACCCTGCCTATTCGGGGAACAAAATAGCTGTCAAACGAGCCCAAGACTGGCACCCTGGGAACAAAAACCAAGCAAAACGTGCCCCGCAGCAACAAAAACCAGCTGCGAGGAACAAAATAGCCACAAAACGTGCCCAGGGCTGGCACTCTGGGAACAAAAACCAAGCAAAACGTGCCCCGCAGTAACAAAAACGGCTACGGGGAACAAAACAGCTGCAAAACGTGCCTCAACCGCAACGTCAGCCAAGTTGGGGAACAAAAACAGGACAAAACAGATTTTTTGATTTATAAAAGAGGAAATTCAAGACGCACGAGGCTGGAAAACCCGGAGCTTACTTGGGTAAGTGAGGAGTTCTGAAGCAAGTGCAACGCAGAATTTACCTTTTAGAAACAAAAAGAAATGATTGAACGCGCAACAGTAGACCGCATCTTAGACACCGCCCGCATAGAGGAGGTGGTAAGTGACTTTGTCTCCCTAAAAAGAAGGGGGGCAAACTACATTGCGTGCTGCCCGTTCCATCACGAGAAAACTCCAAGTTTCTCTGTCTCACCTACCAAGGGTATCTACAAATGCTTTGGCTGCGGCAAAGCGGGAAGCGTTGTAAGCTTTGTAATGGAGCACGAGCAGATGAGCTACGTAGAGGCCCTGAAATACCTGGGCAACAAATATGGCATTGAGGTAAAGGAGAAAGAGGAGACTCAGGAGGATATACAACAGAGGCTGCACCATGAGTCACTTCTGATTGTAAACGACTTTGCACAAAAATTCTACACAGAGCAGCTGCTCAAGACAGAAGAGGGTATAGCCATTGGATTAAGCTACTTTAAAGAGAGGGGCTTCACCGATGAAACAATAAACAAGTTCCTCCTTGGATATGCCCCAAACAAGAGGAGGGAATTCACCCACAATGCCCAAAGAAAAGGGTACAAGAAGGAGCACCTGATAGAGGTTGGACTTACTATAGAGAGGGACGGCACAGGAGAACTTGTAGACCGCTTCTATGAAAGGGTAATGTTCCCTATCAGGAGTATCAGCGGAAAAGTGATAGCCTTTGGCGGAAGAAAACTCAGAGGAGACAAGGAGATAGCCAAATACATCAACTCCCCTGAAAGTGCCGTATATGTAAAAAACAAAGTGCTCTACGGCATTTACGAAGCCAAGCAGGCCATTGCCAAAGAGCAGAAATGTTACCTTGTAGAGGGATATACAGATGTTATCTCATTCCATCAGGCAGGGGTGGAGAATGTGGTTGCCAGTAGCGGAACCTCCCTCACTACCGGACAGATACAGCTGATAAAAAGGTTCACCAACAAAGTCACCGTCCTATACGATGGAGACTGGGCAGGAATAAAGGCATCCCTAAGGGGAATAGATATGTTGCTTGAGGAGGGACTGGAAATAAAGGTTGCCCTTTTTCCCGACGGCGAAGACCCTGATTCATACGCACGCAGCCACACAAAAGAGGAGCTGATGCACTTCCTTGCAAACAATGAGGAAGATTTCATCAGTTTCAAACAGAGACTCCTTGCACAAGAGCTGAACAAAGACCCTATGCAGCGGGCAAAACTCATTGGAGAGGTGGTAAACAGCATTGCCGTTATTCCCGATGCCATAGTAAGGGCAGTTTACATAGAGCAGACCAGCGCAAAACTGAACATAAAGGAGGAGCTGCTGCAACAGGAGGTTGCAAAACTCCGCCACAAAAAACAGAGCGAGACCTTCTACCAGCAGAAAAGGGAGCAGGAGAGACTGGAAAGGTTGCAGGGATTACAGGCAACAGAACCGGCAAATTTCGTCCCACAAAACAAACCTCAGAAAAACATACCTGCGTTTGTTGTAAATACCTACTGCAGCGAAGCGGAAAAGGAGATCCTGTATTATCTGCTGAAATTTGGAAACCTTCCAATACATATAGATGAGGATTTTGCATACGGTGTGCAGCCGGACGAAGAGCAGAGTGTAGCGCAATACATCCTTACACAACTGCAGAATGATGACCTTGAGCTGCAAAACCTGCAGTACAAAGAGATATTTGACGAGTATTACCAGTTGAAGGAACACGACTCCGAGAAGGTGATGCGGTATTTTATGAACCACCCCAACAGCAATGTTTCCAAAATTGTGGCAGACCTGTTCATCCAGCAATACACCATTACAATAGAACAGTTCAACAAATCCATAATACCGGAGAGGAACCTGCTTGGCAGGGTTGTTCCAAAATCAATACTCATATACAAGGCAAAAGTTAC
>JAZSEZ010000053.1:0-8649 GCA_045531975.1 Candidatus Egerieisoma sp. | reverse complement strand
AAAGAATACAGTATAGATTCCACCTGTCTGATATAGTCTCTCTTATCATAACGTGGAGCATATACAAAACCTTCAACCACAATAATCTCTTTAGGATTATTCTTGTCATAGAAAGCGTGAATAACAAAAGGACCGCCCATAAAGTCATTCTTAACCTCCCACAAACCTCTCATTTCCACAAAATTGCGATTCTTGTACTTCATCACCTCCAAACCTGGAACAACCTCACTGCTGATTGTCATATAACTGTTGTCAACCATACCCGGCACATTCTCCTGCATTATGTCATTTGTGGCAGCCATAAGGTTTTCCAATTGTACTGAAGAAGAATCAACATAAGGGATCCTGTATACGAAAATTCCCATATTTGTATATGTAGTTTCGTATGAAATCCACACAAAATTGTCTGTCTGTTTCTTCAAAGAGTAACCTTTAGGGAAATATGGAGAGCCGCCAAACTTGTCTGCAACAAAGTTCCTCAAAGCAACATCCTCATATCTCTTTGAGTTTCTCATAATCCTGTTCCTCTCAGCCTGACCAATAATATTGAACAGCTGGTTGGCGTGCTGTGCTATAACTTGCGCCGCCTCCTCTTTGGTTGGAGCGGTAATCATAATAACAGTCTGAGGCGCAGCCCATACATCCTCTACAGCTTTGAACTCAGCCTTAAGCTGGGGATCCACTTTCAGAATTATAATATTCCTGTGATACTCAAACAAAGAGGTAAAACTCTTGTGAGGAATATTTATAAGTGTATATGATGGCTCAGATTGGGGAAGATACGGATATGGAACCGCAAGTATTGAGCGCAACTCAGAACCGGGTTCGCTCTCCCACTCCGCTTTGTTGGCTACAATTATCACCTCTCCCGCTTTGCCTCCCACATTCTGTTTTACAAGATCAGATGTATCATCGCAAGCTACGGCAAATACAGCAACAAGTGCCAATACAATCAGTTTTACCATTCTCATAATCAAATACCATTTAATTGAATAATCTAAAAATATCATTACCAAATGCCAGTATCATAAGTCCCATAAGCAATATCATACCAACCATCTGGGCATATTCAAGGAACTTGTCACTAGGTTTTCTGCCTGTTATCATTTCATACAGGGTGAATACCAGATGACCGCCATCCAAAGCTGGAATTGGGAGAATATTCAACACCGCCAACATAACAGACAAGAAAGCTGTAATATTCCAAAAACTGTGCCAGTCCCAGCTACCCGGGAATATGTTACCTATTGTAATAAAGCTTCCTACAGATTTGTATGCCTCAGTTTTTGGTGAGAAAATAAGTTTCAGTTCCTTAAAATAATTCCCCACAGTAGACACCGCCTTATTTATACCTGCAGGTATTGCAGAAAGCAATGTGTACTCTTTCTGGGTTATTGTGTAGAAATCCTCAAGATTGGCATTTACTACCACTTGAATTCTTCCCAAAGTATCTGTAGCCAACGGAAGCAGCATAATCTCCCCCCCCCTGGTAACAGTTGCAACAATTGAATCTCCTTTATGTTTTGCAAGAATCTGCTGAGTCTGGTAGAACATATCACAATTCTCACCGTTTATTGCCACAATTCTGTCTTTCACCTGCAGGCCGCTTGCTGCATTTATTGAAGAATCGGGAACCTGAGATATCTCAAACGGTATTCCATAGTTGAACATCCCCGGAGAATTGAGAATTGTTGGGATGTACACCGGATCAATTGTTACAGTTACAGTATCACCATCTCTCAATACCTTGGCCTCCTTTGCCTGAGTACGCACAAGCTCCACCTGAAGGTCAGTGAATTTGTGAGGTACAACATCATCAAATGAAAGGATGATGTCTCCATTTCTGAAACCCACCTCCTGCGCCAGTTCATTTGCGTAAATTCCGGTTGTAACATCTGTATTCTTTATATACTGCTCACCCCAGGCATACATTATTCCGCAATAGATTACTATTGCAAGTATGAAGTTGAACAACACACCTCCAAAAATCACAAAAAATCTCTGCCATGCCGGTTTGCTGCGGTACTCCCAAGGCTGTGGCTCCTTTGCCATTGCCTCTTTGTCCATAGATTCATCAATCATTCCCGATATCTTGCAGTAACCTCCAAGGGGAAGCCAGCCAATACCATACTCGGTCTCTGAATTCTTTGGTTTGTATTTGAACAGGCTGAACCAAGGATCAAAAAACAGATAGAATTTCTCTACCCTTATCTTGAACAGACGGGCAAAAAGGAAATGCCCGAACTCGTGAATAAGTACAAGTATGCTGAGTGCAAGTACAAGTTGCAGAATTTTTATCAATACTACCATTTCTCTCTTTCTTAAATTAAACTTATGGCTATCTCTTTTGCCTGATTATGTGACTCATATATGTCATCTATATCAGGAAGGGGCACAAAGGTAGCCTTTTCCATTGTTTTTTCAATAATTTCAGGTATCCTGCAGAAAAGTATTTTCCCTTTCAGGAATGCATCTACTGCAACCTCATTTGCCCCGTTCATTATACAGGCCATATTGCCCCCAATGCGGTGCGCCGAGTATGCAAGTTCTATTGCAGGGAATCTGTTGCTGTCGGGAGGATAAAAATCAAGGTGGGCCAGTTCTGCAAAACTTATCCTCTGGGTATCAAGTGAAACCCTCTGGGGATATGAAAGGGCATATTGGATTGGAACCCTCATATCCGGTGCTCCCAATTGCGCTTTCAGACATCCGTCAGTGAACTGTACCATTGAGTGTACTATTGATTGCGGATGCACAACTATCTCAATATCATCGGGACTCATATTAAACAGCCACGAAGCCTCAATCATCTCCAACCCCTTATTCATCATACTTGCTGAGTCTATTGTAACTTTAGCACCCATATCCCAGTTTGGATGTTTAAGCGCCTGCTCTCTGGTTGCATTGGCAATATCCTCTTTTGCCCAAGTACGGAAAGGGCCTCCTGAAGCGGTAAGAATAAGCTTTTCTATTCTTGTCTGCTCCCCCTGAAGACATTGGAAAATTGCGGAATGCTCTGAGTCTACCGGCAAAATGGGGCTGTTGTACTCCCTTGCAAGTCTGGTAACTATACTTCCAGCCGCCACAAGGGTCTCCTTGTTGGCAAGTGCTATAACTTTCCCTGCTTTTATGGCATTGATTGTAGGTTCAAGGCCGCTGAATCCTACCATTGAGGCAAGCACTATATCAACATTGCTGCTCTGTACAAGTGAGTTTACAGACTCCATCCCTGCAAACACCTTTATATCCTCCTTTGCAAGTGCATCATTTACAGTGCTGTACAAATCCTTATTGCAAATTACAACATTGTTGGGCTTGAACTTCAATGCCTGCTCAACAAGCAGTTCAGCATTGTTATTTGCTGTAAGGAGGTCTACTTCAAACATATCGGGATGATGAGAAATCACATCCAATGCTTGTGTACCAATTGAACCTGTGGCACCCAGTATGGCTATTTGTCTTTTTTTCATTTTCTGCTGTTAGAATTTGATGTATTGTGCAGGATCTATAGGCTCTCCCTTATGCCACAACTCAAAATGGAGATGCGTTCCGTTGCTTAGGGTTCCGGTATTTCCCACAAGGGCAATGGATGTACCCGCAGACACTTTATCCATAGATTTTACAAGTAGCTTTGAGTTATGCTTGTATACCGATACAAGATTGTTGTCGTGCTGAATCTGCACTGTATATCCGTTTTCGTCATCCCAACCGGCATTTATCACCGTTCCGTTCAACACCGCCGAAACCACACTGTTTTCAGGGGCCGCTATATCAAGATACGGGTGGCCTATGGCCGGATTGTACTCCTCTGTAACCATTCCTTTAAGAGGCGGGAAGAAATGAAGCCCCTCTATCTGCTCAATCTTCTGAGCCCTTGATGAAAGGTTAAACTGCTCCTCCTTAAGTACTGCAGCCCTTAAAAGTGAATCATCTTTAGAGAAATCACCGTCAACAAGGTATGTTGAATCGGCAACACTCCTGAAATTCATAAGACTATCTATATTAAGTGGTTTCTGTCCTGTTGTTATCCTTTGGATGTTTGCAAGCTGCAATCTCCATACATTTATCTCTTTCTGCAGAGAATCAATTTTTATGGTATTCTGTATAAGATCCTGTCTGCTCTGGGCCGAAGGGTAACCGGGGATAAACTCCCTCAACGAAGTGAGCGATATAAGCAAGGCAACTGACACTATAAGGGAAACTATAAGTGCCACAATTGTAAGTATAGAAAACAGGCCGTTAGCCCTGAAGGCAAAAATTTCCTCGTGGGTAGTGTCATTAAAGATTGAGAATCTATATTTTTTAGCCATATTTCTATATAAAAATTTAACTTTGCAGTATGGACAGGATTATTGGAATAGACTATGGCAGAAAAAGGGTGGGTATTGCTGTAAGCGACCCTCTTGGCATTTTTGCCTCTGCACTTGAGACTGTTCCAGCTGCAAAGATAATTGATTATCTCAAAAATTATACCCAAAACAACAAAGTGGTACGTTTTGTGGTAGGGTATCCGATGAATCTGAACGGCAGGCCGGCAGAGTGCGCCCAATATGTGGATATTTTCCTGAAACAGCTGAAAAAACAATTCCCTGAGATACCTGTTGTTCTGGAAGATGAGAGATTTACATCCCAGCTTGCAATGAAAGCTATGATTGCAGGGGGTATGAAGAAATCAGACAGAAGGGAGAAGGAAAATGTAGACAAGATAAGTGCTGCCATAATCCTGCAGTCATATATGGACAATCCACACGAATAACAACGCCCCACACACTGTACAACAATATACAGCAGGGGCTCTAAAATTATAAGACAATAATGGTATTACCTATTTATGTATACGGGGCAGATGTCCTTAGAGAGAACGCAAAAGAGATTGATTTTGCAAACTATGAAGGCTTGCAGGAGCTTATTGCCAATATGCAGGAAACTATGGAAAAAGCAGACGGAGTGGGTATTGCAGCCCCTCAGGTTGGTTTGGCCATAAGACTCCTTATTGTAGATGGCGCTCCATTTGGAGAGGATGACCCTGAGTTGGCAGCTTTCAGAAGGGTTATGATCAACCCGGTATTGCTTGAAGAGAGCGAGGAGACCGCAGACTACAACGAAGGATGCCTTAGTGTTCCCGACATTCACGCAGACATTACCCGCCCCGCAAAAATTAAAGTGAAATACCTTAATGAGAAAGGCGAAGAGGTTACTGAGGATCTTGACGGTTTCAAATGCCGTATGGTGCAGCACGAGATGGACCATCTTAACGGAAAGATGTTTGTAGACCGTGCAACCCCTATCCGCAAAAAGATGATTTCCGCAAAACTCAGCAAAATTGCTGCCGGCAACGTCCGCACACACTACAAAGTGGCAAGACCTGTTGCCAAAAAGAAATAACAGGAGTCTCTACTGCACAATAATAATATTATGGCCAAACAGGATAAGAGATATCTTTCGTTGGATTTTCTGAGGGGACTCACAATCTTTGGAATGGTTCTGAGTGCCATACAGCCCTCTGGAGTGATGCCCGGATGGATGTATCACGTACAGAATCCGCCCCCTACCCACGCCCTGGATATGAGTGTACCGGGCATAGGCTGGGTAGACCTTGTATTCCCCATATTCATATTCTGTATGGGAGCAGCCATACCGTTTGCCAAACCCACAATCAAGGGGATATTTGGCAGATTTGCCATGCTGTGGCTCTTCTCCTACCTGTATGTATTCATCAACTCCAGCAACAATTGGGTAACATTGGCGGGGTTCCTCTCACTGTTCCCTTTATATATGGTATTCAAAACACCTCCACAACTCTTTGGCAGAGAGATACCCGTTACAGCAATACGCATCACAGGCGCTCTTCTGGTACTGGGAGTCATAGCTGTAAACCACTTCTGTTTTGAAGAAGTGATATCTGTACAAAGGAGGGGCATCATAATTTTCCTACTGGCCTTCCTGTATCTGTTTGGTTCACTCATATGGCACTTCACCAAAGAGAACCTCACAAAGAGAGCCGCCATATTTGGCCTTATACTGGCATTCACCCTCATTACACAATATAAAGAGTGGCCCACAATAACATACGCAAACCCAAATATCAGATGGTGGTTCAATGTAGAGTACTTCTACTTCCTGCTGCTCCTCATCCCTGCCACATATATTGGTGACCTGCTTCAGAAGAGAATTAAAGAGGGGATACAGATTTTTACTCCCGACAATAAAAGTGGGGCAGTTGCTCTGGCAACCCTCTCATTGGGACTTGTTGTATGGATGACATTTGCATTTTATATGCAATTGTACTGGTGGAATCTGGCTCTGTCGGGAATAATGTTATGGGGAATATGGAAAATTGCCGCAAAACACTTCCCTGCATATGTTCCTATTGTGCAAATGGCTGCATACCTTATAATTGCAGGGGAAATCATTGAGCCTTACGGCGGGGGGATAAAGAAAGTCCCTTGCACCATACAATACTGCCTGGCAACTTGCGGAATGGCAATGCTTCTGCTTATGGTCTCAGACTGGATTTGCCATAAAATACCCGGATCATTCTTTGTGAAAATATTCCATAGGGCCGGAAAGAACCCGCTTATGTGCTACATTGCCTTCAGTGGTTTTGTACTCCCTTTGATGCAGGTATCGGGAGCAATATACCTGTACAAAATGGCCTACCCGGAAGGAATGCACACATTGGGCTTCATCAGATCAGTGGCAGCAGTGCTCTTTACAATGTGGATTGTGGGGTTGTTCACCCAAAAGAAAATTTTCTGGAAAGCATAAACTCTTCCCGACAGATATCAATTATCCAATAAACCTGACGGAATAGTCATTGAAATAACCCTCTTCTTTGCATCAAGTTTAAGGATAAGATCCTCATTGAACGGAACAAGATACTCCCCGTTAATCTCAATACAAGGGTTATTCGGATAATTGTAATAATCAGAAATCTCTCCCACAACCTTGTTGCTCTGGTCTTTAACCTTAAACCCAATAAGAAAGGCCGCCAATGCCTCATCCTCATCCATATCAATGGAATCAGGATCAACAGATGCAGCATCAACAAAAATCTCCTTCTTTACAAGCTCCTCAGAGTGGGAAAAATCATTTATGGTCTCAAACTTCACAAGCGCTCCGTTTGTTCCTTTTGTCTTGAACGATGAAATAAAGAAAGGAACCGGAAGTCCATCAAAACAGATGAATACCGGTTCCTTTTTAAAGTCGTAATCTTCCAGAATGCCCGAGGTCATTCTAATCATAACCTCACCATTGACATCGTAAGATTTCACAATTTGCGCTACAGGCAACAAATCCATATCTGCTACTTCGCGCAACATTGCAATTACGCCTCTGGGTTCTCTGCAGTCTCCTCAGCAGCCTCTGCCTCTGCAGCAGCCTCAGCTGCAGCAGCTGCTTTAGCAGCCTCTGCCTCAGCTTTCTTCTTAGCAAGCTCAGCAGCTCTGTCTGCATTAACTTTAGCCTCAGCCTCAAGAGCAGATTTCTTAGCTGCTACTTTATCCTGAGCTAGAGCTGTTTTCTTCTGGCTAACTTTAGCCTCTTTCTCAGCAACCCAAGCATTATATTTAGCATCAGCCTGCTCTAGAGTAAGAGCGCCTTTCTTAACACCCTCAAGAAGGTGTTTCTTAAGAAGTACACCTTTGTAAGAAAGGATTCTTCTACAAGTCTCTGTTGGCTGTGCACCGTTGTTCAACCAGTTAAGTGCTTTCTCATTGTCAAGAACAATGGTAGCAGGGTTAGTGTTTGGATTATAAGTTCCAATTAGCTCAATAAAGCGACCATCACGTGGTGCTCGGCTGTCGGCAGCAACAATGTGGTAGAAAGCGTAGTTCTTTTTACCGTGGCGTGCCAATCTGATTTTTACAGACATCTTTTAATAAAGTTTAAATTAATGAATTATATAACTTCCTAATCTTCTCGAGAAAAGGCCCGCAAATATAAGGCATTTTTTCACAACTGCCAAGTTTTTATGCAAATACGGCATCAAATTATCTCAGGAGCCCCTTATGAATCCAGGTTTGGAATGGGAATTATTGTACAAAACTATTTTCTTCCATTTTTCAGGATAAACAGAAAATACAAGAAAATAAACAAAGTGAGATTTTGGATGCCTACCCCTAATCAATGGGGAATAGAATCAATAGAGATAGCAAAGGTTGGCAGAAAAAAGGAATGGCTTACATGATTGAGTTACGAGGGAAAAATAAAAAAAGCGAGGAAAGTTTTTCAACTTTCCCCGCTTCTGTACCCAGAGCCGGGGTCGAAAATAGCAATCTTTTGCAATGCTGTGAAATCGGATGGAATGTATATAATAAGCAGATATACAATTAGATACAAAGGGTAAATTTTTGCATTTATTTCCGTAAAATTCTCCTAAATTGCGTTTATGTGGTGCAAATTTTGTAAATTTGCCCCACCGATTTAAGAGAGGAAGAGATGGCAACAGTAACAGCATTTATTAGAACATCAGCTAAAAAATTGAGGGATGTAAATGTCCGTTTCCGCTTGAGGGATGGCAGGCAAATCCAATTGTTGTACAGCAGTGATATAACTGTTAATCCTGAACATTGGAATCCAAAAAAGGAGGAAATAAAGGCAAAGGTTGTGATGGATCCGGTTCTGAAGGCAGAATTCAATAGAAATGTT
>JAZSEZ010000050.1:0-9405 GCA_045531975.1 Candidatus Egerieisoma sp. | reverse complement strand
GGCCAATGTTTACCCTCCGGCATTATGCAGATTCAGTATATGACACAGCAGGAAAATAGTGATATGCGAATCCGTGAACGGCGTAGGCAATCATTGTAGATGAGCCTGAAGCTGAGGCCTGTTTGAGACAACTTCAGTTGTAGAGTTCCTCAGCCGGGCTCAGATACAATGGATTGCCAGCCAGGTGGAAGGTCTGAGCATATCACTATTTTCCGTGAAGTGGAATATGCTGAAGAATTGTTCTTCAAATAAGCTAGGGATGACATTTGGGGCACGTTTTGGAGCAAATTCGTTCCCCAAATGAGAAGATAGTGATGTTGGGGCACGTTTGGGTGCTAATTTGTTGGAAGAATCTGTCGGGAAGAGATAGGAGTTGTGAAACAAAAATAGACCGACTAAAAGCCGGCCTATTTCTCAGTATAGGAATATCTGTAAAAGATTACTCTCTGATAGCTTTGATACCAGGAAGTTCAATACCCTCAAGGTACTCAAGCATTGCACCACCACCGGTAGAAACGTAGCTTACTTTGTCTGCGTAGCCCATTTGGGTAACAGCAGCAACAGAGTCTCCACCACCTACAAGGGTAAATGCACCTTTCTCTGAAGTTACTTTAGCAAGGATCTCAGCAATGTAGTTGGTACCTTTTGCAAAGTTAGGCATCTCAAATACACCTACAGGACCATTCCAAAGAATAGTTTTAGAGTTCATAAGAACCTCCTCCCAAACAGCAAGTGTGGCAGGAGCGGCATCCATACCCTCCCAACCGTCTGGAATCTCAAAGTTGTTTACAATCTGAGTATTTGCGTCGTTAGAGAAATCGTCTGCAATAACAACCTCTTTAGAGAAGTAAAGTTTCACACCTTTCTCCTCAGCTTTCTTCATAATGTTAAGTGCAAGTTCCATCTGGTCATCCTCGCAAAGTGAACGGCCAATCTTACCGCCCTGAGCCTTAACGAAAGTATAAACCATACCGCCACCAATAATCATATTGTCTACTGCATCAAACAAATGCTCAATGATACCAATCTTAGAAGAAACTTTAGCACCACCAACAATAGCAGTTACAGGGTGCTCTGCACCGTGAAGAACTCTGTCAATAGCTTTAATCTCACCCTCCATAATGTAACCGAACATCTTGTCATTAGGGAAGTATTTTGCAATAAGGGCTGTAGAAGCGTGTGCGCGGTGAGCAGTACCAAAAGCATCGTTAATGTAGCAGTCTGCATATGAAGCCAAAGTTTTAACAAACTCTTTCTGGCTCTCTTTAACCTGAGCTTTAGCCTCTTTCTTCTGCTCGTCAGTAGCATCCTCAGCCAATCCGCGAGGTTTACCCTCCTCCTCTGCGTAGAAACGCAAGTTCTCAAGAAGAAGAACCTCACCAGGTTTAAGAGCTGCAGCAGCCTCCTGAGCTTTCATACAATCGTCGCAGAACTGAACTTTAGTGCCAATAAGCTCCTCAATTCTATAGATGATATGTTTTAGGGAGAATTTCTCAGTAACTCCCTTTGGTCTGCCAAGGTGAGACATAAGAATAAGGGCACCGCCACCAGCAAGAACTTTCTTAATGGTAGGTACAGCAGCTCTGATTCTGGTGTCATCAGTGATTTTAAAATTGGCATCCAATGGAACGTTAAAATCAACTCTGGCAATAGCCTTTTTGCCCGCGAAGTTGTAAGTTTCAATACTTTGTTGCATTTCCTGTATTATTTAAATAATTTGTTTCCTGTTATTTTGCGCGGCAAAAATACGAAAATAGTTTAATCCATTCAAATATTTGCCCTATCTTTGAACTTTATAACCATTAGAGCGGCAATAAGTTGCCATATATTTTAAGTATGCTGTTGGAATCACCGCAAAACTGGAAAGACTACGAGCTTATAGACTCGGGTAATTTTGAAAAGCTGGAGCGTTTCGGCTCATTTATCCTTGCAAGGCCAGAGCCAAAGGCAGTATGGACCCCAACCCTCCCTGCAAAAGAGTGGGAGAAGATGGCCCATACCAGATTTACTGCAGGGGCAGGATTTGGAAAAAGTGGAAAAGAAGACACCGGTACCTGGAAAATGCTTAAAAAGATGCCGGAGCAGTGGTATATAAGATATAATCTTCCCGACAGTTTCTTCAAGCTCCGCCTTGGCCTCACCTCATTCAAACACGTGGGAGTATTCCCTGAGCAGAGCCCCAACTGGGAATTCATATATGCACAATCAAAAAGGCTGGTAGAGAAATTTGCCGCAAAAGGGATTGATTCTGTAACGGGAACAGTAAAAAGGCCAAAAGTGCTGAACCTGTTTGCATACACAGGAGCCGCTTCCCTAGCAGCCAGATGTGCCGGAGCAGATACTACACACCTGGATTCAGTAAGGCAGGTTGTAACCTGGGCCAAAGGAAATATGGAGAGCAGCAACCTTGACAATATCCGTTGGGTAGTAGAGGATGCCCTTAAGTTCGCCAAGAGAGAGGCAAAAAGGGGAAACCTTTACAATGGTCTTATTATGGATCCCCCTGCATACGGACACGGCCCGGATGGTGAGAAGTGGAAACTGGATGAACTGCTTTACGAGCTATTGCTTGAGACCTCAAAAATAGTGGCACCGGAAGACTCATTTATGGTACTTAACCTATACTCAAACGGCTACTCTGCAATGTTGGCAGATACAGCTGTAAAGAGTGCATTTGGAATGCTTAACGGAAAAGGGAAAGGGGAGCTTACTTGTGGCGAGCTGTTGCTCAAAGATGGGTTTGGAAAAGCAATTCCGTTGAGTGTGTTCTCAAGATTGGTAAGATAAAAGATTAAAACTATCGGGAATAAGATATGATGTTGTTTGTGAATTGGGATGTTGAGCCCATTCTGTTTAAAGTTGGTGGTTTCCAGCTCAGATATTATGGCCTGCTCTTTATTGTGGGCTTCTATTTGGGATATTATATGTTCAGATATTTCTTCCGCAGGGAGGGTAAGCCTGTAGACTTGCTGGATACACTGTTGGGTGTATTGGTGTTGTGTACCATTGTGGGAGCCCGCTTGGGACACTGTCTGTTTTATCAGCCCGATTACTACCTGGCAAACCCGGTAGAGATTTTTAAAGTGTGGGAAGGGGGGCTTGCAAGTCACGGAGGAACCATTGCCATTATGATAGGAATGTGGTGGTTTGTAAAGAAATATGGGCGAAAATATGATTTTGGCTACATTTGGTTGTTGGACCGTCTTGCAATTGCAACCGCTTTTGCGGCAATGTTTATCCGTCTTGGCAACCTTATGAATTCAGAGATTTACGGACACGAAACCACACTCCCTTGGGGATTCATATTTTTGCAGAACGGTGAAACCGTAGCAAAACACCCTACGCAGCTCTACGAGGCACTTGCATATTTGTGTACCGGAATAATCCTTTTCTGCATTTACAAATATGCCCTTCCAAAAATCAGAGAGGGGCTGTTGCTGGGAATCTTTTTCATAGGAATCTTCTTCAGCAGATTCTGCATTGAATTTGTAAAAGAGAACCAGGTTGGATTTGAAGAGGGAATGACCCTGAATATGGGACAGCTGCTAAGTATCCCGTTCATTCTCCTTGGAATCTTCCTTATAGTACGCAGTTTAAGGCCACAGACACCTTTGGCACTGCGCTTGTCTGAGAAACAAAAAAAGGGAACAAAATGATGTTCCCTTTTTTATTTACTTCTCGTACAACTCCAAAAACTCATATTCTCCTCCCCACCATTGCAAAAACTTAATGAAGTCTTCGTTCTTAACTACAAGGCTTGCAGTGTTGTCATTTGGGTGGAAACTCAATAGAGGAGCATCCTTAAGGTTAATGTCAAGGAAAAGTTTGACGTGCTTCTCCGTATCATTTATAAGGCCAAAAGGTGAAACTGAACCGGGGCGCAAGCCAAGGTATTTCTCCATTCTCTGCTCAGATGCAAAGCTCAGTTTGCCCTGTTTGAGCATCTTTTCTATATCGTGAATGGCCATTTGCTGGTGGCACTCAAAAACCACAAGATAGTGTTTGTTCCCTTTGTGGTTTCTGAAGAAAAGGTTCTTGCAATGGGTTGAAGGCAAATCTTTCCAGTACTCCAGCGCCATTTCAATTGTGGGGAGCGGCGGATGCTCATAGATATCGTATCCAATCTCCAACTCTTTAAGAGTATCCAACACTTTTTGCCTGCGGGCCAATTGTTCCTGCTGTATCTGTTCTTCCATAATTTCTTGGTGTGGAGAGCAACTCAAAGGGGTAAATTTTGAGTTGCTCTCATATTTAGTTATTTAAAATTTAAGTTTCTTAATTAGGAAATCTGCATAACGCAAGAAACCCAAGTCGGTCATATGTCCTCCATCCACTGTACCCTCGTGGTCTGGGCCAATAGGGGATTTTTTCATATTTCCTTTTGCGTATGCATCAAGGTAACGCACATTGTAACCCTCTTTGCGGAATTTCTTTGCCCACTCTTCCCAAAGGGCATTCTCCTCCTCAGTGTCTTTCTGGAACTGCTCATCAAGGTACTGGTAAGGGTAGCAATAATTGGACAACAGAATGATTGGCACACCTGGGTTAGCCTGGGCAATTGCACGTACAAAATGCTCTGTACTGTCCCTTACCATATCTATAGTACAATTGGAAAGGCAGTCAATCACATACATAGAAGCCGGAATCTGAGCAATCTTGTCACCCACACATTTGTCCATACGGCCATTGCCGCTGAAACCCAAGTTAATGGTCTCTCTGTGCAGTTTCCTCTCAATGATTGCAGGGAATGCCATTCCCGGACGGGTTGCGCAACCACCCTGGGTTACACTGGTGCCGTAGAATACTATTGGCAGTTTGTTTTTATCGGGAAGAAGATCTGCAACGTGAGGCTTCTCAATTACTGCTGTAGAGTCAATTCCAATTGAAAGATTTATAATACCATCATAAAGAGGGAGATACATAATGTATTCACGCATTTCCCCATTCATTGCCCTTCTGAAAACATTTCTGGAGTTTTTACCGTTGGGTTGTCCTGCACCCACAAAAAGCCACTCCCCATCCTCAAGGGTATAAAGATCCAATCCTCTCACACCGGTAGGGGTCATATGACTCATTCCAAAGTTGTTGAGTGGTCTCCACTCTGCCCCAATACATTTTGAATTGGTACGGAACCTGATAGCCATACCTGCAGAATTCTGGGCAAGGTCCCAAAGAGATTTTCTTGCAACATTCTGCAAATCAGCAGGCAAACGGGTAAAATAGCCGTCACTTACTGTATCATTCTGCCTTACACAATCCTCAAAAGGCTTGCCCACCACAGGAAGCCCCAACTCCCTAACATCATAATACTTAAGCTCAGACGCCTTTTGGGAAAAAACATTTGCAGAGAGCAACAGCGCCGCTGCAAAAAACATCATCTTAAAAATGTTCTTCATAATTGTATGTGTTAATTTTTTCTTCCCGACAATTTATCTCTGTTCAGATTGCCTTTTGAAACCAATAGGCCTCTTTGACTTTATATTACTGGCAGAATATTTTACAGATAAAGCAGCTATTGCTTGATATATATCATCAAGTTCTTTCTGCATATCCTCTGACAAATCATTGATTGTCTCCATATTCTCCTCATTATTTTTCTCCAATAATTTTAATTTTGTTTTAATCTCTGACAATTCTACTGAAATAATAGAATTGGCTGCCAAATAATTACGCATTGCTGCAAAGGCGCGCATAATTGCAATATTTGCATTAATTGCCACATCACTGTTTAATAAACCAGAGAGCATTGCAACACCTTGTTCTGTAAAAGCGTATGGCAATTTTCTGTCTCCACCCCAACTTGATGTCACAAATTGTGATTTCAAGTTATTATACTCCTCTTCTGAAAGTTGAAACAGAAAATCTTCTGGGAACCTTTTTATGTTTCTCTTTACCGCTTGATTCAATACTCTTGTTTCAACTTGATACAATATTGCCAAATCTTTATCAAGTATTACTCTATTTCCCCTAACCTCGTATATCTTACTCTTAATTTTTGAAAGTTCCATAACATCCCAAAATTAACGGATGCAATATGAGAAGTTTTTTCAAAAAACCGTTTCTGAAAAAGAAAAACTTTACAATTATTTTGTTCCCCCGACAATTTATCTCTTTACCCATCTGATTTCTACCCCTTTGCGCTCCATTCCCCTGAACCAGGTCATCTGTCTTTTGGCAAATTGGTGGATGGCGGTGCGGAGGCCGCTTACCATCTCTTCGTATGAGAGTTCCCCTATAATGTATTGGGTAAGGAATTTGTATTCCAAGCCATAGTAGATAAGGTTCTCTGCAGGGATGCCGCTTTCCAGAAGCCCCTCAACTTCTGCAATCATCCCCTCCTCCAGACGGGCCTGCAAGCGGGCATCAATTCTGGCATTGCGGGTATCTCTATCTACATCTACTCCCACAAAGAGAACTCTCTTTGGGAGTGGAAGGGGTGGTCTCTGTTCTCCCTGTGCCATCTCTATCTCAATGGCCCTTATTACTCTTTTCTTGGTGTCCCAATCTGTATCATTATGGGGTTTCTGCCCCTTTGCTGCCTTCAGATCCTTGAGCATCTGCACCAGTTCCTCCATTGGTTTTGGCTCCAGGCGGGCTCTCAACTGTTCGTCGGGAAGAACTTCATAAAGTTCATATCCTCTGGTGGCTGCTTCTATGTAAAGACCTGAACCTCCGCAGATAATGGGGAAACATCCCCTCTCCAGAATGTTGCTGTAGGCTTTTGAAAAATCTTTCTGGTACTCAAAGATATTGTACTTTGTACCTGCATCCACTATATCCGTAAGGTGCACAGGAATCTCCCCGTACTCGGCCAGATCTTTCCCTGTGCCTATGTCCATTCCCCTGTATACCTGGCGGCTGTCTGCAGAGATTATCTCACATTGCTTCCACTCTGCCGAGAGGGTACGGGCAAGTTCAACGGCAAATTTTGTTTTGCCGCTGGCTGTTGGACCAAGGATGCATACGGCGTCCCAGCCCCCCTGTTTTATTGAACCTGTAATCTGCTCCATACGTTGTACAATCACACAAAGTTAGTTTTTTTTACTACATTTGCGCCGTTATGCCTAAAGCAAAGAGTAAAATAGAGATAAAAAACAAGAGGGCCGGCTTTGAGTATGAGTTTATAGATAACTATACTGCCGGAATAGTACTTACAGGTACAGAGATCAAATCTATAAGGGCCGGCAAAGCCTCCCTTGTAGACAGCTATTGCTATTTTGTGAGGGGCGAACTTTATGTGAAGAATATGCACGTGGCGGAGTACTGGTGGGGCACATATAACGCACACGACCCGCGCCGCGACCGCAAACTGCTCCTTAACCGCAAGGAACTCCGCAAACTGGAGCGTGCCACTAAGGAGAAGGGTCTTACAATAGTTGCCACACGTCTTTATATAGCAGAGAACGGTTTTGCAAAACTGAACATTTCACTTGCAAAAGGTAAAAGGGAATACGACAAGCGCAATACCATTAAAGAGAAGGATATGCGCCGCGATATGGAGAGGGGATACTAAAAAAGGACTGGAATTTTCCAGTCCTTTTTTCTTGTGCAGAAATCAGTTGGATTCTGCACATTTTTCATTTTCATATCAGACTTTGTGCAGGAATGAAGCGTATTCTGCACAAACTTTCATCTCCAAGCATACTTTGTGCAGAAATCAATCATTTTCTGCACAAAGTTTTGAAAGTCTCTCCTCGCACCAAGGGCATTTGCCCTAAGAACTCAGTAATCTTACTGGCAGTTGCAAACAAGGTTTCTGTCGCCATAACCGTTGTCTACGCGTGCAACAGCCGGCCAGAATTTGTTCTCTCTCAACCACTCAAGCGGGTAAGCTGCAACTGTTCTGCTGTAAGGGTGGTTCCACTCATCTGCACAAACCTCGTCTGCAGTGTGTGGAGACATTACAACAGGGTTGTCTTTAGGATCGTACTCACCTGCTTTAATCTTCTCGCACTCAATCTTAATCTGTTTCATAGCCTCAATGAAGCGGTCCATCTCCTCTTTTGGCTCAGACTCTGTAGGCTCAACCATTAGGGTCTCGTGTACAGGGAATGAAAGGGTAGGAGCGTGGAAACCGTAGTCCATCAAACGTTTTGCTATATCAGTTGCATCTACGCCGTACTCAGATTTGAAGTGCTGGCAGTCAATGATGCACTCGTGAGCTACGCGGCCAGTTGCGCCAGAGTAAAGTGTCTTGAACTCAGGCTCAAACTGTGCAGCCATATAGTTTGCATTAAGGATAGCAACCTGGGTAACTTTCTTAAGACCTGCTGCACCCAACAATTTGATGTAAGCGTGGGTGATAGGCAACAATAGAGGGTTACCGTATGCAGCAGCTGAAACTGCACCCATTCCTTTACCGCCACACTCAGGGTCAAGCGGATGACCTGGCAAGTATGGAGCCAATGCTTTTGTACAGCAGATAGGGCCAACACCAGGACCACCACCACCGTGAGGCATTGCAAATGATTTGTGAAGGTTCAAGTGGCAAACGTCTGCACCAATGTTACCAGGGTTTGTGAGACCAACCTGTGCATTCATATTTGCACCGTCCATATATACAAGTCCTCCGTTCTGGTGGATAATGTTGCAAATTTCTTTAATCTGTACCTCAAATACACCGTGGGTAGAAGGGTAGGTAATCATCAAACCTGCAAGGTTCTCTGCGTTTGCAACGGCTTTCTCTCTAAGCTCCTCAACATTGATGTTACCGTTCTCATCACATCCCACAAGAACAATGCTGAAACCTGCCATTGCTGCAGAGGCAGGGTTGGTACCGTGAGCAGATGTAGGGATAATCATAATGTTTCTGTGAGTACCTCCGTTAGCTTGGTGGAAAGCTTTAATGGTCTTAAGACCTGCATACTCGCCTGCAGCACCAGAGTTAGGCTGCAATGAGCAAGCTTCAAAGCCTGTGATTACTGCCAAGTCGTGCTCAAGCTCTTTGATAAGCTCCATATAACCCTCAACCTGGTTCTTAGGCTGCAATGGGTGAACATTACCAAGCTCGCCCCAGCTTAGAGGAAGCATCTCTACAGCTGCGTTAAGTTTCATTGTACAAGATCCAAGAGGAATCATTGAGTGGGTTAGTGAGATATCTTTTCTCTCAAGTTTTTTGATGAATCTCATCATTGCAGTCTCTGAGTGGTATGTGTTGAATACCTCGTGCTCAAGGAAGCTGCTCTCTCTCTTCATAAACGGATCCTCTGCAGGAGCACCTGGGCAACCTGATGGCTGTGCATCAAAGATATTTGCAACTTTCATAGCCTCCATGCAGTTTGTAAGCTCATCAAAACTGATTCTTACACTGTTAGGAGTAGGATAGAAGAAGTTAATTCCATCTACCTCTGCCCTTTCTCTAATCTCTTCTGCATTTACACCCTGCAATTCAATTGTGTCAAAGAA
>JAZSEZ010000054.1:0-4023 GCA_045531975.1 Candidatus Egerieisoma sp. | reverse complement strand
GTAAAACAGGTGAGGATGGCCTTCCAGAACCACCTTATGCAGTATACAATATTGGAAACAGTAGCCCGGAAAATCTTCTGGAGTTTGTGGATATTTTACTGCAGGAACTTGTTAGAGCAGGTGTTCTACCTGAGGATTATGATTTTGAGGCGCACAAAGAGCTTGTTCCAATGCAGCCGGGGGATGTGCCAGTAACTTTTGCAGACACTTCAGCTTTGGAAAGGGATTTTGGATTCAAGCCGTCTACCCCTTTGAGAGATGGTTTGAGGGCTTTTGCCCAGTGGTATGCCAGTTATTATTGTAAGAAATAAATTTTATTCAAAATAATGAAAATAGCAGTTGCAGGTACAGGATATGTAGGTCTGTCTATGGCCACATTGTTGGCACAACATCATAGCGTTACAGCTGTGGATGTTATACCAGAGAAGGTTGAGAAGATTAATAATAGGATTAGTCCTATTCAGGATGAGTATATTGAGAAGTATTTTGCGGAGAAGAAGTTGGATTTGGTTGCTACTCTTGATGGAGCGGCGGCTTATAGGGAAGCAGAGTTTGTGATTATTGCAGCGCCTACTAATTATGATCCGCAGAAGAATTTCTTTGATACGCATCATATTGAGGATGTGATTGATTTGGTGTTGGAGGTTAATCCTCAGGCTACAATGATTATTAAGAGTACTATTCCTGTGGGGTATTGCCGTAGTCTGTATGTTAAGTATGCAAAGGTGTTTAAGGAGAAGGGATGGGATGCTTCGCATAAGTTAAGGTTGTTGTTTTCTCCGGAGTTTTTGCGTGAGAGTATGGCTTTATATGATAACCTGTATCCAAGCAGAATTATAGTTGGTTATCCTAAGATGATTGAGGAGTTTGGTGAGGAGAATGATGCTATTCGTGCAATTGCGGGGAATCATTTGGAGGAGGCTGCGCACAAGTTTGCCGGTCTTTTGCAGGAGGGTGCTATTAAAGAGGATGTGCCTGTGCTGTTTATGGGGTTGAAGGAGGCTGAGGCTGTGAAGTTGTTTGCCAATACTTATTTGGCTTTGCGTGTGTCTTATTTTAATGAGCTGGATACATATGCTGAGGTGAAGGGGTTGGATCCACAGGCTATAATTAATGGTATTGGGTTGGATCCAAGGATTGGCACTCATTACAACAATCCTTCATTTGGTTATGGCGGGTATTGTTTGCCTAAGGATACCAAGCAGCTTCTTGCAAACTATAATGACGTGCCACAGAATATGATGAGTGCTATTGTGGAGAGCAATAGAACCAGAAAGGATTTTATTGCAGACCAGGTGTTGGCTAAGGCAGGGTATTATTCTGCCAACAGTGAGTATGCAACATCTTCTGAGAAGGAGGTTGTGGTTGGAGTTTATAGGCTAACAATGAAGGCTAATTCTGATAATTTCCGCCAAAGTGCTATTCAGGGGGTGATGAAGAGAATTAAGGCTAAGGGTGCTAAGGTTGTGATTTTTGAGCCCACATTGGAAGATGGTACTACTTTCTTTGGAAGTCTTGTAGTAAATGATCTTGCTGCGTTTAAGGCTCAGTGTAATGCAATTATAGCCAACAGATATGATGCTTGCCTTGATGATGTGGCAGAGAAAGTATATACCAGGGATGTATTTAGGAGAGATTAAATATTAATACTATGTCAGAAAGAAAAATGATTTACCTATGTTTGGCTCATATGAGTGAGGATGGAGCAGAACAAAGATATGTAAAAGAGGCGTTTGATACTAATTGGGTGGTGCCTATGGGGCCTAATGTGAATGCGTTTGAGGCTGATTTGGCTAAGATGGCCAATAGTAAGTCTGATGGTAGTGAGCCACTCAATTGCAAGGTAGTTTGTTTGAGTGCCGGTACGGCTGCTGTGCATCTGGCTTTAATTGCTTGCGGTGTTGGAGCTGGCGATGAGGTTCTTGTGCAGAGCTTTACATTTTGTGCTTCTTCTCATCCTATCACGTATCTTGGGGCAAAGCCTGTGTTTGTGGATTCTGAACGTGAAACCTGGAATATGGATCCAGATTTGTTGGAGAAGGCTATCATAGACCGTAAGGAGAAAACCGGAAAGTATCCTAAGGCTATTATTCCTGTAGCACTATATGGTATGCCGTATGATTGTGAGCGCATTATGGCTGTAGCGGATAAATATGGAATTCCTGTTATTGAGGATGCGGCTGAGGGTATGGGGTCTCGTTTTAATGGTCAGGTTTTGGGTACTTTTGGCCGTTTTGGTGTGCTTTCGTTTAATGGCAATAAGATGATTACTACTTCTGGTGGTGGTGCGTTGATTTGCCGGAATGAGGAGGATGCAAGGGAGATTATGTGGTATGCTACCCAGGCCAGGGATGCTTATCCTTATTATGAGCATACTGCTATTGGGTATAATTATAGGATGAGTAATGTGTGTGCGGGTATTGGGCGTGGGCAGATGACGGTTTTGGATGATCATATTGCTCATCATAAGCATGTGCAGCAGCTTTATAGGGAGTTGTTGGCTGATGTTCCAGGTGTGACTTTGCATGACCAGCCTGCAGATGGACGCTATGATTCTAACTTCTGGTTGTGTGCTGCCACATTAGATCCGCAGGTGAAGATTGTTGGACAGGAGAATGCCTATAAGGAGGTGATTAAGAGTGCTGTGGGTGGTGCTGCAGGGGTTATTAAGCAGGTGGAGAGTGCTACAACAGATTGTCAGCCTAATGATAATGTTGAGGCTTTGCGTGTGTTTATGTTGGAGAAGAAGGTAGAGTGCCGTCCTGTGTGGAAACCTATGCATAAGCAACCAGTTTATGCAAATGCTCCAGCTTATGTGAATGGTGTTTCTGAGGAGATTTTCAAGGTTGGTTTCTGTCTTCCTGCCGGGCCTTGTGTGAGTGATGAGGATGTTAAGTATATTGTTGAATGTATTAAGGATGCAATTGTAAAGTAATTGTGCTTGATGCAAACAGCTTCTTTATGAAAAAGTTTCTCAGAGCCGTTTGGCAGTTCTGCAGTTATCTTTTCTGGCCGCGTTGGGGCGGAAAGAAGAGATAAGCAAATTAAAATGTAGCATCGGCAGTTCCGGGTGGTGGAACTGCCGATGTTTTTTATGGTGGTTACATTTATTCATACCATCTTTTGTATCCGGTTCCAAAATAACTTTTATATCCCCAGTCTTCATATACATTTGCAATTTTTATGAGTGAAGATTCTACAATATCCTTTTCTGCACATTGTATATCCCACTTTGATGCATTTTCTTGTTTGAAGTATTTCTCATATTCTTGTAGAATTAATCCTATAGTTGGGGCAAAGCTATCTTGTGGCCATTTGTTTTTATAGTGTTCAAGTGCCCATGCAAAATGGATGAAACAAGAGTTTAAGGCCTGTGAACTTTTTGTAATGATTATGTTTGCCAAAAGATGATATTCGTTATAGTATTTTCTGAGGTTTTTTGAGGTGACCCGTTTTACCAGTTCTTTAATGGCATCAGTAACATAATAATTATCCAAAAGCATTCTTTGTAAAGATTTTCCATTTCTGAAAAAATTAAGCAAGTCGCTAACTTTTTGGCAAATTGTTGTATAGTTATTCTCCTGCTTTAGTATATTTTCATTTGTTTGGAGGAAATTATGCATATACATTAACAGATCATCCCAATGGGCATGAACAAGTACAAAGCTTTTTTTTGTTTTTTTACAATATTCCTCAAGGTCAAGTAGCGGCAATACCATTTTACCGTAAATCTGTATTATTTCCTCATTGGTGAATTTTATATTCCTCTGTAATACATTTATATCTAAATAAGCGCCCTCTATAGATACACTATGACCGTCATTATTAATTCCAGTCTTCCACAAAAGGTTTGATTGCAGAATATATTGCCTTATTAATACTTGTAGATTCTTGTATGGTTTTGCAAAATATGAGGTACCATAAAGCAATGGAATATTGTTGTAGAAAGACATGTCTTGTTGCAGTAATTTTAGCTCAAGGGCCTTTTTATTTATCAAATGCTTCATATTCAGCAATACAAAA
>JAZSEZ010000102.1:0-11590 GCA_045531975.1 Candidatus Egerieisoma sp. | reverse complement strand
TAGGTATTACTTTTTAACGACGATATTTTGTACAATTTGTCGTTTGGCAGTATGTTAAAAAAGGTACTCTTCCAAAAGGGTACCTTTTTTGTTTGATAACTCCAACCTTTTCCCGACAGATTAATCCAACGAATTTACCCCAAAACGTTCCCAACATCACCATCTGTGTCATATACTGAATCTGCATAATGCCGGAGGGTAAACATTGGCCTGAGCGAATTGGAGGATGAGGCGGTGAGCGAAGGGAGAAAATTCATCGTCTGGTGACGGCGCTTGTTTGACGACGTTAGGCCTCTGAAAGAGGACTAAAAGGAGGAGTTCGCCGTCAAGATGAATTTTGTTCCTGAGCAGCCTCATCCGAGACTGAGCGAAGGACATTGATTTACCCGCAGGAAGTTATGCAGATAAGATGTTGGAGTTATCAAACAAAAAAGGTACCCTTTTGGAAGAGTACCTTTTTTAACATACTGCCAAACGACAAATTGTACAAAATATCGTCGTTAAAAAGTAATACCTACAGAGAATCCTGTGTATGTCCTTTTATTGAAACTGGAATCCATAGGTGCCCAATATTGGAACTGACCTTTCACAAACAGTGAGGTGGCTTCCGAAACAAGGGTTGAGAAGGTTGCCTGGGCACCAAATGTAAGGTAGTTGGAAGTAAGGTACATAAAATCATTCTGGTACATTTTGGTAACTGTTTCAGAAGACTCATATGCACCGGTGTAATTATACTCACCTTTTGCATTGCTGTTGTACCCTACATTCAAACCTGCAAGAAGAGAACTCTTCTCACACAATTCAAAATTCTTTTTGGCATATACACTCCACAATGTATTCTCTGCCTTAAGGTTTGAGACAGGCAACAGGTACTCATCAGACTGCTTTGAATGCTCCATAGCAACACCTGCCATCCAAGAATAGCCATCACCTCTTTTGGCAAACATATCGTATTTTACCCCTATATTTCTATAAGAGAATTTGCTTCTCACATATTTTGCAAGGGTAACCCACTCTGCAACCTCAAAAGAAGAATCCAACTCCTGAACATACTCAATACCATCTGTATTTCTGTCAAGGAATGATAAAGTCAGTTTCTGCATATATGCCTCTCCATCATTAAGCAATTGGGCAGATACATTCCACAAGTTCTGTTTTGTAGAGCCCATATTCTGCTTTTTGGTAGGGGTTTGCAACGCATCCTCCACTTTATATGAGTATTTTGCATCCACAAGGGCAGAGAAATCATCATTATTGGTATAGCCATACTGCAAACCACCGCCAATTCTGTTTCCTTTATAGAAGAATGTACCAACTCCAACAGAACCGGAAACTACAGCAGAGGTATAATTGCCCAAACCTCTCATAATGTATACAGGATAATCCACCTCTGTATCACTTCTATTGAAAGTACTTCTCTCATACAAATACTCATAATTGAAGGTAAGGCCCAAATTGCTTCTTCCCGACAATTCAAACAACAAAGAAGGGGCAGCTTTTACAGTAAGATAATAGGTTACTGAACGGGGATCCCTCTGTTTTGCACCAGTGTGAGTAGTATATTGCAAATCCATACCTGGAGTTACAAAACCCCACAATTGCGGGAATGCAGCCTTAACACCAAGATCATAAGCCTGTTTCTTGAATTTGCTCATCACAGCATCTGCCACGTAATAAGGCATATCGCGATGAGGATCATACAGGTTTGTAATAAAACTCGCCTCTTTCTCTACAATATTCTTATAATCAAATGTACCCCAAAGCTGTGTCTTGCCAACAGAGGTTGCGCCATTGGTATTGAATCCTAAAGTATTCTCTTTTTCGCCATCCTGGGTAAGCTTGAAATCTCCAGAATTCATCTCGTACCCCAAATTTACAATACTGTATTTGTTTAAAGGCATTACGCTCATTCCTGCAGCGTTGTTGCTGTTGAACCACAACGAGCGGCTCAAATCCATCTCTATCTGAGGTTGTCTTACAACTGCATTACCCTCTTGGGCGGCAGCCATATACGAAACAGACAAACCAATTAAAACCAATAATACATATATCTTTTTCATAATCAAATCCATATTAAAGTTCTACAATCAGTTTGCCCAAGTGTTCCACGATGGGATTTTAGCACCGTCACGTCTTGGCACCGGCTGGTCATTAATCTGGAAATCCTCAAGGCTGTTGTTGGTATCAACATATACCACTCTACCATCCTCCTTAATCTCCTTAATCTTACGGCTTACACTTTTTGACAGGTATGTACCTCCTACCCAAGTAGCTCCAGCATCCAAAACTGCCGGCATACGTTTCTGGGTAATTTTGGTCTCATTAAGCATAAGCTCAACGGCATCCACAATACAATCAATATGAACATCCTTTCCTTTGGTTGTATAACCAACAGGGGTTACCCAAGTACTGGCATACTTCTGCTCGTAATCTGCATCATACATAACAGATGACATCTGCTCGTCGGGATAAAAGATTGCAAAGGCACCACCATTCACTGTAACAAGCCACCAAGAAGTGGTAAGTTTCCAGAATGCACCAATCATATTATGGGCAGAATTATCCTTTGTGTACGCAGTAGTTTTCAAATAGAATTCAAATTCTGCTCCCGACAAATCTACAGGACAATCGGGATTAAGATTCTCTGCCCTGTGGTCGTGGGCCATCTGTGCAAGAATTACCGACTCACCAGGTTGCAAAGGATACTTTTTGTTATTGGGATTCTCTCTGTCAAATGGAATCTGCCAAATGGTCTGGAAATAGATATAATCCTCCTGGTTCTCTCTGTTCCATACATATTTGATGGATGAGGTACCAGCAGGGTTTATATTTCCAATACACAAGCCATCAAGATACTGTACAGAGTTACTGTTGTTGTAAAGCTCATAGTACTGGTCTCTGAAATATGAGGTCTTGCCACCAATCTTACTTCCGCAGTAATAGATCTCCTTGAACAAAATACTTCCAGATTTTGCAGCAGTCATCTCAAGATTCATCATCTTGCCCTCCTCTACAACATTCACATTTGAAAGGTTTCCATTGAACATATAGGTAAATCCATTAAGATATGACTCTCCAGAAATTGATACAGTATAGATACCTGGAATAACATCATCAATCTGTATCACTTCTCCGGCCGCAACCTCTTTTATTACCTCTATGTTCTCTGCATAGTTATTCAACTTAACCTTATACTTCTCAGGTGCAGGAATTTCTGCATCTTTCTTAAGGGTGATTCCTACCCCAAAAGAGACATTCTCAATTGGCTGCACATCCTTTATCTGCTCATACTGCTCACACGATGCAAGAGCGAACAGTGACGCAACAAATAATAATATCTTTTTCATCCTTTTCTCCTCCTATCTTATGTTAATTTTTAGGTCAAAGCCAAAGAATGTAGGGATTCCCAACTCAAGGTATGAACCAGGATACATTTTTCTCTCATATAAAGGCCTTGTATTGAAAATATTGTTTGCAAAGAATGATGCGGTAAGCAAATCTCCAATCTCTTTGGATACGTTGATATTAAAGATTACATACGGATTATATTTCTCTTTAATGAACCTTCTGTCACTTGGTGTATCAAACAAGTTGGCAAACTCCGGATCATCCTTCATTGATGGCAAGAACTCCTTAATCTTTCCATCATTGTAATCTATGTAGTACTGGAACATTGTATCATTTCCATACTCTGTCCATGTTTTGGTAAACCAGTTGGCCTGAGCAGCCAAAGTTACAACAAAACCTACCTGAGGAATATTGTGTGTAAAGCGGAATGTTGTATTGAACACCTCATTCATACTGCGCTCCACACCTCTCTCATACACTCCTATATGATGCTCCAATGTGTTTCCACCAGATCCGGAACTGTATGAGTAATTGTTGTTTACTTTCTGTACATGCATATAAGCACCATTAATGTTAATGCTTGTACGGATAGCATCTATCCTTCCCAAGTTCAGCTCATACTCAATACCCTTATTTATTGTAGAAAGAGAGTTCATTGGGGTTGTATGACTTACAAACACATTATGTACCTGATCTACCTCCAAAGTATATCGGCCATTTGCATCTTTCTGCAAGTTCTTGTATGTCACATACGGAATAAGATGGAATCCAGAATACAAATCTGTTCCCATTGAGTAACCATCTTTCAGTTCCTCATAAAATCCAGTAACAGAGAGCCCCATTTTCCTGGCATTGAATTTTATATCAAAACCTGCCTCTGATTTTGTATTCCTTGCAATTTTAAGATCCGGATTCTGGGTTTTGAATACCCTTGTTGTACCCAGAAGCAACTGCTCATCTGCAGGAAGAGAATTGTCACCCAAAGTATTGTAGTTTACAAACTCATAATATGCATCCTGCGGATACAGATACAAAGATGTAGGAGCTTTTGCCAATATACCCCAACCTCCTCTCAAATAAAAACTGTTTGGAACAAGCTCAAATGAGGCATTGAAACGTGGAGTAAGAATGCTCTTGCTGTTTATCTGGTCAAAGCGGGCACCAGCTGTAAGTTTGAACTCGTGGTTACCAAACTCGTGCGAGAATACATCCTCTACATAAACACTTGCCTGATTTATGAACGGAATATCACTGAAAGCTCTTGGACGGTATGCAGAAGCACTGCTGTTGCTCTGCGGAGGTGTAGCAATGTCATATACTGTACCACGTCCCAAGTTGCCATCCAACTTGTAGTCAAAACCAACAAGGATACTGTTACTGCTCTTCTCCCATCTCTTATTGAAATGAGCCTTAAGAGAGCCCTGGAAGTTCAACTCTTTTCCATAAATGTCATATCTTGAGAAATAGCTGTAAGGAAGATAAGTTCCGTAATATCCCTCCTCACCTACAGGAATATTGGTTATCTCATTCCCCTGAGTATCATAAATTTTTAGTCCAGGAACATTTGTAAGTATGGTCCCATCTGTAGATGACATAAGGTATGGTGCGTATGCATTTGACAACATACTCTCCCTATAGGATTTCTTGTCTGTATAGGAGAATGACAATGTATAGCTCAATCGCTTCAACCAACCTGCTTCAGGGGTAGAAAATGAACCGTTGCTATTGAATCTGAATCCTTTCTCCTCTGCGCCATAAGCAATCTGAGAACGCTCATCATCCGGATTTTTCTCCCTTGTATCCTTGCGGAACTTCAAATCCAAAGAAGTATTTGTAGACAAACGGTCAAAGAAAGTTTTTGTCCATAAGCCTCTCAATGTAAACCTCTGGTAATACTGATGCGCCATCTCTTGCTGGCGGGCATCATATGCATAGTCTCCACTAATTGAGAATGCACCACCTTTCTCTCCTAACTGCATACCTTTTGATGCCGACAGAGAGTATGTATAAGGGTTAAGGTTTGCCTTAATCCTCAAAGGCTCTTTACCGGCTTTGGTCTTTATGATTACCGCACCAGAAGTAAGGTCACCGTACTGTGCAGAAGGAATACCCCTTATCACCTCCACACTCTCAATATTATCTGTAGAGATTCCTCGCAAATCCACACCGGCAGCAGGGGTTGAACCTACACCAACATTGGCGTTGCTGCCCTGCATTGTAGCAGAAAGCATCTGCATGTTTGCATTGTTTGAAAGGGCTGCACCATCCATAATTACCGCTGTACCCAAGCTGTTCATATTTGCGTGTGCATCATCAGTTGCTGTTGTTGCACTTCTTGAAGTGCTGGTAGGGGCAATTGTTCTAATATAGATATTGTTTGCTACAGACATATTTGAGTTCTGTAGAGTTGCACCAGGCAACAACTGCATCACATCCTTAATTGTACTTGCCTGAAGGTGGTCAATTGCCTGCTTGGAAATATTTGAAGCTGTAGACTCACCTGCCTTGCTCTGCTCTGCAAGAACTGTAACCTCTGCCAGGCGGAAGTTGGTCTCTGCCATTGTAAAATTGAATGTGTGAACCTTTCCTGGTGTAAGGACAACAACTGTATCAATTGTCTCCATACCCACAAACTGTATGGAGATATTGGTTTTACCAGGCTCAACATTCTTTATGTAGTATGTACCATCCATCTCTGAGGTGGTATACATATCCTGAGGGGTAAGATGTATAGTTGCAAATCCTACAGGTTCACCCTTGGGATCTGCCATTGTAACCGTTCCCTTAATCTGAGCGTACTTGTCTGAATCACCCTTCTGCTGGGCAAAAAGAGCAACAGGCAGCATCATAATAATGAACGCTATTGTAACTTTTAGATTACGCATCTTTAAAATAATGTTAAATTAAGTTATTTCAATCTGTTTATTGTTTTAAGGAGCTCTGCTTTTGCTGCCTCATCTTTCTCTGCATTGTAAAGTTCTTTACATTTGGCAATAACCTCACCCTTTACGTTAGAGTAAAGATACCAGCCCAATGCCTCAATTGCGGTAAGCTTAAGCTCTGCATCCTCTGTAGTCTTAATAATGTGAACAAGAGGCTCTACTGCCTGAGGCTCACAACCATTACGTCTGCCACGGGCAAAACTTCTCAGCTCCTTTACAGACATAGAACCATCCATAACGGCTGCAACATCTTTATTCATAGATTTGGCAGAATTTGCAACAAGTTTCAAGGTTTTCTCAAACTCATCATCACCTCCCCAATATGGAGTTATGCTCTCTTGTCTCTTGAACTCTGCAGTAAGGTCTTCTGCATTGTAACCTTTAACATTACCTTTAAGCTGGAACATTACCCTATCTGATGTCATAGGGTCAAGAGACACCTCTACAACTGTTGGGATAAGCTCAGGTGAGTAATTCTTGCCGGCATACATTGCAGCAAGACGCTGAAGAAGTTCATAATCATCCTGCAAACCAAGAATTATAGCCTTAGGCAAGTTAGAATCTGCAATCTTTCTGCTTGTATTGAATGCCTCCATTCTTAGCACCTTACTGTTACTGTTTTTCTGAATCTCCAAAAGTTCTGCAGAAGAAATTGCATTGTTATTATAAAGCATCTGAATTGCCAAAGATTTGAAGTCACAGGCAAGAGCATCATCAACAGGAGCATAAAGCACATCTCTCCAATATTTCACATCCCCCTTCTTGCTTGCAATCACCTGGTTGATGTTAAAACCTTTCTTCCCTGCGAAATATTGAGGGATATTCTGAGCAGCAAACTCAAATGTAGGGTCTCCAATCAGATGAGACTCCAGTGTCATCTGCCCTTTAGCCCAGTTACCTGCACAGATACCCCAGTTCATCAGACCAATAAGTTCTGTTGTCCAGGTATCCTGCAATGTATTTACGCTGTTACCCTTAACTACAATGGTATTGCCAGGATTAAAAATATAGTGGCAGGCAATATAATCATCATTATTAAATGCCCCATTGTAGCAAGCATCAAAAATAACCATCTGTGCACCAGACTCATACCCTTTAAGATCATCTATTACTATATCCATAGAAGCAGCATAAAGGCTGTCCTGCAGTTTTTTCTCTGCGTCGTTATAGTCTGCAAGCCAAGACTCTGGGATGTCATATCCCTTAAGGAACTTCTCTTTTGCAAGCTCCTTATCTTTTGCAGAACGCATTTTGCCTCTGAAATAATTTTTTGCAAGATTTATCCAACCCTGTGGGTCTGAAACAAATGGAGATCCGTTCAAATACTGGGTATCCTCAGCACCATGGTGGTGTAGAATTGCAAGATCAAGTTCTTTATCCGCAACAGCCGCTTTAAGGCGGTTCTTTACAGACTTGTCATAGGTGAAATCTATGTAGTTAAGATTACCATTGCTGCTATTTAAGAACTGGAAATGCTCTGCCAACGCACCGGCCTCATCAATACGGGCAACCATACTCTCTGAGTTGTAGCCATGTCCTCCAAAATGGAGCAGTTTCTCCATAGCATTCTTCTGAGCTTTTGCAGCTACAGTTTTCTCCAAATAGGCAGCAAGGAGCTCATATTTGTTCTCACCCTCCGGAGCCTTAATTCTGGCAGAGTAAATGTCACACACTATCTGGTGAGTACTCTCAGCCAAAAGGGAATAGTAGAAATACAGTTTCCTCTCCTCATCCTGTTTTAAGAATTTGAACTTAAGGTCAAAATCATCATAAAATCTGTCAGACGGAACAGAAGAATCCTTAATGTTCATCTTCTGGTTCATCTTGAATGCTGTTGTAAAATGTTGTGCATCCCTTAACATTGGAACAGGAATATCACCTACAAACACAGCACCCTCAAGATTCTGATTCTGGTACATATCAAAAAGGTGTGCTTTAATGGAATCTGGATTGAACCATTTGTCTACAACCAGTACACCTTTTCTGAATTCGTTATCTACAGATGCAACATAAGCATCTACCTGCAGTGGAATCTTTTCATAAGTTTTTTCATCAACAACCACAGCTACAGTTGTTCCATTACTTTTTGCGCCCTTTGCAAAAGCGTTGCCACACACTATTCCCAGCAAGGCAACAACTGCAAAAGCCAATCTGATCTGTTTTCTCATATTATATTTATTGAATTATTACTCTTGTGTAAGTTCAAGTCCCATATCTATCCCCTTATGAGTAGACGGAACACCATATTTCATCCACACAGGCATAGGTGCCCCTTTAAGGAAGTGATCCATAAACTGTGACAATCTTATAGTGTAGTCCAAAGCATTCACTCTCTTGCTGATATTGTGGCTCTCTCCATTGTACTGCAACATCCACACCTGTTTGCCCAATCTGCGCAAAGCGGTGAAATACTCAATTCCCTGATACCACGGAACAGCCTCATCCGCATCGTTGTGCATTATAAGAAGTGGAGTATTCACTTTATCTGCAAAGAACAGAGGAGAGTTCTCAAGATAAAGCTCCAAGCCACCCTCATCCCATAAAGTTTTGCCAATACGGCTCTGGGTATGCTCATATTGGAAATGTCTTACAACACCACTACCCCATCTGATTCCGCCATAAGCACTTGTCATATTTGCCACAGGCGCACCTGAACCGGCACATTTGAACATGTCTGTTTGAGTAACAAGGTAAGCCACCTGATATCCGCCCCAACTCTGCCCTTGAATGGCAATATTATCCTTATCTACCCAGGAGTTCTTGCAAAGCTCTTCAACACCAGAAACTATACAATTGTATGCACTCTTTCCCGGATGCCCAACTGTATAGTAGATATCCGGCATAAATACAAGGTAACCATTGCTGGTAAAATATGTAATGTTTATTGTAGAACGGCTTACAGCAGGTTTTCTGTAAGCGTGTTTGTACTGGCTTGATGTCTCATAGAAATAAACCACCATAGGATATTTCTTTGCAGGATCAAAGTCCTCAGGCTTGTATAGCAATCCCTCAAGATCTCTTCCATCGTGAGCCTTCCAGTATACGGACTCACAGGTACCCCAGTTATACTGTGCCTGCTGAGGATTTGAATTGGTAAGTTTCTTTGAGTTCTTGAACATATCTTTGGTAACCCACAAGTTGGTACTCTCCACAAAATTGTTCTTGGTATAGGTAATCACATTGGCATCTTTAGCCTTGTTAAGATATCCCAACGCAAAATCAGGCGTCATTATAAGTTCCTTCATAGGGAGCAGTTTCCCTCTGCGGTTCTCTCTCATATAATAGCCGTTACCTTTTGATTTATTGTCAAATGCAGTAAAATATACATTATCTTTCTTCCCGATAGGAGTTTTCTTTACACCAGGAGTACCATCGGGAAGCTGCATTGCATCCCATCTCATCATTTTGAATGTGTACCCCTTCTGGCGGCCAATTCCCTCTGTAAGCATCTTTGGCTCTCTGTGGGCAAGTGGATCAACCTCCCATACATCATATTTGTCATAAATGTAGAAAGTGGTTTCATCTTCACTCCAACCACCATTTCCGTATGCAGGTGCCATCTGAGGCTTGTCGTGGGACTCTTTCCAAAGAGGGTGCTGAATTTTCTCCGAAATGCAAACCGGAGCCTTCACATTATGAATTCCCTCCCCTTTTAATTTGTTAGCATCGCTGAGATCCAATGAATAATACTGTTTCTGCTCCGGATTATACCATACAAGGAAATTTCCTTGTGGAGAAGTACTTGTATTGGAAGCATATATCTTCTCTGCCACCATTTTTGATGAACCGTCTTTTAGTGAGATAAGATAGAGGTCACAAATTGGATTTGCATCCCACTGGCTCTGAATGTTATATCTCTCACTGCTGAACGAGTACGCATACTCTGCATTCCATTCTGCTCCAATTGTAACTGTTGGATATTGAGGTTGTGCCAGACGCACAAGCTCGTTGGTTGTTGCGGCATACGTATTTGAATCCAAATCTATATAGCTTAGATAGCTTCTTTTAAGGAGCATATTTTTCATATTAAGTTGCTGTGTGGCAATAAAATCATCATTGTAATGCCATACATCCACCTTAGCTTGCTCCTCTTTGTTTGTAGTATCTTTCTTTGGCTGGATTTTGGTAATACCAAAGAAAAGGCGGTCTCCAGACTTTGTAAAGTTCAATGCACGGTTACGGGTAAGAATCATCCCCTGCGGCAAACCTTTAATGGTATTATCTGCAACTTTCTGAGCTTTTGCCCCATCTGCGTAAAGGCTGTAGGTATATATTTCTACATTCTCATCTATCTTTTTGGTAGAATCTGTATTGGCATAGAATGCAATGAACTCCTCATTGGCAGAGAGATATGGTTTAAGGATTTCCCCTTTCTTGCCTGCATCCAAAATGGTTTTGCTCTCTTTTGTTGCAGGATTGTATACATACAATTTCTTGCACTCTTTGCTCTTCTCAATACATAAAAGCCTGTCACCCTTTTTAGTAAATGAAATAACATCCACATTTTTAAGGGTATCTGAAACTGCATTTGCATTCAGATTATATATGAGGGTTATTACCTCTGTTTTTGGCTTTGGAGATTTTTTATCAGCTTTAGCTACAACACTGTCGGGAAGAGTCTCCTTGTGCTCAACTTTAAATGCGATAAAGTTCCCCCCCTCTCTTGGGTTCTCCACACTCTTTAGTGCCGGGAATTTTACAATCTTGCCGGTAGAAAGCTCCATAACAGCAAGTGTATCCTTAGGAAGCTTGTCTCCTTTGAGTTTTTTCAGTTTTGCCTCCTTCTGCTGTGCGTGAGTTGGTCTGATAGTAAAAATCAGATGTTTTCCTTCTGGTGAGAACTTTGCTCTTGCACCTCTTGGGACAACAGTTACCACATTGCTCTTAAGGTTCATAATATTTACACTTCCATCATTCTCCTCCCTGTTGCAATAGTATGATAACCACTCTCCGTTATCTGTCATAGTATAACCTCCAAGTGTCTCCCATTTGTCATAAACAGAATGATCCAACGCTGGTTTTACCTGTGCTTCAGCCGTTTTGCCAACACACATGAACGATCCCAAAAGAGCTGTAAACAATAATTTTCTCATATTAAGTATACCTGTATAAAAAACGGGCGCAAAATTACACACAATTTTGTACCCTCACAACATACGTAATAACTAATTATGACTATTTTATCTACAAAAAAAGCCCTGCATTTCTGCAAGGCTTTTCTGTGATCCGCCTGGGGCTCGAACCCAGGACCCCAACATTAAAAGTGTTGTGCTCTACCTGCTGAGCTAGCGAATCTCCCG
>JAZSEZ010000046.1:0-7987 GCA_045531975.1 Candidatus Egerieisoma sp. | reverse complement strand
TGTGTCTGGTAATAATCAGCGTAGTAGTCCTTGCACAAACGAGTCAGTTTATCCGTTAGAACCTGTATATCCGTCCCTTCTTTCACTTGAATGAATACAGGCATCAGGCTCCACCATGAATCCGGATTAGCCCGTTCATTGTCAAGCAAAGGTGAATTCTCACCAAAGATGATATCCACATCCGGGATGAGTGATTCCTGATAGTTCCCAAAGATGGCGCAGACGGAATAAGTCTGGTCCTGGTAAATTAATATATCTCCACAATTGATTCCGCTTCCGGCAGCAAAAGATTCTGAAACTGCAAGCTGATAACGGTCTTCAAGCCCTTTCAAATCTCCAGTGATGACAGACTTAGGGAAGAAATCAAAGAACTCATTGTCAACAACCATCTTTTGAATGAAGAAGGATTCCTGTTTGAAATAGACGGGAGTTTCATAACGATAGTTATATGCGAGAAACTGCGTGACGGCTGTGATATCCGGTTCTGAATTCCTGATTTGCTCCGCAAGACCCCAGGTTGTTTCCTGAGAGTCACTAAATAGGCAAACTTCATAGATTTGACGCCAATTAGGATGACTGTGATCAATGTTCCATCGTACACCCATGAAACTCAGCAGCGGAAGAATGAAGGCTAGCGACAAACTGAGTCCAATTATCTCAATCAGGTAATAGAACTTATTCCGAAAAACAAATGTGAGGAAACTGCGCATATATCAATTTAGCCGTTATTGTAAAGTTTCTTTACAATTTTACATAATTTATCTATTCTGTACAGATATAATGACAAAAACGTGCCAAAATGGATATCATTCTTATTCTCAGCAAATTACTTTTTTAAGAGGAGAAAAAATTGTAAAGTTTCCTTACACTTTACAAAATATGTAAAGTCAAAGAATAGTTACGCTAACTTTTCGTCCCAAACCTTCAAAAATTCTAAATAAAGTACTTAATTGCACATCTGATCTACCGTTCTCTATTCTAGAAATATAAGTCTTCTTAGTACCTATCTTTTCAGCAAGCTGTTCCTGAGTAAGGCCAGCTTTCAAACGTTCCTCCTTAAGGGTCTGAGCAAGGCAAAATGCCCTTGCTTCAATCTCAAACTCATCTCGTACAGGTGTTCCAATTTTACCAAACTCTGCATCCAATAATTCATTCAAATTAGAGGCATTTTTTATATTTTCAATTTTAGTGTTAATCATAACTACTCAGATTTAGTGTTAAAATACTCTTTCATTAGTCTTTCTCAATAAAATCACCAATGCTCCTTTATCAAAACAACAAAATATCCTAAAAATATTACCAGCATAATCAACCCTAACTTCATAAAGCCCCTGTTTCCCAGAGATACTCTTTAGAATAGAAGTTGGCAACCGATCAACAGTCTGCAACCAATACAGAACCATCAAAATTTTTCTCCTTACTTTTTCTTCTTGCGCCAAATAAAAATCATTAAAATAATGCTTGTAAAACTTAATCTCTCGCTTCATAATTTTAACAACACAAAGTTAACTAAATAGTTTACCTAATCAAAATAATATTGTTCCAAATTTATACTTACAGTTTTATCACATAGCTTTCAAATAGAAAAAAACACCTTACATCTGAAAAGTATTTCTGTTTTTAAAAACAGAAATATCATATACCCCTCTCTCAACCTTTCCCCCTCTCTCTTGTTAAGGATAATTATAAACAGTAATAGAGATACATATGAAAAAACTGGCAAATAAGGTTGCCCTCATAACAGGAGCATCAAGCGGTATTGGTAAAGCAACAGCAGAGCGATTTGTAAAGGAGGGGGCAAAAGTGATAATTGCAGACCATAATCTGGAGCGTGCAGAGAAGTTTGCAGCATCATTGAGAGACAATCAGTTCCACGCAGAGGCAATAATGTTTGAGGCTTCAGATAAAAAGTGTGGCATTAAGGCGGTAAATAAAGCCCTGGAACTCTTTGGCAGAATTGACTGCATTGTAAATAATATTGGAGGAAGTGACCTCTCAAAAGACCTCGCCGCAGGAGAACTTGACATCAATTATTTTGATGAAGTTATGCACATAAATCTGCGCAGTATGATTGCAACTGTTCAGGCAGCCCTGCCATATATGAAAGAACACAATACCGGCTCCATAATAAATGTAGCCTCTATTAGCGGCCTACTGGGCGATTCCAGAGGCACTCTTTATGGGATAAGCAAGGCAGGAGTGATAAACCTTACCCGATATATTGCAACCCAATACGGAAAATACAATATCCGTTGCAATGCCGTTGCCCCGGGGCTTATCCTCACCCCTGCTGCAACCGAGAACCTTTCTCAGGAGGAAAGAGACAATTTCATAAAACATAATTCATTACCATTTGCAGGAAAACCGGAAGACATTGCAGGTGTAATAATATTCCTGGCATCGGAAGATGCAAGATACATTACCGGGCAAACAATTGTTGCAGACGGAGGTATGAGTTGTCACAACCCTACTGTATAAGGCTACAAATATCCACAAACTCTCTTGGTAAAACAATATTTCCAACACTCATAGCACCTGAAAATAAAGGTGCTATATCCCCTATTGCAAAGCCGGCAATGCCACAGCCTATCTTGGTAACAAGAAATGTGTATTCAGGATGTTTTGATGCAAACTCTATAAACTCATCTACATATGGTTTGATTGCATCTGTACCGCCGTGCATTGTGGGGATTGCATAACATTGCCCCTGCAGGCCAACGCCTTGTCCCCAAACAGCACCAAATTTATTGTATGCAACTCTTGCAGCGCCACCTCCGTGAGCTCCGGCCAAATTGCTGCCAAAGACAAAAATCTCATTGTCTTTAAGTTCAGTAATCATTTCAGGAGTATATCGTCTGTTCATGTCAGTAATATTATTCTTTCAGTCAAAACTTTGTGCAAAAAAGCAGGATAAACTACACAACCTTCATATTTCCAAGCAACTTTGTGCAAAAATCTGGCAAATATTGCACAAACCCTGAGAATCGGTCTGTACACCTCCCTACTCCACCCAAAACTTCCCAAAAACATCTTTGCAGATTGTATCCCCTTCCTGAACAGAGATAAAACCGTCGGGACCAAGAAGGGAAAGCATTGAAAAGCCCATACAGATATATGGGGCAAGGATTTTATCCCCACAAAATTCCCGCACCTGAGGGTAATTCAAACCTGTGTACAGGATTTTCTGCACAGAAGATTCCATAGTACACTGCAGATGGTGCATCCTGTGTCCGAAGAAGCTCTTCTCTCCCACCACCTCAAAACCGCAACGGGAATAGAGCTGGGCAGCACGTGGATTCTCAAAATCCACAATAAGGCCAACCTTCTGAAAACCACAAGAAAATGCCATTTGAGCCATAGCTTTCAACAGATGTTCACCCAATCCGGCACCACGGTACAACGGCAGCACACCAATAGAATCTATATAAAATTCCCCCGCCTGAGTCTCATCTTCCGGCACCACAGGGTTTGCATTCATCTTCCCGATAACTTCAAGTGTCCCCTCTCTCAAAACACCCAGAGAAGCCCCGTCGTACCCCACAACAGCGCCAACCGCAACACCAGAAGCCTCAGCTACAAACGCATGAGCATAGCTGTACTGTGTACCACAAGCAGAAGCCACTGCCTCCAAAACTTTCAGATACTCAGCACCACACAACTTGGCGGCACTCTCCTCCCCCATAGCCAAAGCCACCGCCTGAGCTATTACAGGGGCATCTTCCACCACCGCAGGCCTTATTTTTACTCCGTTCATAGAAACCTCCTACCGTTTTCTGAAAATCAGTTTGTCCGTAATTACAAAATTCAGAAGTCCCGCCAGAATTCTGCTCACAGTATTTATTATAACCAGGTTACCACCGTCCCACAACTTCTCAAACAGCATAACCAGCAAGATCCTAAGGACAAAAATACCAACATTGGACACATTATATGCAAGCAGTCGGGTCCAGAACTCCTTTCTGCTTCCCGATGATAATCTGTCATTCCATATAAAGAACCAGCTGAACACAAATCCCACAATTATGGAGCATTCGTATGAGATTACCGGAGAAACAATCACTTGCCCTGTATAGCCCCCAAATACAAACTTTGTAAGTACCCATACAAGCGAAATGTCTACCGTTCCGGCCACCATCCCTGCCCCGGCAAACTTAATGAAACGCACCAGCGTACTCTCACTCTTCAAAAATCCCATACACTACACCAGGAACAAAAATCCAAGAACCACAATCAGTCCAACTACAAACAAATCAATCAGGCAATAACCCATAATATCCTTTGCATCAAGTTTTGCAATAGCAAGAGCCGGAAGTGCCCAAAACGGCTGTATCAGGTTTGTCCAGGCATCACCCCAGGCAATGGCCATTCCAGAAACCGAAGGGTCCACACCCAACTGCACACCCGCAGGGAGCATAATTGGAGCCTGTACAGCCCACTGTCCTCCACCACTTGGCACAAACACATTCACAATACCTGCACTAAGGAAACTCAATATAGGAAAAGTCTTTTCATTTGACATTGCCACGCACGCCTCACTAATTTGTCCGGCAAGCGACACCCCTTCCGCCGAAGAAGAGGTCATAATTCCCATTATACCGGCATAAAAAGGAAATTGAAGCAATATGCCGGCAGAAGAAGAAGCTGCCTTATTTACCGCTTTTACGTACTTTATTGGAGTTTTATGCAGCACAATCCCCAAGAACATGAACAACATAATCACATTGTTCAAATCAAGGCTCCCCCCATTCACAAAAATCCTTATTCCCAAATATCCCAATCCCATCAATGCTATTATTCCCGACAGCACTACGCTGTTGTTCAATTTCTCACTTGGGGTAAGTTTCCACTCCAGTTTGCACTCCTTTTCCCCTGTAGCACCACAAAGTTCCCTCTCCTGCAAATCCTCCTCATCTCCCAAAAGGGCCCGATCTACACAGAATGTTTTGTCGGGAGAAGGATGCATAAATGTATTTACCACTGTAAGGGCAACAATAACGAGAAAAACTATTACAAGATTGTATGTTGCAAATATTGTCTGGGAAATTGGAATTGCAGAGGTAATTGTTCCTCTTGATACTTCCAACAATGATGCCCCCTCTGTTGCCATTGCCAATGGAATTGATGCCGACATACCCGAATGCCACACTACAAATCCGCTGTATGCAGATGCTATAAGCAACCTGTAATCCACCCCTTTAACCGCTCTTGCAATCTCTTTTGCAAATATTGCCCCCACAATAAGTCCAAACCCCCAGTTTATCCAACAGGCAATGGACGATACAAGTGTAACGGTTGTTATTGCTGTCGCAGGTGATTTAGGAAATGCAGCCATCTTGCGTAATCCTTTTTTAATCAGCGGTGCATCGGCCAAAGCAGAACCACACACCAATACAAGGGCCATCTGCATAGAGAATGCCAACAAACTCCATACACCACCACCCCAATTCTCAACAACCTCCAGTGGTGTCTGACCTGTAGAGAGCATTGCAGCCACTGCAGCCACAATTGTAAGTATAATTGCAAAAACAAAAGGGTCGGGAAGATATTTCCTTATAAACTTCACCGACAAATCTATCAATTTTCCCATAATAGCATTATTTTCTTACTATATTTATTCATTACCCCTGATTTATTTCAGAAAGGCTGCGTAACGCCGCACAAATGTACAAAAAAAAGAGAGGCCTTTGCCCCTCTTCTCTATAGTGTTTAAAAGATTATTTCTGCTCAGCAGCTTTCTTTGCAGCAGCCTCTTTGCATTTGTCGCACTGTTTGTCTGCCGGTTGGTTACACTCACCATTCTCGTGGTTACATTTGTGCTCCTGACCTTCAGCGTTATGATTACACTCGTGTGTCTCTCCCTCTTTATGTTTGCACTCGTGTTTTGTAGAATCTGCAGCGTGTTTACATTTGTGCTCACCCTCTTTTTTGCAGTCTCCGCATTTATGTGCAGTTGAATCTGCTGCAGCTTTATTGCACTTTCCACACTCGTGAGCAGCCTTAGTCTCAGCTGATTTTTTACACTCGGTTTTTGCACAATCTTCACACTCATGAGCTGTCTCTTTGTTTGAATTTGAGTTTCCGCATGAAGCAAAAGCAAATGCTACAGCAGCCATAAGCAATAACTTTTTCATAATTATAATTGGTTTGGTTTGTATTTCAATTTTCGCAAAGCTATGCAAAAATTCAATATAGTATATCAGTAAAGGACAAATAATCTGAAAATGAGCATAAAAAAACCGGGCAGATGTAACTTAATACACCGCCCGGCTAAAATATTTATGTGTAATTTAATATTACATCATTATTTTTTAATCTCTTTTGCCAATCTCTCAGTAAGCATAGGAACAATCTTGTTAGCATCACCAACAATACCAAGATCTGCAACCTGGAAAATAGGAGCAAATTTGTCTTTGTTGATAGCGATGATAAGCTCAGACTCCTCCATACCTGCCAAGTGCTGGATAGCACCAGAGATACCGCAAGCCAAGTATAGGTCTGGACGTACAGTTTTACCAGTCTGACCAACCTGTCTATCGTGATCCATAATACCTGCATCAACCATTGCACGTGAAGATGAAACCTCACCACCAATAACCTCAGCAAGAGCTGCAAGTTTCTCAAAGTTCTCTTTGTTACCTACACCTCTACCACCTGAAACAAGTACTTTAGCCTCAGTAATGTCAACAAGACCTTTCTCAGCTTTAACTGTCTCAAGAAGTTTAACAGCAAATTTAGATGAATCAAATGTAGCAGTGAAAGGAATGATATTACCAGTTCTGGTTGCATCTTTCTCTTTTTTCTGCATAACGCCTGGACGTACTGTAGCCATCTGAACACCCTCTTTAGCAGCAACGATAGTAGCCATCAGGTTACCACCAAATGCAGGACGGGTCATCATAAGCTTTCTAGCCTCCAATTTAGGATCTGAACCATCAGAGATCTCAAGTTTAGTACAGTCAGCAGTAAGACCTTTCTCCAATCTTGCAGAAAGTCTTGGAGCCAAGTCTCTACCAATTGTAGTAGCACCAAACAATACGATATCTGGATTCATAGCTGTAATAACCTGGTATACAGCCTGAGTATACTGCTCAGTTACATAATCTTTAAGCTCTGGAGCGTCAACTACGATAACATCATCAGCACCGTAAGCGATCAACTCGTTAGCCTGATCAGCAATGTTATGGCCAGCGAAAATAGCAACTACTTTATCGCCCAAAACATCAGCCAAATCTCTTGCTTTGCCTATAAGCTCAAGAGCAACAGGTTGGATAACACCCTCTCTCTGCTCTGCGAATACATATACATTCTTATTATTCATTTCTTCTTAAGTTTTGGCGATTAAATGATAAATTTCTCTTTAAGTTTGCTTACTATCAAGCCAACTGCCTGCTCAGCATCAACCTCGTGAACCTCACCAGCAGCTTTAACACCTTTGGTGAATGATTTGTAAACTCTTGTACCAGAGCCTTTCAAACCTAGCATCTCTAGAGGAAGATTTACTTTATCTACACCCCAAACTGCTACTGGTTTGTCAAATGCATCAACGATACCAGCTACGTTCATATAACGAGCTTTGAAACCGCTTGCTAGAGCTGTAAGAAGAACCGGACCAGCTACCTCCAACATCTGGTAACCCTCCTCTGTCTCTTTCTTAACCAAGAATTTGCCATCTTTATACTCAAGACCTGCAACGTATGAAACCTGTGGAAGGCCAAGGTGCTCAGCAATCTGAGGACCTACCTGAGCGGTATCACCGTCAATTGCCTGTCTACCTGCAATGATAAGGTCATACTCAAGGTTCTTTAGAGCTGCAGCAATAGTGTGTGATGTAGCCAAAGTATCAGCACCACCAAACTCTCTACCTGTTAGCAAAATAGCCTCGTCAGCACCCATAGCGTATGCCTCTCTTAGAATAGCATCAGCCTGAGGAGGACCCATTGTGATTACTGTTACGTGTGCACCATACTGGTCTTTCAACTGTAGAGCC
>JAZSEZ010000056.1:0-24600 GCA_045531975.1 Candidatus Egerieisoma sp. | reverse complement strand
ATATTATTGTAACCTAATGCCACATCAATATGATTTTTCCCGTATGAAGAAATGCAAATATCAAGGCTTTTCTGGTAGTTCTCAATTGCTTGTGAATATTGAGCTTGATTGTGATAAATAGTTCCCATATTATTATAATATGTGGCAAGAGAGAGGTGTGAATTGCCATATATAGCCTTATTTATTTCAAAACTGGAAGTAAAATATTCAATTGCTTTGTCAAAATTGCCCTTATTCTGATAGAATAGCCCCAAATTGTTATACATTATAGCTACATTAGGGTGTTCCTTTCCGTAAAAAGCAATTAGAATTTCCATACTTTTGTGGTATGCATCAAGGGACTCTTCATATTGTCCGCACAAATCATACAACATTGCAATATTACCTAATAATATTGCAATATTTGGGTGGCTCTCTCCATAAACAGCAGTGAATATTTCCAATCCCTTTTTGTAATATTCCAATGCCTCCTCAAATTTGTTAATATCGCACAGCACAGTACCAATGTTATTGAAACTTTCTGCGATTGTTGTATGTTTTCCCTTATACAATGTTTGGTAAATATCCAGCGCCTTGTTAAAATAAACAATAGACTCTTCAAATTTCCCCATATTTTGATATGATGCACCAAGATTGTTGTACATAACTGCTTTGTAACGGAGTGGAGTATCAGGGATTGCGTCTAAAATACCAAGTCCTTTGTTAAAGTATTCAAGAGCTTCATTGACCATTCCTAATTTGAAATAAACTGTCCCTATATTTGAATATGCCATTGCAACTTCCTGATGACTTTCACCATAAAGGTGTCTTCTTATTTGAAGGCATTTATTATAAGATTCAAGTGATGCATCATACTTGCCTTCTTTAGCTAAGATGTCACCAATATTGTTGTATCCGATTGCTACATCACTATGAAATTCACCATATAATGAAATGTATGAAGTAATAGTTTTGTTCAGATATTCCAAAGCCTTGTCGTAATTGGCCAAGTTACTATAAACAACACCTATATTGCCATAAGTCTGGATTACATCCGGATGCATTTCTCCATACTTTTGCTTGAGAATTGGAAGAATATTTTCGTAAATGCTCATAACAAGGTTATAATCTTCCAAATACTCTCGTATGAATTCTGCATAATCATTAGCGTAAGTATAATTACATGTGTCAATCTCATATCTGAGTTTCAGATAATGTGCAGCTGAATCATTCTGATATTTTCCTGCAAAACCATCTGCAATGTTTTTATAAAGGGAAGCATGATATTCCAAAGCATCTCCAATACGTTTTTTCTCAAGAACCATATTCTTGATTTCTGATTCATTGTATACTAACATAGATTTATTAGTAGTAATCAGTTCATCATACATTCCTTTCTTCTTAAGCTCTATATTATTTATTTCTAGAGAGTCTAAGGTCTTGTAGTCAATCAGAGAAAGCTTATGTGCGGCATCCTGAATCTGTTTGTCAGAGTCATAGTATTTTTCAGAAAATTTGTACAGTGCTTTTTCCAAGCTGTCCCTTTCTTTTTTTACCATTGCAATATCTTTCTGAGATTGGGATAATTCTTTTATCAATGAGTCCATCTGTGCAATCTGAATTTCCATTTTTTCAATTTTCAATTCATTTGCATTGCGGATATTGCGTTCAATGCGCTCCCGCTCTTTGTATAAATCGCGGTTATTGGCAAGAATAATTTCTACAGTAGTATTACTGTTCAAAGCATATTTTTTGGAAAGTATTTCTTCTTCGCTTGGTGAAACCAAAGTGTAGCCAATCTTAGTGATATCAGTAAAGATGAAAGTGTTGTCTTTTTCTGGAGTTATAAGCAATTCCCAAGAACCATCATTATTGCTCCTTGTTTCTGTTTCAACTTTTACACGAACATCTGCTATAGGTGTGCTTTTTTCGTTTGTGTTATACGAAATGTTTCTTACCAGACCATTCTGTCTGATACTTTGTTGTGCTATACATACCATAGGCACAAGCAATAAGAAGATTAGAAAATGCAGTTTTTTCATTTTATTAGTTACCAGTATAAAGTATTTATTTCACCGTTTTTTGCCGGATAGGCAAGTTGTGTTTTGGATTCTCTCCCTTTGTATTTGATTGTTGAATGATATTTCGCTCTCTGATGTGATAATGGAATATTTATGCAGAAGTATCCGTTGTTATTGGTAGTATCCGAAAATTCTCCAATACTTACTTCAGCTTCCGGAATAAAATTGTCAGTATTCATATCCCTTACATACCCTTTAACTACTCCATATGTTGCTTCATTTCTGGAGATATTGATTTTTATATTCTTTTTAATGGTGGTGTGGGATATGGTATTATTGAATCCGAACATATTAAAATGCAATTCAGCAGCTTTCCCTCTGTATTTTCCGGGTATATCATTAAAATGTATGGTTTGGGTGAGTGAATCAACATTTTTTACTATGGTATCTTTTTGAATTATGAAAGACAGAGTCCCATCGGATGCATATAAGTGTGCATTATGGACCGTATCTTCTGATAGGGATATATTTACATCAAAAGGCTGGTTTATAAACCATATGCCGCACATAATAATACCAATTAGAAGAGCAATTAAAGATAATGATGCCCTTTTCCTATATTCATACCGTCTGTTCCTGTCCCAAAGAATGTCAAATGGAAGATCAAACATTGTGGAAATGACATTCACGAGTGCTTTCTTTTTTCCCCCATCATTAATGTCAGGACCACGTAGAATTTTTTCCCTAGGGAGTTCCCTCAAGGCTTTAGGAAAACATTCCTCATTGATATCATTTGCAAATGGAGTTCCGGATACAATGAAAGGAATAATGTAATCCAATTTTCCTTGATCAATAAATGCTTGAACTTCATCATTTACCCATAAGGATTTTGCCGCATTGGGAGAACAGATTACAATAAGATATCTGGATACAAACAATTCCTTTTGTAACGCTTTTTGTAATACAGTCCCATTTAAATCTGCTTTATACCAGAATATGGGTTTAATCTTTTTGGGTAATTGCTTGTATTGCTTGCATAGGGATACCGGAATATGATAATGTTCAAGTCGCTCATGAAGCCATTTTGCCCACTTCTCATCAGTACTATTATAGCTTATAAATGCATAATAATTATTCTGCTTGTCCATATGTGAGCCTCAATTAAATAGATAGCCTGTGTATTTGCTACAAAGTTAGAAATTAATCATCACATTACTGATAACGTTCCACAAACTCCTTCACCATCTCAAAAATCATCTTGTAGCTCTCGCTGGTAAAGTGTCCCAAATGGTCGTCGGGAGAATGATAATATTTATAATATTCACCTTTAGATTCAAAGTACATTGCAGGAACTCCGGCCATTGCAAAGTAGTAGTGGTCTGAGTTGTCTACAAGCTCTCCGCGGTGAGGGTTTGAAAAGTATCCTTTCTCCCTGTTAATCTCCATAAACAAATCCAAACCTTTGTTGGCCTCCTCGCCACCCTCATAGTAAAGCATATCAGGGGTATCTCCAATCATATCAAGGTTTATCAGATATTTGATGTTTTCCAACGGGAACATAGGGTTGTTCACATAATGTTTTGAGCCAAGCAGATTGGCCTCCTCCCCGCCAACCCAAAGGAATACCATATCCAGTTCAGGTCTGTTCTGTGGCAGAGAATAGTAGTGTGCCAAAGTAAGGACTCCTGCAGTTCCGGAAGCATTGTCATTTGCCCCAAGACATACATTCTCCCTACCCATCATACCAAGGTGGTCATAGTGGGCAATGAACATCCAGCAGCTGTCTGAACCCGAGGTCCCTTTTATCCTTGCAAAAACATTCTGTGAATTATGCTTCCCGATAAATTCATTCTGGAATTTTACAGTTGCCTCCCCAGCCTCTGCCGGAAACTCCGGACCAACGCAAATTACAGGGAACGGAGTGGTAAAGAAACTGCGGGCCTTAAAGTAATTAGGTTTTTTGCTGAATTTGAAGATTACTCCTCCAATATTCAAATCTTTCAGATATTTGAAATATCTGTCCCCCTCTGATGGAAGTGTGTGGAATTTGTCGTAGTCAAGTACTACAAAGGAATTTTCTGCACCCAGAGAACTCAAATAAGATGTAAAACTGTCGGGAGTATAAATGTTTTCCTGCAATGCATATACAATTGGCATTGTGCGGTCTGCACCACTTGAAAACTCCTTTACCACAAAATCCTGGAACGGTTTGTACTCTTTGCCGTCTACCAAAAATTCCATATCCCCACGGGTGGTGTTGAAAGGGTAGGAGAAGGGTTGCATAACAGGCTTCTCCACAAAGTCTGATGTGCACAGTTCATTGAATTTGGCAACAATGTACTCTGCAGTTTTAAGCTCACCATTGTTGTATGCGCTCCTGCCTGCAAACTCTTCAGATGCAAGATCCTTTACAATACTTTCAAATTCCGCAACATTGTCAAAGCTTTTGTTGCCTGAACACGAAATTGCCATAATTGCCAGTGCGGTAAACAGAATTCTTCTCATAATGGGATAGTTTTACAAGTATATTTTACTCACTCGCCTCGTCCAACAAATACAATATGGATTTGAAGGTTATTCCGCTGTTGCGGCTTAGTCCTATCTCACATGTACGGCTGGTTGCATAGCCTTCTGTACAAGGTGAAACTTTTGTGCCGTCTGCAAGGGTTCCTTCAACCTGGGAATGGAGCATTCTCAGACCGTGGGTGTTTAACTGTGGGAAAGTGAAACCTCTGTCTCCTGCAAAACCGCAGCAGTTGCTCTCTATTACGGTAACCTCTTTGGCACAAAGTCTTGCCACATCAAACAGCATATTGTCCACGCCAAGTTTCTTGGTAGAGCAAACTGCAAAAACAGCAACGCGTTTGTCAAGTTTTTTAATCTTCAGTTTGTCTACAAGGAATTTTAAGATAAACTCTGCCGGCTCATACAATTTCAATGCACCGCCATCCATATTGCTGTGCATGGTGTAAAGACAAGGGCTCATATCACAAAGTACTGGGTATTTGCCGTTATCCGATGCATTCAATAATGCTGCCTCAAGTTCTTCTGATGCCTTTTTCCCTGCTTCTACATATCCTTTGCTGCTGAATGCCATACCGCAGCACAATTTGTTCAAATTGTTGGGATAAATCACTTTATATCCTGCTTTCAAAAGCAATTTTTCTGTCAGACGGGTTATCTCCACCTCATTGCTGTAGGCTTTGCTCACACCCATTGAACGGGTGATGCAGGATGGGAAATATACAACTGTCCCTGCAGGTTTTACATCTGGGGCAGGGGATACACTGCTGTAATTTATCTTATGGGCAGCCTTAGGGAAATGCTCATTCCACATAGGGATTGCACCGCAGGTAATCTTTCTGGCGGCCATTGCCAGAGACCCAAACACTTTTTTACCCATAGCCACACGCATTGCGTAAGTAATTTTCAATCCGGTACGCAATCCTGCAGTTACGGTATCCATATTTGATGCAACTTTAACTGCATTTTTCTGGGCAGTCTCGGAGTGCCCGGCTTGGCGAAGCTCCTTAATCAGTTTGCCTGTATCTACTTTTACAGGACATTTTATAGCGCACAAACTGTCAGTTGCACAGGTTTCAACTCCCCAGTATTTGTACTGTTTCTGCATCTCAGCAGCAATATGAGGTGCCTCTCCGGTAGTTTTAAGTCTCTCCATCTCACGGAATGAAGCCACTCGCTGGCGAGGTGAAAGGGTTAATCCCTCTGCAACACAACCACCCTCACAGAATCCGCACTCCATACATTTGTTCACACTCTCCTTAACATCAGGGCAAGGTTTCAGGTTCTGTATATGGGCTTTGTGGTTGTCATTAAGGATAACACCAGGGTTAAGGATTCCTTTAGGGTCAAAAATCTGTTTCACCTCTTTCATAAGGGCGTATGCCTGTGAACCCCACTCTTTCTCTACATACGGAGCCATATTGCGGCCTGTTCCGTGTTCTGCCTTAAGCGAACCGTCATATTTGGAAACAACAAGTTCTGCAATGTCATCCATAAACTTGCTGTATTTCTCAACTTCACTCTCAGTGCCAAAATCCTGGTTGAACATAAAGTGCAGGTTGCCTTCAAGTGCGTGTCCGAAAATTACAGCATCCGCATAACCGTCCTCCTCAAAAATTTTCCTCAAATCAAGCACTGCATCTGCAAGTTGTGGTACAGGGAAACAGATATCCTCAATAATTGCAGTTGTTCCCGCCTTTCTCATACCGGCAACCGTAGGGAGTGTCTCTTTCCTAATCTTCCACAAGATAGCCTGTTCTTTGGCATCCTTTGTAAATGCGTATGGGAGTTCTGTAGGTATATGTGCAATACTTGCCGCAATCTGGGCACATTTTGCATCTACCGATGCGTCATCCTCTCCGCGTACCTCCACCAACAATCCTGCAGCACCGGCAGAAAGTGTCTTTATATATTCTGGAACCCCGGCAGCATTTTCTACAGATTTTATACTGGCACGGTCCATCATCTCCACTGCAGAAACAGGCTGCTGTTTAAGGACCTGAACAGCCTCGCAAGCCTCTTTTATGGTAGGGAAAATCATAAGAGCCAGCCCTTTGTACTTGTGCTCCACTACAGTATTGTATGTGATTGAAGATATGAATGCCAGTGTACCCTCAGAACCAATTATAATATGTTTTAGAATGTCAAAACCGTCTTTATAATCTACAAAGGCATTCAAACTGTAACCGGTAGTGTTCTTTATCTTGTATTTGCGCTGTATCCTCTCTTTAAGTGCCGCATCTGCATCAATCCTGCGGGCAATATCCTCCAACTGCTCAAGCATCTTGCCGTGAGTGCGGGCAAACTCTTTACGAGAAGTTTCACTTTCTGTATCAAGAGGGGTACCGTCTGCAAGGATAACCTTAATGTCTGCAATTGTCTTGTATGAGTTTTCACTTGTACCGCAGCACATTCCGCTGGCATTGTTTGCCGCAATACCTCCAATCATAGCAGAATCAATTGAAGCAGGGTCCGGGCCAATCTTACGGCCATATTTAACAAGATACCTGTTTGCCGCACCACCCCTTATACCGGGCTGCAGCTCAATCTTCAAACCATCCTCCAGAATCTTGTAATCCTTAAATCCGTGAGTTGCCACCACCAACACAGAGTCAGAGATTCCTTGTCCCGACAATGAAGTACCGGCAGCCCTGAATGTAACCGCAATGCCCATCTGGTATGCAGTGCGCATAACCAGCTGTATCTCCTCAATAGTCTGAGCCCTTACAACCAGTTTGGGTACAAGACGATAAAACGATGCATCGGTACCAAAAGCCAAAGTACTCAAAGCATCGTGCAACAGCCTCTCTTTAGGAATTATAGTGTTGAGTTTTTCATAAAACTCTCTGTACTTACCGGTAATCATTGTATGATAAATTTTAATGTATTTTCAAGTTCTGTGTAATCAATATCTTTAGCTATCACTACATTATCTTTCAACAGATAAATTGTAGGAATGCTCTTAAGATAATAGTTTGAGTATATGTCGGATGAATCTCCGTCAGTTCCCCTTACATTTTTCCACTCCACACCAATGGAGGAGATGTAGTTTATCCACTCATTATAACCCGCTCCAAGATTTACAGCAACAACCTCCAAATCCAGCAAATCTCTGTATCTGTCATACAGCTCTGCAAGTTTTGGAGTTGTCTCCCCGCATACACCGCAATTTGGTCTGTAAAAGTACAAAACTTTATAATCAGTTGTAACATCAGAGAGATTAATTGATGACCCGTCCGGCATCTCCAGTTCCAAATCAGAGGCAATTGTCCCTAATCTGTTCATTTTATAGGCAGTAATGTCAGATGAAACCCTCTCCAAAAAATTGTTTCTCCATAACTCCGGAAGTCCCAGAATATACTTTTCTGCCAGATATGCGGCACCCTGTTGCAAGGAGTTGTCCCCACTTCTTCCCAAAGTGTTGTAAATCTCCTCCATAAACTCCTTCATCAGCTGTACATCCCCCTTGCTGCTGTTGTAGAACATGTCAATTCCATTCTGTATCTGTAGAGTGTCGCCGGCAAGCGGAGCAAAGAATCCCTCTATCAAGGCTCTTGCTTTATCCCTTTCGCTGTTCTTCTTCTCCAATATCTCTTTAAGAGCCTTTACGTCAAGCCCTCTCCCTATAATCTTCATCTCCTTGTCCAACAGGAACATCTGGGGAGTCTTTATAACATTGTACAACATCTGAAAACCGCTGCTGTATTCCGGGTCATACACATTAACCCACTCCATAAACGGATTATAAATGTACAGCTCCCTGTTTATATACTCTTTCCAACGCTCAAGATTGTCATTTGCGTAAACTGCATAAACAGCCAGTACACCATCTTCGTAACCGTTTACAAAATCAACCAACATAGGGGTTTCCTTTTTGCAACTTGCGCAGTCGTCGGTATAGAAGTATACTATAGTGTATTCTGCATCAAGAGAATGTAACGGTACAACCTTTCCCAATGTATCTGTAAGTTCCAGTTCCGGAGCCTCCATCCCAATCAGAGAGTGTTTGTTGAATTCCACAAAAGTGCGGAGCATAAATTTACCCTCTTTATTTGGCCAGTCAAGTTTGTCATTCAGGAACCAGTCACGGGCAATGGCAACAGCCACCCCTTCCTGCCCCATAATGTTGGAGTTGTAGAAGAAATCGTATGCGCAGCGCCCCAGCCTGTTCTGCAGCTCTCTGTTGCCACCATTGGCTATCAGAGAATTGACATATTTTATAATGGTGTCATTGGGGTTATATTGGATCATCCCAAGATACTGCTCAACTTTATCCTCAACAAATTTTGTGTTCAGAATTATTGTATCTGAAAAAGGGAATTTTCTCAACAGCTCTTCAGCATCCTGTGCCGGAGCCAATGTGTTTGTAAGAATTATATCTGTAATGGAGCCGGGTACCTTTTGGGATGCCTCTTCCTTAAACCCATCCAGCCTGATGGTAAAATCTTTGGCAGAAGAGAGCTCCTCCCACCCGTAATTTATAAAGTTGTGGAACTGTGAGAACAATTTGTTCTCATCATTTCCCTTTTTTACCCTGTAACTTTTCCCTTGTGGAACAAAGGAGATCTTAAAATTCCGGTTTTTTCGGGGAACAATAAATTCAACCAGCTTTCTTCCCGACAGTTCACTTACAGCATATTCCCCACAAGGAATATCCCTTTTGCCGGAAAAAATTATTTTCCCTTTTGCAGCCTTAACGGTATCCATATATATTTTCTCCCCCCATTTCCAGCCATTCAGAACATATTCTGCTTTATCTTCTGATGCGGTTGCAATAAAAATGCGGTACCCCTGTGCATTTGCAGTTGTACAGAAGAGGAGTAACAGGACAATTGTCGGGAGGAATATATGGAACCTTTTGTTTCTCATTTATTTCTGTTCAAGAAATTTCTCTATTGTAACCCCTTTAGGGAGGAACTGGCCTGCATTCCCTTTATGTATGAGGATGTCCCTTACAACGGTTGAGGAGATGAACGAGTATTCCTGGCAGGCAGGGATAAAAACTGTTGATACATCCGGAGCCATCTTCTTGTTGGCCTGGGCAATTACACTTTCCATCTCAAAGTCTGTGGTGGTTCTCAAACCCCTGATGATATTGTTTACACCCAACTGGTGGCAAAGGTCTATAGTGAGTCCGCTATATGTGCAAACCTCTACATTTGGCATTCCGGCTGTTGCCTGACGTATTATCTCAACTCTTGTTTCAGGTGTGAAAAAACCTTTTTTTGAGCTGTTGTAGCCAACGGCTATAATTACCTTGTCAAACAATTGGAGTGCAGATTCCAATACATCAAAGTGTCCTACTGTAAAGGGGTCAAATGACCCTGGGAATATGGCTGTTCGCATTTTGTGAAAGTTTTTCACAAAAATAGTCAATTTTCCAATGCCACAGGTTCAATTTTGTTAAGAAGGGCAACAATGTTGCCGGCATTGTCTTTAAGGATAAGCTGGTTCTTGCTTATGGTGTAGGATGCCACATTAGAAATTGTCTGAAGATATGCATTTTCAAACTCCATTTGCGGACACATCATTCTGGTAGAGCCCATATTTTCAAATTTAAGGCTCGCACCGTTAACGGCAAAGTCTCCAAAGAAACGGTTGCACCCGGTCTCGCCGGATATTTTGGAATCTTTCAGAAATGCCAGTGATGCATTGTGCTCAGCAGGTGGGGCCATTTCTTTCCCGTCTGTATAGATGTACTCCAACTCCCAGTTGCTTTCAATAGGAATTCCGCTTTTGTTTGAACACATAGAAAAAATGAATATGGCAGCAGCCATTGCCAGTGGATAAACAAATCTTCTCATAACTCTAAAATTTTATATTGTTCTGGCAACACCTTTTAATCCTTACAGACTCCAGTCAATGGGAGTTTTACCCAATCCTTTAAGAATAGTGTTGCATTTTGAGAAGTGTTTGCATCCAAAAAACGCGCCACGAGCAAGCGGAGACGGATGAGCTGCCTCTAAAATATAATGTTTTGAGCTGTCTATCAGCTCTTTCTTGCTCCTTGCAAAATTACCCCAAAGCATAAAAACAACTCCTTCAGAGTTGTCTGAAATTGCTTTTATTACGGCATCTGTAAACTCTATCCAACCAATTCTGCTGTGGGATGTGGGCTCCGAAGCTCTTACTGTAAGAACAGCATTCAAAAGGAACACTCCCTGCTTTGCCCAGTTCTCAAGATTACCGTTTTTGTTGAGTTTTATACCCAAATCGCTCTCTATCTCCTTGTATATATTCTTCAGGGATGGGGGAGCCGGTATGTTGTCGGGAACAGAGAATGACAAACCGTGTGCCTGATTTGGGCCGTGGTACGGGTCCTGTCCAAGTATCACAACCTTTACCTTGTCAAATGGAGTAAGGGCAAATGCATTGAAAATAAGGCTCCCTGGAGGGTAAATTTTTTTTCCAGCAGCTTTTTCTGAATGCAGAAATTTGACAAGGTTTACAAAGTAATCCTTGTCAAATTCTGAGGAAAGTTTCTCTTTCCATTGTTGTTCTATCTTTACATCCATCTTAGAAAATGAATTGTATTACATCCTCCATTGTTTTTACATAATGGAATTCAAGACCTTTTACATAAACATCTTTAATCTCCTTTATGTCTTTTTCATTTTCGTCAGAGAGTACAATAGTGTTGATTCCTGCCCTTTTGGCAGCCAGAATCTTCTCCTTGATTCCTCCAACAGGGAGAACTTTGCCTCTAAGGGTCATTTCACCTGTCATTGCAATGGCGTGCTTTACAGCTTTGTTTTTAAAGGCAGACGCCATTGAGCTTACCATAGTTATACCTGCAGAAGGGCCGTCTTTAGGTATTGCACCCTCCGGTACGTGAATATGCACATCCTTATTCTGTATATCTTCAGCCTTAAGTCCAAGAAGTTCAGGGTGGGCTTTAATATACTGGTATGCAATCATTGCAGACTCCTTCATAACATCTCCAAGATTACCTGTAGTTGTAAGAACCCCTTTGCCTTCACTCAAACTTGTCTCCACAAAAAGAATCTCTCCACCCATTTCTGTCCAGGCAAGTCCTGTTACTACACCTGCCCCCTCATTTCCTTTCTGCATATCGTGGTTATTGGTAGGCAATCCAAGAACTTCAGTAACCCATTTTGCATCAAGGTGGGCCGGTGTCTCCTCTTCAAGGGCAATACGTTTTGCCATATTTCTGGCAAGTTTTGCAATTTGTTTGTCAAGGGTCCTTACGCCTGATTCTCTTGTGTACTTGTCTATTATGGTTTCAATGCCACCTTTGTTGATCTTAAATTGTCCTGCTTCCAGTCCGTGTGCCTCCCTCTGTTTAGGGATAAGGTAATCTTTGGCAATATGGTATTTCTCCTCAGCCAGATAACCGCTTACAGGTATCATCTCCATCCTGTCTTTCAATGCAGGGTGAATGGTGCTGATATTATTGGCCGTAGTTATGAACAGAACCTTTGAAAGGTCATAATCCATATCAAGGTAATTGTCGTGGAATGTGGTATTCTGCTCGGGATCCAGAGCTTCCAGCAATGCAGATGCAGGATCACCTTTATAATCGGCACTCACTTTATCAATCTCATCTAGTACAATAACTGGATTTGAACTTCCAACCTTGCTTATGGTTTGGATAATTCTTCCGGCCATTGCCCCTATATATGTTTTCCTGTGTCCCCTTATTTCACTCTCATCGTGCAGACCTCCCAGTGAAATTCTGCCATATTTTCTCCCCAATGCTTTTGCAATGGATTTTCCAAGTGAAGTCTTTCCAACACCCGGAGGGCCGTACAGGCAAAGGATAGGAGATTTCATATCCCCCTTAAGTTTAAGTACAGCAAGATATTCAATGATTCTCTCCTTAACTTTCTCCAAACCAAAGTGATCCTTGTCAAGCACTTTCTGTGCGTGTTTCATATCAAGGTTGTCTTTGGTTACAAAGTTCCAAGGCAAATCAAGGATAAATTCAACATAATTGAGCTGCACACCGTATTCTGGAGAATTCGGGTTTGACCTCTCAAGCCTTGCCATCTCTTTCTCAAAATTCTTTGCTACCCATTCAGGCCAATCTTTGTCTTTTGCCCTCTGTCTCAAATCTGCAATATCCTTGCTGTTCCCATCCATTCCCAACTCTTCCTGGATGGTTTTCAACTGGTTATTAAGATAGTACTCCCTCTGTTGCTGGTCTATCTCCAGTTTCACTTTCTGCTGGATATCATCCTTTATCTTTAAAATCTCAAGATGCTTGTTCAAGGCTGCAAGCAATTTGTAACCCCTTGTTACAATGTCATCAGCAGAAAGGATATCCAACTTCTCCGGAGTAAGGTCATTATCCAGATTGGTTGAAACCATATTTATAAGGAATTTGGCATCGCCAATCCCCTTAATGGCAGTTGCTGTCTCCTGTGGCATATGTGGGGTCATCTTTATCACATACAGGGCCGCATCCTTGATGGAGCTCATAAGGGGCTCAATAACCTTCTGGTCATCATTCAATATCTCTTCCCTATATGTTACAGAACCTATAAGGTATGGGTCATATGCAATAATTGAATCAAGGGTGAACCTCTTGATACCCTGCAGGATAACTGTAAGGGCACCGTCAGGCATCTCAAGAAGTCTTATGATTCTGGCACTTGTACCTATGTGGAAAAGGTCATCCTTTGCTGGCTCTTCAACAGAAGGATCTTTCTGGGTAACGGTTCCTATAATGTTGCTTGATTTATGCAGGGCCTTTACAAGCTTGAGGGATTTCTCTCTGCCAACAGTTATCGGGAGTATTGTTCCCGGAAAAAGTACGGCATCCCTGAGTGCAAGTACAGGCAATGTGTTTGGCATATCAACCTCCTCCATATTCGCATTTCCGTTTATGTCTATAACCGGAATTATATTAATCTCACCGCTCTCCATCTGGTTGAGCGAAAATTTTGGAATCTTCATTATATAAAATATGTCAATTTGTCAGTTTACAATTAGCTCATTATATTGGTCAATATATATGCCAAACTTGCTAGATGCTAAAAAATTGAGGCAAAGTAAAAAAATGTATGTTTTTTTTATATTTGTTATTGAAATTCAGAAAAAATAACCTACTTTTGCTCTCCCAAAAAATATTTAACCTTTTAATTACATAAAGAATTATGACTAAAGCAGATATCGTTAATGAGGTTGCTAAAGCAACAGGTATTGAGAAGATCGCAGTGCAGAACGTAATTGAGTCTTTTATGGAGAGTGTGAAGGATTCTTTAGCTAAAGACAATAATGTGTATTTGCGTGGCTTCGGTAGCTTCATTGTTAAGAAACGTGCTAAAAAGACAGCAAGAAATATTTCAAAAAATACAACTCTTATTATTCCTGAGCACAATATTCCTTCATTCAAACCAGCTAAAGTGTTCATGAACAAAGTTAAGGGTAACGTAAAATAATTCTTGCAGGCAAGCCCTATAATTTTAAATAAGAAGAAATACAGTTTTTAACAAATATTAAATTTTACGATTATGCCAAGCGGAAAGAAAAGAAAGAGACATAAAATGGCTACTCACAAACGTAAAAAACGTCTTCGCAAAAACAGACATAAAAAACGTAAGTAGTTAGTTGTAGACATTTGGTCTAAAGAATTACTGAGAGAGTGGCCAACTAGTCACTCTCTTGTCTTTTTTAATGACGGATGGAGAAGGATCTGATTATTGATGTAAGTTCAACGGAGATTTCAATAGCTCTGTTGGACAATCACAGGCTTGTTGAGTTGAACAAGGAGCAGAACAACGGATCCTATTCTGTGGGCGATGTATATTTGGGCAAGGTCAAGAAGATAATGCCCGCCCTTAATGCAGCGTTTGTAGATATAGGTGATGATAAAGATGCTTTTATCCACTATCTGGATTTGGGTTTCAATTTCAGGGCCTTTGATTATTTTGCCAAACAGGTGAATCCCAACAGGGATTTGAGAACCTTCTACTCCAATATTAAAATTGGTAGTATCCTTGAAAAAGAGGGTAAGATAGGGGATGTTTTACAGCCAGGTCAGCCAATTATTGTTCAGATAGTTAAGGAACCTATCTCTACAAAAGGCTCAAGGCTTACAGCTGAAATATCCATTGCGGGAAGAAACGTTGTCTTATTGCCTTTTGCAGATAAGGTAAGCGTGTCTCAGAAGATTTCCTCAAAAGAGGAAAAAAGAAGACTGGAGCGTCTGGTATACAGCATTCTTCCACCCAACTACGGTGTTATTATCAGAACCGCAGCAGAGGGTAAGAAAGCGGCAGTTTTGGATGCAGAGATTAAAATGCTCATTAAAAAATGGGAAGAGAGCTGGTCAAAACTGGTTACAGAGAAACCTCCACAACTCTTGTTTACAGAGAACAGCAGAACCACTACAATTCTTAGGGATTTGCTGAATGATTCTTTCTCAAACATCTATGTAAACGACGAGGAGGTTTTTGATGAGGTAAAAGATTATATCTCAACCATAGCTCCGGAGCACGAGAAGATTGTAAAACTTTACAAAGGTGATGTCCCTATTTTTGATCACTTTGACATTACAAGACAGATAAAGGGGGCGTTCGGTAAAGTTGTTCCACTTAAACAGGGTGCCTATATCATAATTGAGCATACAGAGGCCCTGCACGTGGTTGATGTCAACAGTGGAATTAGGGCCAAACAAGGTGTAGATCAGGAACAGAACACACTGGAGGTGAATCTTCACGCAGCAGAAGAGATAGCACGACAACTGAGGCTGAGAGATATGGGAGGAATTATCATTGTAGACTTCATTGATATGGAGAACAATGAGAACAAGGTAAAATTGCATAAGCGTATGCAGGAGCTTTTGGCTACAGACAGGGCAAAGCACAATGTTCTCCCATTGACAAAATTCGGTCTGATGCAGATTACCAGGCAGAGAGTAAGACCCGCAACTGAAATAAAGGTTAACGAAAAGTGCCCTATGTGTAACGGTACAGGTGAGATTTCATCAAGCATTCTTATAGATGACACACTTGAAAGACAGTTGGCGTACTACGTTAAAGAGAGAAATATCAAGTCCTTTATCTTACAGGTAAATCCAATTTTGGGGGCCTATCTCACAAAAGGTCTGTTTACGAGTATAAGGAGAAAATGGTGCAGGAAATATGGTTGCAACATTGAGGTGAAGACTAATACCGAATATACTCTATTGCAGGCAGAGTGGTTCAATAATAAAGGAGTCAGAATAGATGAGTAATGAAAAAAGCAGCTTAGAAAGCTGCTTTTTTCATTTTATCCTTAATCTCTGCTGTACAGAGATTTCCTATACTTCCTTTGTGTGTGTGGCTGAGTTCTCCGCTGAAACTGAATTTTCCCTCATTTACCTCAATGCCAACACTCTTATATGCATCCCTGAATGGCATACCCTCAAGAACCCGTCTGTTAACCTCTTCTACAGTAAACAGATACATATATTTTGGATCATCCAGTATGTTCTCATTTACAGAGATATTCTCAAGCATATATTTGGCCATAAACAGACATTTGTGCATAAGCTCCAAGCCTGGGAACAACACATCTTTAAGCAGCTGGTAATCTCTGTGATATCCGTGTGCCATATTGGTTGTCATAAGGCTTATCTCATTAGGCAGACTCTGTACCCTGTTGCACAAGCCCCTCAAGATTTCCCATACATCGGGGTTCTTTTTGTGAGGCATAATGCTGGAACCGGTGGTAAACTCGTCGGGAAACTTAATGAACCCAAAGTTAGGGCACATATACATACAGCAGTCTGCTGCAAATTTGTTCAGGGTAAGTGCCAGCTGTGATAGGGCCGATGCAACAGCTTTCTCACTCTTGCCACGGCTCAACTGTGCTGCCACAACATTATAATTTAGTGTGGCAAATCCCAAAAGTTCGGTTGTCATGTCCCTGTCAAGCGGGAATGAGCTTCCGTAGCCTGCTGCAGAGCCAAGAGGATTCTGGTTTACAACATTATAGGCACCTCTGAGCATATACATATCATCTGCCAGAGCCTCAGCATATGCACCAAACCACAAACCGAATGAAGATGGCATAGCAATCTGTGCGTGGGTATAACCTGGCATCAGCACATCTTTGTGTTTTTCACTCAAAGCCTGAAGAGTGTCAAAAAGGGCAATCACCTCGTCCCTTACAATTTCAAGCTCTTCTTTAAGGAAAAGTTTTAGGTCTACAAGAACCTGGTCATTCCTAGATCTTCCCGAATGTATCTTTTTTCCAATCTCGCCAAATCTTTGTGTAAGAAGGAATTCCACTTGTGAATGAATGTCCTCCACATCATCACCCAATACAAATTTCCCCTCATTTATCTCATCAAGTATTGCATCCAATCCGGCTGTAAGAGTTTCCATCTCATCTTTTTCAAGCAAGCCTATTGATGAAAGCATTCTAATGTGGGCTTTAGACCCTATAACATCGTGCTTGGCAAGCCTCAAATCAAGTACCCTGTCGTTTCCAACTGTAAAGTCTTCAACTATTTGGGTAGCGCTTGTCCCTTTGCTCCACAAAGTTCCCATAAACTATTATATTTTTTTTATAAAATTAATATATCCTTTAATAGCCCCCTCAATCTCCTCAATTTTAATGAATTCGTCTGCTTTATGGCTTCTTGCCGATACTCCCGGACCCATTTTTATGGCTTCCCGCGGGAATTTCATCCAGTCAGAGGTAGTGGCCGAAATCTGGGTTGTGATTCCCATTTTTTCAACACACTGCATCAATATTCCGTTTGCTGGAGTTGCAGAGGTTCTGTTCTTCAGATTCCTTGCAACCAGATTGCTCTTCACCTCCTTCTGCAGCAGTTCAAGTATTTCAGGGTTGCTGTACTGTTCGGTTGGGCGGATGTCCACTACAAAGGTTGCTTTGTCGGGAACAACATTATGAACCGTACCGCAGTTAAGTTGGGTAACTGTCATCTTAACATCACCCATAATAGGGGAGGTCCTCCCAAACTTGAAGTTGCGCAAAACTGCAATATCATCCAGTGCAATATAAAGGGCATTTACCCCCTCATTCCTTGCGGCATGGCCGCTAACACCGGTTGCGCATCCGTCCAATACCAACAGCCCCCTCTCTGCAATGGCAGCCTCCATACCGGTAGGCTCTCCAATAATTGCACAATCAGGCTGCAAATGGAACTCCTCTACAAATTTTGCCATACCGTTTTGTCCCGATCTCTCCTCCTCAGCACTAAGCACAAGCATAAGGTTCACATTCAGTTCCTCAGGCGCAACGGCATCAGCTCCAATCCTTTCACCATTCAGGTAAAAGAATGCATTTATCTGACTTACAACACTTCCACCGTCATCATTACTTCCAAGCCCAAATATGCAGCCCTCCTTAACAAATGGTGCATAAGGGTCAAATGTATAAGTAGATGCAGGTTCTACCGTATCAATATGGGAATTGAGCATAAGGGTCTTTTTCCTATCAGAAAAATCATCCCTGTAAAGCACAATATTGTTTGCACACCTCTCTACAATAATTTTTCCGTTCTTCCCAGTAGCTTTATACTGGGAGTTCAGCAGCCCAGCCCTCTCCTGAAGATGCCTGAGCAAAAACTCAGAAACTCCATCCTCTTTAAAAGAAGGGGAGGGGATGGCAATCATTCCCATAAGCAACTCAGTTGCATTGGAGGTCATCTGTTGCAGAAATTCCATACTATAATTTTAGAAGTGTCTCCTTATTGTTCAGAAGATTTGCGGCGTGTTTGATGAAAACCTCATTAACCCCACACTCCAATGCCGCAAAAGCATTGTCCAGTTTGGGAATCATTCCGCCCACAATTTTTCCGTTGTCCAGAAGAGTCTTATAGCTCTCACGGGTAATTAGGGGAATAACAGAATTGTCATCATCGGGATCAGCCAATACACCGTCCTTCTCAAAACAATAAACCAGACTGGTATTATATTTTGAAGAAAGTGCTCTTGCCAGGCTGGATGCCATAGTGTCGGCATTTGTATTCAGCAATGAACCGTTTGAATCGTGGGTAATGGCGCAGAATACAGGTGTAAACCCGTTCTCAAGCAAAACCTCAAGGAATTTCACATTTATCTGAGATGGCTCCACGTCTCCAACAAATCCCCAGTCTATAGGGTTTGCAGCTCTTCTGGTTGCAGGTACGCTGTTTCCGTCTGCACCGGAAAGTCCTGTAGCCATACATCCTCTTTTTTGAAGTGCAGCTACAATCTGCTTGTTAATAAGACCTGCATAAACCATTGTAACAAGCTTAAGAGTCTCATAATCTGTAATCCTGCGGCCATTGTGCATTTTAACCTCAATCCCCAGGTCTTTAGAGAGCTTGCTGGCAATTGCACCTCCTCCGTGAATCAGTACCTTTGGCTCTTCCAGTTTGTGGAAGTCATCAAGGAACTGCTCCAAAGCCTCAGGCTTGTCTACAATATTGCCACCTATCTTTATAATCTTTACATCCATAACACTCTATTTCAAACCCAACAGAATTTCTTTCAAAACAGTCTGAGCTGAAACAACCCTATTGGCAGCTTCCTGTATTACAAGAGAGTTTGCACTCTCAATAACACCGTCAGTAACAATCATATTTCTCCTTACAGGCAAACAATGCATAAAATAAGCATTGTTAGTAAGGGCCATTTTCCTTTCATCAATTGTCCAGCTCTTGTCCGAACAAATCACCTTGCCATAATTAGGATCCTGGTATGCACTCCAGTTCTTTGCATAAATGAAGTCAGCACCCTCAAATGCCTTATCCTGATCATATTCAATAGTTGCTCCGGCAGTAAATTCAGAATCAAGCTCATAACCCTCAGGATGGGTAATTACAACCTCATAGCCTGCAGCAATCATCCATTCTGCAAACGAGTTAGGGACAGCCTGAGGCAAAGCCTTTGGATGGGGAGCCCAGCTAAGTACAACTTTTGGCCTCTCCACTTTCTTATACTCATTTATGGTAATAAGGTCTGCAAAACTCTGAAGCGGATGTCTGGTTGCAGCCTCCATACTTACCACCGGCTTGCCGGAAAGCTGTATAAACTGGTTCAGAATCTTCTCACCATAATCATCTGCCTTGCTAGCAAAGTTTGCAAAACTTCTTACTCCAATTATGTCGCAATAGCTTCCCATAACCGGAATAGCCTCAAGGATATGCTCAGGTTTGTCTCCATCCATTATAACTCCTCTCTCGGTCTCCAATTTCCACGCACCCTGATTGATGTCTAGAACAATCACATTCATACCAAGGTTAAGGGCAGCCTTTTGAGTGCTCAACCTGGTACGCAAACTTGAATTGAAGAAAATAAGGAGCATAGTCTTGTTTTTACCCAATTCACAATCTGCATAAGGATTTTCTTTAACAAATTTTGCTTTTTCAAGGGCCTCCTTAAGGTTGCCCATATCTTTTACAGTAATAAAATTTCTCATAATCTCTTCCCGACAATTAACTTCCTTTCCTGTTTTATCCCAAAAGTTCTTCAAGGGCACAGAAGAATTTCTTGGCTTCCTTTTCTCCAACACAAAGAGGAGGAAGCAGCCTCATAATTGATTTACCTGCACCTCCGGTGAAAATTTTCTTCTCAAAAAGAAGTCTGTTACGCAAATCCTCAAAGCCGGGATTTACCTCAATTCCTATCATAAGGCCCGTACCTCTAAGCTCCTTGAATGCTTTGCCCTCGCCAACATATTTCTGCAAACCCTCCATAAACAGTTTGCCCATAGCTGCTGCATTCCCAATAAGGTTCTCCTCTTTTATAACTTTAAGTACAGCCAAAGCGGCAGCGCAAGCAAGGTGATTTCCACCAAAAGTGGTTCCCAACATTCCGTGTTGGGCTTTAATCTCTGGAGTGACAATTATTGCACCAACAGGGAATCCGTTGGCTATACCTTTTGCCATAGAGATAATGTCTCCCTTTACGTTTGCGTGCTGATGTGCAAAGAACTTTCCACTACGCCCGTATCCGCTCTGAATTTCATCCATAATCAGAACTGTACCTGTAGCATCGCACAACTCTCTTATCCCTTTAAGGTAATCCTCATTTGGGGTGAATATACCTGCAACTCCCTGAATTCCCTCAATGATGATTGCTGCATATTCTTTTGTCTCCAACTCTCTCTTTGCGGCAGCCAAGTCATTTATCGGGATGAAGACAACATTCCCGTTTTTATTGAATTCTGCCTGAATCTTAGGATTGTCAGTTGCTTCAACTGCACCACTGGTTCTGCCGTGGAAAGCTTTGTTCAATGCAAGGATTTTCTTTCTGCCTGTGTGGAAAGATGCAACTTTAAGGGCATTTTCATTGGCCTCAGCACCGCTGTTGCAAAGGAACAGGTTGTATTCAGGGTACCCGCAAACCTCTCCCAACTCTTTTGCCAACTCCTTCTGAAGAGGATTCTGTACAGCGTTTGAGTAGAAACCCAATTTGCCAACCTGCTCAGAAATCATTTTAGTGTAAACCTGGTGGGCGTGTCCAATGCTTATTACGGCGTGTCCACCGTATAAATCAAGGTATTCAACACCCTCTTTATCCCAGATTCTGCAACCTTTACCTTTTACAGGTTCAATATCCCATAACGGGTATACATCAAATAAATTCATTTTCAAATATTATATAATTTTCTGCCTCCTTTGTTCGCCCTGCCGGGTAATCAATTGTTAGAAGGCATTTGGCTTGAGTCTCAATCCGGTGCTTTGCTCAAGCCCAAAAATAAGGTTCATATTTTCAACCGCCTGACCGCTGGCACCTTTTACAAGGTTGTCTATTATTGATGCAATATGTATATATCCGTTGTGCAACTCTATGTGCAACAATACTTTGTTTGTATTTACAACCTCTTTAAGGCTTACATCTTCCTTAGAAATATGTACAAAAGGGGACTCCTTATAATATTGCTCAAAATACTCTACAGCATCCTGCAGTGAAGTACCAATTGTGCCGTCAGCTCTCTTTATACCTTCCCATCTGGTATGGATGCTTGCAAAAATACCCCTTGCAAAATCACCCCTCATAGGGATAAAGTTAATTTTGGTCTCTTTTCCCTGCAACTCCTTAAGTGTTCTTCCAATCTCTCCAAGATGCTGGTGGGTAAAGTTCTTGTAAATTGAAAGATTGTTGTTCCTGTAGCTGAAATGACTTTTCTCGCCAGGTTTTTTCCCAGCACCGGTAGAGCCGGTAATTGCAGTAACGTGCACATCATCTGAGAGTGCATCTGCTTTTGCCAATGGTGCTATAGCTGTTTGAATGGCTGTAGCAAAACATCCCGGATTGGCAATATTGTTTGCCTTAAGGATTTTGTCTTTAAAGGTATCGGTAAGTCCGTAAATGAACTCCCTCCCTTTATATTCGGGGTCAAGACGGAAATCGTTGCCCAAATCTATTATTTTGCAATTGTCGGGAAGAGGAGTGGTATCTATGAACTCCTTTGAAAGGCCGTGGCCAAGGCAAAGAAAAACAACATCCGGTTCGCCAACCTGGTCTGTAAAACACAAATCTGTATCTCCAAAAAGGTCTCTGTGAACATCACTTATTTTCTGACCTGCACTTGTAGTGCTAAGAACACTTGTTATCTCCACGTTGGGATGATATACAAGTATTCTCAACAATTCTCCGGCTGTGTAGCCTGTTCCTCCGGCAATTGCAACCTTTATTTTCTCCATATTCCCTTAAGGATTAGTTTTTGCTTGCCTGCTCTTTCTCCTCCTCGTGAAGGCTGTAGTAGATCTTCAACGGATTAGAAAGAACTTTGGTGAATCCTACAACATCTCTTCCTGTGTATGATTTGTTCATCTCTCCGTACTCGCCAAATTTAGAGCTCATAAGGTCATACTGGCTTGTACATCCCAATACAAAGAAGTTGTAAGGTCTTAGAAGAACATCTACAGTACCGTTTACACTTGCCTGTGTGCTTTCAAGGAATTTCTCCATATCTCTCATTACAGGGTTAAGATACTGAGCCTCGTGCATAAGCTGGCCATAGTAGTTTGCAATAAGTTCTTTCCAGTACAACTGCTCTTTTACAAGCACGTGTTTCTCCAACAGGTGATGGGCTTTAATGATCATTAGAGGTGCAGCAGCCTCAAAGCCAACTCTACCTTTAATGCCAATGATAGTATCTCCAATATGAATGTCTCTTCCAATACCGTAACCGTTTGCTATCTCTGCCAAAGCGTGGATAAGTGCTACAGGTGCCATTGGTGTACCGTTTAGTGCAACCGGCTCTCCGTTCTTGAACTCAATTGACACTTTCTCCTCTCCGGTTTTTACAACCTGATGCGGATATGCCTCCTCTGGAAGGTAACCGTTTGATGACAATGTCTCTACGCCACCAATACTGGTTCCCCAAATGCCCTGGTTGATTGAGTATTTGCTTTTCTCCCAGCTGAAGTTGAAACCGTTGTTAACAAGGAAGTCAATCTCCTCTTTTCTGCTCAACTGAAGTTCTCTGATTGGCGCAATGATATTTACCTCAGGTGCAAGAATCTCAAATACAATGTCAAATCTTACCTGGTCATTACCTGCACCGGTACTTCCGTGTGCAACGTGTTTTGCACCTAGTTTCTTTACGTGTCTAAGAACTTCTAAAGCCTGGAAAATTCTCTCAGAACTTACAGATAGAGGGTATGTGTTATTTTTAAGGATATTTCCAAAAATAAGGTATTTGATACCATTGTTATAGTAGCTCTCAACAGCATCTACTGTGGTATGGGTTTCTGCTCCAAGTTGCAATGCCCTTTCCTCAATCTTTTTAACCTCTTCATCAGAGAAACCACCGGTATTTACCATAATGGTATGTACTTCAAGTCCTTTCTCATTTTTCAAGTATGGAACACAGAATGATGTGTCCAATCCGCCGCTGAATGCTAAAACTACTTTCTCTTTCATAATATTTGTTTTTTTGATTTATCAGTTATAATGGGTTCAATTCCAGTCTCTTGTGTTATTTATTTCTGACCTTTAAGTTTTTTGTTAATTGCAACAAACGGAGATGCAATACCTTTCCCCATTCTTGTTATGAAGTTTGTGTTCTGCTCTTTCTCCTCTTCAGATACCTGTTGCTTAGGGTCAAACAGAAGTCCTGTACACAAACACAATTTGTAATCATTCCTTTGCAGGATATCCAGATTCTTGCAACCTTCGCAACCTGCCCAGAACTCCTTGTCATCTGTAAGCTCAGAGAATGTTACAGGTCTGAAACCCATTTCTGTGTTTATCTTCATTACTGCCAATCCGGTTGTTATGCTGAAGATTTTCGCATAAGGGAACATTTTTCTTGAAAGTTCAAATGTCATATGTTTGATTCTCCTTGCAAGACCTGTCTTTCTGAATTCAGGAGCTACAATAAGTCCGGAGTTTGCTACAAACTTGGTATGTCCCCAAGTCTCAATATATGAGTATCCGGCTAAAGTGCCGTCTTCTGCAATTGCAATTACTGCTTTGCCGTCTCTTATTTTATCTTTAATATAGTCAGGTGAACGTTTTGCTATACCAGTACCTCTTTCCTGTGCTGACACATAAATAAGCTCACAAACTTTCTCTGCATAATCCAAATGGGATTCATCTGCAACCATAACGTCAACTTTCATACTGCTTCAAATAATTATAAGGTTAAGTACTCACAACCAGGGAGCACTATAAAATACATTTACTGCTATAAGTGAATTATAATAATATAATAATGGGTTGGTGGGAACATTATAGAAAAGTGGGCACAAATGAGAAATAAGCACGAGTGCCCATTCTTCAGTTCCTAAATTCGGACTAAAGAATAAGTTCCCCCGCTGCGGCGTCGGACATTTGGCCTTGATTGGGCCTGGAATATGTGTCCACTGATTTTCATTGGGCGCAAAGATAGTACTTTTTTTTATAAAAGGTATAATATTTATATATAAAAATAGGTATAAAATTATTTTGATAATTTTTTGAATAAAAATTTGCCAGTAATAAAAAAGTGTCTATCTTTGCAGCCCGCAAATGAGGGGAATGGAAGAGAGAGTTAGAGTGGCATGATGGGAGATGGAAATTTTTTCAGAAAAGTTAAGAAAAAATTTGGCGTATAAAAAAAAGTTCTTACCTTTGCGGTCCCAAACGGGAAAGACGGTCAAAGCCGTTTCTTGAGCGAGAGG
>JAZSEZ010000098.1:0-15453 GCA_045531975.1 Candidatus Egerieisoma sp. | reverse complement strand
GGTGGCATCGTGTGCTCAGAAGCAAGATGTTAATCCACTATTGCAAGAGTGGACAACCCCTTACGGCATTCCTCCATTTGAGCAGGTTCAGCCTGAGCATTATCTTCCGGCATTCAAGGCTGCAATGGCAGCAGAGCTTGCAGAGATTGATGCAATTGTAAACAATACAGAGGAGCCTACATATGAGAATACTATTGAGGCTTATGCAAATTCAGGTGAGCTTTTGGGTAATGTATCTGCAGTGTTCAGCAGTGCAAACGGAGTAAAATCAAATCCTGAGCTTCAGGCTGTAGCAAAAGAGCTGTCTCCGCTTCAGAGTGCACACAGCAGTGCAATCCGTTTGAATGACAAATTGTTCCAGAGAATTAAGGCTGTTTATGAGAAGAGGAATGAGATGAATCTTAACGCAAACCAGTTGAGAGCTGTAGAGGAGATTTATAAAGGCTTTGAGAGAGGTGGTGCAAACCTTCCTGCAGAGCAGAAAGAGGAGCTTAAGAAAATTAATGCTGAGATTTCTGCATTGCAGTTGCAGTTCTCACAGAATCTTTTGAAAGAGACTGCTGCTTACACTTTGGTTATTGACAAAGAGGAGGATTTGAAAGGTCTTACAGAGGGTCAGATTGCTGAGGCTGCATCAAGAGCTGCAAAAGCTGGTCAGGAGGGTAAATGGTTCTTTGGTCTTGACAATCCAAGCGTTATGCCTTTCCTTGCAAATGCAGAGAACAGGGAGCTTAGAAAACAGATTCTTGAGGCTTATCTTAACAGAGGTAACAACAATAACGAGAATGACAGCAAGGATATAATTAAGAAACTTATTGATATGAGACTTAAGAGAGCTCAGATAATGGGTGCAAAAAGTGCGGCAGAGTATATTCTTGTAGACAGAATGGCAAAGACTCCAGAGGCTGTATATGATCTTTTGGACCAGATTTGGGCACCTGCACTTAAAGCGGCAAAAGCTGAGGCTTATGATATGCAGCAGATTATTGCCAAAGAGGGCTCAAACATCCAGCTTGAGGCTTGGGACTGGAGATATTATGCTCAGAAAGCTATGAAAGAGAAATTCAATTTGAGCGAGTCTGAGATGGCACCTTACTTTATGATTGATAATGTAAGGGAGGGTGTATTCCACGTTGCTAACAAATTGTTCGGCCTTACATTCAAGAAATTGGAGAATGTTCCACTTCCACACGCTGAGGCTGAGGCTTTTGAGGTATTTGACAAAGATGGTTCTGTAACAGGTATCGTATTCTTTGATATGTTTGCAAGACCTGGTCAGAAGAGAGCAGGTGCATGGTGTGGCAGCTTCAGAGGCCAGTCTTACAAGAATGGTGAGAGAGTTCTTCCTTTGGTTACAATCTGCGGTAACTTTACAAGACCTGTAGGTGACCAGCCAGCATTGCTTACAACTGATGAGGTTGAGACTTATTTCCACGAGTTCGGACACGGTTTGGCAAGCTTGCTTAAAGATGTAAAATACAAAGGTATGGGCGGTTATCCAAGAGACTTTGTAGAGCTTCCTTCACAGTTGAACGAGCATTGGGCATTTGAGCCAGAGGTGCTTAAAGTATATGCAAAACACTACCAGACAGGTGAGGTCATTCCTCAGGAGCTTGTTGACAAGATGGTTAAAGCTGGCAAATATGGTCAGGGTTTTGCAACTGTAGAGTACTTGGCTGCTTCATACCTTGATATGGACTATCACGTACTTACAGAGATTCCAGCTGATCTTGATGTAGAGAAGTTTGAGGCTAAAGTTTTGGGTGATAGAGGCCTTCTTCCTCAGATTCCTTCGAGATACAGAAGTACTTATTTCAACCATACTTTCAACGGCGGTTATACTGCAGGTTACTACAGCTATATTTGGGCAGAGGTATTGGATGCTGATGCATACGATGCATTTGTTGAAACAGGTGATATTTTCAATCAGGAGGTTGCAAACAAATATAGAACTGAGATTCTTGAGAGAGCAGGTGAGGAAGATGCTATGAACCTTTACGTCAACTTTAGAGGTAAGGTTCCAGGAGTAGATCCTCTACTTAAGAACAGAGGTTTGAAATAGTGATTTTCAGAATATTATCACAAGGGTTGCAGTTGGATGGCTGCAACCCTTTTTATTTTGGGTTTGAGGTGTTTTTTTCATACCTTTGAACGCTTATTGAAAATTGTAAAAAACTATTAATATGGGTAACTTCTTTGCATCACTTGGACAGGGAATAACAGCTGTAAGTGATTTTGTATGCGGATATCCGCTTTTTATCCTTCTTGTTGGAGGAGGTTTGTACTTTCTTATTTATTCAGGGTTTGTTCCGTTGAGATATTATGGAAAGGCTATAAAGTCTTTGAAATCTAAAGATGATAAGGCAGATGGTCAGATCAGTTCTTTTGAGGCGTTGGCTAGTGCAATTGCTGCCACAGTTGGTATGGGTAATATTGCAGGTGTGGCAATCGCCCTTTCCATTGGTGGCCCTGGTGCAATTTTCTGGATGTGGGTGAGTTCAATACTTGGTATGGCAACCAAGTTCTTTGAGGGAACCCTTTCTGTAATGTATAAAGGCAAAGACGATACAGGTGAGGTACAGGGTGGCCCTATGTATATGATTTTGTCGGGATTAGGGCAAAAATGGAAACCATTGGCAGTATTTTTCTCAATTGCCGGTCTTATTGGTACGCTTTGTATTATGCAGAGCAACCAGTTTACAGAGGCAATTACCACAATTTTCTTTACTCCTGAACAGAATACTCTTACCCTAAGATTCATTATTGGTGTGATAATTACAGTAATTGTTGCATGCGTTATTTTAGGTGGTATCAAAAGAATCTCAAAAGTTGCTACAAAAGTGGTTCCTGCAATGGTTGTAATGTATTTCCTTTTGGTTATGTACATTATCTTTACCCATTTGCCAGAGGTCCCAGGTGTTTTTGGCGCAATTTTTAAAGATGCATTTACAGTTAAAGCCGGTGTTGGTGGTGGTATTGGTGCGTTGGTCTCAATTGCACTTATTGGTATCAGAAGAGCTGCTTTGGTTAATGAGGCTGGTGTTGGTACTGCTTCTATGATGCATGGTGCTTCCAAAAACAATGAGCCTGTAAGAGAGGGTTTGGTTGCTATGATTGGTCCTTCAATTGATTCAGGCCTTGTATGTACCCTTACAGCTATAGCAATTCTTATTCAGAGGGATGTTCTTGCTTTGGGTGATGGTATCAGCGGTTCTATTGCAGGTTTGAGTGTGGCACTTCAGGCATTTGATGCTTCAATCCCGGGTGTGGGCAAATATCTGTTGTTGCTAATGATTGTATTCTTTGCATTCTCAACAATGTTCTCATATTCATATTACGGACAGAAATGTACAGGTTTCCTTTTTGGGGCCAAGTACTCAAAATATTACAATATCTTCTTCTTGGTAATGCTTGTAGTAGCTGCAATGATACCTCTAAAGGCTGCGGTAGGTCTTATTGACTTGGCTTATGCACTTATGGCATTCCCAACAATGTTCACTTTGGTTGTACTTTCACCAAAGGTTAAAGTTGCAATGAAGGAGTATTTTTCAAAAAACTAATAGTAACAGATAAGATTTAGATTCAATGAATCCGGAAAAATTTATAAGCAATATAGCTAAAGAGGCGGTTAAGGCCCTTTATGGTGTTGAGGTAGAGGAGAAACTTATACAGACCCAGACTACCAGAAAAGAGTTTGAGGGTGACATTACCCTTGTGGCTTTCCCTTTGCTTAAAATGAGCAAAAAATCACCTGAGGCAACAGGAAACGAAATAGGTGAATATATAAAAGCCAATGAGAAGTTTGTAGATAACTTTAATGTGGTGAAAGGTTTTTTGAACATCAAACTTTCTGAGGAGTTCTGGAAGAATACTTTTTCTGAGATACATTCTGCAGAGGATTATGGTCAGCTTCCTGCAACAGGCAAGTCTGTTATGATTGAGTTCTCATCTCCTAATACCAACAAGCCTTTGCATTTGGGACATATCAGAAACAACCTTTTGGGCTGGTCTGTATCAAGGTTGCTGGAGGCCAACGGTCACAATGTCATAAGGGTGAACCTTGTAAATGACAGGGGTATACATATCTGCAAGTCAATGCTTGCGTGGTTGAAGATGGGTAATGGTGAAACACCTGAGTCATCGGGAATAAAGGGTGACCACCTTGTTGGAAAATATTATGTTGCATTCAGCAATGAGTTGAAAAAACAGACCAAGGAGCTTATTGCACAGGGAGTTCCTGAGGATGAGGCTGAGAGACAGACTCCAATTCTTAAAGAGGCTCAGGCAATGCTTGTGAAATGGGAACAGGGTGATCCTGAGGTTGTAGGGTTGTGGAAGAAGATGAACGGTTGGGTTTATGAAGGATTTGATAAAACATATAACCGTTTGGGCATTTCATTCCATAAAACATATTATGAGTCACAGACATATCTTTTGGGTAAGGCTTTGGTTCAGGAGGGATTGGCTAAAGGTGTATTTGAGACACACGAGGATGGTTCAGTATGGTGTGACCTCACTGCAGACGGACTTGACAAGAAACTGCTTTTAAGAGGTGACGGCACCTCTGTGTATATGACTCAGGATTTGGGTACAGCTCACCAGAGATTTGCTGAGCACGAGCTTGATGAGCATATTTATGTGGTTGGAAATGAGCAGAATTACCATTTCCAAGTGCTTAAACTTATCCTTAAGAAATTGGGCTTTGACTGGAGCGATTCAATTTATCACCTTTCATATGGTATGGTAGAGCTTCCTGAGGGTAAAATGAAATCAAGGGAGGGTACTGTTGTGGATGCTGATGACCTAGTACAGGATATGTATTCTACTGCAAAAGAGACTTCACTTGCACTTGGAAGATTGGATGATATGCCAGAGGCAGAAAGGGAGGATCTGTTTGAGATGATTGGTTTGGGTGCGCTCAAGTACTTTATCCTTAAAGTTGATCCTAGAAAGACAATGTTGTTTGATCCTAAGGAGTCTATTGATTTCAACGGAAATACAGGTCCATTCATCCAGTACACTCACGCCCGTATCAAATCAATTTTGAGAAAAGCTGTGGAGCGTGGCTATAATGTTGAGACAAACGATGCTGCAACACTGCTTCCAAAAGAGATAGAGATCATTAAAATGTTGAACATCTTCCCTCAGAGGGTTAAAGAGGCTGGAGATGACCATTCACCTGCTGTAATTGCAAATTATGCTTACGATTTGGCAAAAGAGTTCAGCCAGTATTACCATGATACCACAATCCTGAATGAGGAGGATGCTATTGTAAGATCACAGAGATTGGCCCTTATCTCTACAATTGCAAAGGTTCTGGTAAAAGCTATGGATATTTTGGGTATAAGATTGCCTGAAAGAATGTAATGATGGAGAAAAAACACTTCATACCTACATCCAAGAAAGAGGTGGATGCGTTGGGATGGGACTATATAGATGTCATAATCTTTACAGGTGATGCCTATATAGACCACCCTTCATTTGGAACCGCTGTAATTGCCCGTGTACTTGAAGCCAATGGTTACAGGGTAGCGGTGGTGCCACAACCCAATTGGAGGGATGACCTCAGAGATTTTAAAAAGCTTGGGACTCCCAGGCTTTTCTTTGGTGTGAATTCCGGTGCAATGGACTCTATGGTAAATCATTATACTGCGGCCAAAAGGTTGCGTAGCAATGATGCATACACTCCAAACGGCTCGGCTGGAATGCGCCCCGATTATGCCGTAAAAGTGTATTCCAATATACTCAAAGAGCTGTTTCCACATACACCGGTTGTAATTGGAGGTATAGAAGCTTCTTTGAGAAGATTTACCCATTATGATTATTGGCAGGACAAACTTCTCCCTTCTGTATTGGTGGAAAGTAAGGCAGATTACCTTATTTATGGAATGGGGGAGCGTGCAATAATTGACCTGGCCCGCCATATAGAAGATGGAAACTGGGAAGACAAAAATACCCTGCAGCAAGTTGCCTGGATAAGCGAAGAGAAACCCAATGAGTCTCCCGACAGAATATTCCTTCATTCATATCAGAAATGTATGAAGGACAAAAAGGCGTTTGTGGAGAATTTCAACCAGATTGAGACTGAGGCCAACAGAATGGTGGGGAGGCAGCTTATAGAGCAATACGGAGACAAATATGTATGTGTAAATTCACCTTATCCTCTACCGGAGGTTGAGGAACTTGATGCAATTTATGATTTGCCGTACACCAAACTCCCACATCCCCGTTATAAAGGGAAGCACATTCCTGCATACGAGATGATAAAATTCTCAATAAATACACATAGGGGATGTTTTGGCGGATGCAGTTTCTGTACAATAGCGGCGCATCAGGGGAAACATATACAGAACAGGAGTGAGGAGTCTATATTGAAAGAGATATCAAAACTTCCTGAACTTCCGGGATTTGCCGGGAATATTTCAGATTTGGGAGCCCCTACAGCCAATATGTACGGTATGTGCGGAAATGATCTCTCCATTTGCCAGAAATGTTTCAGAAAAAGTTGTTTATATCCGAAACGTTGTGCCAACCTGAACAATTCCCACAGAAGACTGATAAAACTTTACAAGAGTGTGGCTGAAGTTAAAGGGATAAGGAATGCATATATAGGAAGTGGAATCAGATATGACCTGTTTTTGGATGAAAAAGGTTTTCTTGACAGCTCCTCAAAGCCGTATTTTGAACAGCTGGTTACAAAACACACCAGTGGAAGGTTGAAAGTTGCACCGGAACATACAGAAGACGGAGTATTGTCATTGATGGGCAAACCTTCATTTGCTTTATTTGAAAGGCTAAAGAGGGAGTTTGACAAACTGATGAGGGATAAAGGGTTGAGATATCAGATAGTCCCATACTTCATCTCTTCTCATCCGGGTTGTACAATGAAGGATATGGAGAATCTTGCCAACAATAGGGTCCTTAAGGGAGTATATACAGACCAGGTGCAGGATTTCACCCCAACACCTATGACAAGATCATCTGCCATTTACTATGCCCAGATGGATCCAAAAACCTTCAAACCCGTATTCGTGGAGAAAAATATGGATAGAAAAAAGATGCAGAAATCTTATTTTTTCAACAAATAGAAAAAAACATTTTTTTATAAGAAAAATTGCACTATAATTGCATCAGCAAACGATTAACAATAGAGTTTAACGATAAAAACAATTGATATGGCCGCAAACACTTCAACAAAGTCACAGAAGAAGAGAGCAGTTGTAAGTTACGCAAATATGTCACCGGAGTTGGCTGCTGCATTTAAGGAAAAGTATCCGAAAGGATATGCAGATTATATGGGAGATTTGTTTAAGGTAGACAAACCTGACGGATCGTTTTTCTATGCTGTTTCTGTGGAGATACCGGATGCAATATATCTTGTTAAGATAGAGGTAAAAATTGATGATTACGAAGATGTGGAGAACGGATTGTTCGGAGGTGTGGATTCTGATGACGATGCCGGTGCTGAGGGTGGTACATTCCCTGATGATGGAACCAATTCATTTGGAGGGGATGATGACGCGGACGAGTAGAAGCAATTGATTCTATATTATAAAAATAAAGGTGATGTGATTCCTCACAGTCACCTTTTTTCGTATATTCGCATTGTTTAACAATCAACGTGACAGAATGATAAAAAGAGTGTTGTATAATATAAAAGGGCGCTTGTGCAATATGCCTGAGGACAGGATGCTTATTGTACTTGCCCTTGTTGTAGGATTAGGAAGCGGTATAGCGGCTGTTGTACTTAAGCAGCTGGTTCACTTGGTTGAGTGGATACTTACAGGCTGGTTCAATACACCGGCTGACAGTTTCCTTTATCTGCTCTATCCTGGAATTGGTATGGTGTTGGCCCTATTGTTCGTAAAGTATGTGGTAAAGGACAATATAGGACACGGTGTAACCAAAGTGCTGTTGGCTGTTTCAAAGAATGAGTCAAAGATAAAGACCCACAATATGTGGAGTTCTGTTGCAGCAAGTTCTGTTACAATCGGTTTTGGCGGATCTGTTGGAGCTGAGGCCCCAATTGTGTACACAGGAGCAGCTATAGGTTCCAATGTAGCAAGAGCGTTGGGCTTGTCATATAAAAATATGACTATTTTGTTGGGTTGTGGAGCGGCCGGAGCGGTTGCCGGAATATTCAAGGCACCTATGGCCGGTATTCTCTTTACATTTGAGATACTTCTGTTCAATATGTCTATGAGTTCGTTGCTCCCATTTGTAATTTCATCAGTTACAGCAACAACGGTTTCATATCTTTTCCTTGGAAATACAGTGGCGTTTGAGAATGATCTCACCCCTTTCTCCATAGGTAATCTTCCATATTATATTCTTTTTGGAATAGTTTGCGGCTTTGCATCCCTCTATTTTACAAGAACAACACTATGGCTGGAGGATAAGATTAAGGGCATTGCCGGCACAACAAGGAGATGGATAATCTCTGCAGCCTGTTTGGGTTTGCTGATATTCATTTTCCCGCCTCTATATGGTGAGGGTTATGGTGTACTTACCAGTCTCCTTATGAACAATTCAGAAGAGGCAATAGGAACATCATTCCTCTCAACCATACTTCAGAGAGAATGGCTGGTTCCGGTATTCTTTGTAGGGGTATTTTTCTTTAAAGTATTTACCATGTCCTTTACTAATGCCGGTGGTGGCGTTGGTGGAACATTCGGCCCAACTTTGTTTATGGGCGGTATTGTTGGATTTGTAATTGCAAGAATTGTGAATTTGTCGGGAATACACCCTTTGCCTGAGGCAAATTTTGTACTTGTTGGTATGGCCGGGCTTATGGCAGGTGTGATGCAGGCTCCTCTTACTGCAATCTTCCTTATTGCAGAGATTACGGGTGGATATACACTTCTTATGCCTCTGATCATTACATCGGCAGTATCGTTTGCAACAATCAGAATTTATGAGCCGTACTCTATTTATACAAAACGTATTGCAAAACAGGGCGATTTGCTTACTCACGATTCAGATCAGGCTGTACTTACCCTGTTAAAAACAGATGAACTTATAGAGAAGGATTTTTCTACAATAGGATTGAACCAGACACTGGGGGATCTTGTAAAGATAATTGCCCATTCCCACAGAAATATTTTCCCGGTAGTAAATTTGGAAGGGCAGATGCAGGGTATTGTTTACCTAGATGATGTGAGGGAGATAATGTTTGACAAAGAGAAATACGATACCAAGATATACTCAATTATGCAGCAGGTTCCAGAGTTTGTCTATTGCAAGGAGAAAATGGAGAGTGTAATGACCAAATTTGAGTTTACGGGTGCGTGGAATCTGCCTGTTGTAGATGAAACAGGAAAATATTTGGGCTTTGTCTCAAAATCAAAAATATTCTCTGCGTACAGGGAGCAGTTGCAACAGGTTTCACACGATTAAATTTATGGAGAAACTATATATAAAACATATATCGGGAATAATGTCACTCAAAGAGTGGCAGGTGGAGCATTGTGTGGAATTGTTGGCAGAAGGTGCCACTGTCCCTTTCATAAGCAGATACAGGAAGGAGAGGACCGGACAGCTTGATGAAGTGCAAGTAACAGAAATCAAGCACTGGTTCATAAAATTTGGGGAGCTTGACAAACGGAAAGAGGCGGTACTGAAGAGTATAACAGAGCAAGGGAAACTTACAGACCAGCTGGAGAAACAGATTATGTCCTGTATACAAATGCAGGAACTTGAAGATATATATTTGCCGTATAAGCCCAAGCGTAGGACAAGGGCTTCCATTGCCAGAGAAAAAGGGTTGGAGCCCCTGGCAACAGCAATGCTCACATTCAATGTTCCAAATTTTGAGAAATATCTGCGTTCATTTGTAAATGGGGATTCTCTTCCCGATGAAGATTCAGTTTTGCAGGGGGCCAGAGATATTATTGCTGAGGTAATATCTGAGAGGGCCGATATAAGGCAGGAATTGAGATCTTTCTATGCAAAAAGTGCAAAACTGCACTCAAAAGTGGCTAAGGGAAAGGATGAAGAGGGTGAGAAGTTTGAGAATTATTTCAGTTTTGCAGAAGATATTTCAAGGATGCCGGCTCACAGGCTGTTGGCCGTTCTCAGGGGAGAGCAGGAGGGGATTCTGCAGATAAAGCTTGAGGCAGATTCTGGTATTTCCAAAAAGATTATAAACAGATTGCTCTATAATGGTGTAAAATGCAATACATTCAACCTTTTTGAACAATTGGACATTGCAGTAGACGATTCACTGAAAAGATTGCTGCATCCCTCAATTGAAAATGAGGTGTTGAAGTATGCAAAAGAGAAGGCAGATTTGGCATCCATAAAGGTATTTGGGGAGAATTTGCGCCAGTTGTTGTTGGCGGCACCTGTGGGGGAGAAACGTACTTTAGCCATAGACCCTGGATTCCGTACAGGATGTAAGGTGGTTTGCCTGGGAGCCAATGGGGAACTCCTTCATAATGATACAATATATCCTCACCCTCCGGCAAATGAGAAGGTGATGGCTATGAAGAAGATTTCCAATATGGTTCAGGCTTACAAGATAGAGGTCATAGCCATTGGCAATGGAACTGCAGCAAGGGAAACCGAAGCATTCATAAAGAGACTGGCCTTGCCTCCCGGCGTAAAAGTATTCTCAGTGAGTGAAGATGGTGCATCCATTTATTCAGCATCACCGGTTGCCAGAGAAGAGTTCCCTGAGTATGACGTAACTGTAAGAGGCGCAGTTTCCATTGGACGCAGACTTATGGATCCGTTGGCTGAGCTTGTGAAGATAGATCCCAAATCATTGGGTATAGGACAATATCAGCACGATGTAGACCAGGTTCTGCTTAAGGAGAAACTTGATGATGTTGTAGTGAGTTGTGTGAACAGTGTTGGTGTAAATCTGAATACTGCCAGCAGACATCTGCTTGGGTATGTATCCGGAATAGGACCGGCATTGGCACAGAATATAGTTGAATACAGAACTGCAAACGGTCCTTTCAAGTCAAGGGGACAGTTGCTGAAGGTTAAGAGATTGGGTGAGAAGGTATATGAGCAGGCTGCAGGATTCCTCCGTATTCCCGACGGCAACAATCCGTTGGACAATTCAGCCGTACACCCTGAGAGGTATGGAATAGTGGAGAGGATGGCACAAGAGTGCAATATATCCCTTGAAGAACTTATTGGCAATAAAGAAAAAATAGCAACTTTGGACATAAACAAGTATGTAACAGATGAGGTGGGGTTGCCAACATTGAATGATATTGTGCAGGAGCTGGCAAAACCTGGAAGAGATCCCCGCACAATAGCCAAAGTGTTGGAATTTGCCGCAGATATCCATACAATTGAAGATCTTAAAGCCGGAATGGAACTGCCTGGAATAGTGACCAATATTACAAATTTTGGAGCTTTTGTAGATATTGGAATAAAACAGAACGGCCTTATACACATATCCAATATGGCAGACAAGTACGTTTCAGACCCGAATGAAATACTAAAATTGCACCAGCATGTGTCTGTAAGAGTGTTGGAAGTTGATTTGAAGAGAGGCAGGATACAATTGAAATTATTGTAAATATATAGGAGAAAGAGATGGTTTTAGGGTATATTGCAATATCTGCAATAGTTGTGTTGTCCGGTATTGTGTGGTATATGTATGTGGAGTTGCTCCGTTTGAGGAAACAGAAAAAGGAGAGGGAGCAGTTTGCCAGTAAATATGGAACAATGGTTGAGGTTTCTCCAATCAGGGCGCAAGAGATAAGGGAGTATGCACTCAGGGAGGTTGAAGGTCTCAAGGAGATTATGGATATGACCTACTATGCCTGTGACAATTTTTCCAAATATAAGGTAGATGTATCTGTAAAACTCTCTGGAATGTATGATAAAAAGCTGTTGCAGGGGCTGTGCTATAATATTGTATCTCTTGCAAATATGGTGGAGCAGGGGGCTCTCTACAAACTGTCTGAAGAATTCAATCTTACTGAGCTTGAACTCAGGACTTGCTGTTTCATACATCTTGGATTCAAATGGCAGGAAACCTGTACTGCAGATTCACTTACAGAGAATGCATACAGTGTAAGATGTTCCAGAATAAGGAAAAAACTGGGACTCTCAAAAGATGAGAAAATCCCAGTTTTTATCTCTGAATATTGTAACCGGTATACTTCAGCCCTTAATTCTTCTGGGCAATAATAACACCTGCTATTACAACTGCAATTCCGGATATTGTTATAACAGTAATCTCTTCCTGGCCTAATGCAGCAGCCCCAACCGCAGATACAGCAGGGATAAGGGCTGAGAAGATGTTGGCTTTCATCATTCCAAGTTTTGCAATGGATGTTACCCAGCACAGGAATGCCACGCAAGAGCATAAAATAGCCAAAGACAATAAAGGTACCATTACCTCTGCGGAGAAGAATGTGCTGTTCAATCCATTAAGGCCAAATCCAAGGAAGAATGGGAAGAACAGCAAAGCCCCAATAAGGAACTGGTATGTAGTAATTGTTGTTGGATTATATGCTCCCGACAATTTTTTTACAACAGCAGCATAACCGGTAGCACCTGCAACAGCAAGGAAAAGAAGGGCAATTCCATAGTAATGGTCTACCGAGGCCGAATCGCCACCTTTCATAACAACCATAACAATACCAGGTATGGTAATGGATGTTCCAAAAATTTTGGCTGCCGTATATGGAACTTTATACAGTAACTTTTCCACTAAAAGACAGGTTATTGGGATAGTTGCTATAATTACAGCTGCAAGAACAGCAGACCCGGTAACCTTCATTCCGTATGTTTCGCCTATGAAATAGATGAAAGGCTCAAAAAAAGCCATCAGAAACATATACTTAATGTCTTTCTTCTGAACTTTTTGCAATTTCCCTGTCAATCGGGCAAAACAGAACAGTAATGTGCCTGCCAAAGCCAATCTTACAAACAAAAAGGTAAAAGGCGGTACACCTCTGCTGAGAATGTCATTTGTCCATACAAATGAGAGTCCCCACAGAATAATAGACGTTGTAGTAAGGAGATATATCTTTGCAAGTGAAGATGAATTTGCTCCAGTCATATCTTTTTATCTGTTGAATTCAATATTTTTGGAATTTCTGCTTCCAGTCAGTTTCCCATTCTCCACGGTATGGGTGCCATTTACAAATGTGTGTACAATGCTGCTTGAGAATTCTTTCCCTTCAAATGGGCTCCATCCGCATTTGTATGCAGGGTGGGAGGTTGAATATTTGTCGGGAAGATTAAGGTTTACAATTGCAATATCTGCAAAATATCCCTCTTTAATGAATCCCCTTTCCTTTATTCCAAAACATTCTGCCGGGCCGTGCGACATTCTTGCCACAACATCCTCAATTGTAAAGATACCCTGTTTTGCAAGCTCCAACATTACCTGCAGGCTGTGCTGTACCAATGGAATACCGCTTGGGGCCTTTGCATAATTGTTGTCCTTTTCCTCCTTCAGATGTGGGGCGTGGTCTGTAGCCACTACTTTTATTGTCCCCTCCTTTACTGCCTTACGGATTGCAAGCATGTCGCTCTCTTCCTTAATGGCCGGATTGCATTTTATTTTACTTTTGTATTGGGCATAGTCGTTGCGGTTAAACCACATATAGTGCACACATACTTCACCGGAGATTTTTGGGTTAAGAGTTTGTGCCTCTTTTATCATCTCCATTTCATCAGCTGTACTCAAATGGAGTATGTGCAGTTGGCTTCCATTCTCAACGGCAAGTTTTAGAGCCCTTTTGCTGCACGCAATACAAGCCTCTCTGCTCCTTATCTTGTAATGCATTTCAAAAGGGATTTCATCACCATACTTGGCGGTATACTCAGCCATATTGGCTTTTATTATATCTTCCTCCTCGCAATGTGTGGCAATAAGGACAAGTGATTCTTTAAAGATACGGGTTAAGGTCTCTTCATTGTTTACAAGCATATTGCCTGTAGATGAACCCATAAACACTTTTACACCGCACACCTTTTCTTTATCCACATTCTTTATCTCTTCAATGTTTTCATTGGTTGCCCCAAGGTAGAAAGAGTAGTTTGCCAGGCTCTCTTTTTGGGCTATTGCAAATTTTCCCTCCAAAGCCTCATTGGTTGTAGTGGGAGGGTTGTTGTTTGGCATATCCATAAAGCTTGTAACACCACCAAGTACGGCAGCTGCACTCTCAGTAGCAATTGTAGCTTTTGCGGTGTTGCCAGGCTCCCTGAAGTGTACCTGGTCATCAATTACTCCAGGCAGAATATGCAATCCTTGAGCATCAATTGTTTTATCAGCTTCAAGAGCTGCAACTGCATTGCAGTACTCTTCATTGGAGTTAAAGGTGCTTTGAACAAGAATCTTTTCTATTCTTTCATCTTTAATCAAAAGGCTACCCAAAACAGATAGCCCTTCGTTTACTATTATACCATTCTTAATAAGAGTATACATAATTGTATATTATTTCACTTTAGGTGTTATTTTACGGAATTTCATTTTAAGTACTCCCCAGAAAGCCTCTCCAAAGATACCTGAACTCATTTTGGAAGTACCTTCGGTTCTGTCAATAAAGATAATAGGCACCTCCTGTATCTTGTATCCCAGTTTGTATGCATTATATTTCATCTCAATCTGGAATCCGTATCCTCTCATTTGTATTTTATTAAGATCTATAGAGCCAAGTACCTCTTTTGTGTAGCATTTGAAACCGGCAGTGCAGTCATATATCTTCATACCCAATACTGTCCTTACGTATGTTGAGGCATAATAAGACATAATCACCCTCCCGATAGGCCAGTTTACAACACTTATACCTTTACAATACCTTGAACCAATGGCAAGACCTGCGCCATCTTTAGCACAGGCGTTGTATAGTTTTGGAAGATCATCGGGATTATGGGAGAAATCTGCATCCATTTCAAAGATGTAATCGTAGTTGTTCTCCAATGCCCAGTTGAAACCTGTTATATACGCGGTACCCAAACCCAATTTCCCTTTTCGCTCTATGATGTGCAGCTGTTGTGGGAACTCTTTATGTAATCTTTTTACAATATCAGCAGTACCATCTGGTGATCCGTCATCAATTACCAGTATGTGGAATCCTTCAGGTAAGGTAAACACCTTGCGGATAATTTTCTCTATATTTTCTTTTTCGTTATATGTAGGGATAATTATAACTTTTGTATCCATTTTACTCTATTTACATTAGTATCAGCGAATGCAACTTTCAAAGATAACAATTTTTAATACGTTATTATATAGGTATACACTAAAATATGATTTTTTTGCCCTAAATTTCCTAAAAAAATTTGCCAGTAATAAAAAAGTGTCTATCTTTGCAGCCCGCAAATGAGGGGAAGGGAAGAGAGAGTTAGAGTGGCATGATGGGAGATGGAAATTTTTTCAGAAAAGTTAAGAAAAAATTTGGCGTATAAAAAAAAGTTCTTACCTTTGCGGTCCCAAACGGGAAAGACGGTCAAAGCCGTTTCTTGAGCGAGAGG
>JAZSEZ010000061.1:0-3169 GCA_045531975.1 Candidatus Egerieisoma sp. | reverse complement strand
TCTTGCCTTCCACCAAATATATAACAGGTTGCTGAGTGTTGTTGTGTACGGAATGAAGCGCCAGCGGAATGACAGGAACAACATAAACTGAGCAACGCCATTTCTAATTTTAGGAGCCAAGAATGTCCCTATAATCTAAACACTTCATGTAATATTCACACAGACTTGGAAACTTATTACTAAACGCATCAAAATCGTATTCAGCCATAAATACAATCTCCTCATCTGTATATTTTACATCGTCGTAAAATTTATCAATAATTTCCATATTACGAAGATCATGTTTTCCATCTTCTGTTAATGGATATTTATGTTCAGGCTCTGCTGGATATCTGTCAATGAGATCATAAAATCTTTCGTAATTTTTGTATACTGCATCCCTTTCGTTCAAAATAGTTGTCAAAACCTCCAACATTTCTGAATGATTGTATTTCTCCCTATTGGCATTGTAATAATCTCTGAATTTTTCAAATGCCTCAAGCGTCATTGCCAGATAATCATCAGGGTACTCTTGAGTCAACCTATCCAAATATAATTTTATATTTTCAGCTGTTCTATCAATCTCGTAATCTATAAGCGACCTGGATAAATACATTTGGGTTTGGTGCATTAAAAGTATCCGCTCATTATCCTTTGAATTGTAATCCATAAAAAGGCAGACTGACATTTCCTTGTCTACATCATCTTTATGTACATACAATACATCATGAGAGTATGTCGGCAACACACAAACTGGTATTAGGTCTGAGATCTTCATCATAACTACTGTATTTAAAAGTTATTGAATTTATCTTCTATCAAATGCATATTTGAAAATCTGTCTCTCCAAAGGCATCAAGTCAATTTTTAGCTCCAATGATTTGTAATACATCTGCAGCCAGTACTCTTCAAGATTACAAATCTGAACACTTTGCTTATTCATAACTGTTTTTGCCATAATACTATCATATATAGGCAAAGCATTCTTCCCAAGATTCCTGTATAGCCAAAAACGAACGTGTTTGGTAATGAAAGATACACCTAAATATTTTATAGAAGCATTAATCTCTTTTACAACTTGGCATAAATTTGAGATTGTATCCTTATTCACCTTATCAACCTTTAAACACTCATCAACTAGGTTCTTATATTTTGGTAAAATTTGATTCCAATTAAACCCATTACCGCGTATGTAAATTTGTCTTCCTGTTATACCGCCCCAAGTTTGTATAAGGTGAAAAATATCTTGTAATTTATCTTCATAATCTTCGGACAACACCATTACAAAAATCTTATTCTCAATATCATCGTCTGTTTTCAGATTATAGTACAAATCAGCAGAAACGATATCCCTATCATTAAGTAGAGTCATCATGGAACGAACACTTTTGGAAAAGATATCAATACTATCATTAAGTCTTCCAAACTCATTCGTATACTCTATATCAGGAAAATAAGGAGGAAAATTATCATTGTTTGCAACAATTGAAAGAGCTTCAGCTTTTGAAATTTCTTTAAATCTTAACTGTTCTACCCCATCAACTTCAACGTATCCGTAAAACATATCTTTAGATCTTGCCCAAATTTCATTATTGCCGTATAGAGCTTGATAAATAACGAACTCCTCTTTACTTTCAGAATGTTTCGCTTCATGAAGGAAACGATAAATATTGCCTTTGTAATGTTTGTAATAGAGTGCCATAATAATTTATAAAAGGATCCCTTTAAGTTCTTCAATTGTCAAAATTTCACCATCCTTTCCTTTATGAAGCATAGCATGACAGTTAGGGCATACTGGTACTAAATCTTTCTCCGGATCAATCTGATATTCTTGACCAATGGTTGAAATAGGGACTATATGATGAACATGTATAAAGTCTCTTCCTATTTCTCCATACTTTTCTTCAAAGTTAAACCCACAAACCATACAACTATAACCATGCTTGGATAGGCATGCTCTACGTGCAAGAATATTACGCTCATATTTGTTAACTAAAACGCTCTTTAAAGCACCTTCCCAAATCCCTTGAGCGGTTGATTCCTCAGTCAGATCATTAATGAATCTTGGTTGCGGATCATTAAGGCTTTTACCCTCATGATAATTTTCATCAAACCACTCTAATAGTTTCCAAGGTATTACAGGGAGATATCTTTTACTTTGTTCAGAAACAAGACCTGCCATCATTTTGTAAACCGAATAACTAGCTTTTTCCCAAATATTTACATCATAGTCTGACACTATGGTTGTAGTATACTTTTCAATATAGTCCACCAACTTATTCAGTTTGCTCAAATCTACTTCTGTGGATAAGATGCGGGGTTGTATTGCTGCAAAGATTCTATTAGTTGCTACAGCCATATTTCTACCAATCAGTCCATAAATCAATTCTCTAACGATTTTGTACTCATTCCATTGTGGAATATCCTGGCTATATGCTATTAATTTAAGATGCGGTAATATTTTGTCCCAATTATCCCGAATCTTTTGCACGTGCTCCCGATAAAAGCCTCCGTTTCCTAACCTGGCAACACCATTCATATTCTTTACAATAAATTCCTCAAAAATTATGGGATCCCATTCTTCATAGTTATTTTTTGTAATGACCTCTTTAATGAATTTAGAATACGGAGCTTCAGATCTTCTAATAAAATCATCATCACTAAAATCAACGTGTTTCTCTATGATTTCTTTTAGTGAATACTTATGTGAAACAAAGAATCTCTCAATATAACCTAATAGAGGATTTTTTACTTTTAAGCGACCTTGAGGTGCAGCCTTAAGACCGTTAAGGAGTAAATCATTCAATTTGAGGTATTGAGTGGTATTCTTATCCACCAGGACCATCCTGAAGAATTTGTTATGCTCTAAGCTTGTGTCAAACTCTGAAGGATTTGTCCAATAATCTCTATCTGCAGTAGACTCTTCTGTAGTAATATTTATAGCTGTCACCCTCATTTTGTATTTAATCTGGGAAATAGGACTTGTGCAATAAATATATACAACATCCCCAACTTGAACATTGTTATTCTGTCTCCAATCTACATGAGGTAATTCCCTTAAAACAGCTTCTAACCTGTACCTATTAGGGTTTGCAGGGATAATCCACGGTGTCATAATTCTATTAATATACTTCTTTTCACAAAATTAAACAGTATTCCTTAGAGAAATATTCTTATCAAATGAAGTTAT
>JAZSEZ010000109.1:0-8940 GCA_045531975.1 Candidatus Egerieisoma sp. | reverse complement strand
TTTTGCTTTTAAGCGCCCCCGCGGCGAGCGGGGAGGGAATGCCGGAGGCCAAATCCCTACCTGCAATACCCATATCTCACCAAATCATCCCTCTCTTTAATCAGATGAACATACCCGTCTGAAAGGAGCAGCACATCATCTGAAATCTCCAGCAGAGCATTATAATTATGGTCTGAAATGATTATACCCATTTCCCCTTTGCGCCTCTGTATCATTTTCTGTATCAGCTCTACATACACTGGGGCAACATAAGAGAAAGGTTCGTCGAGAATACAGAAAGGAGAGCCGGAATTAAGGCATAGCCATATCTCAACAATTCTTATTTCTCCTCCCGACAATTCCCTCACCTCCACATTTTCATATTGTGCAAAATGGGGAAAATCTGTTGCAAACTCTTTGTAATCTTTCCCGAAAAAACCGAATGCTTTTGAGAGAGTTATTTTTGGTGGAAGGAAAGGCTTCTGTGGAAGATATTTGATGTAAAGTCCCATCTCATCAGAACCGCTAACAACCTTCTCATTTAACTTCACAAAACAGTCTTGTGGCTTCAGTTCCCCCATTATGATTCTGAACATACAGCTTTTGCCGCTGCCGTTTCTCCCCAATACACCGGTAACTTTCCCAGTCTCAGCACGCAGCCAAGCCCCGTTCAGCACATCCTGGGAACCAAAAGCAAGCCGCATACTGTCTGCCAGCAATGTATTTCTCTTAGCTGATACCATAACGCAAAACAAGAATTAGAATCATACCGGAAAAAAAGAGGGACATATCCAGTGTTACCGCCATTAGTATCAGTTTCTTTACAGGTACTCCCAAATTGATATAGAAAAACTTGGTTGATTTGTTATGCATACTTAAAAAGAGCAATATGCACAGAGCAAGGGTAATAACCTTAGTAAAAGTTAATATTACAGCCGTTGCGGCCAATGCTTCTACCCCCACCAGCACCAAAGAGCCTAACGCAGAGATACTTGCCAGCCCCGAAACAATGAGCACCGGCTTGAGCAGCATCCACATTAGTGTCAATTTCTGTTTGTCTGAGAGCATAGGCTTTACTGTTTCAATAAAGAATTGATATACTCCACCATCTTAGGGGCATCCTGGCATCCAAGCATATACTTGCAGCCATTTTTAAGTTCTACCAGAAAACAATCGCTTGAACGGCCGTAGTATGCAAAATATTTGCCTAAATCGTGTTCTCTGAACCAGCCCCAGTACCCCATAAAGCCGCCACTTCCGCTAATGCGTTTTGCCCCCATAGTTGGGGGGCATATCCTGGCAGATTTTACATCCTGCATAGGGATAGCTTTAATCTTAAGAGAGCGGTTAATATAAATTGCATATTTATCTGCAGCAATGCTCAATGGCATATAGAATAGCCCACTAAGAAGTATTATAACAAGAACTGCAGCAAGCGAAAGCTGCACATATAGCGGCGGATTACCAATAAACATCAGTGCAATAAACAGCACAATACTAACTAATGTGCAGATTATACTGAATGTACTTAGAACTACCCGTTGTGTCATAATGGGGAATTTTTATAGTTTCTCAAAGATAGTGAATATTCGCAATAGTTGTATAACTAAAAAATATAGTTGCTATGAAGAAACTGACTAAAAAGGAAGAGGTTATAATGAACCATTTTTGGGAGCAGGGGCCTCTGTTTGTAAGGGAGCTAAGGGAGTTGTATCCGGAGCCAAGGCCTCATTTCTCCACATTGTCCACTCAAGTAAGAATGCTTGAGGAGGAGGGATTTATAGGCCATAAGGCTTATGGCCCCACTTATCAGTATTTTGCCAAGATAACTCAGGATGATTATAAACAGCGCTCGCTGATAGGAATTATTGACAAGTACTTCAACAATTCTTATTTAAGTGCGGTATCAGCTTTGGTTAAGGAAGAGAAGATTACAGTAGCAGAATTGAAAGAGCTTATTGAACTTGTAGAGAAAGGAGAGCAGAAATGATGGATTTCCTTTTATATGAAGTAAAGGTTTCTGTTGTACTGCTGGTTTTCTATTTGTTTTACCGGGCATTATAACACTTCATCTTCCTGTTGAAGGTTCAGTGGGTACAGTTTTAGTGGGACCTGTTGCCGGTATGTTTGCAGATGAGCTGCCGGAATTGGTTGACATTTCTGCTCCGTGGTGGCATGCTGCTCTCATTGGGGTATTTTGGGCTGGACTACTCTTTATTTTGTCTAGAGTAGTGTGGTCAGTATGTATGATTCGTAAAGTTATCGGGAAGGGGAAAATTGTCTTGGAGGAAGATGGGTGCAAAATAGTTGTTTCCAGTAGTGATATTGGCCCTTTCAGTTGGATGAGATATATAGTTTTATCGGAGGATGATTATAAGGAGAACGCTGCTACAATTCTTACCCATGAGAAGGCGCATATTCGTTACGGGCATTCATTTGTAGTTGCAAAAGATGGTGCAGTTAAAGATGTTAAAATAGTGAACAGTATTTGTGAAGAGTTGGATAATCTGGTTCTCTCATTGATTCAGGTGTCTCCCAAATGGGAACCGGCAACATTGAAAGGCAAACCTGTGGAACAATGCCTGAGAATTCCAATAGCCTTTGAGATGAGATAATCTAACTGTGTAGATATTGATACTCTATATACATAATTCAACAGATATATGCGTAACTTTGCCCCCAGAGACAATAACAGCATAAAAATGAGCAATACACTTCTTCTTCCCGATAAAGACCCTATGGGAAGGGCAATAGCAGATTATTTTGAGAAAGGAAAGGCGGCAAAACTGAGAGTCTTCTCATCACAGTTTGATGAAGATGAGATTCCGGTGCAGCATCTGTTCCGCACATTTGACCAGATGTCATCTTTGGAGCAGAAAGCTTTGCTTATGGCCAAGGGAAAAATTTTGGATTGTGGTGCTGGCAGCGGATGTCACGCGTTGGCATTGCAGGATATGGGAAAAGAGGTGGATGCAATAGATATATCTCCACTTTCTGTAGAGGTAATGGAGAAAAGAGGGGTGCAGAATGTTTCTCAGGTGGATTTGTTCAATCATCCTGCGGTGCAGAAGTATGATACTGTGCTTATGCTTATGAACGGTTCTGGAATTATAGGGAAGATTGGGAATATGGGTATGTTCTTTACCAAGATGAAGCAGATTTTAAAACCGGGTGGTGTTGTGTATATGGACTCCAGTGATTTGAAGTTTCTGTTTGAGGATGAAGATGGAAGCTATGTGGTTGATTTGGCCGGGGATTATTATGGTGAGGTGGATTTCCGTATGCAGTACAAACAGGTGAAAGGGGATACCTTTGATTGGCTTTATATTGATTTTCAGACTCTCTCCTTATATGCCTCCCAATATGGGTTTAAGGCTGAACTGATTGAGGAAGGGGAGCATTACGATTATCTGGCGTCAATTAAGATGGTGTAATTGGTTCAGCTAATGTAATAGAAAAGGGGCAACCGTGGTGGCTGCCCCTTTTCTATTTAGTGATAATTACAGTTTCCTTATCTTTATTTTCTTTCCAGGATAAATCTTTGAGTTTTTGGTAAGGCCGTTGAGTTTTAGGATATCGTTAAGGCTTACCCCTTTGAATTTGTATGCAATGCCAAGAAGGGTGTCACCTTTTTTTATGGTGTACCATTGATAGCCACCGCTCTTGGTTGTAGCGGCAGAGCCGGATGATTTTGATGATGAGGCAGAGCCTGAACCGCCGTAAATCTTAATTCTTTGGCCAATTCTTAGAACAGATTTTGAGTTAAGTCCGTTCCATCTCATAAGGTTGCTTACACTTACGCGGTATTTCATTGCAATGTGGCCAAGGGTCTCGCCAGGTTTTACAATGTGCACCTGATCTCCACCACTTGCCAATGAGGCATTCTTCTTAATGCTCTCTTTGGTGATAGGGTTAAAGTAGATACTGTCTTTGTAAGTATATATCTCTTTCTCTTTCTCTACAAATGGCACTGTATAGGTGTAAGGAAGTTTAAGAATCTGGTCTCCGCTGTTGCCAGGGATAATGTTCTGCACATATTGTGGGTTGTAATTCTTAAGGTCATCAACAGGAATTCCAATAACGGCAGATATCTGCTCAAAGTGCAGGTTCTTGTTTACCTTAAATGTATCAACGTGTGCAGGCAGATTGAACTCTGCAGGTTTCAGGTTGTGCTCTTTGTAGTACTCAAGCATATAAAGTGCCGCAATAAAAGAAGGTACATAACCTCTGGTCTCTCTTGGAAGATACCTGTAAATTTCCCAGAAATCTCTGCTTCCGGCACGTCTGATAGCTTTGTTTACATTTCCAACTCCACAATTGTAAGAAGATATTGCAAGGAACCAGTCTCCAAAGATTGTGTATGAGTCTCTAAGGTATTTTGCTGCTGCGTGTGCAGATGCAATAGGGTCCAGGCGCTCATCTATGTATGAGTTAATTTTAAGGTTGTATTGCAATGCAGTTCTGTACATAAACTGCCACATACCTTTTGCCCTTGCTCTTGATACAGCAACAGGGTTAAGTGCAGACTCTATGATTGCCATTGCCTTAAGTTCCTTAGGAAGGCCGTAGTAATCAAAGATTTCTTCAAATTGAGGCAGATAGTATGCGCTCAATCCAAGAATATGGGCAGCCTTTGAAGGCATTTTCTCTGTGTAGTATATGATGTGGTTCTTAACTATGCTGTTGTATGAAAGCGGAATGAAAGAGTTCATTCTGTTTAGTCGCTCCATATATACCTCATCCGGAATATTTGAAGTAAGGGTTATACTGTCAAGTCTGCTGTCTGCACCATCAAGGGTAAGGTTTTTCTGTATGTACCACATAGACATAAGACTGTCGGGATTAGAACCGGGAGCAACTTCTGCAAAGTGCTCACTGTCTATGTAATTGATTCCACCAAGTGACGGGTCTGCCTCATCAAAAAGGGTTGTGTCAGACATCTCCAATGCACCTCCCTCAATTATGTTTTTTAGGGAGTCTATGGTTCTCTGGAGTTCAAGTCTTTCTTTAAGAAGTTGTTTTTTTGTGAGTTTCTGAGCATTGGCTGCAAATGGTACGGCAAGTACCAATAATGGGATGGCAATCAGTGTTCTTAAGTAGGACATTGTTGTTAAGTGTATTTCTGTGTGTTATATTTTAAAATTTCAAGTTCATCTGGAGGCCGAACGACTGCCCGGGGGAGTTGATGGCCAAATTGTTCCCCATAGGGGTTATTGAGTTTATAATAGCAGGTTCAACATTAAGGGTGATATCATCACTTATGTCAAAATCGCTGAAGTGGGCAAATACGTTGGCATCAATGATATTCAATGCGTATACCAGCGCTGTTGCTATTATGGAGTAGTCTCTGTATCTTCTGAACTGGTCACGGTACCATTTTATGTTCTCCTCTGAGAGTTTTCCCTCGTATGTGCCTTCGTTCAGCTGGGTATACATTTCCCTGTACCTGGTGTATTGTTGCTGGTTGTCTGCCCAGCAGAATATTGAGATACCCAATCCTGTGTAGAATATAGGGATTTTCCAGTAGTCACCGTTATATGCCTGTCCTAGTCCCGGAACTACAGCTGAGAACATTGAAGCTCTTGCCGGAAGAGGTTTTTTAGGGCTTTTGTATGATGCTATACCGTCAATCACACTTCCCCAGTAGCAGGCAATGGCCCCTGCTATGAAATATTTCTGAGCATCTTTACCTTTATTGGCAATGGCTCCCCCTATACATCCTCCAATTGATCCGTAAACTATTGGGAGTTTCCAGTACTGTTTGTTGTATATCTGGGCCGTTCCCGGAAGAATCATAGAGCCTATTGACATCTGGCTCACAGTCATTGAATCTTTGTGGGCAATGGCCTTGAAATACCTTTTTAGAGTAAAAGAGGGCTTTTCCGACATAATAACCTCTTCGTTCTGGTTTGTATTCTGCTGGTTGGTGGTTTCAGCTCCCGGAGGGGCTGTACTTATAAAATTATTGTTCACCTGCCCATAAGAGGGGAGGGATACAACAATGCATCCTAACAGAATTGCAAATATGAGGTGTATTTTATGCACTTTTCTCTCTTTTAAATGTTTGAGTTCTCCAATGCCTGAAGGAATTGCTCTATTTCAGTGTCGTTGCTGAAACGGATGGTTATTTCACCGTTCCCTTTGCTGTCCCTTTTGGCAGTTACGTTGTTGTTGAAGTATTTTCCTATAATTTCAATAACACGGAAATGGTTGTCGGGAAGCTCAATAATTGGAGTCTCCTCTTTCTCTTTCTTCTCTTTTTTCTGGCCAAGTTTCTGAATTTTCTGCTCAATTTGTCTTACCGACAAATCCTGCTCAATAATCTGGTTGGCAAATTTCAGCTGGTCTGTGTCATTTTCAAGTGAAAGAAGGGCCTTGGCGTGTCCCATAGAGATTTTTTTTGCCCTTATGGCAAACTGTATCTCTGCCGGGAGCCTTAACAGACGCAGGTAGTTGGTTACGGTTGCACGTTTTTTGCCAACTCTCTCTGCCATTGCCTCCTGGGTAAGGTTGCACTCCTCTATAAGCCTCTGGAAACTTAGGGCTACCTCTATGGAATCAAGGTCTTCCCTCTGAATGTTCTCCACAATGGCCATTTCAAGCATTCCCTGGTCATCGGTTTTGCGGATGTATGCAGGGATTGTCTCCAAACCGGCAATCTGGCTGGCTCTGAACCTGCGCTCTCCACTGATAATCTGGTAACGGCCGTCCGGCAAAGGTCTTACGGTAATTGGCTGTATAAGACCAAGCAGTTTGATGGATGCTGCAAGTTCTTCCAGTGCCTCCTGGTTGAATTCTGTACGGGGCTGGTACGGATTGGGTTCAATTTTGCTTATTTCAATTTCAGATGTGGATACAAGCGGGCGTGCCGGCTCACCAATTGAAGGTTTGCGGGCTGTCTGCTGGATTGAATTTACATCAGAAATAAGGGCTCCTAACCCTTTGCCAAGTCCTGTCTGAATCTTCGCCATACTTTATTGCTCCTGTTGTTGCTTTGAAATGAACTCTTTTGCAAGGTTAAGGTAATTGTTTGAGCCTGTAGATAGTGCATCGTACAATATTACCGGTTTGCCGTGGCTTGGCGCCTCGCTCAATCTTACATTTCTGTTAATCATTGTCTGGAAAACCATACTGCCAAAATGATGCCTTACCTCCTCTACAATCTGGTTTGCATATCTTAGGCGCCCGTCAAACATTGTAAGAAGGAAACCCTCAATTGCAAGTTGCGGGTTTAGTCTGTTTTGTACAAGTTTGATAGTATTGAGCAGCTTGCCCAATCCTTCCAATGCAAAGAACTCGCACTGAACCGGAATTATTACAGAATCTGCAGCGGTAAGCGAGTTGATTGTAATGAGGCCAAGTGAAGGGGAGCAGTCTATGATTATGTACTCAAACTCCTCCTGCAATGACTCAATGTTTTTCTTAAGAACACTCTCCCTCTCCTCTATGTTCAACATCTCAATCTCCGCACCTACAAGGTTGATGTGGGAAGGAACAATTTTAAGGTTCTTTATCTCTGTCTGAAGAATGATGTCGTTTATGTTTTTCTCCCCAATAAGTACCTCGTAAAGGGTGCTTTTGGTGTTGGAATCGGGATCAAAATTGAGTCCCGATGTAGTATTTGCCTGTGGGTCCGCATCAATGATAAGGGTGTTCTTTTCCAGAACAGCCAATGATGCCGCTAGGTTAATTGCTGTGGTAGTCTTCCCCACGCCTCCTTTCTGATTTGCTATAGCTATAACTTTTCCCATAAAATAAACTCTAACACGCAAAAATACTAAATCTTTTTAAAGAGTTCAGTTTTTATTACATTTGCGTAGTATAAAGTTTTCAACAATATGGGAATAACAGATGTATGGATGGTAATTGTAAACCCCAAGGCCGGTAGTGGAAGGGGGTTGCAGGATTGGCCCATCATCTCTAATCAGATGTACCAGAGCGGGTTGCATTTCACCTGTCTTTTTACAGAACACAAATATCACGCAATGGAGCTTACCGTTAAGGCTATAAATGACGGCTACCGCAACATTGTGGCTGTAGGTGGGGACGGTACCATACACGAGGTTGTAAACGGCATATTCATTCAGAAAAAAGTTCCTACAACAGAGATCTCTCTTGCGGTGATTCCGGCCGGTACCGGCAACGACTGGATTAGGATGTACGGCATCTCCAGAACATATTCTGAGGCTGTGCGCTCGTTAGTAGAGAAACGTACCGTATTGCAGGATGTGGCAAAGGTTTCTTATTATGAGACAAAAGTTAAGCATACCCGCTATATGGCTAATGTGGCCGGATTGGGTTATGATGCGGTTGTAAACTTAAAGTACAACAATCTTAAGGATGAGGGGAAGTATGGGGAGTGGCTCTATTTGCGTAGTGCATTTCAGACATTTGCCAAATATTCTCCAGTAAAGTTCAGGATTGTTACAGACGGGCAGGAATTCTATAACGGATTGGTGTTCTCTGGTGCTGTAGGTATTGGAAAATACAACGGAGGTGGTATGCAGCAGACCCCAAAAGCGGCTGTAGATGACGAGCTTATGGATCTTACCATTATAAAGAAAATGTCTAAGTTGCGCATTATCCGCAATTTTAAGATGTTGTATACCGGAAACATTTATACCAATCCCAAAGTGCTTCACCAGCAATGCAAAAAGATTGAGATTGAGAGCTGGCCCCAGAGCCGTATAGAGATAGACGGAGAGGCAGTAGGCACATCCCCATTTGTGTTTGAACTGGTCCCTCACGCCATAAGGGTTGTGGTGGGTGTAAGTTACAGCGGATCCACATCAAGCACAATTGCCTGATTCCCCTTTATCTCCCTTATTGCCTCCTGCAACGCCTCCTTGTTTTGGGTAAGGCGGCTGTCACGGGCAAATTTTACATAGAAGCATTTTATGAACTCCCCACGCACTTTATCAATAACAGGTGCAAAAGGGCCTGCCAACTCTTTGTATTCCA
>JAZSEZ010000005.1:0-1813 GCA_045531975.1 Candidatus Egerieisoma sp. | reverse complement strand
GATAAGGTGACGGAAAGGCTGGATGTATTGCTCAGAACAGAAGGATATGCGTCCCAAATTGAGAATGGTTGTAAGGTTATTAATCTTGATAAAACGGAAAGACTGACCCGCCCTCATGCCAGGGAGTATAATGAAACAATGGATTTTGCAATTGGGTTGGATACAATCCGAATGTTGTTGGTTGAGTTGAAATTGAGAGTGAAAAATCCTGTTAATATAAAGGCTAAAGATTTGGAGGATAAAATCAAATATAGCAAGGTGCTTTTGGGGAGCGATATTGCTATTTCAAGTGATAGGGTTTTTATATTCAAAAAGTCAGTTTTGCCGCAGGCGAGAAATCATATATCAAGATTGTTTTGCAATAGAAGTAATTATAAGACATTAACTGTAGATGAGTTTATTGGGATATATTCTGTAAAGTAATGTATGCTGGTAAACTTGTGCTAATTTTGTTTTTGAGTAAATTTAAACTGAGTTTTTATGAAAATAGCAGTTGCAGGAACAGGTTATGTGGGGCTTTCTATAGCTACACTTTTGGCGCAGCATCATAGTGTGGTGGCTGTGGATGTGGTGCTGGAGAAGGTGGAGAAGGTGAATAGGAGGGAGAGTCCTGTTAGGGATGAGTATATTGAGAGGTTTTTTGCCCAGAAGAAGTTGGATTTGGTGGCAACTCTTGATGGGGCTTCGGCGTATAGGGATGCGGAGTTTGTGGTGATTGCGGCTCCTACTAATTATGATCCGCAGAAGAATTTTTTTGATACTTCGGCGGTGGAACAGGTGATTGATTTGGTGTTGGAGGTGAATCCAAGGGCAGTGATAGTAATTAAGAGTACTATTCCGGTGGGGTATTGTAATGGCTTGTTGGAGAGGTATGCCGGGAGGGGGATGAAGTTGTTGTTTTCTCCGGAGTTCCTGAGGGAGAGTATGGCGTTGTATGATAATTTGTATCCGAGCAGGATTATTGTTGGGTATTCGTCGGGATTAGAGGAAGAGGCTAAAATTTTTGCGGGTTTGTTACAGGAAGGGGCTATTAAGGAGGATATTCCTGTGCTCTATATGGGGTTGAAGGAGGCTGAGGCGGTGAAGTTGTTTGCTAATACTTATTTGGCTCTTAGGGTTTCTTATTTTAATGAGTTGGATACTTATGCAGAGCTGAAGGGGTTGGATACTCAGGCTATCATTAATGGTATTGGGTTGGATCCTAGGATTGGTACGCATTATAATAATCCGTCGTTTGGGTATGGAGGGTATTGTTTGCCTAAGGATACCAAGCAGCTTCTTGCCAATTATAATGATGTGCCACAGAATATGATGAGTGCTATTGTGGAGAGTAATAGGACCCGTAAGGATTTTATTGCGGATCAGGTGTTGGCTAAGGCGGGGTATTATTCTGCAAATTGTGCTTTTGAGGCGGGTCGTGAGAAGGAGGTTGTGGTTGGAGTTTATAGGCTAACAATGAAGGCGAATTCTGATAATTTCCGCAGAGTGCTATTCAGGGTGTGATGAAGAGAATTAAGGCCAAGGGTGCTAAGGTTGTGATTTTTGAGCCTACCCTTGAGGATGGTTCTACTTTCTTTGGCAGCCGTGTGGTGAATGATCTTGCTGCATTTAAGGGGCAGTGTGATGCTATTATTGCCAACCGTTATGATTCTTGCCTTGATGATGTGCAGGAGAAGGTTTATACAAGAGATATCTTTAAGCGGGATTAATGGGGCTTGGGATGGTTGTTTTTACACAATAAGAAAATAGAGGAAGAGTTATATGGATAACAGTGCAAAGGGTAAATTAATAATATTGAATATTTCAGAGATTA
>JAZSEZ010000096.1:0-7410 GCA_045531975.1 Candidatus Egerieisoma sp. | reverse complement strand
TGAATCTTATGCAAGCTCAATTTCCAATCCACTCCGCCCGTTTCAAGAGGGAAAAACCACCGGAATGAGTACAGAGAAACTTAACCTGTTTGATTTTGCGGCTGCTCTCTCTGAAGCTGTTCAGATACAGGAGGTTAAAGGGGAAAAATTTGAGTGGATACTTGCCAGAAACGGTTTCAACCACAGGTTTATGTTGGAAGATAAGGGGAACGGTTTTACAATCACCCTTTTGGGAATAAACCAGTTGAATGAGTATTCTGCAGCACCCGCAGCACCACAAGGGAGTGGCGTAGCAGCCGAGGCAACAAATTTTAGTGCAGCAGAGAAATTGCAGCAAACAGCCGCCACCTCTCTTCCCGACAGATACACCATTTGGATTAAGACTTCCACCAATTGGTATATTGCAATTAAGGATGGAAAACAGGGAGTATTCCTGAAACTTGCACTTAAAGGGAATGGGGATATGAATTTTATGCAGGGGAGCGGATTTTATGTAAAACCTCTGGGTGGCGGATATGCCAAATACACCTATACCAATGGGAAATGGGGTGCTGGTGCAAGTGTAAATGCCTCAGAGATTGGAGGGGTGTTGCAGGGAGGAGAAAATGATTACGTAATTGTTCCCGGAGAGAATATGAGCAAAGATAGGGTGAAGCTGTTTGAAAAGAACGCCTATTTTGATGATTTGGACATTTCATTACCTTAAAACATACTGTTATGAAGAGATTTATATATGGCATTTGCATTATGTTGCTGTTGGGATTCTCTCCGGTAAGGGGGGCTGCCCAAAGTGCAGAGGTAATACGTATGATGGATTATATTGTACTGGCAGAGCAGGCGGGGCTTAATGTGCAGAAATACCTGATGGAACTCTCAGACCAGCTGGCAATTATATCCGCTACAAATTATATGGATACAGAAATTCTGCAACAGGGAGAGGCTGCTGCAAGATTGTATGCCCATCCCCTTGTATGTATGAACTATGCGGCCTGCCTTATGAAGCAGAGAAAATACGGCAGTGCATTGCATTACCTGGCAGTAGCCTGGCATCAGGACAAGCGTAACCATATGCTTGCCACCAATATTGCCCGTTGCCATTTTGAACTTGGAGACAACAAACTTGCTGAGGCATTCCTTGACAGGGCTTTGCAACTTAATAAAGATTACGGTCTTGCCCTGCAGCTTAAGGCCACAATTCTGCTGAATAAAGGGGATATAGAGAGCCAGAACAAGGCTGTGGAATATGTTTTCAAAAGCGCATTGGACACCTGGAACCACGTATCGGTGAAGCATTTCAATTCACTGATGGGGGTTTTGGAGAAAATGTATGACACATATAGGGATACACTTATCAACCCTGAGTACAATAATAAGATTGTAAAATTAAGCACTCCTATAGATGAGTATGCAAATATGTTTGAGCAACTCCAGCAGATTGGCCAGACAAAGAAACCGAATGTAAGAATGGATTCATTTGTATATCCTGTTCCCGACAGAAATATGGAATATACAGAGGAATTGGTTGTGGGGATTTTTAAAGCTGCTTTTGGACAATATGTGCCATCACTGGCAGATATAGTATATGAGAATGAGTATTGGAAAAAGGCGCAGAAAGTTGCAGTTCCTACAAGATATACAGATTATCCTGCACAATATGCGGGATTGATAGGAGGTAATGAATTTCTGCCGGATTCAAGAGCGTTTAATATTACAATGCTTGCCTACAAGTATTATCAGATAAAATTGCTTGAGGCAAGACATAATATGAATAATGCAATGGATCTGGAGGTGGAACCAATCAAGAAGAATATTGACAATGCCCTTGAAGCAATTGGAAAGCAGATGGAACTGGAAAGCTATAGGATGCTGGACCCATACGTTATGAAGGCTTATGGAGATCAGATATATGCATTGACAAAACAGCAAATTAATGCTCAAATCCGTGCCAGAGTCCGCTATTATGACCAATATCTAAAACCTGTACTTGACAGTTATCAGAAAGATATCAAACAGGGGTTGTATTATATAACCAATAAAGATGCCCATAAATACATTCAAACCCATTATGATTATGATGTAGCCACTATTTATGAGCAAGGGGAACTTGAATTTTTTGGCTATTTGAAATTTGATCTCAATTGGGGACATCACTTGGCTTCTGAGGGAGAAGCAGTTATAAAATACTATTCGGGCCAGATGTCTGAAACCCGTTGGGAAAGGTTTCAGGATTGGATAATGAATGAAAATATGCGAGCTGCAGGAATGGAGGGAATTGGAGAGTACCCGGTTCCAAGTATCAATGCCCAGATAGGTGGATACAAATTCAGCATAGGGGCAGATAGGATGGGACGCATCTATACAACCGTTCAGGATGCAAATGGGATTAAGAAAAATGTCTATAATTTGGAGACAGGAGCATCCAGCAGTACCGTCCTCAAACCTGTAAAGGCCAAAGAGGCAGTAGGTGGAATTGGAAATGGCAGAACCCCATATAATCTTCCCGACGGTTATATGAGCCAAGTGGATCTGAAGAAGAATCCTGATGCTTTACTTGGAGATTTCAGCGAGGGGACAAGTGTTATGCGTGGTGTGGAAACGGTTACCGATGCAAGGGGAAATGTACTGGTAAGCAACTTCAAGACCCGTACAACGGTAACACAAAATCAGGGAATTCCAACAGGCCCGAGCATTAACATTGGAGGATACGATTTTGACGGTATTCCCAAAACATGGAAAGATTACATAAATCCGTCAATAAACAGGGTAAACAGCTACAACTCCACACAGAGGCTTGGGAGCTCGGTAGTTTCATCGTCACAGAGGAGTACCAGGGGATTCACATTGGGATTAGGAAAGGGTAACTCAGATTTGGTCTCTATTGGGGTAGGGTTCCAGTAATGGATTGTCGGGAAGAAAAAGAATGAATTATTAACCATAAAATTATATACATTATGAAAAGAACTGTACTATTTGTGATGGCAATGTGCCTTGGCTTGAATTTGATGGCACAGGAAAAAGAGCCTTTCTGCTGTGTAAAACAGGGAGCTGAACTAAAATACGTTACAACAGATGCAAAAGGTAATGAAACCGGTACTTCTACTACAAAAGTAACAGCCGCAGCAGGTTCCGATGGAAACTACAATATAGCTATGACCATTACTCTGTATGTCAACGGCAATCAGATGTTCAATCCAATGAATGTAACCACTACCGTAACTGACGGCAATGCCTCAGTAGCCCTTGGCGGTGGTGCGGCAATTGAAATGACTACTGATGTTCCTCTGATTCCTGCCCGTCTGGCAGTTGGTTTGGAGCTTGGAACAGGAAGCATTGTAATGAATATGGGCGGTATTAAAACAACCCAGGAGATTCATACCCACAAAGTGGTTGGCAGAGAGCAGTTGACCACCCCTGCAGGCACATTTGACTGCTACATTGTAGAGCAGACCTATACAGCAAAGATGGCCTTTATCAAAGCTAAGGGGAGCCAGAAGGTATGGTATGCTCGCGGCATCGGCAATGTTAAGACAGAAACTTACGACAAACGCGGCAAATTGAGCACCCAGCAGATACTTGTTTCTGCAACCGGTATTTAATATTAACTCTAAAATCTTGAACTATGGGAATATGTAATAAATGTGGGGCGCAGGTTGCAGACGGGGTAAAGTTCTGCACCTCCTGCGGAAATCCTATTGCCGTGGCGCAGCCACAGGCAGCCCAACAGCCACCGCAAGCTCCACCTCAGCAACAGGCTTATACCCCGCCGCCATCGCATCAATATAACAATCCTCCTCATTATACCCAGCCTTACCAACAACCGGTATACACAGAGGAGCCAATATCAACAGGAAGCTATGTACTTATGTTCCTGCTCCTGATGATACCTGTTGTAAACCTTATCTGCATCATTGTTTGGGCTTGCGGTGGCAGCAGCAAAAAGAACAAAGTGAACCTCTCACGCGCTATGCTAATCTGGATGCTTATAGGCGCAGTTATTGGAGGAATAGTAGCCCTTGCTGGCGGTATGCTCCTTAGCGGTGTTGGTGGACTTGAAGGATTGCAAGACACTTTAACCAATGGGCTTCTTGATAATTTGAATTGACAGGTATAACGCAAAATTGGACAACTATGGGAGATATTTTAAGTGGTATTGTTAAGGGGCTATCTGGGTTTATGCCTCAGGATGATCCGGATGTGAAGATTTTTAATGCTCAGACAGAGATTAAGGAGATAAATGAGAAGATAGAGAAAGTTTATGCTAAGCTTGGAAAAGAACTCTATCTGAGGGATGGGGGAGAAGGCTTTCCGCAGATTAAGAGTGAGTTGGATTTGCTTGTAGCAAATCAGAATACTGCAAGGGAGCGCTTACAGGCAGCGAAAGATGAGAAGGCTGCCAAAGAGCGTGCTGCTGCAGAGGAAAGGGCCAGAGAAGAGGCTTGTTGTTGCCCTAATTGCGGTACACAAAATCAGCCTGGAACTAATTTCTGTTGTGAGTGCGGTACCAGACTTTCACAGCCTGTGCAGCCTGCCGCAAAACGGTTCTGCACAAATTGTGGTACTGAGATTGCTCCAGGGCAGCGTTTCTGTACCGGTTGCGGTACCAAGGTGGAGTAATTACTTGGCCGTATCCAAAATTGAGCATAGGAGTGTCCCGGCTGCTCTTTGGCACAATGCTCAAATGGAGAACATGGTGCAAACAGTAAATTGTCGGGAAAATATTTATGATGCTTATGAGAAATTTTGTTCTTTTTTGGGTTAGTGCAGTACTGCTTGTCTCTTGTGTTGGTACTGGCAATAGGAATGGGGAAGATGAAACCCAATCCCAAGGGAACGGGCTTGCCGAAATGGTGAAAAGCAAACTTTCAAGCGGGCTTGATGCTCTTGCTGCCAGGATGGAAGAGCAGCAGCGCAAAAAGGATTCTCTGGATCTGATTGATGCCAGGAAAAAGGGTAATAAGAATCAGGTAAAAATGGTACCGCCGCCTGAGTGGAGTGTTATGAGACTTATGCCTGAAATTCCTTCGGCAGAAGATCTGGTAGCAGGAAATACAGCTGAGTATCTGGCTGCCTTGGAGAAGTTTAATGAAGAGACTTGGCGGGTGTATGAGCTTTTTACAGATTCTGTAACACATAACCGCTCCCAATTGGCCCGTTTCGGGCATACTCAGGCAGAACTGGATGCTATGAGCCAGGAGGAGAAGAACCAGGTAGTTATGAAGGCATACAATAAAATGAATGCCGAACAGGCTGTAAAGCAGAAGATTGTTGAACAGGAGGCTGCCAAATTGGATGCTTCTTCTTTAGGTGGTATTCTAAAAAGTATGGCACAACTTAAACAGCAGCAGGAACAGGCAGAGGAAGAGGCAATAAAAAAGTTTTTTGATGAAAATGCAGATGTCCTTCCACTGATTGATGAGTACCACAAGATCAGGAGTGAGCACAGCCAGTGGATTAATGTTACCGAAGATGAGAAGCACCACGAATATTTCAATATTAAAGGTGTGGCCAAAATGGAACTTTGGAGGAATTGGTATATTGAGGTGCAGCAGAGATTCCACGCTCTTGCTCCGTTAGCCAGAGAAGCAGACCAGAATATGCTTAAAGTTAAGATGCCTGCCAAAAAGAGCAGAGAGACCAGCAAGTATGACTTTATGAATGAGTTTAACCTTAACAGGCATTATTATGAGTTTATGAAGAAAATTACAGAGAAAGACCCTGGAAACTAATACTAAACTAAATACTGATAAACTATGAAAGCGAAAGAGATTTTTATGCAAACCCTTCCGTTTTGTTGGATGAAGCTGGGATTGGGAGTTCTTAATATTGTAATTTGCGCAGTTTTGTTTGCAATCCTTATGGGAATATCGTTGCTGTTTGCAAGTGAGGGGGTATTTTTCATTATGTTCCTCATATGGCTTGGTCTTATTGGAGGTGTAAATTTCTTCATCAATCATTATGTGGGTTATCTTGTGCGTGCCGGACATATTGCAGTGGTAGCTGAAACATTCAAAACCGGCAGAGTACCTTCAAATTGTGTTGCAGTGGGAAAAGATATGGTAAAAAAACGCTTTGCCACTTCAAATGCATATTTTGCATTGGATAAACTTGTAGGAGGGGCTATAAAACAGTTACAACGAACTTTGGGCAGGATAACAGACAGCCTCCTTGGCTCGCTTCCTGGTGCAGACAGTGTAAAATCTGCCACAAATTTCTTCCTTGATATCTCTCTTGGTTACATAGATGAGTGCTGTTTGGCCTACACTTTCTATAAAGATGAGCAGAATACATATAAGAGTGCATGTGACGGAGTTGTAATTTATGCACAGAACTGGAAGGCTCTCCTTAAGAATTCTGCAATGACCGCTTTAACAGTTATAGTTACAATGCTTGTTGTTACCCTTGTTGCATTCGTAATCTTTGGAGGATTATTCAAAATTCTGGGGTGGAACGGCTTTGTGGCATTTGTTCTTGCTGTTATGTTGGCTGCAACTGTAAAATATGCTTTTGTAGACAGCTGGATGATGATCAAAATGATGCACGGTTATATGGAGGTAGCCCCATCCACACAGATTACTTTTGATCTGTACAGCAAATTGAGCAATCTGTCGGGAAAATTCAAACAATTGTTCAAACAGAGTGCTGTTACCCCTGCCACTGCAAATGCTGCCTCTTCTCCCGACAATTCCTATGTTGCTCCGCAACAACCTGCTCCACAGAAAAGGTTCTGCCCTCAATGTGGTTCACCAATTGGTGTAGACAAGGCATTTTGTGGCAATTGCGGTGTTAAAATGTAATACCTGTTGGTAAATTTGCGTTATAAAATTGTGAGGGTGGCACATAATTGTGTCACCCTCTCTTTGTTAATTGAGATATATGTTATTTCACCTCAATTTGTTTCTCAACAGGTTCTACTTTGTCCGGGGTCTTTTTAGGGATACAGATATCCAGCACTCCGTTGCATACTTTTGCCTCAATCTTGTCTTTATCCACATTTTCCGGCAAAATCAGATTCTGTTGGAATTGGGTGTACGAAAATTCTCTTCTGAGGTATCTTCCTTTCTTGTCTTTTTCCTCTTTCTTTTCCTCCTGTTTTACATTAACTGTAAGGAGGTTGTCATTAGTTATCTTAATATTGAAGTCGTCTTTGGTAAGGCCTGGTGCAGCAATCTCAACTTTAAACTTGTCGTCTGCCTCAATAATGTTAATAGGGGAAGTTGAATGAAGTCTCTCTACCCAATCACTACCTATAAAGTCGTTGAAAATTGATGGGAACCAGCTCTGGTTCTTTTTGGTTGGTAACATATCTTTTCTTTTTTTAATTGTGATACTTACCAACAAAATACCTCCACAAATGTTCATTTTACTATCTTTGTATAAATAAATATAAATATTATGGCAGTAGCTGGAGTT
>JAZSEZ010000042.1:0-3200 GCA_045531975.1 Candidatus Egerieisoma sp. | reverse complement strand
CTCACTTGGGAGATGAGAACTGGTTGGAAAAGCAGTTGGAGCCGGGAGGCATATTGGGAGAATATACCCAGAGAGGATCTGTGTCTAAAATCATTGACAGTCTGTACAAGCAGAGGAAGTATTCACACGACCGTTTGGTCTCTTGTGTATCCCTTGGAGTATGGACATATATGTTCACAAAGGTGCCTTTTTACAGAGGTGGTCAAAATCTGCTGAGGGTGTTTCCATACCGCTATGCGGGAATGGGACAGAAGGCCATATACAAGGAACTGCTGCTCATTAAAGATTTTAGAAACAAGATTGCACATCACGAGGGAATCTGCTTTGACAAAGAAGGTAACAAGAATACAGGCTTTGCCAGATTTCATTACAACCTCATTATGAAATACCTCTATTTCCTGGGGTTCCCCACAGATGAACTGTTGGAAGGATTTGATGTGTACCCAGAGGAATTGATGAGGAAGATAGACAATATTTGAGATATACTTTATTTTAAGTTGAGAATTGCATATTATTACTTGAGTGTGGTGTAATATGCAATTATTTTTTTATTAAATTTGTACGAATTATACCCAAACGAAAGGTAATGTTGCAATTTTTGATAAATGGCTTGATAACCGGGGTGTTGTACTCTTTGCTGGCAATTGGATTTGCCTTGGTTTACAATACTACAAAAGTGTTCCATATAGCGGCAGCAGCAGTGTATGTTGTTGCAGCGTATGCGTTCTATACTTTTGCTTCAGTTATGGGTATGCCGTTGCTCTTGGCTGTTTTGCTGTCAGTGATTGTGACGATGCTTATAAATTGGGGTTCTGAAGTTGCAATATATAGGCCGCTAAAGAAAAGGAAGGCTTCATTGAATGTGATGATGATTGCATCAATTGGCCTTATGACTATACTGGTGAATGTGATAGCCATGTCTTATGGTAATGAGACCAAGGTTATAGATAGTACAATACAGAGAACATATACTTTTGGTGAGTTGATTATTACAACTCCACAGATGTATCAGGTGGTAATAGGTTCGGTTGTATTGATTTTGTTTATGCTTGTACTTGCGTTCAGCAGATATGGATTGCGATTAAGGGCTTTGAGTGCAGACGAAACTCTATTTGAGACTTTAGGATATAATACCAATGGAACCCGTAGCGGAGTTTTTGTGTTGAGCGGTGCATTTATAGCTCTTGCAAGTTGTCTTACAGTATATGATGTGGGTTTGGATCCTCATATGGGAATGAATGTGCTTATCAATGCTATGGTTGCCATGATTATTGGTGGAGTAGGAAGATTTGGAACTTGTGTTTTGGGTGGAATATTGTTGGGTATATTGCAGGCTCTGGTAGTATATCAATTTGCTTCAAATTGGCAAAATGCCATAACTTTTGTGGGTTTGGTACTATTCCTGTTCTTCCGTCCTCAAGGAATAGCTGGTTATAAACAACGTACTGTATAATGGAATATATACTTCATATTGTAATAATGATTTGTATCTACGTGGTGTTGGTGCTTAGTGCCAATTTGCCTGTAGGTATGGCAAATCTTCTTACAATGTGCCAGGCAGCGTTTTATGGAATAGGTGCATATATTGGGACTTTCTTCCTCATGCAGTTTGATCTTCCGTTCATAGTGTTGGCAATACTCGTTATGGGTTTTACGGGGCTTTTCAGTTTTATAATCTCCTATGCATCAGTAAAACTTAAGAATGATTATTTTATTCTTGGTACTTTAGGATTTCAGATGATAGCATATACTATCCTGTATAACTGGACTGATGTAACCAGAGGTCCTTACGGAATACCTGGAATACCTTCAATAAAGCTTTTTGGACTGGTAGAGGTGAAAGGGGTATATGGATATTTTGTGTTGGCTCTTGCTGTTGCAGCTATTGCAATATGGCTTTTTAAAATAATTAAGTCTTCCCCTTTTGGTAGGGTTTTGAAGGCTATGCGGTCTGATGAACTTTCTGTTAGGGCTCTCGGCAGGAATACAACTTTACTTAAAGTGCAGACTTTTTTTATCTCTGCTGCTTTCTCTGGTTTGGCAGGTTTGATATATGCTTCGTATGTAAGTTATATAGACCCTACAAGTTTTACATTGGATGAGAGCATATTTATTATAACTGCATTGTTCATAGGTGGGATAGGCAATGTGAAAGGGCCTGTACTTGGTACTGTTTTTGTGGTAATTTTACCTGAGTTGTTACGTTTTGTAGGACTGCCGGATGCAGTTGCGGCAAATTTGAGGCAGATAATATACGGATTGGCGTTGGTTGCTGTAATGTTTGTGCGGCCACAAGGATTATTGGGGGAAAACTCTGTTAAATAAGTTATCATGATTCTTAATCTGCAAAATATTGAATTGAGTTTTACAAATTCCAGTAAGGAGGTTTTCAACCTTTTGAATGGAGTGAATCTTAATGTGCCTAAAGGTAAGATTACGGCCCTTGTAGGAGGTAATGGTACAGGTAAAACAACCCTGTTCAATATAATTTCTGGATTTCAGGGAGGCTTTAAGGGAAAGGTGTTTTTTGAAGGGCAGAGAATTACGGGCAAACCAGCTCATAGAATAGCCAGATTGGGTATTGGAAGATTATTTCAGGGTAGGCAGCTGATGGGAGACCTTACTATTTTGGAGAATATGATGGTGGCTTCAGAAAGTAGGTCTGGAGAATCTCCATTTACACTATTATTTCATCCTAAGAAGATAAAAAGAAAAGAAGAGGAGAAGAAAAATAAGGCAATACAGATATTTAAGGATTTGTTTGGCCAGGACTGCAAATATTTGGAGATGCTGGATTGCAAGGCATCCGAATTATCATACGGAGAGCAGAGACTCATAGCAATTGCCCGCCTGCTTATGAATGGTAATTCCAAGTTATTACTACTTGATGAACCTACTGCAGGTGTGAACCCAGTGTATATTGCAACTATCGGGAATATGATAAGTAAAATGGTTCAGGAACGGGGGTTGAGTGTATTGCTGATAGAGCATAATATGCACTTTGTGAGAGAGATTGCAGACTTTTGTGCATACTTGGATGATGGTATTATAGAGAAATTTGGTAAGACTTCCAGTGTGTTGGATGACAGGGAGGTGCGTAACAGTTATTTAGGATTGTAATGGGAAACTTGCTTGAAATAAAGAGATTGAGAGGTGGTTATATTCCACAGCTGGAGATTCTTCAGGGGATAGACTTATCA
>JAZSEZ010000062.1:0-25931 GCA_045531975.1 Candidatus Egerieisoma sp. | reverse complement strand
AGTGTTAGCATGCTCTACGATGTTACCAATAGTGTATGCTCATAAAAGAGTTAGTGTATATACCATAATTCCTAATAATTTAGAAAAAAATGAGTTTGTGATTTTAGGACTATGCTGCGAAAAACAAAATGTAAGTATAAGAAAAATTGGGGATATTAGGTTTAGCGATGATGAGTTTGTAATTAATATGGTATACTCTGAGGTTAACAAAAATGACTATATGTCAGTCCATCAGGGATTATTAGATAAATTGTACGAAGCAATACCATATTCAGTTAAATACGACAATAATGAATATAATGCTAAACGTATACACTTGACGGATTTGTTGAAAACTATTTTTTGTAATGATAGATCTAGGATGTTGATTCATTCAGGTCGTTCTATACCTAGCGATAAGGATATGCCTCAAAGAAATGTGCCTTTTGTCCAGTTTGCCACGATTGAAAATGCGTTAGAAGATGCAAAATTGACATTGGTCGAATTATTGGATTTTGCACGTTGTGATAGTTGATAACTTTAATAAATAATATTATGATAATTATACATCAAGGACCTGAATTAACATTGGAGAATAGTTGTGTCGATTATATTGGGAACTGGTATGCTGATTTCCCAGACTTGTTATCTGAGTATAAAAAGCATTTTATTCCCAATGATATAGGCTATCATAAAGTAGAGAATAATGGAGACATTATAATATCTATTAGTAAGTGTATGTCAAATCAAAAGTTACCTAATAGGTATATAAATGCTTTGAGAATGGCCTTTGATGAAAGTAATTGTGGGGAGGTTTATATGTATATTCATAAAGGTGATATAGTGTTTAATGATTCAAATCCTGATCTAGGTGTTAGCGGAGATATATTTTATTTTTCTGGATGTAGTCCATTATCAGTTATTTGTGAATATAGCTCAAAAGAAGAGTTTGTTGAAATATGCAAGAAGGAGGTAAACTCTAGATTCCAGAAGTAATAATAACTATTGTTAAAAATATGGAAAAAATCAATCAGTTAAGTGATATTAATCTTGAACATCCAAGTTCTATGGAGGAATCTGTAATATCAAATAACGGAGGTGAGCAAGAGTCACCTATAAAGTATGTAGATATTTCTTATGCAGATTTTGATGAGAGTGAGGATAATACAAGAACGAATGATACAAAATTATCCAAAACAATCAGTTTAAGTAAAGGTAGCTTTGTCATTTTTAAAGTAATTGAGAATGAGAAAATGACATATACGACTATGTTGGGGAAAGGACCTAATGTGAATGTAGTCCCCTTTGATAGGGGACGATATTGCAGGTATATTGATAGCAGTATATGGAATACAGCGATTTTTCATGACGATACTGAGCAAGAGAAACAATTGCTTGAGAGATTGGTTGAAAGGAATAAAAAGAGAAATTTGCATAAACTTAATGTTGCTCAGGAATATCAAGAGTTACATTACAGAATGTTAAGAGAGTCTTATCTAGATAGGACGCTAGGCAGGAGCGGACATTCAGGTGAGGTTGTCCCGTTTTTGTTTTATTCTGAAAGATTTATGCGAGAACTCATTGATGAGGATTTTAAGTGTGGAGTGAGGGACAGATTATTGAAAGAATTAGGTATATGTGGAGAAGTAAAAAAGGACAATCGAAAGAGTTCTATTTTTAATTATAATTGGAGAATCTTATTGGTTGATGATCATGTGAAAAGGTTTATGACTCCTGAAGAGTATAACATAACTAAGGCTGATGTGATTAAGTGGTGTCTTGAGGATGTCGGATTTAATGTTCGGGTATCATATTATAATGATGGCAAATTCAAAAGAGTGGCAGAAGAGAACAAAACGCCAGAGCTGATAGTTGATTTGTTTTGTGTAGAGACTGTCGATCACGCTAAGTATGCTTTAGGAAAATATAAATTTGATATTGTATTGCTAGATTATTTGATTAAAGTCTATTTTAAAAATGGTAGACCATTAAATGATGCTATACCTGAATATTCGTATAAAATTTTAAAAGACATTAAAGATGCTATAAAAAGGGAAGAGATTTCAAAATCCAATAGTTATAGCCAATATAAATTGGGTCCCAATAAATCAATATTTTTTATGTTTATCTCCGCATTCACAACAGCTGTAAATGAACGTTTACTTGCAGATGGATTACATAAAAGTGAAGAGTTTTGGCATATAGCAGATGGTGCTTGTCCAACAAATACTCCATATTTATTCTTATATAATCTTCTTCATCTAATGGAGAAGCGTGTTAAGGATATGGGCCTTGAAAAACTAAGTATCCCTAACTATAGAGAAAACGCAAATGACTTTGACCGATGCTATATAAAATCCAAGATAATAGATGAAATATTTAATAGTGGTAATGTAAGGCAGAGAGCTAATGAGAGATTTGATAAAGTATTGAGTCTTTTGTATCATTATAAGAATCTTCTTAGAGACACACATAACCCAGGAAATATTTTTGAATCTAAAGAATCTGTTCTAGCTACAGATTTCATTGAGAAGAATCCAGATTTAGGAGGATTCTTAGAGCATCTGATGCAGTTGGTATATTTGACAGCTTTTGGAACAGTGCGTCAATGGCCGGAGATGTGGGAGGAGTATCAGTTTATTAAGTCGATAGTTGGACCTCAAGAGAATATTGAACGGTATATTTTTAAACTTAAGAACAACGGCTGATGAATTACGGTAGGTTTTTTGAGTTGGATTTGGATTCTTCTAGGATAGAGGAAGGTTTGGCTGTGTTCAATTATATAGATCTTCCGGATGCTTTGAGCAAAAAAGAAAAACAAATGTCTCCAGAGTATCCAATATTCGTAACTATAACATCCACTTCAGTCAAGTTTATATTGCAGTATTGTGTATATAAGTACGACAATAAGATTTCTTCTAATTACCCTATAGAAAAGGCTAATGAATTGTCGGTAATTCATATGGAGGAGGTGATTCTTGAATTGCCTCTAAAGATGACAAGCGGGCAGTCATTATCTTCAATAGTAAAACGTATATATTCAACTCCTTTCCCTATTCAGACATTAAAGAATGTAAACTATATTGAGGAGCTGATAAAGTCAAGGTATATAACGGGTGATGATAGGAAATTACACTATAATATCAGACAACATGATAGGCTTAGAGAAAGGGATGAAAGGATTGTAAGTTATTCATCATTGTATGTATGGGGATTATATGATAAAGGTAACTTTAAACTGTTTGAGGAACCTGATAAGTTGGGGAATGTTAAGTGTAATAAGTTCCTGAGGAAGATTTTCTTGGATTTCCTTTTTGATATGATGCATAGCGATGTATTCAAGAATTCTGTGCATTTTGATGCAGTATATGCAGCATTGATGTCTGACTATTTTTGTGCTTCCATTATAAAAAAGAGCGAGTTCTACTATCAAAGGGCTATAATTAATAATCAGTATAATGCAGAGACTGGAAAACTTGATGTAAAAGCAGAGGAGATATACGCCACATATTTTGATAATGCGGAGGCAGAGTGGTTAGAATGCATACAAGCCAAAGAAGCGGACAAAGAGTTTGAAAATACAAGGCAATGGTATAAATCTACAAAAGCATTGCCAACTCTAAGGGGACAATATAGTGAGGTATTATTCCCTAGCTTTAACAGACATTCTTCATCATGGTTTGTAGCACCTGAAATAGAATTGAGGAGAGTGTATTTCAATAATTTGGAGGGCGAAAACAATCCTGATAAAGGTAAAATATGTTGCTCAAATGATTTTTCTGAATTGTTGGGGAAGGATAATGGTAACGCAGAAGATCTCCAAAAAAGAAGGCATAGATCATCCGTGTGGTTATTTAGAAGGTATGATTTTGCAGATGCATTCAGATTGGCAACGGGTAAGAGAGGTGTCAATACATTCTTGATGCTACTTATGCTATTCCTGTCAATAATTATGTTATTGCCAAGAGGTTTTGAATTCTTAGTAAAGAATTTGCATTATGCTGTAATCATATCTCTATTGATTCTTGTATTTACATTCTTTTTAATGGGTTGTCAAAAGGCATGGACTTTCAATGCAAAAAAGTTGTATTACAAGGCTTGTGCATTACACAGGAATTTGCATTTCTTATTTCCCCGTCTTATTGCGTCAATTACGGCTGCATGGTTGACAGTAGCATTTAGTGAGGATTTGTATAAAGCATTCTTTGATTCACCCTGGTCTGGATGGTCAATAGGGATCATTGTTTCTTTAATACTATTGTTTGTTTACTATGAGGTAGATAAGATTGTGCCAAGAGTAGGTGTATTTGTAAAGTTGTTCCGTTCATCTCAATTGCTTCTTACAAGTTTTGTGATATCGTTGGTTGTGGGAATTATAGTAATCAATTTTACCGGTGAGAGGATACTAATTAGAAGTGGTATTTTACCTGAGTTTTATAGGGATAATGTCCTCTTGGACAAGAATAGGGTAGATGACAAACTGGTTATAAGTTTGGATAAAAACAGTATTGCAGAAAAGGATTACATATCTTTGATACATTCCTATACATATGGCTTGCCAATAAAGCCAACACCAATAAAGCAAGAAGAGGTAAAAGAATCTGGTGAAAGCATTATAACTTGGGTAATGCCGGATAAGCCATCGAGGGAAGATACTTTGGCTCAGATTAATGCTTTTATGGAGATTTTTGCAAAGACAGATTACGAGAGGGAATATACAGCGAGGATAAAGGAGGCCAAGGATAGTGTTGCAAAAATGGAAACATTTGAACACGTACGTTCAGATTCATTAATTTTGGGCCAGTTCCTAATACGTCATGAGGATTCCCGTATGTTTAAAGATTTGTTGGAAAAAGTATCACATATTGGTAATAATCAAAAAGTTGCAACTTTTATAAATATTGGGAACAACGGATATAAATTCTTCATTTTATATGATTTCCTTATACAGTTTGCGGTAGTGGCAATGTTTATTGGAATTTTCATTCAGATGATTTTTGAGGAGAAAAATATAACTGAACTCTAATTATATACCAGTTATGAAACCCAAACGAATTATTCTCATCCGTCACGGAGAGTCGGAGGCTAATGTAGACAGGTATCTGTTTGGGCAGGTGCCGGATTATACTATTGAACTTACCCAGAGGGGTAAGGAGCAGGCGTTGGAGGCTGGGGAGAGATTGAGAGAAATTGTCGGGAAGGAGAAGATGTATTTTTATGTTTCTCCTTTTTGGAGGGCCCGTTCTACGTTTGAGGGGGTAGTGAAGGCTTTCCCAAGGGAGCAGTTTCATTATAGCGAGGAGCCGCGGTTGAGGGAGCAGGAGTGGGGGTATTTGAGGTGTAATGAGGATTTTGATAAGATTTGCAGGGAGAGGAGGGAGTATGGTTCTTTTTATTACAGGATTCCGGGAGGGGAGGCTGGAAGTGATGTGTATGATAGGGTGAATGATTTCCTTGGAAGCATGTTCAGGGACTTCAAGCATCCTCAGTTTCCCGATAATTGTGTGCTGGTTACTCACGGGCTTACAATCCGTCTATTCTTGATGAGGTTTTTCCACCTTACTGTTGAGGAGTTTGAGCAGATGCTTTCTCCGGCAAATTGTGATTTGGTGGTTTTAAGCTTGCAGGAGAATGGGAAGTATAAGCTGGAGTATGAGATTAAGAAGACAGAGAAGCCGTTGAGGTATTCAAGGCCAATAGCGCTATAAAAAACAAAACCCTAAGGTTTGACGAGCAGGGACCTCAGGGGATTTCTTTTATCTTGTTTGTTTCAATTTGACGTATTTACCTCATTAACTCCTCAATCACACCAGGAATTTCCTTGTTCTTGAAGATTCCGGCAAATTTCTCCGAACCTGCGCCGTAGGCAAAGATTGGAACCACGGTGCCGGAGTGACCTTTGGTGCTGAAGGTTAGGGTAAGTCCCTCAGGTTGGTTAACATTGTGGGATTTGTAGCCAACTGCGGTACCGCCGGTTTCGTGGTCGGCAGTTACAACAAGCAGAGTCTCCGGATGTGCATTCACATATGCAACCAATGCTTTAAGCAGGCCGTTGAACTCTTTCATCTCTTCAATCATCCCCTCTGAATCGTTGTTGTGGCCGTAGCCGTCTATGATTGCACTTTCAAGCATAAGGAAAAAGCCGTTGGGAGCATTTTTTGACAGTTGCTCCAATGCTTTTACAGCTGCCTTTTCCAAATATACGGTTGGTTCAGAGAAACGGGTAGTGTCAAGATTGCCGGCATCGGCAGCAAGGCGGGCAGCAAGACAAACAGCATCACCTTCGGCAGCCTTGGCAGTGGTATTGGAAGATTTGTTGCGGCGGTGCACATCACTCATTTCAAGTATCCCCACAAATTTCTCTGAGTTTGTATTCAATACAGATTTCCAGTCCAAATATACATTGTATCCCTTATTGATTAGGGTAGCGGTAAGGTCTGTAGAATCAGGGCGGTTTATAAATACAGAAAGGCCTGCACCAATTGCCACATCCACTCCACTTTCGCAGAATTGCTCTGCAATTTTATAGCCCATTGAACGGGAAGGAACTCCTGCATAGAATGCTCCTGGGGTTGCCTCAGTTAGAGTGGTGTTTACCACAATTCCAGTTTTCTTGCCCATAGCCTGAGCTTTTTTCAGAACACTTGTAAGCTGTAGAGTATCTGGGTCTACACCCAAAAATCCGTTGCAGGTGCGGGTGCCTGTTGCAAGGGCAGTGCCTCCTGCAGGAGAGTCGGTTACATAGTTGTTGGCAGATTGGGTTTCATTTAGGCCAATTACAGGTGCCATTTCAAATCCTGTCTGCTCATCTTCTGCAAGCAGCAATGATGATACAGCTCCAAAGCCCATACCGTCTCCAATAAGGTAAATTACATTTTTAGGTTTTTGCGGTTCTTGCTGTGATGTACAGCCAACAGCCACAGCCATTATGGCAATTGCCAAAAATAGTCTTTTGAAGGTTTTCATATATGTTCAATATTTGTTACTCAATTTCAGCCTCTCTTTCCGCTGCAATTTTCTCCTGCTCTGCGGTTTTCCTTTTTATACCCAAGAAAGAATTCCCGTAGATAATCTTTGAAAAGAACCTGATTATCATAATCAGGCAAAGGATTATAAACAATGATATCTCAGCAAAGAGCTGTTCATAGATTTGGGCTTTTGCGGTGATTATTTCAGGGTCTTCTGAGAGTATCTTATCCAATGAGTCAATTGGGTAATTGCCGCGGGCCCATTTTTCTATAATAATGCCGTTGTTTACGTAGGTGAGTCCTCCGCTGGAGCGGTTAAATGAGATAATAGCCTTGTAGTCTGCATAAAGGATGTCATAGCTGAACCCCTGCATAGCGGTGTAAGGCTCAAAGAGGGCTTCTGTTTCCTCTATAGAGTTGGCAGAGATAATGTACAACTTAAGGTTGTGTGCCTGCAAACTGTCTGCCAGTGTCATTATTTTGTCAACGGCTTTCTTCCCCAATGCCCTGGCATTGTATATTGAGATGAAAAATACCGGTCCCGGGATACTTACAATTTCATTACCTATGGCATTTCCTTCCGCATCAATGAATGAAAAATCTACACTTGCATCTTCCGCTGCCCCCCCTACCTGAAAAGATTTGGCATCCACAAAGGTCCAGGTGCTGTCGGGAAGATTATTTAGGGTAAAGGTCTCCTGTACCCCGTCTTTCTCATAGATGAAAGTGGTTTCATACTCTCTCTCCTGGTTCTGCTGCTGTTTGGCAATGAGGTCTGTCCCGGATTTGTAGATCCCAAAATCTATCTGCGGAATGTTCCTCAATGAGTATCCCTGCAGGGCTATTATAAGTACCCCGTATGCCACAATGTAGCTCCATTCAACTTTTGGGGAGGCTATTGGAAGAAATTTCTCACGTTGCCAATATACCACAATGGCAGCCGTAAGGAGTATGAGGTTTTTTATGAATGTTGCCTTATTGCTAAGGTGTATTGCCTCTCCAAAGCATCCGCAGTCATTTACAGGGTTGAAAATGAGTATTATAAGTGTAAGGAGTGTAAAGAATGAGATGAACCAAAGGGCTATTTTGGAGAAAGTCTTTATCCTCAATCCTTTAAGGATTGCAACTCCAACAATGAATTCGGCTGTTGAGAGGAGTATGGCGCTTGGGATTGAGAGGAAATCAATGGAACTGAGGTGGAATGCCCCAAAGTACTCTTTTATCTTAAGGGCGTTTCCAATGGGGTCAATAGCTTTTATGAACCCCGAAAACACAAACAGGAGTCCAAATGAAAATCTGCATATTGCCCTTAAAAATTTCATCCTCTCAAATTATGGCCAAACGGGTGGCGTTTAAAGTTTAAAACAGTTTCTCCACCAGCCCGCTTATGTTCTTGAATATATCTGCAGGAGGGAGCATATTTCCCTGTGCATCCTCACAATGTACCCTCACAAAATCTTTGTCTTCCTGAGTCTGTTTCAGATAAAAATCACGCACACTTATCTGAAATTTTATGTCAGCCTCGTGTATGTCCTCTTTGCCGTTCAGGTAATCCCTGTCATCATCACCCTGGCGGCTCTCCTTAAGTTTTGAATCAACAAAACTTATTGGAACATCCAAGAAGAGGTTCATATCTGGTTTTGGAATGCCGTATTTTTTGTATTCGGTATCAAAAATCCATTTCCTAAGCTCCTCTGCCAGTTCTTCTCTTTGTGGGCCTGAGCCAAACTGCTCCTGGGTGGCCATTTTTGCACACTGGTATGCAATATTGGAGTACACGTAGCGGTCTAGCAGCACACAATCCCCGGCAGCAAGCCACTCTTTTATTGTTGCCGCAGCATCCATACGGTCCAGGGCAAAAAGGAGTGCAACAATCTGAGGATGCACCTGCTCAATGCTTCCAAAATCTCCCCTCAGGTACTTGCCAATAAGGTCTCCATACAGCGGAGCATCATATCTTGGGAAATGGAGATAACGCAAATTTACCCCTTTGTTAACCAGAAATTCCTTAAGCAATTTAACCTGGGTGCTTTTGCCCGCCCCATCAAGGCCTTCCAATACTATTAACATACAAGTGCAGTTTTTGTGATCAGCAAAGATACTATTTTTTTGTGAGCAACTTCCATAGTTTCACACACTCCCTGGCCTGAGTAACATCGTGTACCCTTATTATGTCCGCACCCAGAAGGAGTGCCTGCAGATTAAGGGCAACGGTACCGCAGAGTGCTTCATTGGGAGTAATGCCAAGAGGTTTCCAAATCATCCCTTTGCGCGAAATTCCTACAAGCAGTTGCCTCTTTTTCCCTGCAAATTCCTCTATTTGGGATATCAGTTGTGGTATCCCGTTAAACAACTCATAATTCTGTTCAAGGTTTTTGGCAAATCCGAACCCCGGATCCATTATATACTCCTTTATCCCAAATTTTGCAGCCCTCTCCTCAAACTTCTTAAAATACTCCGCAACCTCATTCGTTACCCCGTTAGGGTAGTGGCACATCTGCTGCATAGTACTTGGCGTCCCCCTTTTGTGCATTGCAATATAAGGCAACCCCAACTCCCCAACAGTGCTGAGCATCAGAGGATCATCTTCTCCCGCCGAAATATCATTCACAATAAATTCCCCCAGCACATCATACGCCCTCCTTACAATTTCACTCCTGAAAGTGTCCAAAGATATTCTTATTTTTCTTCCCGACAGTTTTCTTCCCAACAATTCTTCTCCCTCCAGCCCTTTCTCTTCTAGCACTTTTCCCTTCTGTCCTCTTCCCGACAGCGCTCCCCCAGGCACTTCTTTTTCCCACAAACCCTCTCCTTCCAGTCCTTTTCCCTTCAGAGCTTCCCCTGTCACTCCTTTTTCCCATAAACACTTCCCCTCCACATATTTCTTCCGTATGAGTTCCAGTGCCCCCTTAAGATACTCCCACTCCTGTTCCAAAGGAATTGGGGTACTTCCAGGACGGGTAGAGCAGGCTCCAATGTCAATAATATCAGCCCCTTGTGCAACCATATTGCCAAAGGCGGCATCCACCTCCTCCAGTGCCGTATGTCTGCTCCCCTGAAAGAAAGATTCATTGTTTATATTCAGTATCCCCATAACCTGTGGGGTGTTGCATTGCAGTAACTTTTCCATTGTGCAGTCAATCATTGTGAATGTAAAATTACACAAATCCGCACACAAAAAAAAGTTACCCCATTCGTGCACAAACCCGCCTCCCACCAGATTTTGTCCGGGAATTTGTAGCGTTTCACGGACATTTTTCTTCGGTGGCAGGGTTTTGTCCGGGATTTTGTGGCGTTTCACGGACATTTTCTTGTGGTTGGGTTGTTTTGTCCGGGAAATGTTTGGTTTCACGAACATTTTTTGTGGATGGGTAGTTTTGTCCGGGGAATGTTTGGTTTCACGGACATTTTCTTGTGGTTGGGTAGTTTTGTCCGGGGAATGTTTGGATGCACGGATATTTGTCGGGAGGATAGAGGATAAAAAAAGAGGACAGCCGGGTAGCTATCCTCTTTGTGCGGAATATTGTGTGTTTACAAAGTTCTCTTAATCTCTACAATCTGGTAAGCCTCAACAACGTCTCCAACTTTAATGTCGTTGTAACCGTCAATATTAAGACCGCAATCGTAGCCTGCGGCAACCTCCTTAACGTCATCTTTAAAGCGTTTCAATGAGCCAAGTGAACCGGTGTATACTACAATACCGTCTCTGATTACGCGCACTTTTGCATTTCTGGTAAGTTTGCCCTCTTTAACCATACATCCGGCAATTGTACCAACTTTAGAGATTTTGAATGTCTCTCTAACCTCTGCAGTTGCAGTAACCTCCTCTTTCTCCTCTGGTGCAAGCATACCCTCAATACCGCTCTTAACCTCGTTGATAGCATCGTAGATTACAGAGTAAAGTCTAATCTCAATCTCCTCATTGTCTGCAAGTTTTCTGGCATTGGCAGAAGGTCTTACCTGGAAACCGATGATAATGGCATTTGAAGCAGCTGCCAAAAGTACGTCAGATTCAGAGATGGCACCTACAGCCTTGTGGATAACATTTACGTGAATCTCCTCAGTTGAAAGCTTGATCAATGAATCGCTCAAAGCCTCAATTGAACCGTCCACGTCACCTTTGATGATAACATTAAGCTCCTGGAAGTTTCCAATTGCAATACGGCGTCCAATCTCCTCCAAAGTGATGTGTTTCTGGGTTCTCAAGCCCTGGATACGCAATAGCTGCTCTCTCTTGTTGGCAATATCTTTGGCCTCTTTCTCATCATCAAATACATTGAAGTTCTCACCTGCAGTAGGGGCCCCGTTCAAACCAAGGATTGAAACCGGAGTTGAAGGGCCTGCCTCTGAAACTTTCTGGCCGCGCTCGTTGAACATAGCCTTAACCTTACCGGTATAGCAACCGCTCAACATTACATCACCAACGTGAAGGGTACCTGCCTGTACAAGGATAGTTGCAAGATAACCACGTCCTTTATCCAATGAAGACTCAATTACTGAACCAATAGCTTTCTTGTTAGGGTTGGCTTTAAGTTCAAGCATATCTGCCTCCAAAAGCACTTTCTCCAAAAGGTCCTCAATACCAATACCCTGTTTTGCAGAGATCTCCTGGCACTGGTATTTTCCACCCCAATCCTCTACAAGGATATTCATCTGTGAAAGCTGCTCCCTAATCTTATCTGGGTTTGCAGCCGGTTTGTCAATCTTGTTGATTGCAAAAATCATAGGACAGCCTGCAGCCTGAGCGTGGCTGATAGCCTCAATGGTCTGTGGCATTATGGCATCATCGGCAGCTACAATAATGATAGCCAAGTCTGTAACTTTTGCACCGCGGGCACGCATAGCTGTAAACGCCTCGTGGCCCGGAGTATCAAGGAATGTAATTCTTCTGTCATTAGGCAATTTTACATTGTAAGCACCAATGTGCTGGGTAATACCACCAGCCTCACCTGCAATTACATTAGCCTTACGGATATAGTCCAAAAGAGATGTTTTACCGTGGTCTACGTGACCCATTACGGTAACAATAGGAGGTCTCTCCTCCATCATCTCTGGAGTATCCACATCATTCTCCTCATCAATTGTCTCCTGAATCTCAGCGGTTACAAAGTCAATCTTGTATCCGAACTCCTCTGCAACAAGTACAAGAGCCTCTGCATCAAGTCTCTGGTTGATTGAAACCATAAGACCTAGATTCATACAAGCTTCAATAACTTTAATTACAGGGGTATTCATCATAGTGGAAAGATCGTTTACAGTAACGAACTCAGTAACTTTAAGTACGTTACTGTTCATCTGCTGCAACTCTTCCTCCTCCATCATCCTCTGCACATTCATCTCCCTCTTCTCTTTCCTGTATTTAGAGCCTTTGGTCTTGCCTTTGCCCTCTACCATTCTCTGGTAGGTCTCTTTAATCTGTTTCTGTACAGCATCCTCATCAATCTCCACTTTTACCGGTTTGAACTTCTCTTTCTTGTTGCCCTTGCCGTTATTGTGGTTCTTGTTGTTCTGCTGCTGTTTGTTCTGGGCATTGTTGCCGTTGTTAGGTTTTCCCTGGTTGTTACCGCCATTAGGCTTGCCCTGATTATTCTGTTTAGCCTCTTTAGCTACGTCAACCTTCTCATTCTTCTTATGGATTCTCTCTCTCTTGCCCTTATTCTTGTTGTCGTTAGAAGAAGGTTTCTTTCTCTCAAACTGCGACAAATCAATGGTGCCGCTAATCTTCGGACCTGTAAGTTTCTGAACCTTGGTCTCAATATGCTCAATAACCTCTTTCTGTGGCTGAACTGTTGGGGGAACAGGTTTTTGTTCCACTTTTGTGGTTTCTGGGGTTTTGGTTACTGGCTTCTCTGCAGGTTTCTCTACAGGTTTTTCCGCCGGCTTGACAACCGGTTTTTCAACAGGTTTCTCTACCGGTTTTTCAACAGGCTTTTCTACAGGTTTCTCAGCAGGTTTCTCCACCGGTTTTGCCTCAATAGCAGGAGCTGGCTCCGGTTTTACTTCAGCAGCAGGCTTAGCCTCTGCTTTAGGCTTGTCAAGATCAATCTTGCCAATAATCTTAGGCCCTTTAACCTCCTCTACTGTAGTCTTAATGAAAAGTTCCTTGGCAGGCTCCTCATCTTCAACAGCCTTGTTCTCCTTGCCGGTGATATCTTTAACCTTAATTGCAACTTTCTTTGACTCCTCTTTAACAATCTGCTCTTTCTTGAACTCCTTTGCAACTAGGGCATACTGCTCACCTGAAAGTTTTGCACCCGGATTGGAATCAATGTTGATACCTTTCTTACGTAGAAATTCAACTAGGGTACCCATTCCTATATTGAACTCCTTTAATACTTTACTGATTCTAATATTCTCGTTTCCTGTCATATTTTATCCCCCATTTTAAATTCAACCAAAAATTATTTCTCGTCCTCAAACTCAGATTTAAGGATATTCTGTACATCAATTACAGTCTCCTCATCCAAATCCGCACGTTTTACGATGTCCTGTACAGAAAGAGCAAGAACACTCTTTGCAGTATCACATCCAATGCCCTGAAGAGCCTCAATAACCCACTGCTCAATCTCGTCATCAAACTCTGCCAACAATACATCCTCTTCCTCCTCATCAAGCTCTCTGAACACCTCAATCTCCTGTCCTACAAGCATACTTGCAAGTTTGATATTGCTTCCGTTCTTACCAATTGCAAGAGATACCTCGTTAGGTTTCAACCATACACTGATTTTGCCGTCCTCAATCTTAATTGAAGATATTTTTGCAGGACTCAACGCTCTCTGAACAAGAAGCTGGGTGTTTGAAGTCCAGTTGATGATATCAATGTTCTCATTCTTCAACTCCCTTACAATACCGTGGATACGTGAACCTTTCACACCAACGCAAGCTCCTACCGGATCAATTCTATCATCGTATGACTCAACTGCAACCTTTGCTCTCTCGCCAGGGATTCGTACAATCTTCTTAATGGTAATAAGACCGTCAAAAATCTCAGGAACCTCCTGCTCAAACAATCTCTCCAAGAATACCGGAGCAGTTCTTGAAAGGATAATCACAGGGTTGTTGTTCTTCATCTCAACCTGAGAGATAACTGCTCTCACAGACTCGCCCTTGCGGAAGAAATCTGATGGAATCTGCTCAGCTTTAGGAAGAAGCAGCTCATTACCCTCCTCATCAAGTACAAGCACCTCTTTTTTCCAAGCCTGATACACCTCGCCAACCATAATCTCACCAATCCTGTCTCTGTAGGCATTGTAAAGGTTTGCTTTCTCAATATCCATTATTCTTCCCGATAAATTTTGTCTGAGGTTAAGTATACCCCTTCTGCCAAAACTTGAAAGTTTAACCTCCTCAGTGAACTCCTCACCAATCTCATAAGTGTTGTCAATCTTGTCAACCTCCTCTTTTGAAATCTCCTTGTTAGGATCCTCAACAGTCTCAACAACTACACGGTTTCTCCAAATCTCAAAGTCGCCCTTGTCAATGTTTATGATAATGTCAAAGTTGTCGGCAGTACCGTACATCTTCTCAAGCTGGGCACGGAAGATATCTTCCAATACCCTCATCATTGTTGGACGATCAATGTTTTTAAGCTCTTTAAATTCAGCAAATGTGCTAATTAAATTCAGGCCTTCCATTTTTCTATATTGATTTTTTATACGTTTTCTTTATTTGAATTTGATAACAGGTTTGCAGGATTTTATCTCTGCGTATGTGTAAGGAGTTACGGTATCCTGCTGCACTTTTTTCTTGCTTCCCTCAACTTTTACCATTTTTGAGGTGGTAATCTCAAACGCCTCTTCATTTGCTGCGGAGAGGATTCCCTTAACTTTTCCGCCCCCCTTTATTACAACCTCAACCTCGCTACCAATGAATTTGATATATTGGTTCAGAACTTTAAAAGGTTGGTCCAACCCGGCAGAAGTTACAGTCAGTGAGTAGTCTTCTACGTCCCTGTCAAATTCAGATGCTATAAGGCGGTCAATATCAATGCAATTGTCAATTTTTACATCTTCTTTGGCGCTCTCAATGGCAATGGTGATGTCGTTATCTTTGGTAATCTCAATGTCTACCAGGAACAAACCGTTGGTAGTGAGGTAATTGGCAATAGTATTATCCAGTGCTTCAGCTGTAATCATATTCTTTGCAAATAAAATTAAAGGGCAACCGCACGCGGTCACCCTCAAGCCTCTCATTTCAAGTGCAAAGGAACGAAATAATTATTATAAAAGCAAAAAAATTCCTACTTTTGTTTTTATATATAGTATAGTTTATGGAAGTAACTGCAGAAGTAATTGCACAACATTTTAATGGGGAGATTATTGGAGATCCCAATGTAAAGGTTTCATCTGTTGCCAAGATTGAATACGGAAAGCCCGGAAATATCTGTTTTTTGGCAAATCCAAAATATGAACAATATCTGTACACCTGCAAGGCAAGTGTAATAATCATAAATAAAAGTTTCAAACCAAAAGAGCCTGTAGAGCCAACACTTATCCTTGTAGAAAATGCCTATGAGGCGGTGGCATCTCTGCTTGATTTGCTGAATACCCTAAAGAGGGCAAAGAGGAGCGGCCGTTCCTGGAGGTCTTCTTGTGCGTGGAGTGCCAAATTGGGCAAAGGGGTGTATGTGGGTGAGTTTTCAACTGTCGGGAAGAAGAGCCGGATTGGGAAGGATACCCAAATTTATCCTCAGGTTTATATTGGGAATGATGTTACTATTGGGGAGAATTGTGTGTTGTATCCCGGGGTTAAGGTTTATGATGGCTGCAAGATTGGAAACAACTGTATCCTGCATGCAAATGTGGTGATAGGTTCTGACGGTTTCGGGTTTGCACCAAGAGAGGACGGTTCATACAAGAAAATTCCCCAGACCGGTATAGTTACCATTGAGGATGATGTGGAGATTGGGGCAAATACTGTGGTGGACAGAGCTACAATGGGTACAACCCTTATAGGCAAAGGTGTTAAGCTTGACAATCTTATTCAGGTGGCGCATAATGTTGAGGTTGGGGAGCATACCGTTATGGCTGCCCAGACCGGTATTGCGGGGTCAACGAAAATTGGTGCCAAATGTGTGATTGGAGGTCAGGTGGGAATAGCCGGACATCTTACTTTGCACGACAAGACAAGCATTGGCGCCCAGGCTGGTATTATGGGTAATACCAAAAAAGAGGGTGAAACTTTGATGGGCAGTCCTGCATTTGATTACAAGCACTATTTGAAGTGTTATGCAATGTTCAGAAAACTCGCAAAATAGGCGGTATATGGAGATATTTTAGTACTTTTGCGAATTGAATATAATAGTTTGAAAGATAAAATGAACGAGAAACAGCATACTCTAAAGTGTAAATATACTTTTACGGGAAAAGGACTTCATACGGGAAGGAATGTTACTATGGTTCTTGAGCCTGCGCCGGTTGATTTTGGTATAAAGTTCAAGAGGGTTGACATTGGTGAAGATGCAGTGATTGATGCCCTTGTGGATTATGTTACTACAACTGCCAGAGGAACTACTTTGGAGAAGGGGGATGTGAAGATTTCAACATTGGAGCACCTTATGGCAACTTTCAGTGGTCTGGGAATAGACAATGTGCTTGTGTCAATTGATTCACAGGAGGTTCCTATCCTTGATGGCAGTGCCAAGCCGTATGTGGAGGCTATATGCAAGGACGGACTGGTTGAGCAGGATGCTCCAAGAAAATATATTGAACTTAAGGAGAAGATTGTATATAGGGATGAGAAGAGCGGTTCTGAAATTGTAATTATGCCTGATGACCGTTTTTCAGTTGACCTTATGATAGATTTCAATTCTAAGGTTCTTGGAAACCAGTATTCAAGATTGGATGGTACAACAGATTTTGCAAAGGATATTGCTCCTTGCCGTACTTTTGTATTTTTCCACGAGCTTGAGCCTCTTTTCAAGAACAATCTCATAAAGGGTGGAGATTTGGACAATGCTATAGTTATTGTTGAGCATCCTGTTCCACAGGAAGAGTTGGACAGATTGGCTGCAGTTTTCAATACAACATCTTTGGAGCGAGCTCCTGAAGGGTATTTGAATCATTTGGAATTGAGATTCCAGAATGAGTGTGCAAGGCACAAACTGTTGGATCTTATAGGTGATTTCTCATTGGTGGGATGTCCAATTAAGGCAAAGGTAATTGCATACAAGTCAGGTCACAGAATAAATACAGAGATTGCCAAGGTAATAAGGCAGCACATTAAGAATAATAATTAAATACACACAGATATGGAAAACAATATACCAAAATATGATCCCAATGCGGCTCCGGTAATTGATATTAACGGAATTAAGAAATTGTTGCCTCACCGTCCTCCGTTTTTGATGGTAGACAGAATTACAGAGATTGGAGAAGATTATGTTGTTGGAATCAAGACAATTGGCGTTAATGAGGGATTCTTTTTGGGACATTTCCCACAGGAGCCTGTAATGCCTGGCGTGCTTATTGTAGAGGCAATGGCACAGGTGGGAGGAATACTTGTGCTTCACGGTTTGGATGAGCCTGAGAAATATTCTACATACTTTGCCAAGATAGACAATACAAAATTCAAGAGAAAAGTTGTTCCGGGTGATGTTTTGGTATTCAAGCTTACCATTACCCAACCTTTGAGACGTTCAATTGTTTGTATGCATGGAGAGGCATATGTTGGAGATACGTTGGCTTGTGAGAGTGATATGGTGGCACAGGTTATCAAAAACAAAGAATAATAATTAATCACACAGATATTATGGAGAATTCATACGTACACCCCAATGCAAAAATTGGAGCCAATGTAAAAATTGGTCCGTTCTGCTATATTGCAGAGAATGTGGAAATTGGAGATGGGTGTGAAATTGGTCCCAATGCTACAATTTACGATTATGTAAAAATGGGCAAGAACTGTAAGGTATTCCCTGGTGCGGTTGTGGGAGCAATTCCTCAGGATTTGAAATTTGAGAATGAGATTTCATATGTGGAGATTGGCGACAATGTTACAATTAGGGAGTGCGCTACCATAAACAGAGGTACAGCTGCCAGCGGTAAAGGCAAGACAATAATAGGGAACAATACACTAATTATGTCATACGCTCACGTGGCTCACGATTGTGTAGTTGGAAACAACTGTATACTTGTAAGTTATGTGGGAATTGCCGGTGAAACAGAAGTTGATGACTGGGCTATTATTGGTGGGGCTTCAGCAGCACATCAGTTCTCAAATATTGGAACTCACGCAATGGTGGGTGGAGGTTCGCGCATCAGCAAGGATGTGCCTCCATATGTATTGGCCGGCAAACTGCCGCTTTCATACTGTGGAATCAATATTGTAGGTTTGCGCAGAAGAGGCTTTACAGTTGAGCAGATAGACAGAATAAAGAATATCTACAAGGTTATTTACCAGAGTGGACTTAATGTATCTGATGCCTGCAAAAAAGTTGAGACTGAGTTTGAGGAGAGCGTGGAGAAGAGGACAATCCTCAATTTTATTGCCCGTTCAAAGAGAGGTATCATAAGATACAACCCTAAAGCAGTTGCAGACGAATAACACATTGGAAGATGATTTTTGAACGCTCCCTTTTAAGTACAGCCTATTTTCCCCCAATAGAGTATTTTGTGGCAATGGCCAACTCAGCGGCAGTGGAAATTGAGAGCGGGGAGATGTATCAGAAACAGTCATACAGAACCCGTTGTCACATTAATGGTGCCAACGGGCTTCTTGTTTTAACATTGCCTGTACTCAGAAGTGCGGCAAAAGGGGAGGAGAGCAGTCATAAGATACCAACCTCTGAACTTAAAATAGATTATTCAAAACCTTGGTTGTTGCAGCATAAGCGTGCTTTGGAGGCTGCCTATATGTCATCCCCTTTCTTTGAGTACTATATGGATGACATATATCAGGTGCTTGATTCGGGAGAGGAGTGGCTGCTACAGATGAATACCCGCCTTACATTAAAGATTGCGGAGCTTATAGGTTTGGAGACCCCTGTATCCTTCTCAGACGGCAATTTTATTGTACCCGGTTCTGAACTTCTTAAAGAGAGGGGGATAACAGATTTCAGAGATTCCATACATCCTAAAAAAACTGCATTGCTTATGGAGAGGCTTCAAATGAACAAGCCCTACTGGCAGGTTTTCTCCACCAAGCAGGGCTTTGTACCTAATCTTTCCATTTTGGACCTCCTTTTCAATGAGGGACCAAATGCCATATCTTATTTAGAATCTGAATCCAAGAGATAGCAGAAGTTTCCAGTTGCCGCTTTTTGATGTTCCAACAGGAGCAGCAATGTCTGTGTCATCATATAGTGAGAATTTCTCCACACCCTTTTTAAGCAGCTGCTGATAAGTGAGGTCTATAAAGAAGTCACTTGCCCCGCAAGGAACCACATAACCTACACCAACAGAGCCAACCTGTTTTGCATCACCAGATGAGGCATCTGCATAAGGTGATGAGTAGTACTGGTAACCAGCCCTTACTGCAAATGCCGGTGCGGCGTTGAACTCTGCACCAACTCTTACAATATTTTGTCTTCCCAATACAGATTTTATCTCGCTATTTTCATTTGAGAATCCAAAATTATAGTCTGCATCAATAAGTTTGCACTGGGTATAATCTGCCTGTTCAAAGTCTGCACTCACTACACCAAGAATACCAAGTCTTACTGCAGCACCGGCACTCCATCTGAATGGGGTGTTCAATCTGTAGTTGTAAGTACCAAGAGGAGAGAGCAGGCTTTGGGTATATCCGTCATCAAAACCGGAATTCATCCCATTCTCCCAATTTTCACTCAAATACATCCAGGTAGGGGTAGAGATGCTTGCTCCCAACCTCAACCAGTCAACAGGGAGATATATAAGGCCCGCCTTAAGGTTTATACCTGTACCTGCAGCATTGTATCTGTATGCAGCATTAAAATATTTGAAACCCGAGTTGAACCTTGATGAATTAAGGGCCTCTTCCCCGTAATTCTCCTCATATTTATACTGAATGCTTTGGATGCCAATGTTAACACCAAGGAACAGTTTATTTGAGAAGTTGCCTCCAAAGTTTATTGTAGCCTCTGTTATGTTTCCAGTAGAGACACTTCTGAAATGCTGGTCCAAATCTCCTCCAACAGAGATGTCATAGCCGTTAAGGTTTTCTGTAGCGGCAATATATTGGTTGGCAGTGCCTGGGAGGGTATCAAGCAAAGTATTGTTCCAGGCAAGAATTGAATTCCAGGATGCATTGCTGTTGAAATATGGATTGTTATTGTCGTTTAGATCCATATCAGGCGCATAAATTCCGTCGGTGTTATAAGCAAGGCTTGAAAGCCAGCTGCTGCTGTTTGTCCTTCCAAATACCTCCCGGGCATTTGTAAAGTTGTTCTGTTTGTTTATTACAAAACCAAAGCTCCAGTTTACCAGTCCTGCATTTTCCCTGCCTGTGCTGTATGAGCCTACAAAACCCATATTTGAGATACCGGCCCTGGTCTTTGATGCCGATTGTGCGAATCTCAAGTAATCTGATGTGTTTGAGGCTGTTGTTACCGAAGGGGTAATTACAAACTCAGAATATCTGTACACTGCAGATGATGCAGGGTTAATGGTAATGCCACCCATATCACCCCCAAGTGCTGTAAAAGCATTTCCCATTGCAACACTTCTGGCTGTTCCCTCAGTATATTGCTGGGAGAAGCGGAGTGCATCGTAGGCATTTTGGGCAAAGATTGCTGCCGAAGAGCAAATCAAAGCCGCGCATATAAATATCTTTCTGAACATTTTCCCAAATATTATTTAATTGTATTTTCTTCCCGACAAATTTTGCCGGAATACCGTTTTATCTTCTTCTGTAGCTCGATCCGCCGCCGCTGCTGGTGGTATTTGAGCTTCTTGAACCGCCTGAATAACTGCTTCCGCTGCTGAACGAACTGTTGCTTCTGTTGGATGAACTGCTGTTACGGTTGTACGAACTGTTGTTGTTGCCGGTATTGCTGTTCCTGTTATAATTTACAGTTGCACTGTTTTCGCGTTTGGTGTTCTTGCTTGAAGAACTTTTTGCAGTTACGTTGCCTTTCGATGATTTGTCGGGAGCAACTCTTCTGTACTGGTTATTGCCGTTTGTTGGAGCAGCTCCGTTCTGTGGTTTGTCATTTCTGTTACCTGCAGAGTTCTGCATCTGAGGATTGCGGGTATTGTTGTTTATTTGTGTGGCATTTGCCGGTCTGCGGGTAACGCTGCCTGTATTAGGTCTTCCTGCAGGATTATTATTTATGCTGCCGGAATTGCCCCTTCCTGCATCCTTATATGTAGGATTGCTGTTCCTCTTTCCATAATATACATCTCTGCCTCTGTCCGGTGCAGCACCAGGGCCTGCTCCAGGGTGATGTCCCGGTATATGTCCGGGATGGTAACCTGGTCTGTGCGAAGGCCAATAACCTGGCCAATATCCAAGACCATAACTTGGCCAGTAGCCAGGACCCCACCAAGGGTCATAGAAAGGATCATAGAATCCCCACCAGTTCCAGGCATACCAAGGTGACTCCCATCTCCAGTTATAATGCCAGTTCCATCTCATATACCAGCTTGGAGTATGCCAAGAATAACGGTAGTTGTACCAATATGGTGAGTACCAGCCATAGTTGTAGCCATACCAAGGATAAGGGTTGTTGTATTCAATGTTGATGCTGTAGTATGGGGAATCAAACTTGCGCAGCCTTGCCTCATAACTCTCCTGATCATCTGTAATGGTATATGTTACACCCGGAGTAAGACTTATATTAACCTCGTTATTGTCTCCAACATAAATGTTTTCTGTGTTGGTTGCAGCATCGTAGGTTGAGTATTGGGTTGTTTTTTCAATTGTACCGGCTGTCCTCTCCTGCAATTCATTAAGGTATTGCTGCTCCTGAGCATAAACCTGAGGGTTTTTGCTGCCAGGTGTATAATATATACTGTTCCTTAATTGTGTTCCGCCGTAATATGCAGAACGGTTGGCAGTGCCACAAGAGATTAAGGCAAAAAGAGCTGCCATAAGTAGAAATAAGTTGCTGTTTTTCATTTTTACCTCCTGTGTTTTAATTTATTTTGTATTTTTGTGCTCCAAATTATTTATAGCAAATATATCAAAAATTATTCCATTTATGTAATTAAACGTGTGAGTACGGCAAATACTGCACACCAATGGAAAGAATAATATAAAAATTCAATATAATGGCAAAAGAGGTAACAAAAAGAGAGGATAATTACTCACAGTGGTACAATAACCTTGTGGTTAAAGCAGATTTGGCAGAAAACTCAGCAGTTAGAGGTTGTATGGTAATTAAACCGTACGGCTATGCTATTTGGGAGAAAATGCAGGCCCAGTTGGACAAAATGTTTAAGGAGACAGGGCATCAGAATGCTTATTTCCCGCTTTTTATACCTAAATCGTTCCTTAGCAGAGAGGCTGAGCATGTAGAGGGTTTTGCAAAAGAGTGTGCTGTTGTTACACACCACAGACTTATGGTTGATCCAGAGGGTTCGGGAGTGGTTGTTGACCCTGCAGCAAAACTTGAGGAGGAGCTTATTGTAAGACCTACATCAGAGACTATTATCTGGAATACATATAAAAACTGGATCAACTCATACAGAGATCTTCCAATCCTTTGCAACCAGTGGGCAAATGTGGTAAGATGGGAGATGAGAACCAGGCTTTTCCTTAGAACTGCAGAGTTCTTGTGGCAGGAGGGCCATACTGCACACGCAACAAGAGAGGAGGCTGTAGAGGAGACAGAGAAAATGGTAAATGTATATGCCAAATTTGCAAGAGAGTATATGGCGGTTCCTGTGGTTGTTGGATTGAAATCAGCAAACGAGAGATTTGCAGGTGCTTTGGAAACATATTGTATTGAGGCAATGATGCAGGACGGAAAAGCTTTGCAGGCAGGTACATCACATTTCTTGGGTCAGAATTTTGCCAAGGCTTTTGATGTTAAGTATGCAAGCAAAGAGGGTACATTGGAGTATGTATGGGCTACATCTTGGGGCGTTTCTACCCGTCTTATGGGAGCATTGATTATGGCCCATTCAGATGACAACGGTCTTGTACTTCCTCCAAAATTGGCTCCAATCCACGTTGTTATGGTTCCTATTTTCAAAACTGAAGAGGAGCACACAGCAATTGTTGCAAAAATGGAGGAGTTGAAAGGACAGTTGGAGAAATTCGGACTTTCAGTTAAGATAGATGACAGGGACAACTTGAGAAGCGGCTTCAAATTTGCAGAGTGGGAGCTTAAGGGTGTTCCGGTTAGAGTTGCTATGGGTCCAAGAGACTTGGCAAACGGAACCGTAGAGGTTGCAAGAAGAGATACCCTAACCAAAGAGTCTATGCAGTTTGAGGGTGTGGCAGAGGTTATAAATGGCCTTATGGAGAAGATTCAGGATAATATCTACCAGAAGGCTTTGGACTTCAGAGCTGCAAATACCGTAAAAGTGGATACTTGGGAAGAGTTCAAGGAGCAGATAGAGAAAGGCGGATTCCTTCTTTGCCACTGGGACGGTACTCCAGAAACTGAGGAGAAGATTAAAGAGGAGACAAAGGCTACCATCAGATGTATTCCTTTGGATACCAATGTAATTATGGAGGAAGGCAAGTGTATCTATTCTGGCAAACCTTCTAAACAGAGGGTGATTTTTGCAAGATCATACTAATTGCAGAGTATAAACTTTAAGATTCAAATATGGCAACAGATCCTTTACCGAAGCAGCAGAAACTTATTCTTGAAGGGTTACAGAATAAGGCGCATTTTAAATCTTGTGTATATGACCAGTCTCTAGAGGTTTTCAACGAACTGAAAGAGGTGTTGAGTGAGATAAGCAACGATTTGAACGATATCCTTTCTGAGTCTGAGACTAACCGTAGAATCAGGTTGGAGTACAGAGACAGGGGAAAATTTGAGGCAGAACTCAAATTTGCAGATGATGTCCTTATTTTCAGTATGCATACTGATATTTTCCAGTTTGACAGAGACCATGCAATATGGAAAAACAGCTATGCAAAGGAGTCGCCTTACAATACCTATTGCGGTGTTATAAGTGTATATAACTTCCTTTCGGATTCCCTTAAGTTCAGCCGAAATGAAGATTTGGGATACCTTGTTGCCAGAATGTTTGTAAACAAGGAGAAGAAATTTTTCATAGAAGGTAAAAGGCAGACCAGACAAAAGATTTCAAATTTTGGCAAGATAGATCTTACCAAAGAGGAACTTGTAAGTTTTGTTGAATCTGCAATGATGTATTCATTGTCGTTTGATTTGCTTGTACCTCCATTTGACCTTGTAAAAGTTGCAAGCGTAGAGCAGATAAATGCAAAAATAGAAAGCGCAAGAATGCGTACCGGCAAACGTATGGGTTACAAATATAACTCAGACGATGTGTTGGAGAATGAGTAAAAACCTGGATTAGGATGAAATTGGGATTGGTGAAATATATCTGTTTGTTTCTTGTTGCCTTTTTGGCAGCAGGTGTAACCTCTTTCGCTCAAGTGAAAGAGAAGAGTACCCTTAATGAAGAGGCATTGGAGCAGGCCAGATTATCCAATCTTAACACAGCACAGGAGATGTGCCGCATAATAGGTTCGCAGTTTGCAGTTCCTACCATAAACTATGAGCCTGTTACTCCACCAAAATTCTGGACAAAAGGAATGCTTACAGAGGTGGGCTTCTCTCAGATATCCCTTACAAACTGGGCTGCCGGTGGATCAGGATCTGTGGCATTGAACAGCTATGTTAATGCCCACGCCAATTATGCAAAAGGGGATATGTTCTGGGATAACAGAGCCCAACTTTCGTATGGCTTTTTGCAATCATTTGAGGATGGTTACAGAAAGAGTGATGATAAGATTGTGCTTGACAGCAAATGGGGTTACAAGGCAGTAAACAAGTTCTATTTTTCTGCCAACTTCAATTTCAGGTCACAGTTCTCGCCAGGTTTTGAGTATTCAGGTGACAATTCCAAAAAGGTTTCACAATTTTTGGCTCCAGCATATTTCACTTTGGGTCTTGGTATAGATTACAAACCTGGAAACGGAAAGGAGTTTGCCCTTACTTTTGCCCCATTCACTGGAAACGTAGTAATTGTTACGGATTCATTGCTTAGAGCAAAATATGGTAACAAGCCCGATGAGGTTGCAAGATGGGCACTTGGTGCGCAGTTGAAGGCTACTTTAAATAAAGATATCTTCAAGAATATGAAGGTCTCTTCAACACTAACCCTATTCTCCGATTATCTTAACAAGCCTCAGAATATACAGGTAAACTGGGATATGCAGCTTACATATAAGCTGAACAAATATCTCCAGACAGGTCTGAGAACCAACCTTATATATGATGACAACATTCTGATTACAGATAAAGACGGACACGCAGCCCCCCGGGTACAGTTTAAGGAGGTATTCAGTGTCAATTTCGCCTACACGTTTGGAATGTTCAAGAAATAAAGGGGGTGCCCCTTCTTTCTGACAGTGTTCAAACCGCTGAATCCATACATTCCCAAGAGGTTAAGCGAGACTATGCTGTCTGTGCGCCTTGTAGTGCAGGTTTATCAACTTAACCTGAAGGAATTATTATAGGTTAAGTGAGTAAATGTGCCCTACAGTAATATTTGAGTGGTGTTGGCATTACTAACCTCTTGCATTATCCCAATTACAAATTTTAATGGGATTTTTCTTCCCGACAGATTAATCTAACAAATTAGCTCCCAAACGTACCCCAACACCAGCTCCATCCCATTTGGGGAATGAATAATCTGCATATCCCACAAATTCCACAACAGGGAAAATAGTGATATGCTCAGACCTTCCACCTGGCTAGTAATCTATTATATTTGAGTCCGGCTGAGGAATTTTACAACTGAAGTTGTCTCAAACAGGCCTCAGCTTCAGGCTCATCTACAATGATTGCCTACGCCGTTCACGGATTCGCATATCACTATTTTCCTGTTGTGTCATATACTGAAATGCATAATTATA
>JAZSEZ010000029.1:0-19561 GCA_045531975.1 Candidatus Egerieisoma sp. | reverse complement strand
GGATGCGGTGATGGAGATAGTTGCGGCAGAGAGGATTGATGCAATAATCAATTGTGCTGCATATACGAATGTTGATGCGGCAGAGAGCAATGAGCCTTTGGCCCATAAGTTGAATGCAGATGCCCCTGGCAATCTTGCAACAGCAATGAAAGAGGTGGGGGGATTGCTGGTGCATATCTCAACAGACTATGTGTTTGGAGCGGAACCATATAATACTCCTTGCACAGAGGAGCAGAAAGGGACCCCTACAGGTGTATACGGCCTCACCAAACTTAAAGGGGAGGAGAAGATTATTGCCACAGGGTGCAATCATATTATTATCCGTACAGCGTGGCTTTACTCAGAGTTTGGCAAGAATTTCTGCAAAACAATGATGAATCTTACATCAACCAAGCCTGAGTTGAAGGTGGTTTTTGATCAGGTTGGTACCCCTACATATGCTTTTGATCTGGCTGAGGCAATTTATAATATTGTGGAGGAGTGTAAATTTATTGGGAAGAATGGGATTTACCATTACAGTAATGAAGGGGTGTGCAGCTGGTATGATTTTGCCAAAATGATTGCCCAGTACAACGGTTCAACAGAGTGCAATATACAACCTTGCCATAGCAATGAGTTCCCAAGTCCGGTGAAAAGACCTTCTTACTCTGTTCTTGACAAGACTAAAATTAAAAATACTTTTGGGGTGGGTGTTCCTTACTGGACAGATTCACTTAAAAAGTGTATAGAGAATTTGAAAAAATTATAGAATGAAAAATATACTTATAACCGGAGGTGCAGGTTTTATTGGGAGCCACGTTGTGCGTCTGTTTGTAAACAAGTATCCCCAGTACAACATTATAAACCTTGACAAGCTTACTTATGCTGGAAATTTGGCTAATCTTAAGGATGTGGAGGATAAGCCAAACTATAAGTTTGTAAAGATGGATATCTGTGATTTTGAGGGAGTTCTTGCCCTAATGCAGAAAGAGCAGATAACAGGAATAATCCACCTTGCAGCGGAAAGCCACGTAGACCGCAGCATTAAGGATCCGTTTACCTTTGCACGCACCAATGTTATGGGTACATTGAGCCTTCTTCAGGCAGCAAAAATTTATTGGGAGTCTCTTCCCGACAAATATGAGGGGAAAAGGTTTTACCACATCTCCACAGATGAGGTGTATGGTGCTCTGGAATTGAGTCATCCTGATGGGATTAAGCCGCCGTTCAGCACCACTGCATCATCGGGAGAACACCATTTGGCATACGGGGAGGATTTTTTCTATGAAACAACCAAGTATAATCCACACAGCCCGTACAGTGCTTCCAAAGCCTCTTCTGATCATTTTGTGAGGGCTTATCACGATACCTATGGAATGCCCACAATTGTTACCAATTGCTCAAATAATTATGGCCCGTACCAGTATCCGGAAAAATTGATACCGTTGTTTATAAAAAATATATGCAACCGTAAACCGCTTCCGGTATATGGTAAAGGTGAGAATGTCCGTGACTGGCTATATGTAGAGGATCACGCAAGGGCAATTGATTTGATATATCATAAAGGGGGTGTGGCTGAAACATATAATATTGGCGGTTTTAATGAGTGGAAAAATATTGACCTCATTAAGGTTATGATTAAAACTGTAGACCGTATTTTGGGTAATCCTCCGGGTTATAGTTTGGATTTGATTACCTATGTTACAGACCGTGCCGGCCACGATTTGCGTTATGCTATTGATTCTACAAAGTTACAGAAGGAACTTGGTTGGGAGCCTTCTTTACAGTTTGAAGAGGGAATTGAGAAAACAGTCCGCTGGTATTTGGATAACCAGAACTGGATATAAAAGTCATTTCCACTCATTCACTGTTACACTGAACCCTATTTGGGAAAGTACTTTTTCTATTTTGCCATTGATAGAGCAGTATAGGGGGCAATTGTTGTAGAGCTCAAATTTAACTTGTTTTGTTTCGTTTGCAGTTATACTGCCGTCAAAAGTAAAATACATTGTACCTTCAAATAAGGTAAATGGTTTGTTGTCTGTAATGTATGTTATAAGTTTGCCGTAGATGGCCACATACATTTTTTTAGTGTTGTTTGGGTGGTCTGTTTCATTCCACGGGGTAAAAGTCTGTTCCAGAACTTTTATTCCTGGGGTAATGATTGTTTCATTATAGTTAATTTGTAAACTGTTATTGCTACTTGGCAGGGTTTGGTTTCCTGTCCTTACTTCACCCGTTGAATGTCCCTCAATTCTTATATTGCATATTTGAATGCTGTCTATCATCAGACTTGTATTGTTGGCCGTGTTGGATATTTCCAATACTAATGTCCCTTTTTTTAATTTGTCTGATTTAGTGGTAATTGAGTTTTCGGTTTTCCCAACAATATCATCAATTTCCGATACAGTTGAGGTCATAACACATGATCCCAGTATAGGTATACTGAAGATTAGTGTTGCCAGTTTTATTATAATATTTTTCATACCCTTTAATGTCTTTATCTATATCTGATTTACATCTGAAGTGTTATATAGTTCAATGAGGGTGACCTTTTAAGCCACCCTCTTTTTTATGCCTATTGATAATCAGTAAATTACAAATTAGGACAACGTCACAATTACGGATATATGAGCTCAAATATCTTTTCCCAGTCAGGATTGGCCTGATAGGAAAAGCCGCTTGCAAATGGTCGGGAGTAGATGTACAGATATGGTGATCCGGTTGCCGGATTTCCATCTATAAGGGTACTGCCTGCAGGTTGCAGCTGGAAATATTCCAGATAATATGGCGGTGGTGTGCCATTGTAAACAGTTGTCTGTGAACCCAGTGCCATATTCAGATATTCTCCTTTTTCAAATGTGAATCTGAATTTTTCTGTTTCACCGGTATGGCTATCATTATATGTAACCCCGTTGTATGTGAAACTAAGGTCCAAATCAAGCTCTCCCGGTGAGTATATAAGTGAGTTTGGGTGCGAGTACCATTTCCCAATTATCTCATTTTCATATTCCCACGTGTCTGTGGTTCCCTCCACTTTGTTTCTGTCTACAGTTTTTGACACTCCCACAAGGTAGATTGTTTCGTAAATTGTTATTTCACAATATAACTCTGAATCTGGCCGTGTTGACTCCCCACCATATCCGTCATCACCTGTTACTGAGGCTGCCAGACAATACAGGCCGTTGGCAGAGTTAGGTATTGGGAAGGTAATCTTATTGTTTTCTGCATCTATCTGCACATTACCGTTCCCAGGTTCTCCGTAGTATTTTACCCCATCTGCAGCAACCCATCTGAATTGTACATCCCCCCTTGGAGAGGTCTCCAGACCAAGACTTCTTACAGCATCGGTGTTTCCCATATTGGCATTTATCTTCATTGAGGAGGCAAAAGTTAGCATTGGTTTAACCGTTACCCCAATCTCTGCATATACATCTTCTCTTCCCGACAGTTTTAGAGTTATTTTAGTTTTTTCAGGGAGAGTGTTATCTGCACCGAATTGTGGAATTACCCTGTTTGCCAACCCCTCATAGCTGCAATTCAGTGCAGATACTTCTGGAATGAAGTTTACAGTAAATTCTGTAGCCGCCCAGCTTGGTTCTATTGCGTATTCAATATCTTCATAGAAATGGTTGTACATTGTGTATGATTCTTTTTCAGGGACAATTCTCAGTTTTTCCACCTTTACTGTGCATTGGGCAGTGGTTTCACCTCCTGTTCCGGCGGTTATGGTTGCCTCTCCAGGAGCAAGTGCCTCTATTGTTACCCCAGAGCCGTTTGTTTCTGTAATTTTTACTACTGAGTTGTTGGAACTTGTGGCTGTTATTTCACCTGTGGCTGTTTGGGTGAATTCTATTGTGGATATTTTTCCATCGTAGGTATTTAAAGTAAGTTGTTTGAACAGCGGTTTATATTCCAATGCAGGTTCTGTTACTGTAATTTTGCTGCTCCCTTTTATCTCAGGTGTGCTGGCTGATGTAGCATATATGAGACATTCACCTTGGGCAATTGCAGTTACCTTTCCATCATTGTCTACTTGTGCTATTGAGTTGTTGCTACTGCTCCACTGCAGGGTTTTGTCTGTTGCATTGGCTGGAAGTACCTCTGCGGTAAGTTTGTAGTTTTCACCTCTAAGCACGGTAAGTTCCTCCGGGTATATTTTTATTGAGGTAACATTTATGTTTGTTGGAGGGTCAATAGGTGTTGGTCCGTCGGGAATATTATTGTAATTTACAGAGATAGTGCAAGTTGCAGTTATGTTGGTCCCGTCTGTACTGGTTGCCAGTACCTGGCATTCTCCATTTCCTATGGATGTTACTTTTCCCTCTGTATCTACAGTTGCTACGGTGGCGTTTGTACTGCTCCACTCAAGTTCCTGGTTGTGGGCTGTGAGTGGGAATATGAGTGCATCTATCTGTTTGCTCTCTCCAAGTTGGGTGAATTGCAATGATGAGGGGGAGAGTTCAATACCTGTTATCAAATCTATTATTTCACTGTTGTCTACCCTCCAGGTATTTTCTTCTACCGCCCCATCATTTTTGAAGTTTACAGTTATATTTAACTGTGTGTTCCGTTTTATGTCAAAATTTGTGAGCATATCATTTCCCAAATAGAAACGGTATAGTATTTCTCCGTATTTACGTGGGGATGAGTAGGCTGCATTAAGTTCTATGTAGCTGCACAATTTGTTGTAAATACTTTCTTGGGGCCATAGTTTCTCCTGTTGGCTTGTGTTTTGGGGCAGCAGAGTCCCTTGCATATTTTCAAACTGGTAGAAATCTGTGCCGTTTTCCAATAATGTTGCAGATGGTGAGTATATTATTTCCCCATCTATTGACCCCGATGCTTCCAATATTTTATTTTCTGTAAATATTGTGGTTTGCTTTGGTGCATTTTTCAGTTGGATACTGTTTACCTCTATATTTACATCTTCATAAAGTTGTGAGTAGTCTGCTTTAAGGCGTATTTTTGCAACACAGCGGGTAAGCTCTATTGTTACCTGTTGGTCTGAAGTCAGCATTTGAGGTTCAGTTTTTCCCCGCATAAGCACAGCTCCAATATTGCTTTTTATTTCTGAAATTTCTTTTATGCTGTATGTAAGAGATTCTATCTCCTCCTGGTACTGGGCCTGAATCTCCTTTCCCGCATTTGCAATGGCATATAACGTATAATACATTTTGTCATATACCTCTATTTCTTCATTTACCAGTGAATTATAGTAACCGTTATGCACCACTTTGCCGTTTTCATCTACAATGAACAAATTTACATTTTCTATTATCTGGTCATTAATAGCGGCCTTGGTATTGTGTTGCACCCCCTGCAGTCTGAATTTTACATCTAATGTTACATTCTGAATTTCTCCATAGGGTTTTTCTTCATCTGTTGGCTGCTCGTACCCAAAGCACCCAAGAAGCATACTTGCAGCAAGTGCTGCTGCCCAGAAATTTAGTTTCTTTTTCATACTCAAAATATTTTTACACTGTTAGCTTCCTCTTTTGGCCTTTGTGCAAAAATATCTTCCCCGTTTTTTATCCAACTCCTGAAAAAGAAAATTCTAAGGAATCCTGAAAAATTTATCTTTTCTTAAGAAAAATTATCCGGATATAAATTGGAAGTCTCCCACGGGTTTCTTGGAAATCATCCCACTACATCCGTAGGGTCATGTAATGAAATCAGCCCTGTACAATGGTGTACAGGGCTGATTATACGAATAATTTACGCTGTTATACGATGTAAGAAAGTAGATCAAAGTACCATACGGCAGCTGCTGCGGCAGCAAGAACCAAAATGGTAATGAGTACCTTTTTCCAGGTTGCCATTCCTGTTTTTGCGTATGGGTCTTTAAGTCTTAGTTTAGGATATTTGGCAGTATCTGTTAGGGTTTCGCCAAATGGAATGCTGATTTTTGAGTTGGCATTTATTGCCCATCCGTTTGCATTCAATAGTGGGGCAATGTTGCGGCGGCGGAGTTTCATCCAAGCCATTACCATTGCAGGACCTGAGATGATAAGCAGGATTGCTACAAATGATAGTAGAAGCTGCCACCATTCAAGTGAAAATATTCCTTCTGCAAGGGAGGCCAGCGCTGTACCTATCATTCCTACAGCCATACCTATTGCTGCAAAAATACCGGCAAATTTTGCTATGTCAAATGGCGGTGTTGCTGCAGCTTTGGCGGCATCACCATCAGCAGTTGCAGGTGCTGGAATTGATGCTGGGGCTGCATTAATTTTTGCAGTTGCATCAGCCATAATTTTGGCATCTTTTTCTGCAGCACTCTTGTTTATAAGGTTTTCAATTGCTGTAGCCATTCTGCGGTAAGGGCTCCAGAAAGCTTCGGCAATACTTATTGGATTGTCTATTATTTTGGTAATAACAGCATCCCACTCTACGCCGGCGTTATCGTAGTAGACCGCATTTTTGCCAACAATCAGGTTGCCCACATCACCAACTGTAATTGCAGCTACAATCTGAAGTTTTGCAGGGTTGCTCTTTGTTGTACAGTCGCAATAGATCAAGTGCATTCCACTTGTGGCTGCAGATGCGTTGTGTTTTGCCATGTCGCTCACTTTCATACAGAAACGGCAGGCTCTCTGGTCTATGATAAGTGTTCCGCTCTGGAAAATGGCACTGATACTCTTGTCTTTGTTGTAGAAGTCGTGGAAAGTGATGAAGTTCCTCAGCAATCTGTAGAAGTCTCTTAAGATGTAAAGGAATTTGTTTACCATCTCTATGTTTTCTGCCTCTTCTTTTAGTGCCAAATCTTGTTCTACAAGTGCCAGAAGTGCCTCTTTTTTATTCTGTTTCAACAAGTTTTCTACAGTGTCAATTCCCAATGCTTCTACTTCAGCTCCTGCTTTTCCCCCTTTCCAGGCTGTATATGCTGCAAATTGTGCACCTATTGCTCCCCAATCCTCTTCTGTCAGAGTTTTTTTGTCGGGAGTAATGGCTATTGATTTAAGTGTGTTGAATTTGTCTGCCCAGGCTGGGTTGATAGGGGCTGCAAGGTCTATTTCCGGTTTGCCGGTTATACGGGCAATTGGGTATGTTGCTATTTCTTCCTGTTTTCCCTGCAGATTTTCACTGCTGATTGCTTCTATGCGTGATGTTTGAACGTCAAGTGCCGATGTGCTGTCGGGAGAAAAAGAGGCCAATTTTGAACGCATGAAGAAGTCTTTGATTTTTGCATCCAATGCGTTGTATGCCTCAATTGCGGCGTCTGTTTGCTCTCCGTAAGGTGCTGCCACTGCAGCTTTGTTCCATTCTGAATAGGCTGCAAGATTTGCGTAGAATGCTTCAATTTGTGCGGCGTTAACTCCTTGAGCACCACTTCTGTCGGGAGTACCTCCTGTGGTTGCGGTTGCTGCTGTAATTGCTGCTTTTTCCTCTTCGTTTTCTGCGGTTGCCTCAGTAATTACGCCATCCCCATTGAAGCGGGTTTGTGCAAATATTGCCGCAATGTCTGCAGTGTCTGCCAATGATATATTATTTCCCTCTTTTCCAATGTTTTGGAGTATCTGTTTTGCTGATTTGTACAGTTTTGCACCAGTTTCGTTTTCTGTGTTTATCTGCTCAACATCTATGTTGTCTTTTCCTTCAAGTAGCAAATCGGAATTTTTTAGTGCACCAGTAATCCATTTTGATACGCATATTACATCGTTCACACGTATTTTTCCGTCTGCATCGCAATCCATATATGCAAGGCTCTTGTCATCTATCTCCAGACCGGTGATAGGGCAGGACAGTACGGTCCACATTTTGGTATCCAACTCTGCAAGGTGCTCAATATCTTCACCTTTGGAAATTTTTACTCTTGATGTTCCACCAATATTTTCAAATTCCCATTTGTACTTCTGATCTTTTTTGATTAGTGCCATATATGTAAGTTTTATTCTGTTTCGTTTAACTTACCAAAGGTACTAATTTTTGCGGATATAAAGCGGATATAATGAAGAATCCCCGGTACCGTGCTCAGTTCGGATACCGGGAATTTCTCCAATTAACCTAAAACTATAACTATTATTTGCATTGTTCGGTATTAAAACGTTTCTGGAAGATAATAGTTCAAAATAAAATGTAAAACGTTGGGTGATTGGGGGTTAGTATGTAACTCGGTCCTCGAGTGTACCTGTACTTGGTCCCCGAGTTACATTTTAAACTTTCCTATTTTGAATTTGTTTTATGGGTGTTTTAAAGTAGTTAAGTTGTATTTTTAAATGTTTTGTTATGAAGGCAATAGCATTATTTTTCTTTGCAATGTTTATTTCTGTTGGGTTGTGTGCTTGTGAAGATGGTACAGATGACAATCAGAAAATAGATATTAGTGTGCTTAATGCATTTGAGCAGAAGTTCCCACTGGCAAAGGGTGTTGAGTGGGACAAATTGGGGCGGTATTATGTGGCAGAGTTCAAGTCTCCGATGGGTGACGGACAATATGTAGAGCTGGGAACCCCCGGTGCAACACCGGAAGTATTGTATGAAATGGAGGCGTGGTTTGATTCTGGTGCCAATTGGAGAATGACAGTTATTGAGGCTACCTATACTATGTTGCCAAATGCGGTTCAACACGGCTTTACTACCAGCAATTATGGTACATGGAAAGTTGATGATGTGGATATAGTGCAGCGCAACGGTAAAGAGGCAGTTTATATTTTGGAGGTTAAACAGGGTAAGACAGAGAGGGAACTTTATTTTAACGCAAAAGGAGTTCTTACCCACGAGAAGAAACATTCATCTGAAGATTATAGAGATTTGTTGTAAGTAAATTTCCAGTCCTGAGATTTATTTGCTGGCTTCTCAGGAAGAGCTGGTAATCAAATATTTCTAGATTATATGGCAATACAGTTGCTTGGGTATATTGTTTCAGAAATTATAAGACCGAGAACCTGATAGAGTGAACATTTTGTTATTTAGTTTTAGTGTATTTTTTGATTGGGGTGGCAAAAATATGCCACCTCAATTTTTTTGATTACTTTTGTAACTCGGTCACCGAGTACAGGTGTACTCGAGGATCGAGTTACATATTAAATTATTATGTTTCAGTGGTTTAAGAAAAATAAAGGGTATTTTTCACATCCAACGTCGGTGGTGGATAAGGGGGCGGTTGTGGCCAATGGATGTAAGATATGGCATTTTTCGCATATTATGGATGGTGCGGTGCTGGGAGAGGGGTGCAATATTGGGCAGAATGTGGTGGTGTCGCCTGGGGTTGTGTTGGGGAAGAACTGTAAGGTGCAAAATAATGTAAGTATCTATACTGGAGTTACTTGTGGGGATGATGTTTTTCTTGGACCAAGTTGCGTTTTTACAAATGTGGTAAATCCCCGCAGTGCTGTGAACCGTAAAAGTGAGTATCAGAAAACTCACGTGGGGAATGGGGCGTCAATTGGGGCAAATGCAACAATTGTTTGCGGACATAATATTGGAGAGTATGCTTTCATAGGGGCTGGAGCGGTTGTGATTGAGGATATTCCGCCTTATGCACTTGTGGTTGGAAATCCTTCCCGACAAATTGGGTGGATGAGCCGTATGGGGGCAAAATTGGAGTTTGTGGGGGAAGAAGGGCTATCGGGAAGAAAAGTTGCGGTATGTTCTTTGAGCGGTGAAAAGTATTTGCTTGAAAATAACAGAGTTATAAAATTATAAAAATTTAGGTTTATGAAATTTTTTATTGATACTGCCAATTTGGAGCAGATTGCTAAGGCTCAGGATATGGGTATTTTGGATGGTGTAACTACTAATCCAAGTCTTATGGCAAAAGAGGGTGTTAAAGGTACTGAGGAGATTCACGCTCATTACAAGAAGATTTGCGGAATTGTAGACGGTCCGGTTAGTGCAGAGGTTTTTGCCAATGATTTTGACGGTATGGTTGCTGAGGGCGAGGCACTTGCAGCAATTGATCCTAAAATTGCAGTTAAACTTCCTTGTACTGCAGACGGTATTCGTGCAGTGAAATATTTCTCAAAGAAAGGTATTGCTACAAACTGTACATTGGTGTTCTCGGTAGGTCAGGCACTTTTGGCTGCTAAAGCTGGTGCTACTTTTGTTAGCCCGTTTGTAGGTCGTTTGGATGATATTTGCGAGGATGGTATTGGCTTGGTTTCCAAGATTGTAGATATGTACCGCTATTATGGTTACGGTACTGAGGTTTTGGCAGCGTCTATCCGCCACACCCAGCATATTGTTGCTTGTTTGGAGGCTGGTGCAGATGTTGCAACTTGTCCGCTTTCTGCAATTGAGGGCCTTTTGAAACACCCTCTTACCGACGCTGGACTTTCAATTTTCAACAAGGCAGCTGAGAGCATGAAATAATTAAACTTTTTTCTTCCCGACAGACCCCTTTTGGGCAGGTTTATTCCTAGCGGGAGTTTTTCCAGCAGGAGTTTTTTCAGCGGGAGTTTTTCCAACGGGTTGAACATTTTCCCTAGAGGTATTTACTTCGGCAGAAAAATGGCGGGGAATTCCGGTAGAGAATCTCATCTCTTTGCCGGTTACCGGGTGGATAAAGTTCAAAGTATAGGCGTGCAGGTATAACCTGCGCGCTTTTTTATTTTCGGCAAGGAGTGCAGGGTGTTCTCCGTAGTATTTTTTGTCGCCGTATAGCGGAATCCCCATCTCCTGGGCGTGTACCCTTATCTGGTTTTTGCGCCCTGTCTCCAGCTCAAACTCCATAAGGCTCTTGCGCAGTTTTGGGTTGGAATCCAGTACTTTAAAGTGTGTTATGGCAAGCTGCCCGCCATTGTTTTTTGGAGATGAGTAAACTACGTATGCGCTGTTCTCTTTCAGCCAGCTACGGAACGTCCCTTCTTCCACTTCCGGAATACCGTTAACCACTGCCACATATTTCCTTTGGGTAACAATCTCATCCCAATTATCCTGCATAGCCCTTTTTATCTCTTCACTTTTGGCAAACACCATAAGGCCGCTGGTCTCGCGGTCCAGGCGGTGTACAATGTAGATCCTGGGCTGCTGGAATCTTTGCTGCTGTGCCCGGAGCGGCTGTTGGGTTCTGTTGTTATGATATGTTCTGCTCCCCCTGGGGGCTGTATTCCTTACATAGTTGTTCAATAATGAGTGAGCGGTTATCTGCTCCCTGCCATCTGTGCTGTTGTGCCCTCTGCCGTTGGCAGTCCCCACCGAAAGCAACCCCTCCCGTTTCTCAATTACAATAAGGTGCTCATCCTCAAAAACTATCTTTAACGGAATATTTTTCATACTCTAAATTGGTACTTGGTCCCCGGGTGTAGCTGTACCCGGTCTTCGAGTGTAGCTGTACTCGGTGACCGAGTTACATATTAAATACTTAATTCTCAGGTAAATGTTTTTCTGAACATATGAACAGCAGTACATCTCCCTCATACAGCTCCAACTTGCCGTTTGGCACCAGGTACTCATCATCCCTTTTAACCATCATTGCCAGGTGCCCTTTTGGAATGTTCATTGTGGCAAGGGTGTTGCCGTGTTGCAGCATTTTGGCTGTAAGGGTAACCTCTGTGAGAGACTTGCTAAGTTCGTCGGGAAGATGAATGTCAAACTCTTTTTCAGGCTCTGGAGGGAGGTCAAGGTGGAGTTTTTTTGCAAACCACGATATGCTCATTCCCTGAAGTATCAGAGATAGCAGGGTGATGAAGAATACAATGTTGAAGATGATATTTGCACCGGGGATGCCTTCAACAACAGGGTATGTGGCAAAGATTATTGGTACTGCACCTCGCAATCCCACCCAGGAAATGTAGGTTTGGGCTTTAAGGGGCAAGTCTTTGAATGGGGCAAGACAGGTGTATATGCTTAAAGGTCTGGCTACGAACATCATAAACAATCCTATAAGAAGTCCTGCAAGGGCAACACCTTTAAGCTCGTGAGGGTTAACCAGCAAACCTAAAGTGAGGAACATAATTGTTTGGAACAGCCAGGTAAGACTGTCCATAAACAGGCTCATCTCTCTCTTTAGCAATACTTTACTGTTTCCTACAACAAGTCCGGCAATATATACTGCAAGGTATCCGTTACCTCCAACCATATCTGTTATGGCAAAGGTTATAAATACAATACACAGCAGCATTACAGAGTACAATGCGGTATTTGAGAGCTGTATCCTGTTCATAAGCCACACAATACCTTTACCTATAATAACACTTATAATTATTGCATATCCGAATTGTTTAAGCAAGTCAAGTGCTATATCCCAGCCGTTAATCTCACCAGGTGATTGGATTACCTGAATAAGAATTATTGTAAGCATATATGCCATAGGGTCATTACTACCGCTCTCAAGCTCAAGCAACGGTTTAAGGTTGTGTTTGAGCTGCATTTTCTGTGACCTTAGGATGCTGAACACAGAGGCTGAGTCTGTTGATGACATTGTGGCCGCCAGCAGGAATGCGGTTAGCATAGACATTTCTACATTCATTCCGGAAATCATTGCAAGGCAGAAAATGAATGCCCCCGTCAGGGCTGTTGTAAGCAGCAGCGCAAGCGTGGAAAGGATGAGTCCCGGCACAACAATTGGCTTAATTTCATTGAATTTGGTATCCATACCACCTGTAAACAGGATGATACTCAGGGCAATCATACCAATAAACTGGGCACTTCTGGGAGAATTGAACTGCAACCCGAACCCGTCGCTGCCAAACAGCATACCGGTAAGGAGGAACAGCAACAATGTAGGCACACCAAACCTGAACCCCGTTTTACTTACAATTATACTTACAAAAACCAGAACCGCTCCCAACAACAATATATTTTCACTTGTAAATACCATAAATCCGAATATTTGGGGGAATTTCCCCTATTTCCTTAGAAAAACAAATTTAACAAAAATATAGTTTTTTACATCCTAATATTTTTTACAGACAAATACTTTTCTCTTCCCGACAAATTTTTTCCCTCCGGGCAGGATTTGTGGCACAGAGCATTTTGCGCAAGATATGGTGTGTTGGCCAGTGGGGCTCGGATTGCCTTGGGGGAGCATTCTGCGCAAGATATGGTGCCCAGATCCGGTCTGGCTGCCTTCAAAGTGGTGCACGGATTCCTGAATGGAAATGTAACTCGGGGACCGACTTCCAGAATATGGACCGAGTTCCGGAATGTTTTGTAACTTTGTGGAGTAATTGTTGAGTTATGAGAGCATTTGTTGTATATTTTTTGATGTTAATTTTTGCGGTGCAGATGGGGCCGGTGACAATGTGCGCACAATCGCTGTCACAGAGCTACCCACAGCAGGGAGGGGAGTTGTGGCAGTCTCAGCAACTGTGCGAAGAGCAGATACACCCTCAGAATTTGGGAGATTCTTTGGGAGCAATGGAGTCTGTTTATAAATTCAAGCCTCAGCAGCTTATTGCCCCAACTGTTTTGGTGGGAGCGGGTGCAATAGGAATGCAAATAGATGCAGTTAAGGAATTTGATTTTGGATTCAATAAAGTTCATAAGGATCACATTGTTGCAGAAGATATTGCTCAATATGTTCCGGCTGCAAGTTACTATCTGCTTAATTTGAGTGGAGTGCAGAGTACACACGAATACCTTGATGCAACTGTTATATTGGCAATTTCGGCTGCATTTACGGCTGTGTCAGTTAAAGTGATGAAGGAGATTGCCGGAGTTGAGCGCCCCAACGGGAATGGCTATCACTCTTTCCCAAGCGGCCATTCTGCAACGGCCTTTATGTCTGCCGAGTTTCTTAGGATGGAATACAAAGATACCTCACCGTGGATTGGGATTGCAGGATATGCTGTTGCTACAGGAACTGCTTTAGCGAGAATAAAGCATAAAGAGCACTGGTTTACCGATGTGCTTGCGGGGGCTGGTTTTGGTATATTGTGCACAAAAGCTGCCTATTGGGTATATCCGTGGGTGCAGGATCTGTTGTTTGATAAGATTTTCAAGTGTAAAAAAAATACGGCTTTAGTGGGAATCCCATATTATACCGGCAATGCGGCCGGAGTCTCTCTTGCTTTGAATTTTTAGCCTTTTATGTTGCAGAATCTTTTGGTCTCCACTGGTGAGAAAATTTCCGGGGAGGTAAGAAACCAGCTTCCTGAGAAATTTACAAATCCGTTCAGTTATATTCCGCACAAATTGTGCAGGGAGGCGGCCTCATATGTTCAGGAGTATCTTTTGCAACAACCACAGTGGCAGACAGAACTCTCTGAGGGTAAGATGTTTGGGGTACTGGTAGCTGAAACCTCCCAGGGGGAGTTGGGGTATCTTGCAGCATTTTCTGGGAACCTTCAGGGAAGGAACAATTTTGAGTTTTTTGTTCCCCCGGTGTATGACCTTCTTAATCCCGATGAATTTTTCAAGGTTGGTGAGCGGGAAATTTCTGCCCTGAACAGGGAGATTGCTTTGTTGGAATCTTCTGAGCAGATGTGCGCAGTTGTGGAGAGGATTGGGCAGTTGCAGAGGGAGTATGAGTGTGAGATATTTCAGTTGAAGGAGACATACCGGATTGGAAAAGAGAAGAGGGAGGATTTGAGGAGGCAATTTGCAGCAGATGGAGTTGTAATGGGGGAGGAGATTCTGCAGAGAATGAATAAGGAGAGCCAGTTTCAGAAGGCTGAAATTAAAAGGGCTGAGAAGAGATTTAAAGAGGCGGTTTCCCCTTTGCATGGAGAATTGGATTACCTTAAAGGGAAACTTGAAGAGCTTAAGAGGTTACGTAAGGAGAAGTCTGCTGCTTTGCAGGAGGAGATTTTCAGGAAATTTACATTCTTGAATGCTCTTGGGGAGCAGAAAGACCTGTTGGATATATTCAGAGAGTTTTATCGGGAAGAAATTGAACGTTCCGGAAGGGATATTCTTCCTCCGGGAGGGGCGGGGGAGTGTGCTGCCCCCAAGTTGCTGCAATACGCGTATTTACACGGCTTGCGCCCTGTTGCTATGGGTGAATTCTGGTGGGGAGCTTCCCCTGTTGGCGAGATTCGCCGCCACGGGGAGTTTTATCCTTCCTGCAAAGGCAAATGTGCCCCAATACTTGGTTTTATGCTTCAAGGACTCCCAGTAGATTCTGCAGGTGTACATGCTTCCTACGGCTCTTTTTCTTCTTCCGGCTCTACCGGTTCTTCCAGCTCTGCAGTTAAGCTTGAAATCCTTTTTGAAGACCAATTTTTGTTGGCAGTAAACAAGCCTTCCGGAATTCTCTCCGTGCCTGGAAAATATAGCTGTACTCGGTCCTCGAGTGTACCTGTACTCGGTGACCGAGTTACATATAAAACGCTTGATATTCAGAATAATGAGTATTTTAGTGAGTGCGATTTTTTGAATGGTGTTTCGGTTCCCGAGTTGCTTGGAAAGTCGGGGACAGGCTTCCGCGCAGAAAATTCACAGCGGGGGACGGAATTTTTTGTAGTTCACAGGTTGGATATGCATACTTCGGGGGTGTTGCTGGTGGCAAAAAATGAGGCGGTTTATAAGGAGTTGCAGAGGCAGTTTGCGGCAAGGGAGGTGAGGAAAAAATATGTGGCGGTTCTGGATGGGTGTGCAGCAAATGGACAGTTTGGGAAAAATGGGGAATTTGCGGCAACTGAAGTGAATAGTGGAGATGGTGTTGTGTGGGAGAGTGCAACAAAAGGGATAATCAATTTGCCGTTGGCGGCAGATTATGTTCATAGGCCGGCACAAATAGTTGATTTTGAAAATGGTAAGGAGTCTGTTACCCGTTTTGAAATAACTGGAGTTGCTGACGGAAAAACCTATATAAATTTTTATCCCGTTACAGGTCGCACTCACCAGTTAAGGGTACATTCGGCCCATCCGCGTGGGTTGAATACTCCAATTGAGGGGGATCTGTTGTATGGGAAACCGGCTCAAAGACTTATGCTGCACGCAGAGAGTGTGCAGTTCAAGCATCCTGTCACCGGTGAGGTGATACAGATTACAGCGCCTCTGCCTTTTGGGTTTGATTTATAAGTTATTTATCTGATAATATCTGTCGGGAAGGTTAAGAGTCTTAAGGCGGGCTTTAGCTTTTACAGCACCCGTACCTTCAGGATTTCAGTTGTAGATTCTTTAACCTTTACAGAATTTGCAATCTGCAGACCCGGGATGCATACAATTTTGCCGGAAGCATCGCACATTACAGGCACATTTCCTTTGTGCAAGTTTTCAAACTTTATATCTGTAAGATAATCAGTTACTTTTTTGCTGCCGTGCAGCCCAAGAGGAGAAAATCTGTCCCCTGGTTCTACAATCCGCACACTTAGAGGCATCTCACATTTGGCCGCATCCAGGTAGAGGGTAGGACAAAGTTCATCGGCAGTTTTTCTTGTTCTCCAGTTTTCCCTGGAAATAACAGTTGTATCAATTTGCAAAGGATTTGCTTCAACCACATTTAAGTAAAATTTTAGCAAACCCCTCTCTTTCACTGCAATAACCTCTCCGCTTCCCGACAAAAATTTCTTAGGTCCCTCTTCTTCCACAAGTGCCTTGCAAATATTCTCTGCAATGGCAGGGGAGAAGCCATAAGGTGCAGTAATCTGATATACCCAGAACTCCCACTCAGGTTCAGCTATAAGTTGAGGAATCTCCACGATGCATAATATTTGAGAGAGAACAGTTCCCTCCACCTTTATCCTGTTGAATCTGAGATTCAGCCCGCACATTGTATGTGCAAATTTGCTCTCCAGCAGCTGCTGAAAATCTGTGAATTCATTGCACAGTTGTGCGCATTTCTCCTCTATTGCTTTTTGCAGGATTGTTCCCGCCTGCTGGAAATGCTTTATATTACGGTTGAAAGTTGCTATTACAGAGGGGTTTATCTTTTCCAGCTGAGGAAATACCTCATTCCTTATTCTGTTGCGGGAGTAGTCACTCAACAGGTTAGTGCTGTCGGTGCGGTATGGTACCTTAAATTTAAGGGCATACTTTTCAATTTGCTGTCGGGAATATGAAAGTAGAGGGCGGATTATATATTGTTGCTTTTGTTGTGGTGCGGGGTGAGCTGCCTCAGTTCCTTCCTCGGCCCCATCAGGCTCCGCAAATTCCAGTAGCACTTTCTCCCTTATTCCGGCAATTCCCTCAAATCCGCAGCCGCGGGTGAGATTTAGCATAAGGGTCTCTGCATTGTCATTTGCATTGTGCGCAATTGCCAGAAAATCAAAGTTATGCTCTTGCATAAGGGTGTAAAACCAGTTGTAGCGGAGATCACGTGCAGCCATCTCAATGGAGATTCCCTGCTCCCGTGCATATTCAGTTGTATTGAAACTCTCCTGGAAAAGGGTAATCCCGTTCTCCGCGCACCATTGTTCCACCATACGGGTATCTGCATCACTCTCCTGGCCGCGCAAATTGAAGTTTACGTGGGCAACAGCAATCTTTAAATCCAACTGGCTGTGAATGAGCGCATCCAGCATACACATAGAATCCACCCCGCCACTTACCGCAGCCAACACAGACGCCCCGTAATCAGCTCCCAACTCAAATAGCCTCTTTTTGAACCCGTATCTGAACATAGCACTTCATTTATTTATCAAAGATATAACAAATCCGGGCATTTTACCTAAAAAAATTGTGACGTTGTCCTAATTTGTAAAATACTGGTTTCCAGCATTTTTAAAAACCGGGGTATTTTTACCCCGGTTTTTTAATTACCTCTTACATAGGTAATTGCAAATTAGGACAACGTCACAATTAAAAACTTTTTTATATTTGTAATGGGTATGATTTTACGTATTTAAAAAATGAATATTATGAAAAAGATTTTTCTTTATGCTATTGGTGCTGCTGTTTTAGGGATGGCGGCTATTGCTTGTTCTCCTGCTAAAGAGCAGGCTGAACCAGTAGAGGTTGATAAGGTTGAAGTTCTTACAGAGATTCTTAAAACCAGAAAATCAATCAGACAGTTTGATACTACAAAAGTGGTTGCAGATGAGGTGATTATGGATATTCTTTGGGCTGCAAATGGAATTAACAGAGAGGATGGTAAACGTACAGCTCCATCGGCAGTAAATGCTCAGGATATTGAATTGTATGTTTGCAATGATTCCGGTGTATTTTTCTACAAACCGCAAGAGGAAGAGCTTGAGCAGGTTAGTGGAGCAGATATACGCCCAATGTTTGCCGGCAGAAATGCTTCTGCATTGTGCAGTCCTGTAATTTTGCTTGTAAGTGACAAATCAAAATTCCCTCCTTTTGGTGAGGAGCCAACCAACAGATTTGCTGCAATGGATGCAGGTTATGTTTCCCAGAATATTTATATGTATTGTTCTGCAGCCGGTATGGCAACAGTTGCTTGTGCAGGTGGTATTAATCCTAAGGCTATTCAGGAGGCATTGTCATTGCCTGAAACAAAGGTGGCTTTGTTGTACCACCCAATAGGGTATCCTGCAGAGTAAATATATGGAAAGAACTGCAATGATACTTTCATTCATAACATTGGCTGTATATTTTACGACCAATGTTTATGTTTTTGTGAAACTCCTCAAACTTTTGGGGAGGCTGTTGCCCTTTGGTAAAAGGGGGATTCTTGCTTTCAAACTTATTTTTGCAGTTCTGTTCTGGTTTTCGGCAGTTGCCCTGTTTTTATCTTTGTTTTTAAGGGAAGTGCAGATGCCTGTATGGTTAAACAGCTTAATGTACAATACCGGTTCTATCTGGCTTGTGTTTATACTTTATATGGTAATGGCACTGCTGCTGATGGATCTGTTGCGTATTTTCGTCAAGCATCCTTTTCTTAAAAATTTTGGTGCAGTGCCTGCTTTAATTGTGATATTTTCTCTGCTGCTGTATGGATATATCAATTACAGGCATCCCAAAGTGGAGGAAATTACCATTCATCTGAGTAAAAAGAATGATTGTCGGGAGGAAAAAGCAGATTCCTCATTAGTTGCGATGAATAAGATGAGGATTGTGGCTGTAAGTGATGTGCATCTGGGGTATGCCACAGATAAGAAGTCCCTGCAGAGGTATGTACAGCAGATAAATTCTCTTCTTCCCGATATAATTCTCATTGGGGGAGACCTTATTGACAACAGCATTGTTCCTGTGGAGGAACAGTGTATGTATGAGGAACTTTCTCTGCTTGAAGCCCCTTATGGCGTTTATATGGTGCCGGGGAATCACGAGTATATAAGTGGTATGAGGGGGCAGAAAGCGGGGCAGATAGGGGAGTTTTTGGATAAGACTCCAATTGTTTTGCTGAGGGACAGTGTTGTGGTGTTGCCGGGTGGTTTGACCCTTGTTGGTCGCGATGACCGTCATTCCTGTTCTGTCTCTGAATTGGTGGCAAAGGCAAAGGCTACCGCAAGTGCAACGGTTTGGGGAGAGGGGCCTGTTCTGCTTATGGAGCATCAGCCCAGGGAAATTGCCCTTAAGGATTCTCTTGGGGTGGATTTGCAGTTCAGTGGACATACTCACCGCGGGCAGGTTTGGCCTGTGAGTTTGCTGGTTGACAGAATGTATGAGCAGAGCCACGGTTACCGCAAATGGTCCAATTCCCACGTAATTGTAAGCAGCGGACTCTCTTTATGGGGGCCTCCTTTCAGGATAGGAACCAACTCAGATTTATGGGTGATAAATGTAATATTTTAAAAATACTATTTGCTTGGAGTGCAGGTATTTAATATGTAACTCGGTCACCGAGTAC
>JAZSEZ010000032.1:0-10297 GCA_045531975.1 Candidatus Egerieisoma sp. | reverse complement strand
AATACGCGTTTTAGGGCTACACACTGCCAACAAATCTGCAAAAAGCTGCCCGTTGCGGTATGGGGTTTCAATTATAATCTGACTCTGGTTCAACTGTGCGGACACTTTCTCTATAAGCTTTATTTTGGCCTTCCTCTCATCTGGTTTTACCGGAAGATACCCGGTAAAGGCAAAACACTGCCCGTTAAGGCCGCTTCCCATAAGAGCAAGCATCAAAGAAGAGGGACCTACAAAAGGTACCACCTCAATACCATAATTGTGTGCAAGGGCAACAAGCTGTGCGCCGGGATCAGCAACTGCAGGGAGACCTGCCTCTGAAATCAGCCCCACATCATTTCCTTCCTGCAAAATCTTTATATAACCCTCTATTTGGGCTGCCGGGGTATGCTCATTAAGCTCATACATCTGAAGCTGGTCAATTTGCCCTTTTAGCCCTGCACGGGAGAGATATCTGCGTACAGTTCTGAACTCTTCAACAACATAATGGTTTATATGCTGGAGCTTCTCCAACACAAAAGAGGGAATTACCTCCTCAGGATTATTCTCTCCAAGTGGAGAGGGAATCAGATATAATTTTCCACTGCTCATAGGGAACAAAGGTAGGGAAAATTATCTAACTTTGCCGTATGGGAAAAATTACTTTTTTAGGCACAGGAACATCTCAAGGGGTGCCAATGATTGGTTGCAACTGCCCTGTATGCAAATCCTCAGACCCGCGTGACAACAGGTTGAGGACCTCCGCTCTTATAGAAGAGGGGGCGTTCCGCATACTCATAGATTGCGGCCCCGATTTCCGCCAGCAGATGTTGCGTGAGAATATCACAGACCTTGATGCAGTAATCCTTACCCACCAGCATAAAGACCACACCGGAGGCCTTGATGACATCCGCGCATTCAATTATTTCCGTAAGGAGGCATTTCCCATATATGCAGAGGAAATAGTACAGGAATCCCTTAAAATGGAGTATTCATACGCCTTTGCGGAGTACAAATACCCCGGAGTGCCGGATTATACACTCCACACCATAAATGAGGAGACATTTACCATAACCAAAACTCTTCCCGACGGTTCTTCTGCCTCCCTTACAATAACCCCAATAAGGGTATACCACTACAAACTCCCTATCCTGGGGTTCAGAATTGGCAATCTGGTATACATTACAGACGGGAGCAGTATCCCAGTATCGGAATTTTCCAAAATGCAGGGGGCAGAACTGTTTATCATAAACACAGTAAGAAAAGAGAAACATATCTCACATTTCTCACTGCCTGAGGCACTTGAGGTAATAAAAAAGGTAGGTGCTCCACGCAACTACCTTACTCATCTTTCGCATCAGTTGGGAACATACCGGCAACTTGAATCAATTCTCCCGGAGAATGTCCATTCTGCATACGACGGGCTGCAACTCACATTCTAAGGGAACTGTCCCAAACCTATTATCTGGCAATAACTCCGCTGCCAATCATTTCTTCCTCGCCACTGGTGTACCAGGCTGCAAACTGACCTGCAGAGATTCCCCTTTGAGGTTTGTCAAACACTATATACAAACCATCCTCCTCCCTGTATAGTGTAGCCTGCTGAAGCGGCTGTCTGTAACGGATTCTAACCATATAGCGGCGGCGCTCGCCAATTTCCATTGCAAGGTCTTCCCTAATCCAGTGTATCTCCTCATTCACAATCTTAATCCCTTTTCTGTAAAGCCCAGGATGTGAATGCCCCTCACCCACATAAATGTTGTTGTTGTCAATATCAATTGAGATAATAAAAATTGACTCTTTATGCCCACCAATATTCAATCCTTTCCTTTGTCCTATAGTATAGAACTGGGCACCGGTGTGTTTTCCAATCACTTTTCCATCTGCTGGGGTATAGGTATTAGGTTGGGCCAACTGCTTAAGTTCATCGGGAGTATAATCATTGTAATTCACTCCCAAAACATTTGAGGATACCAATACATTTCCCTCCAAATCTGCCACACACTCCCCTGCTTTAAGTGCGGCGGTGGTATACGGCTCCCTATCCTGCTGGGTTGCAAATATCTCAATTACATTCCCCTCCTTGGGTTTGAGTTTCTGCTGCAGGAATACCGGCAGATCAACTTTTCCAACAAAACAGATTCCCTGAGAATCCTTTTTCTCAGCACTTGGAAGTCCTGCCTCTTTTGCAAGGCGTCTTACCTCCGGTTTGTCAATATCCCCTATCGGGAAAAGAGCTTTGGAGAGTTGCTCCTGAGAAAGCTGGCAAAGGAAATAGCTCTGGTCCTTGTTCTTATCATCTCCTGCTAGGATTCGGTATATCTTCTCCCCTTTCTCATTTACAAACTCATCTTTCTTGCAATAATGACCGGTAGCAACATAATCCACATTAAGTTCAAGGGCACATTTGAGGAAAGCATCAAACTTTATCTCCCTGTTGCACAACACATCAGGGTTAGGGGTTCTCCCTTTCTCGTACTCAGAGAACATATAATCAACCACCTTCTGGCGGTAAACATCACTCAAATCAACAAAATGGAAAGGGATACCCAGTTTCTTTGCAACCATCTCTGCCACAAACTTGTCCTCTTCCCACTCACAATCACCGTGAAGGGTTCCGGTAGTGTCGTGCCAGTTCTGCATAAAAAGGGCCACCACATCGTGCCCAGCTCTCTTTAGCAAAAGAGCCGCAACACTTGAATCCACACCACCTGAAAGTCCTACTGCTATTCTCATATTTCTTTCTACCTTATTTTTAATCTGTTGAGTGCCGCCTGATACTCCCTTGCATTTCTGTTGTGCTCAGAGAGTGTGCGGGCAAACTTATGTGTTCCATCCATATTGGAATTGGCGCAAAAATACAAATAATTATGATGCGCGTAATTCAAAACCGCCTCCAATCCCCTAATGCTTGGAATTGTAATTGGCCCGGGAGGCAAACCGGCATATTTGTATGTATTATATGGAGAATCCACCTCCAAATGTCTGAACAGAATTCTCTTTATGGACGGGTCATTAAGGGCAAACTTAACTGTAGGATCCGCATCCAGCTTCATCCCCCTCTTGAGCCTGTTCATATAAACCCCGGCGACCTTTGGCATTTCGGGTGCATAATTGGTCTCCTCACACACAATGGAGGCCAGGATGGAAACTTCAACAGGTGTCAAACCTATTTTTTCAGCCTGAGCTTTCCTCTCATCATTCCAAAACTTTCCATATTCGCTCTTCATCCTCCCCACAAACTTTTCTGGGGTAATTGTCCAGTATACCTCATATGTATTGGGAAGTATCAACGACATAAATGTCTCTTTTGTAAAACCGTTCTCCTCCCACACCTGAGGACGGGTAAAATATTCCATAAATGAAGCGGAATCTGCCGCAAGTTTTCTACCCAATATCCCACTCAGTTTCTCCAATCCCCTTATATTTCCACTTAAAGTAAGCATCATTGGGGTTTCCCAACCCATACGGAGCATCCTCACCAAATCTTTATTGGATCTATCGGGAGTAAAAATATATCTCCCCGGTTTGAACGTGCTCTCAAGAGAGGCTCTTTTGGCTACTTTTTCAAATGACTTCATATCCCCAACTGCTGTTGCAACGGAGTCAAGCATCTGGGAATATGTTGCCTGCAGAGGAATATACACTGTGGTTTTCTCAGAAACGCTCTTTTTGTACTCATTCAGAAAACGCGGGATAAAAACAGATGCCGCACCACAAACTGCCCCTACAAGAATATATATAATTGTTTTTTTCATCTTTTATTTGATTCTAATTCTGGAACCTGGTTTGAGTGCTTGAGCATTTATACCGGGATTCAATTTATACAACTCTTCTACCGACGTATTGTTTTTGCGGGCAATTGAATACAATGTGTCACCAATTTTAATTGTATAGAACTGCCTCACTTCATTTTGTTCTGGTTGTGCGATTTTCCTTGGAGGCTCCTCAAAGTTCTGCAAATTCTCTACAATAGCAGCTGCATCTGCAATATTATATTTCTCTCTGAACTTACGCAGCTTTTCATTGGCCTTCCTGCTTTTTGCCTCTGCCTTTGCTGCTTTTCGCTCCAGTTTCTCCAGTTTCTTTGCAATCTTCTCTTCCTCTTTAGCCCTCTTATAAGCATCCTGGGCATCCAACTCATACAACCTGTACTCCTCAATTATATCTATAAGCAACTGTGCATACCTGGGATTTGTAGCATACCCTGCAGCCTTAAGTCCGTGAGCCCAAGCCTTATAATCTGTAATTTTAAGGTCAAACAATGAGTTATATCTGCTTCCCGATATAAGAAAATATGAATGGTCTATATATGAATCCTCTGCATTTTTATATCTGCGGAAACACTCCCCCCTAGCATCATCATCGTGCTTGTAACCCTTTCCTTTCCAGCCATTATGGCACTTTATCCCAAAATGGTTGTTGGCCTTGCGGGCAAGAGCAGAATTTCCATTATCAGACTCCAGGCAAGCCTGCGCCATGGTTATGCTGGCTGGAATCTTATACTTGCGCATTTGCCCAACCGCAATATCTTTATATTTGTTTATATACTGTTCTCTGGTAAGATTTTGACCAATAGCCTGGCCTGCTGCACACAGCAACACTGCCAGAAATAAAATCACCTTTGTTCTCATATAAACAAAGGTAGTAATAAAATGAATGATTATCTTTGTAAAAAGCGAATAATTATGGAAGATAAAAAGCTCTTTCAAGAGGCAGTTGCGGCCACAGCCAACTCTTACGCCCCATATTCAAATTTTAATGTTGGAGCTGCAGTACTGATGAGCAATGGTGCAGTTGTTACCGGGTCCAATCAGGAGAATTCTGCATTTCCATCTGGAATGTGTGCAGAAAGAGTTGCCCTTTTTGCCGCGCATCACCAATATCCCAAAGAGAGTGTTAAAGCAATAGCAATTGCTGCCAAATGCAATGGGGTTCTTACAGAAGGACTCACTTATCCTTGCGGTGCTTGTGTACAGGTGATGGTTGAGAGTCAGAAACGCTCCGGAAAACCAATTAAAATTATTATAGGTTCAGCTACAAGAATACAGGTGTTTGATTCTGTTAATGAACTGCTCCCCTTTTCATTTGTAGAAATACCTTAAGTAAATTTGCGCCCTGAGATGCATCTTGGCGCATTTTGTTTGGCAAATAAATAAATTTTCTTACCTTTGTGCCCGGGTAAGTCATATACGACCAGCTCCTGCAAAACTCCCCCAGGGTCGGAAGACAGCAAGGGTATGCGGTTGTAGCGGTGCGATATATCAAGCTTACCCTTTTTTTGTGCCCATATCTCAGCTACTTGGCATCCAGGAGCACCATCTCCCGCTCAGGCAGAAAAAAGGTATGCGGACAAAAAAACGGGGCCTAACCCCGTTTCTTCAGCTCTTCTGCAGCCCGCAAAATCACCGGATCATCACTATTGATAAACTCAATAAAGTTATTGAAGCTGAACACAGAGCGTATAATCAATCCTTTAAAGTATCGTCTGATTTCTGCGCCGGAAATCTCCATATCCCCCTCTGCAGGGACAACTCCCTTAGAGGCACAATACTCAAGGAAAGCAGTGATTTCACTGTCGGGAACATTATATTTTGAAACAAAATTTTCAAATGTCTTGTATTTACGGAGAATCTCATTTCTGTGATTGTCTGAATATTCATTCATATAATCTGTAAGGAGCCCTTTGCGGAGAATTTCCCCGTAGAAAGGTGTGTAATAAGAGGTGTCCTGCGGAATGAATATATCAGGCATAATGCCACCACCTCCATATACGGTGCGTCCAAGTTTCAGAGTCTTGAATTTCAATGAATCCGGGAAATGGATACTGTCGCGGCTAAAGCTCTCTCCCCTATTGAACCTCTCTATTGCCTGCATATAATACTCATCTTTCTTTCCCTGCTCGTAAGGGCTCTGGATTACCCTTCCGCTTGGGGTATGATAGCGGGCAACAGTAAGCCTTAGTGCAGAACCGTCATGCAAAGGCAACTGCTGCTGCACAAGCCCTTTTCCAAATGAACGGCGCCCAATAATTACACCTCTATCCCAATCCTGAATTGCACCAGCCACAATCTCACTGGCAGAAGCGGAATTCTCATCAATAAGTACAGCTACCGGAATATCTTTCAACAAACCGTTTCCGTTGGCATATTCATCCATTCTCTGAACTGTACGCCCCTCTGTATAAACAATAAGCTCCCCTTTGCCCAAAAATTCATTTGCTATCTGTATTGCAGCTACAAGGTATCCGCCAGGATTGCCTCTGAAATCCAATATTATACCTTTTGGAAAAGCATTCAATTCCTTAAGTGCCAACAACATCTCTTTAAATGAAGTTGCAGCGAAACGGGTTAGTCTCAGATATGCAATATCCCCGTCCAGCATATAATAGGAATCAAGGCTGTTCAAAGGAATTTTGTCCCTTGTAATAAGGAACTCCAGCTCTCCCGGCACATCCCTTCTCACAACCGACACCTTTACTTTGGTGCCTTTAGGCCCCCTCAAATATCCGTGTACACGCTCAATTGTAAGGCCCGTACCGGCTATAAGTTCATCATCAACTTTAATGATTTTGTCTCCAGCCCTTATGCCTACCTTCTCCGACGGGCCCCCAGGTATAGTTGAGTTAATTGTAAGGGTATCATTTATAAGTGCAAACTCCACCCCAATACCGTCAAAATTACCCTCCAAAGGCTCATTCATAGCCTTCATATCTTTGGCTGATATATAAGATGAATGGGGATCAAGTTCTTTCATTATGGCAACCAGGGCCTTGTCTGTAAGATTATCCATATTAACAGTATCCAAGTAGAGCCTGTTAATGAAGAACATTGTCTGTCCTAGCTTATTAACCTTCTCGCCCAAAGATTTCTGCGCCCCACCGGAATTGATATTCTGGGCATCTGACCTTACAACACTGCCTGCTACAAGGAAAAAGAAAGCAATAATACAAACTACAACCCTAGTACATTTTCTCATAATGTTACCCTTTAAATTTTTTCAATTCTATTTCAAATTTCATACCCTCCTTTGCAAGAACTGTATTTGGGAATACCTCCTGCGCCTCCTCAAGCATTGTATCCAATGATTTGTATCGCGATGAGTAATGCCCCAAAACCAGTTTGCCAACCTCCGCCTCTTTAGCACAACAAGCGGCAGCGCTGGAAGTTGAATGGAATGTTGATTTTGCAAGCTCCGCAAACTCATTTGTGTATGTAGAATCGTGATAAATGAGGTCTGCCCCCTTTATCCAACCTGCCAGACGCTTGAACGGCAATGTATCTGTACAGTAAGCAAATGAACGGGGTTTGTAAGGCAAATAGGTGAGCTCCTCATTTTTCAAAGTCTGCTCATATTCCACCTCTGTACCATCATCATCTATAAATGTTGCTGTGCGGACAATATCAGAACCCTCTTTTAACCTTGCAATGTCATACAATGAAAGCTGGTAAGGCTCAATAAGATGTTCACGCACATTCAATTGCGGAGTTTTCTCTTTAAAGAGAAATCCGTATGTTTCTCCCCTGTGCACAAGCGGAAATGCAAAAGCCTCTACCTGTCGGGAATCATATATTTTTACAGGTTCTTTGCATTTTATTGGGTGAACCTCAATTTTATATTTTATCCCCTCCCCAAAATTTTCCATAAAGAAAGAGAGTATCTTCCCGATAGCTTCTGGGCCATATATATGCAAATCCCCAACTCTTCCACTCATTGCCATAGTGGAAAGGAGGCCGAAGAGGCCAAACAGATGGTCTCCGTGCAAATGGGAAATGAATATGTGATCTATTTTGCCAAATGATACACCAAACTTGCGCATCTGCATCTGAGCCCCCTCACCGCAGTCTATCAAGAACAAACGCTCACGAACCGTTAGGATGTGAGCGCTTGGGTATCTGTTGGCAGTGGGGAGGGCCGAAGCCGTCCCCATTGTCATAAAAGAAAATTCCATCAATTATTTTGAAGATTTTTCCATCTCGCTTTTTAGAGCTGCAAGAGCATCAATGTCACCAAGAGTAGTTTTCTCAATGTTGGCTTTGATCTTTTTAACAGCTTTCTGAGTTGACTCTACCTCAGCTGCTTTCTCTTTGTTCTCTTTAGCTTCTACCTCTCTTTTTGCATCCTCTGCAATTCTAGAGTGAGAAAGAATGATTTTCTTGTTTGATTTGTTGAACTCTACAACTTTGAAGTCAAGTTTCTCCTCAGCTTTAGCTGTAGTACCATCCTCTTTAACAAGAGCTTTTGCAGGAGCAAAACCCTCAATACCGTATGATAGAGCTACAGTTGCGCCTTTATCGTTGAAAGAAACTACAGTACCCTCGTGAACTGAACCTACTGTAAATACAGTCTCAAATACATCCCAAGGATTCTCCTCTAGCTGTTTGTGACCTAGGCTTAGTCTTCTGTTCTCAGCATCAATCTCAAGAACTACTACCTCTAGTTTCTCACCAATTGCAGTGAACTCAGATGGATGTTTAACTTTCTTGGTCCAAGAAAGATCGCTGATGTGTACTAGACCGTCAACACCCTCCTCTAGCTCTACAAATACACCAAAGTTAGTGAAGTTTCTAACTACTGCATTGTGTTTTGAACCTACTGGATATTTCTCGCTGATGTTAGCCCAAGGATCTGCTTTAAGCTGTTTGATACCTAGAGACATCTTTCTCTCGTCTCTGTCAAGAGTAAGGATGCTAGCCTCTACCTCGTCACCAACTTTCAAGAAGTCCTGTGCGCTTCTTAGGTGAGATGACCAAGACATCTCTGAAACGTGGATAAGACCCTCTACACCTGGCTGAATCTCAATGAATGCGCCGTAGTCTGCAAGAACAACAACTTTACCTTTAACAGTGTCACCAACTTTAAGGTTTGCATCAAGAGCATCCCAAGGGTGAGCGCTAAGCTGTTTAAGACCAAGAGCAATACGTTTCTTAGTATCATCAAAGTCAAGGATAACAACGTTGATCTTCTGATCAAGAGCAACAACCTCCTCTGGGTGGTTGATTCTGCCCCAAGACAGGTCAGTAATGTGGATTAGACCGTCTACGCCGCCAAGGTCAATGAATACACCGTAAGAAGTGATGTTTTTAACTGTTCCCTCAAGAACCTGACCTTTCTCCAATTTGCCAATGATATCAGCTTTCTGAGCCTCAAGCTCTGCCTCAATAAGTGCTTTGTGTGAAACAACAACGTTTCTGAACTCATGATTGATTTTAACAATCTTGAACTCCATAGTTTTGTTAACGTATACATCGTAGTCACGGATAGGTTTAACATCAATCTGTGAACCTGGCAAGAATGCCTCAATTCCGAATACGTCTACAATCATACCGCCTTTAGTACGGCATTTGATGTAACCCTTAACAATCTCGTCTTTATCGAATGCCTCGTTAACTCTATCCCAAGATCTAAGTGAACGAGCTTTTTTGTGTGAAAGAACAAGCTGACCTTTTTTGTCCTCAGCGTTCTCTACATATACCTCTACTTTGTCACCAACTGCTAGCTCAGGATTATATCTGAACTCTGAAACAGCAATGACACCCTCGCTCTTGTAACCAATGTTAACAAGAACCTCTCTTTTAGTTACAGCTACTACAGTACCCTCTACAACCTCGTTCTCAATTACTGAAGAAAGGGTCTCTGAATATTTAGCCTCTACTTCCTCTTTAGATACACCGTAGTCAGTATCCTGCTCGAATGCATCCCAGTCAAATTTGTCAATTGCAACAGAAGCGTTGCTTTTGCGTTTTTTAGTCTCAACTGCTACTGGAGCCTCTACCTCCTCAACAGTTACTTTAGTTTCGTTACTCATTTTAATTTAATTAACTTACTAGTGGGTTAAACAATATTTATAGTCTCAAAAATTTGAGCGCGCGAAAATAGGTATAATTCAGCAGTTAACCAAATTTATCTGCTGAATTTTCAACAAATTAAACCTCCTCGCCCCCACTTTGCCCAGAAAGTGCCCAAATTATTGCACTATATTGCACTGCAGAGTAACTTTTGTCCGTGGAACGAGCTTTTTCCCGGACAAAATGCTGTCGTGAAGGAAAAATGTCCGTGAAACGCCACAATTCCCGGATGAAACTCTACAGCCGACAAGTTCGGGGTATGCCAAGGTAACTTTTGTCCGTGGAACGAACATTTCCCCGGACAAAATGCTGTCGTGAAGGAAAAATGTCCGTGAAACGCCACAATTCCCGGATGAAACTCTACAGCCGGCAAGTTCGGGGTATGCCAGAGTAACTTTTGTCCTCAAAATGAACATTTTCCCGGACAAAATGCTGCCAAGCAGGAAAAATGTCCGTGAAACGCCACAATTCCC
>JAZSEZ010000006.1:0-19295 GCA_045531975.1 Candidatus Egerieisoma sp. | reverse complement strand
GGAATGGAGGGTATCATTGGCGCTTTCCTTACAGGACTTGTACTCAACAGGCTCATACCTCACGTATCGCCACTTATGAACAGACTGGAGTTTGTAGGAAATGCTATTTTTATCCCTTATTTCCTTATAGGTGTGGGAATGATTATAGATGTTAACAGTCTGTTTGTCGGGGGAACAGCCCTTAAAGTGGCTGGTATTATGACAGCTGTTGCCATAGGAAGCAAATGGATTGGAGCATTCATTACCCAGAAACTGTTCAAAATGGAGAAGAACGAGAGGAGTATGATTTTTGGCTTGAGCAGCGCCTCTGCAGCGGCAACACTTGCTGCAGTTCTGGTAGGACATCAGATTATTATGGAAAACGGTGAAAGGCTCATAAATGATGATGTACTTAACGGTACTGTTGTTATGATTCTGGTAACCTGCATTGTAAGTTCACTGGCTACAGAGCGTTCTGCCCGCAAATTTGCATTGGAGGAAAAGCTTCATTTCAATTCTTCCAAAGATACTTCAGACGAACTGCCTGAACAGATACTTATACCGGTGGCCAATCCGGAAACTACAGAGCATCTGGTTAACCTGGCCCTAATGATAAGGGACAGCAAACTTGACAATCCGCTGGTTGCACTGAATGTGATTACAGACAGCAAAAATATACAGGAGAGGAAACAGATTGGTGAGAAAAACCTTGACAAGGTTGCAATGATTGCCGCTTCTGCTGATGTAAGGGTTACCCCTGTTACCCGTTACGACCTTAACGTAGCTGCAGGAATCACCCACGCCGCAGAGGAGTACCGTGCAACCAATCTGGTAATAGGCCTTCACTGGAAAGCCAATATAATAGACTCTTTCTTTGGAAATCTTACAGAGAGCATCATAAAAAGGAGCTTCCAGGAAATTTTGATTGCCAAATATATGATACCCCCTACATCTGTAAGGAAAATTCACGTGGCAGTTCCCCCTAAGGCGGAGTATGAAACAGGTTTTACCAAATGGATTGACCACATTGGCAGGATGGCATCACAATTGGCCTGTGGAATTATTTTCTACGGAGAAGAACTCACCTTGGGTTACGTAAAGGAGGTGGCAAAAAAACTCCCGTTCGCTGGAATGGCTTCATATACAGTTCTGGAGCAGTGGAACTTATTTGAGAAAATAAAGGGCAATATGCACCATTCGCATCTTGCTGTAGTAGTTTGTGCCCGTAGGGGATCACTCTCCTATGATACCTCCTTTGAGAAATTGCCGTCCCTTATGGCCAAAAATTTCTCTTCCAACAGCCTGGTTGTAATCTATCCGGAGCAGTATACACAACAGGGACACGCAATCTCCTTCTCAGACCCGCAGGGGCATAATGAATCCCAGCACTATGATAAAGCCCGTGAGTGGGTAACAGACCTTTTCAAAGTTGATTCTGAAGAGAAAGAATAACTTCCATAAAAAATTCTTCCCGATGATTTGCTGCTGTTTTACAGGTAATCATCGGGAAGATAATTTTTCACTCAGGGGATTAGAGGAATCTTAGCACTCCCCCACTCTCACTTACAGACATCTCAACCTGGGCACCAAGGTAGATGCTGGCATTCGGGTGCTCGTGGCCACAAGGGAAACCGAACATTACAGGGATGCCAAGAGGTGCAGTATACTCATTTATAAGGTCAAGGACATCTCTCTGCCACTGGTCTTCCTCTCTGGTATCGGTAAAGTAACCAATTATAATTCCTTTGCATTTTGCAAGGTGACCGCACTCGCGCAAATGCCACAATTTGCTGTCAATTGTGTACATCCTCTCATCTATATCCTCTATGAACAGGATTGTAGGTTCATCAAAATTATGGTCATTTGGGGTTGCCACAAGGTTTCTCATAAGGGTAAGGTTACCGCCAATCAGACGCCCCTGAGCTGTTCCATTTACATTGTATTTGTGTGGGTTTGTGGTGTATGCTGCAACTTTTCCAAACAGGGCATCTTTAAGGGAGTTCTGGGAGAAACCGTCAAACTCCTCTTGGAATGTTCCAGGCATAGCTCCGTGGATAGACTCAAGTCCCATTTTCTGAAGCGCATAATGGAGAATTGTAATGTCTGAATAGCCTATTAGCCATTTGGGATTCTCTTTAAAAAGCTCAAGATTAAGGTTCTTTATAGTGTGCATTGTACCATAACCACCTCTAATTGAAACAATTGCCTTAACCTCAGGATCCAAAAGCATCTCTGTAAGGTCTTCTGCCCTCTGCTGATGTGTACCGGCAAAATCTCCAGGATATTTTGCTGTTATATTCTTTCCTATTTTCACCTTAAGGCCCCAGCTCTCCAACTGCTGTTTCCAGTTCATTGCCAATTGCTCATCAGATGGCGCAGATGCTATTGCTATTACCGCTATGGTATCTCCTTTTTTTAAAAATTCAGGTCTCATATCTTAATGATTTTCTGTAAAGATAACGTTTTTTTATCTTATTGAACTCTACTTACAATTTTTTACTACCTTTGTTCCCCTATGAAAATGAAAGCATACTTTGCAGGTGGATGTTTCTGGGGTGTAGAACATCTTATGCAGCAACAGGAAGGCGTTGATACTGTGGTCTCTGGGTATATGGGCGGAGATAAGGGGAACCCTACATATCAGGAGGTGAAAGCACATACAACAGGACACGCAGAGACTGTAGAGGTAACTTACAATCCGGAAGTTGTAAGCTATGAAACCCTTCTGAAACTGTTTATGGAGATACATGACCCTACCCAATTTAACCGTCAGGGTGTGGATGTAGGCCCCCAGTACCGCTCAGAAATTTTCTATCTTACTCCCGACGAAAAACAGACAGCAGAAAAAATCATCGGGATACTGAAAGATAAAGGGTATGATGTGGTTACAAAAGTTACCCCTGCAGGGAAATTCTGGGTGGCTGAAGATTACCACCAGGATTATTGTCAGGTGCATAACATTGAACCTGAATGCCACATAAGAGTAAAAAGATTCTAACAAATTATAAAACTATGTCCCAAATTAAATTTTATTCAGGAGAGGATATTCCTCTAGAGCTCCACAAGGTTAGAATTGTTCAGAAATTGAACCTTGTTCCTATTGAGAGAAGACGTGATGCAATTAAGGAAGCCGGTTACAACACATTCAAACTTGGTACTAAAGATGTATACCTAGATATGCTTACAGATAGTGGTACTAACGCTATGAGCGACAACCAGCTATCTGCAATGATGCGTGCAGACGACGCTTACGCAGGTTCTCAGTCTTTTGAGCGTTTGCTTAAAGGTATTGAGGATGTACTTGGGAAAAAATATTTCTTGCCAGTACACCAGGGCCGTGCAGCTGAGAATATCATTGCCCGTACATTTGTTAAAAAAGGGCAGTCTGTACTTACAAACTACCACTTTACCACTACCCTTGCCCACGTAAACGAGGTTGGAGGCAAAATTATTGAGCTTTTGAAAGATGAGGCTCTTATCCTTAAATCAGACAATCCTTTTAAAGGAAACATTGATATTGACAAACTTGTAGAGGCTATTGAGACTGAGGGTGCAGAGAATGTTGCTTTCATCCGTATGGAGGCATCTACCAACCTTATTGGCGGACAGCCTTTCTCTATCAGAAATATGATGGATGTAAGACAAGTTGCCGACAAATACGGCATTATGCTTGTTTTGGATGCCAGCTTGCTTGGTGAGAATGCATACCTTGTAAAACAGAGAGAGGAGGAGTGGAAAGAGAACACAATGGCAGACATCATTAAAATGATGACCGGGCTGGCTGATATCGTTTACTTCTCTGCAAGAAAACTTACCTCTTCACGTGGTGGTGGTATCTGTACTAACCGTAAGGATTACTACAAACAGATGGAGCCGCTTATCACCCTATTTGAGGGATTCCTTACATACGGTGGTATGTCTATCAGAGAGATTGAGGCTATGTCAGTAGGTATCTATGAAACAATTGATGAGACTATGATCAGCCAGAGTGTTGATTTTATCAAATATTGTGTAGAGAGTGCTGTTAAAGCCGGTATTCCAATGGTAACCCCTCCGGGTGTTCTTGGTGCTCACGTTAATGCTGGTGAGTTCTGCAGCCATATTCCTCAGCACGAGTACCCTGCAGGTGCACTTACTGCTGCATTCTACTTGTGTTCAGGTGTTCGTGGTATGGAGCGCGGTACCGCATCAAGCGTAAGGGATGAGAACGGAAATGAGATTCTTGCAGATGTTGAGCTTATGAGACTTGCATTCCCAAGAAGAGTGTTCACCCTTTCACAAACAAAATATGTAGTAGACCGTCTTACCTGGCTATATGAGAACAGACACCTTATTGGTGGTCTTAAATTCTCTTACGAGCCAAGCGTACTTCGCTTCTTTATGGGAGAGCTTGAGCCACTTACCGACTGGCCTTCTAAACTTGTACACAAATTCCGCAAGGATTTCGGCGACAGCCTATAATAGTAGAACTCGGTTCCCGAGTGCCGCAAGGTATCTCGGGTTCCGAGTTTTACCACTTTTCAGACTCCGGTTCCCGAGTGCCGCTAGGCATCTCGGGTTTTGTTTTACTATAAATCTCTTATCCAATTAACAATATCCTCCAGCACCTCAGGTGCAATTGTTTCTTCTATTTCACCGTACTGCAAAGAGTTGGCCTTTGTGCAGCTCTGGAACAGATGGTTCTTCCCAGAATACTCCTTAATAAAATGTTTGGAATTGTCGGGAAGCAAATTCCTTAACTTATTCAGATTTTCCTGGGCAGGCACCTGCATATCCAATGAACCGTTAAGTGCCATAACCGGGCATTTTATCTTCCCGATAGCCTCTAACGGGTCATACATTACAAAAAAGTTCAGCCACAAATTTTGGGTAGAGGCAATTGTAACCAGATTTGCCTTCAAACTTTGATGAAGTGACACACCTGCCGTTCTGCAAATATCCTCCACAAACTGCTCCGGCTGCTCCACTTTTCCATCCAAAGCATCTTTTTGTATGTAAAGTTCCCTTAAAGCCTTGCCATAATCTTCACTCATAGGTTGTGGGACACCCTTTTGGGCCAGAAGTTCAACATTTTGCCATACCAGACAATCCAATCCCCGGGTAGCAACACCTGCCATTGAAATAATGAAATCGGGGACACGCTCACCGGCCAGCATAATGGCAATTGTCCCCCCTTCGCTATGTCCAAGCATACCCACTTTACCAAACTTCTTCAATCCTCTTACAAACTCAACACCGGCTTTAGCATCTGCAGCAAAATTCTCCGATGTAACATTTGAGAGGTCTCCTGTAGATTTGCCCGCCCCCCTGTCATCATATCTTAAGGATGCTATGCCATTACGGGCCAGCCAATCTGCAATTACAGCAAACGGCTTGTGGTCAAAAATCTCCTCATCTCTGTTCTGGGTTCCACTCCCTGTAACCATAATCACAACAGGTACATTTTTGGGTTTCATATTTTCATACCCTACAGGGTACGTAAGCGTTCCGCTCAGCACTGCCCCCTCTCCCCTGTTTTCAAATGTTAACTCTTCTGTCTTGTACGGAAATGGAGCTTTGGGAGTTTGAGGCCGTTTTATCTCTAACTTGCCCGGATACAACACCATTGCTGTATTGAACCCGTGTTGTGAAAATGTTCCTGTAATATTGTTTCCAAGGAGAAATCCGGAATATTTCATCCCTATCTGCTCAATTTCAATCTCTATAGCCGCACCATCTGTCTTTACCGTTGCCGGAATACCTTTAATACCCTGTGTATTCATCCTGCCCACCGGTACGCCATCCTGTTCCAGAATTTCAAATTCCATCTTTATATCCTGCCCCCCTGCCGAAATCACCCCATTCCAGAACCCGTTGAACTTGCCGGCTCCATTTTGGGCAGCAACAGCCCCAAAACACAAAACAGATACTATCAATATCAAAACTCTTTTCATAAACTATTCTGAATTACACAATCTACCCAAAGTTACTCTTTTTATAACAATCCACCATACTTTGCACCATTCCAAGCATCTACATCCCCCAAATCATGCGTGTTAAGTAACTGTTTTGCGGTATTGCAGCTATCAACAAAAAGAGTTATATTGCCGTTGATTACAAAACAGATGTATTATGAAAAAATTGGAAGGAAATGTAACTATAATTACCGGTGGCGGTAAAGGCATTGGATTTGGTATGGCAACTGCTTTTGCAAGGGAGGGGAGTAATCTGGTAATTACTGGAAGAAATATGGGAAGATTGGAACAAGCCAAAGAGAAACTGGAGAAAGAGTGGGGTATAAAAGTGCTTCCATTAGTGGCAGACGGAGCAGATGAGGAGGCTGTAAAGATGGTGGTTGCAAAAACAATAGAAACCTTTGGAAAGCTGGATACCCTTATAAATAATGCCCAGGTCTCAAAATCAGGCACACCGCTTATAGAACACACCAGAGCAGATATTGATCTTGCTGTTTTCTCCGGTCTGTACGCCACATTCTTTTATATGAGGGAATGCTTCCCTTATCTTAAAGAGAGTAAAGGCTCTGTAATTAACTTTGCCTCTGGTGCAGGGTTGTACGGCAAGCCGGGACAAAGCTCATATGCTGCGGCAAAAGAGGGAATAAGAGGCCTTTCACGCGTAGCAGCAACAGAGTGGGGTCCGGATGGTGTAAGGGTAAATGTAGTATGCCCGTTGGCTATGACTGAGAGTCTGCAAGAGTGGAAAGTGAACTACCCTGAACTATTTGCAAAAACCATAAAGGATATCCCATTGGGACGCTTTGCAGACCCTACAGAAGATATTGGCCGCACTTGCGTATTCCTGGCCTCCAAAGATGCCTCATACATAACAGGTGAGACAATTACCCTGCAGGGAGGATCAGGGTTAAGGCCATAACAATTAGTATCCAACGGTTACAAATTATAAAAACATCTTGCAAAATCAGTTTATGCTGTTTATATTTGTGATATCAAAATAATATCACTTAATCATCGGGAAAATGTTTAACTTCTAAATATTTGAATTATGAAAAATTACACTTATTCCGGTTGGAAAATGAATGGCTTTCTGGCTTTGCTGATGGCTTTGGCTGTTTTGGCATGCTCTGTTTACAGTTTTGTATTGTTAGGCAAAAATGATGAGTTTATCCCTTGGTTCCTTGTAGGAGGTATTTTACTTTTTGTTGTTTTTATCATTATTCTGTGCGGATTTATGATGCTTGAGCCAAATGAGGCAAGGGTTCTCCTTTTCTTTGGTACGTATAAAGGCACATTCTACAACACAGGATTCTGGTGGGTGAATCCTTTTATGAGTGCCAAAAAACTCTCACTCAGGGCCCGCAACCTTAATGTAAACCCAATTAAGGTAAATGACAAGGCTGGTAACCCAATACTCATTGGTATGGTGAATGTGTGGAAAATTAAAGCGGAAGGGGCTTACAAAGCGGTGTTTGATATAGACTCTCCAGAGGTGGTTGGGGCTACAGCAAGTACCCGTATGAAAGTTCTGGAAGATTTTGTGGCTGTACAGAGTGATTCCGCCCTAAGACAGGTTGCCGGAATGTATACATATGATGAAAACTCAAACAATCAGGATGGTGAGGTTACCCTCCGTTCAGGTGGTGATGAAATAAATGAAAAACTTAAAGAAGAATTGAACGAACGTCTTGCAATGGCAGGTATAGAGATTATGGAGGCACGCTTGAACTATTTGGCATACGCCCCAGAGATTGCCGCAGCAATGTTGCGCCGCCAGCAGGCAGATGCAATTATCTCTGCACGTGAGAAGATTGTAGAGGGAGCTGTTTCAATGGTTAAGATTGCCCTTGAGAGACTCTCTACAGAGGAGGTTGTGGAGCTTGATGAGGAGCGTAAGGCAGCAATGGTGAGCAACTTGCTTGTAGTCCTTTGTGCAGATGAGGCAGCCCAGCCAGTTGTAAATACAGGCACATTGCATCAATAATATTCCCTACAACTTTTAAAATTATGGCAGCAAAAGAGTCCAGTACCAAAAGTTTTGTTCTCCGTATAGATACGGAAACTATGGAGGCCATTGAGAAATGGGCTGCCGACGAGTTCCGCAGCACCAACGGCCAGCTGCAATGGATAATTTCTGAGGCATTGCGCCGTAGCGGACGCAAGCCCAGAGGTAAAAAAACGATACAAAACAATGAGACTAAGTTGGCAAAATAAGGTATCGCTTGTAATATTGCTCACAGCTTTTGCCCCACTGACTTATTGGGGCAGAATGGAAGGGTGTGATTTTCCAAGCCATTTCAATCTCCTTACTGGTGTGCCGGACAATATGGGAGACAGGTATAACCTGCTGTTTTTGCTAGGTTTTGCTGTGGTTGTTTATATTTTGATGGTTCTGTGTTGCAGATATCCCAACCTTATGAACTATCCCGCAGCTGTAACCGACAAAAACAAACAGACCCTCTTCCCACTTGGGGTACATTTGGCCCACAGAATGAATATTCTCCTTATGATGGTTTTCTCACTTAATACAAATTGTGCATCCCTCATTGCAATAGGGGTAATTGGGAAATTCCCCGTATATCTGATGTGGATCTCCCTGCTTTATCTGCTGATAGAGGTTATCAGGTTTGTTATAAGGGTAAGAAAGGCTGTGAGGTAATGATGTGGCAATTGGGGAAAATATATAAGGGGTGACCATTGGGTCACCCCTTATTTGTCGGGAAGCAGATACTACAAAATTTGTGCAGCGTGATTCTTTGTATCCACCTTCTCAATTATCTTCTCAAGAACTCCCTCTTCATTGAAAATGAAGGTTTTGCGAAGGGTACCCATATAAGTTCTGCCATAAAGTTTTTTCTCTGCCCATACTCCAAAATCCTGCTGCATCTGTGTTGTGGTGTCTGCCAGCAAAGTAAAAGGGAGAGAGTGTTTCTCAATAAACTTTGTATGGGAAGCTGCACTGTCTTTGCTCACCCCCACAACATTATACCCGGCTGCAACCAACGTATCATAATTGTCACGCAAATTGCAAGCCTCAGCAGTACATCCCGAAGTATTGTCTTTAGGGTAAAAATATATAATGGTTTTCTTCCCTGTGAAGCTATCGGAACTTACCATATTGCCACTTTGGTCCATAACCTCAAAATGCGGCATCTTGTCTCCTATCTGTAACATACTTTTGTCCTCCAACTTATTTCTTCTGTTTGAACAACCACTGCATAAAATCATCACGGTTGAAAGCTGGGTTCCAGCTGTTATGAGTACAACCTGGGAACTCTATATACTCCACATTCATTCCTGCATCTCTAAGGGCCTTGTAAGCCTCCCTTGAACCCTCAACAGGAACTGCCGCATCTGCATCACCGTGGAAAATTCTCCAGGCAACACCTTTGGTATTAACCAGCCTTTTTGGATTTACAGAACCGCATATAGGAATTGCAGCTGCAAATTTCTTAGGGAATCGGACAACAATATCAAAAGTGGCAATACCACCCATAGAAAGGCCCATAATATAAACCCTCTTAGGATCTACATTTGGCATAGCAATATAAGAATCAATAAGTTCCATTAAGGTAACCACTATTGGAGCAATAGGAGGATCAAGAGGCATATCTGCAGGAACAAGAGTCTGCAAACGAGGCATATATGCACCGGGGACACCCTCAGGACACTGTGGGAACAGTACGTATGCAGGATATTTCTCTCTGTTTACAGGATTAAGAAACTGTCCGCTACCGTGGAACAGCTGCGCCTGATTGTCACTTCCCCTCTCACCGGAACCGTGCAGGAAGATAATCAAAGGATACTTCTTGCCCTGCTGAGGATTCTCCGGGGTAAGATACCTGTACTGCAAAGTATCACCTGTTGCCTTTGCAACAAAAACACCTTTTTCATAGTCCTGTCCAAAAGCCAAAGAGGCCACAAACAGCACAACCAATGTCAACAAACCTTTTTTCATAGCTATATCAGTTTTATTGTTTTTACATAGTCATACACAAATATAACTATTATTTTACTCAAAAGTATCTTACATTTGTACAAGCACAAAATGTAAATCCGTAACCTATGAGAACACTTCTTCTTTTGGCAATGGCAATTATGGCCGCAGCCTGCTCCTCTACATCATCACAAGAGGAAATAAACAAAGAATTCAATGAGATTATGCAAAAGCACCAGGCTGTAGGGTTGTGTGTAGCAGCAGTTAAAGATGGTAAAATTGTGTACACCAACACATTTGGATACAAAGACCTTGAGCAGCAGATTCCAATAGCAGAAGATGATGTTTTACGCATTGCTTCAATTTCAAAATCATTTACCGCAACAGCCATTCTGCAACTGGTAGAACAAGGAAAACTTAATTTGGATACCGACATTTCAGATCTTATGGGATTTGAGATAAGAAACCCCAATTTTCCCCAAATTCCAATTACCGTAAGGATGCTCCTTTCACACACATCCAGTATGAGTGATGCAAACGGCTATTTCTCATTTGACTATATGAACCCGGCAGTATCCCCTACCTGGCAAAAAGCCTGGAACAGCTACCAGCCGGGCTCGCGCTATCAGTACTGTAACTTGGGCTACAACACATTGGGTGCAATAATTGAGATTATAAGCGGAGAAAGATTTGATGACTACATAGAGAACCATATCTTCAAACCATTGGGAGTATACGCCAGCCACAACGTAATGGACTTGGATTCAACCAAATTCATAAAGATTTACAAATATAATCTTCCCAGCAGTTCATTCATCTGCTCATCAACAGCATACCAGGCCCCTGCAGAAGAACTTGCAAACTACCGGATGGGATACACCACAACAGCATTCTCCCCTACCGGCGGTGTAAAAATATCTGCAAAAGACCTTGCCCGTGTAATGATGATGCATATGAATTACGGAGAACTTGACGGGGTAAGAATATTGGACAGCACCAGCTGTGCCCTTATGCGCTCAGATATAACCACAACAAACTACCCGGGAGAAACCTATGGAATGGCCCTCCTCAACTCCAATGACTATCTGCAAGGATGCAGAGTAACCGGCCACGACGGCCTTGCCCTGGGTGCCTACACCTCAATGTTCTGGCTTCCTGAACAAAACTTTGGAGTGGTTGTAATGACCAACGGCAGCAACGGCAAAACCGACAAAACTTTTGCCAACATAATGTGCGAATCAGCCGAAGTGCTCAAAAAACACTTCTGCAAATAATTGCTTGGGTTAGCGTGCACCACCGGTAGACTTTCTTTACCGGTAGTGCAACTTACTAGCCCTGGAATAAATTGTAGCGGAGCTTCAGTGTGCCACTGTCTTGGGAGCAATTACTCCATTAACATACTCAACAAGCCTGTCCCTCTCCTTACAATTAAATACAATAGTCTCTTCACCACATTTTACAAGCACCAAATCCTTTTTCTCTGTAGCATACATTGTATACACTCCCAAAGATTTGTTCTTGAACCGGCCAACATATCCCCCAGCACCCCCGCTTGCACCTTTCCTTATGCTGCCTGAAATAACTTTTGGAGGTATCAGTTCAATACTATTTATATCCTCATAAGGAATATTTTTCTTCCCGATAATTTTCTGAATGCAGATCCCATCTTCTCCACATTTGACCCACATGGGAACCTTTGTAAATAGTGACACATTCGCACCAATGATCACTAAAATTACAGCAACACGAGCAATACTCTCCATCAGTTTTTCTTTAAAGGATATTCCCCACCACACATAAACAACAGAAGCTATCATTATAAGCTCAAACACAATAGTTATCACTATCACCTGCGTCTCCCAATGAAAAAATAATTTCTCGCCCATTTAAATTTGACAGTTTTAAGATATCCCAAAATTAGCAAATATTCTAAAGACTTTACATAAATTATCATTGTGCAGAAAATGCCCTAAGATTGCGCAAAGTACCCTCAGAAACGGAAGTTTGTGCAGGAATTGGGCAGATTCTGCACAAAACAAAAAAGCCCAACTGAATTTCAGTTGAGCTTCCTGTGCGGGCGAAGGGACTCGAACCCCCACGCCTCTCGGCACTAGATCCTAAGTCTAGCGCGGCTACCAATTACGCCACGCCCGCAGGTCCGTATTGGGATTGCAAAGGTAGCAACAATTTTTATATTAGCAAATTTTAAATCTAAAAAATTGAAAAAATTTAATCTTTGCACAAAATTATGCTTGCCCAGTTGTCAATGTCTCTGGTTATACACATTCTGAAACCGTTCTTAACGGCACACTCCTCAAGAACTGGTATATCTTCTGTATAGAAACCGCTCAACACAAGCACTCCCCCTTTTCGCATTCCCCTGTAATATGTATCCATATCCTGCATAAGGATATTTCTGTTTATATTGGCAAGGATAAGGTCATATTTGTTTGCCTGAATTAGGGAACCGTCTCCGTATAAGGTATGAACAGCTGCACCCAATCTGTTTTTGGCTGCATTCTCCCTTGCAGAATTAACTGCAACAATATCTACATCTATTGCGTGTACAGCCCTCTTTGCCCCCATTTTGGCAGCAAGGATTGCCAGCACACCTGTACCGGTACCCATATCAAGCACCTGTTTGCCTCTCAGACTTCTCCAACCTTTGCCGCCACAGCAACCTGCAAGCAAGCCGTTTGGACCACAAAGCTCTCCGCTCCTCTCCCCTTCTGAGTTCAAATCCAACAAACCTTTTACCATCATAGTGGTAGTCTGGTGGTGTCCTGTACCAAATGCCATTTTTGGTTCAATACGTATGTTGTATTTTGTCAACGGCAAGTTATGATGAAAAGGAGCCTTGACAGTTACAAGCCCGTCTATGAAAATAGGCTCAAAATCTGATTCCCAGGTGCGGTTCCAGTTCTCCTCCTGAATAAATGAAGTGGTATAAGAAACAGTAAAGTCTGAACCTCCGTCAAAGAAGCTCAATACAGTTTTAAGATGCTGCTGATTGAAATTATCCTGCCCAATATAACCCTTAAGGAGAGGCTCCTCCGTAGAGAAGCTCTCAAAAGGGATATCATCCAACATAGCCATTACAATCTCTGCATACTCCTCTGTATACGGAGTAATCTCTATTGCAACCTCTATGTAATTCATTTTTTAGAAACTTTTAGCAATTGCCACAAAATCATCTGCAACCAACGCTGCACCGCCAATAAGGCCACCGTCAATGTCTTTCTGAGCAAAAAGCTCTTTAGCATTTGAAGGTTTGCAGCTGCCACCGTAAAGGATAGTGATCTCCTCAGCCAAAGCACCAAACTGCTCTGCCAAAGTAGCACGGATAAATGCGTGGATCTCCTGAGCCTGCTCGCTTGTAGCAGTCTTGCCTGTACCAATAGCCCAAACTGGCTCGTAAGCAATAACAACATTCTTCATCTGCTCAGCAGAAAGACCGAATAATACCTCTTTAACCTGAGCACCAACAACCTCAAAATGTTTGTCAGCCTCTCTCTCCTCAAGTTTCTCACCTACACAATAGATTGGAGCAAGACCCTCAGATAGAGCCAAATTGATTTTCTTTACAAGTTTCTCATTTGTCTCACCATAATACTCTCTTCTCTCAGAATGGCCAAGAATAACATACTGAACGTTTGCAGAAGCAAGCATTTTAGCAGAAACCTCACCAGTGTAAGCACCTTTAACCTCATCAGCACAGTTCTGTGCAGAAAGACCAATTGCAGAACCTGCAAGGACATCACCTACAGAAGCAATATGAACAAATGGTGGAGCAACTACCAATTTAACATCAGCAGGTACCTCAGATACCTTTGCCAAAACATCTTTTGCCAACTGAACACCCTCTGCAACAGTGGTATTCATTTTCCAGTTACCTGCAACAATTTTCTTTCTCATAATTATCTCTTTTTTATTTTGTTTTTTGTTCTTTTTCGCGGTGCAAAAGTAATAAAAAGAAGTATCCCGACAAAGTACATCATTTGTCGGGATACCAAATATTAAAATTAAAATTATTTGTGCATAAACTCTTCTATTGCAGAGGCCAATCTCTTCACACCCTCTACAATACTGTCATCATCCATAAATGAGAAATTCATTCTGAATGTGTTCTTTCCACTGCCGTCGCAGAAGAATGCCTCTCCAATTACAAAGGCAACATTCTTCTTTATTGCCACCTCAAACAAATCTCTTGCATCATACCACTCAGGAAGGGTGATAAGAAGGAAAAGTCCTCCATCAGGTTTTGTCCAGGAAACACCCTGCGGCATATAATCCTCAAGGGCCTTAAGGGTAAGGTCTCTCTTATGTCTGTAAAGCTCCACTGTTCCAACAAGGTTCTTCTCAAACAACCCTTTCTTAAGGTATCTTGCAGCTACCGCCTGATCAAATGTTGGAGAACACAAGTCTGCCGACTGTTTTGCAAGATTTATTCTGTAGATGAACTCTTTAGGGGCAACAATCCATCCAAGACGGAATCCTGGCGCAAATGTTTTTGAGAATGTACCCAACATAATGGTCCTCTCAGGTGCCATTGAGTAGATATAAGGCATATGTTCACCCTCGTAGCGGATCTCCTTATAAGGGCTGTCCTCAATTATAAGAATATCATATTTGCGGGCAATCCTTACCATATACTGTCTCTGCTCCAAGGTCATTGTAAGGCCTGTAGGATTCTGGAAATCTGGAATCGCATATATGAATTTAGGTTTCTTGCCTGCCAGGCACATTGCCCTTACAACAGCCTCCAGCTCCTCATCTTTCTCTGCACCAACAAGTTTTGCCTGATATGTACCAAAAGCCTGCAATGCACCCAAATATGATGGCAAACCGCATATTACAATATCACCCGGATCCAAAAGAACTTTAGCAGTAAGGTCTATAGCCTGCTGCGATGCAGTTGTTATGATAATGTTCTCTTTATCAACTTCCAAACCATCCCTTACATATCTTTTTGCAAGCTCTTCGCGCAATGCGTGGTTTCCGTCTGTACCTCCATATTGCAACGCCTTGGCTCCCTCCTCTTCAAGAACCTCCATCATTATGGTTTTCAAATCTTCAATTGGAAATGTATCTGGATTGGGGAAACCTCCTGCAAATGAGATTACACCCGGCTGGTTTACAACATTTAACAAAGCCCTTATGGCAGAAGGCTTCATACATTTTGCACTACTTGAAAGGAATTCATTAAAATCAACTTGCATATTCCGTAGTTTTAAAATTTTAGTATTTCTCTTACAAATATAACAAAAACTCAAAAATAAATTACAGTCTTTAAAAAAATAAACGGATATATATACGTTTTTATATCAACCGGTATAAATATGGCTTACCAGGGCATTATTTAAAATTGTAACTAAAAATAACTAAATTTGTTCTTTAACACATTTGATATGGCGGTACTTAGAATTACAAAGGAGTTCAGATATGAAGGGGCGCACGCCCTGCCCGGTTATGATGGGAAATGCCGTAACATTCACGGCCATTCTTACATTCTGTATGTAACTGTTAAAGGGGCACCCAATACCACAGGAGAGGGAGATCCGGCAAAAGAGGGGATGATTGTAGACTTTAAAGTGCTTAAGGGGATTGTAGAGGAGAACATTATTGAAAAGTTCGACCACGCCCTTCTGTTGCGCCAGGGAACACCCCTTGCATACGAACTGGCACAGGAATATCCCAACATAATTCTTGTAGATTTCCAGCCAACAAGTGAGAATATGATTACATATTTTGCAGAGGTACTTAAGGAGAAACTTCCTGCAGAAATAGAGCTTTTCAGTTTAAGACTTTATGAAACTGCCACCTCATACGTAGAGTGGTTTGCTTCAGACAACATTTAATCCTACAGGTATATGCAAAAGGTTTTTCTTATTGACGGACACTCCCAGATATTCAGAATGTACTATGCCTTTATGAGGCGCCCTATGGTAAATTCAAAGGGTGAAGATACATCTATCCTGTACGGATTTACCAAAATGCTCCTGGAACTCATTTCCAAAGAGAATCCAACACATATAGCTGTAGCATTCGACCCCCCTGCAAAAACTTTCAGGCACGAGGCTTACCCACAGTACAAGGCCAACCGCAGTGCAGCACCAGAACTGGTAAAGGCAGCCCTGGAACCGTTGCAGGAGATTCTTGCAGCCCTCAATATCCCCGTTGTAATGATGCCCGGGTATGAGGCGGATGATGTGATTGGTTCTATGGCAACCCAGTGGGAAGGGGAAAATTCCCAAATATATATGGTTACTCCCGACAAAGATTACGGCCAGCTCATCTCACCAAACATTTTCCAATACAAACCTGGGAAAGGTGGAAATGAGGTAGAAATTATCGGGAAGAAGGAAGTTTGTGAAAACTACGGGATATGTGAACCTGAACAGGTGATTGACATCCTTACAATTTGGGGTGATTCTTCAGATAATGTTCCGGGAATCCGTGGTATTGGAGAGGTTGGAGCCAAGAAACTTATTGCCAAATACGGTTCTTTGGACGGGGTGATTGAACACGTTGCAGAGCTGCCGCAAAAACAGCAGGATTCAATAAACAGCTCACTGGAACAGATTAAGATGAGCCGTTTTCTGGTTACCATAAAAAAAGATATACAACTGCCTCTTGTGCTGGATGACATTACATTTAAAGGGGCTGACGCTCAAGAAATAGCAAGGGTATTCAACAGATATGAATTCAACTCCCTAAGGAAGCTGATGCCAGAGGGGATGATTGCATCAGGCTCCCCCATATCAGAACATGATGCTGTCCAAGGAGAAAATAACACCCAAATACCTACTATAAGGGAGGTTACAGTGCAGGAGTTTGTAAAAATTGCCTCCACCGCACCGGAAATCTCCCTTTACAACTTTAATGAAAAGGATATTGTGGCGGGGTGCAATAATATATATGCAGTTGTGAATGACGGGGAGCTTAAAGAACTGAAAAGCACCTTTGAGAACCCTGATGTTGCCAAAACCGGATATAATTTCAAACAGCTTTATAAAGATTTATGGAGCAAAGGTATATCTCTTAAAGGGGATATTTATGATATGGAGCTTATGCACTATATTATAAATCCTGAAAGGAGCCACAAAGAGGATATTCTCTTCAAGAGCTATTTGGGAACTGACATTACCCAGTTTATACCTCAAGAAGATACTTCCGCTGTGGAGAATGACCTTTTTGCATCCTCTGCAGAACCTGATTTGTTCTCAATGTTTGATGCCCCTGCAACTGCTGCAGCTATCAGTGCAGATGAGGCCAGAGTGGCCGGTACCAAATGTGCATTGCTTGCCCAATTGCGCACCAAACTGGAAGAGGAACTAACCCAGGCGGGGCAAATAAAGCTCTACAGAGAGATTGAAGCTCCCCTTATTGAGGTGCTTGCCAATATGGAGTATACCGGTGTTAAGTTAGACACAGCACAACTTAAAGAGTACAGCAATATATTGTCGGGAGAACTTGCCCAAATAGAAGCTGAGGCTATTGGGTTGGCTGGGGAGAGCATAAATCTATCTTCCCCTAAACAGGTTGGAATACTCCTTTATGAAAAACTGCAGCTGAACCCTAAAGTAAAGAAGAGTGCAAAAGGGAGCTACCCTACAGATGAGGAGACTTTGAACGAGATGCTTGAGCTCCACCCTATTGTTGGGAAAATACTGGAATACAGAGGGATTAAAAAACTTCTCTCCACCTATACCGATGCTCTCCCAGGGCTTATAAATCCAGCAACAGGGAAAATACATACAACTTTCAACCAGTCACTTACAGCTACAGGGCGCTTGAGTTCCACAAACCCCAACCTGCAGAATATCCCTATCCGTACCCAAAGGGGAAGGGAGATAAGAAAAGCCTTTATCCCATCTGCCCCAGACGGATATATAGTTTCTGCAGACTACTCCCAAATTGAACTCCGACTTATGGCTCACCTTAGTGGAGACCCTCATCTGATTGAGGCATTCAACAGAGGTATGGACATTCACACCGCCACTGCAGCCAAGGTATTTAAAGTAACTGAAGATGAGGTTACAAAAGAGCAGCGCAGCCGGGCCAAAACTGCCAACTTTGGTATAATCTACGGTATTTCAGCATTTGGCCTTTCGCAGCGCCTTGGAATGACCAGAACAGACTCCAAAAATCTTATTGAAGAGTACTTCAGAAGCTATCCTAAGGTTAAGGAGTATATGAACAATATGATTGCAACAGCAAAAGAGAAAGGGTATGTAGAGACAATTTACGGCCGCAAACGCTTTCTTCCCGATATAAACTCCCGCAACGCAGTTGTAAGGAGCTTCAGTGAGAGGAATGCCATAAATGCACCGCTACAGGGAAGTGCAGCAGACATCATTAAGGTGGCAATGATAAATATATACCGCCGTCTTCAGCAAGAAGGGTTACAAAGCAAAATGGTGCTGCAGGTACACGATGAACTTGTGTTTGATGTAATTGGCTCTGAAGTGGATCAGATCAGCTCAATTGTAACCCAGGAGATGGAGAATGTAATAAAACTCAGCATTCCCCTTGTTGCAGAGTGTGACAAAGGGGCAAACTGGCTGCAGGCCCACTAAAAAAGAACAATGACTTCACAGACACATAAAGAGACTGGAAAATGTGAGTTTCCCGACAAAGAGCTCATTCTCTCCGCCCTTTCAGGAGACCAGAATGCATATACCCTCCTTATGCACAAACACAAGGAGGGCCTTACCCTTTATGTGCAGGAATTCATAGGAATCCTTAAGAATTTAGAAGGAATAATAGAGTTGGCAGAGGAGCCGCAGGATATTGTACAGGAGGCATTCCACAAAGCCTTCCAGTCACTTGACACCTACAACCCGCAATACAAATTCACAACCTGGCTCTACAACATAGCCCGCAATATAGCAATAGACTACGCCCGCAAAAGGAAAATCTCCATTGGGGCAAATCTTACTCCCGACAATTTAAAGGATTTTGCCAATATAGGAAGTGGAATAAAAAACTCCCCAGAAGACAAAATGATCAGTTCACAGGAGTATCACACCCTTATTGGAATGATAGACTCCCTGGATGAAAAATACCGCAAACCGGCAATCTTAAGGTTCCTTAAGGAGTATGAATATAACGAAATAGCTCAAGAACTTAATCTTGAGCTAAATACCGTAAAAACCCGTTTGAAGAGGGCTAAAGAGATGCTCAAAAAAATGAGCAATCTCTAATTATTTCAACATCTCGTCAATTTTCTGAACCAACTCAGCAAACTCAGCCTCTTTGTAAAGACGTGTCATCATTACAATTTTACCCTCTTTATCAATAAGTACATTACGGGTAATACCTGCATCTCTAACTGCATATTTTGCAAAAATATCTGCACCAGGATCCAATGCCAAAGGATATGTAACACCTGTAGTCTCAGCAAATTTAAGCACTGTCTCAAC
>JAZSEZ010000059.1:0-23766 GCA_045531975.1 Candidatus Egerieisoma sp. | reverse complement strand
CAATGACCTGACTCCCCCTGCAAGGGAGAGTTGGGTTAAATTGTTATTGGGCAAATTCAATGATCCAATAATAAAACTGCTTCTGTTTGCAACACTATTGTCATTTATAACCGGATATTTCCACGGCTCAATAGTAGAGAGCTTGGGAATTCTGCTGGCAGTGTTTCTTGCCACTTTCCTTGCTTTTATAAATGAATACAAAGCTGGAAAAGAGTTTGATATCCTTAACCAGATAAATGATACCACACTTGTAAAGGTATACAGGAACGGCTCTGTAACCCAAGTACCCAAAAACGAGCTTGTGGTGGGAGATATAGTTATAGTTACCCAGGGTGATGAGATTCCGGCAGACGGCAAACTTCTTGACACAATGGAGCTGAGTGTAAACGAATCTTCATTGAACGGAGAGTCAGCCCCATCTCGCAAAACACATCAACCCGTAAAGGAGTTTAATGGAACTTATTCTCCAAACTATATATATAGAGGCACAACCGTAGCTGAAGGTGATGGTATAATGGAGGTTACAGCTGTAGGAGACAATACAGAGATTGGAAAGACAGCCCGTCAGGCGGCAGAACTTACCGGTGCAAAAACGCCATTGAACAAACAGCTTGACAAACTGAGCGGAGTTATTGGAAAAGTTGGTTTTACAGTGGCAGGACTCACTTTTGCAGCACTTGTAATAAGAGATTATGCACTTGGAATCCTTACATTGGAGTTCTCATTAGACAATCTCACATTGCTTCTGAGTTTCTTTATGATTGCAGTTACTCTAATTGTTGTAGCTGTACCTGAAGGGCTTGCAATGAGTGTTACCCTAAGTCTTGCATACAGTATGCGCAAGATGACTGCTGGGAATACACTTGTAAGAAAAATGCACGCTTGTGAGACTATGGGTGCCACAACTGTAATATGTACAGACAAAACCGGTACTCTTACCCAGAACAAAATGCAGGTGCAGCATTTCTCAGGCCAGGCAAATGAAGATTTTGCAAAGGAGATTTCCCTCAATTCAACAGCATTTTTGGAAAAAGGTGCCTATGGAGAGTTCTCAGCAGTAGGAAACCCAACTGAGGGTGCCCTGTTGCTCTTTCTTGCAGAAAATGGGTATTCATACAAGAATTATCGGGAAGAATATAAAATTGTAAAAAGGTTGCCTTTCAGCACCGAAAGAAAATATATGGCAACAATTGCAGATTTTAATATTCCCGATAAAGTTACGCTGTTGATTAAAGGTGCCCCAGAGATAATTTTTGCAAAATGTGCAAATTTGGATGTTACGGCAGAGTTAGGTAAAGTAAGGGAGTATCAGGAGAAGGGAATGAGGTCTCTGGCTTTTGCAAAACTGGATATTCCTCTTTTGGATGCTGATAATGATGTTGCAGAACTGGTTGCTGCAAACAAATTCAATTATACAGGTTTTGTGGCAATTGCAGACCCTATAAGGGAGGATGTGCCTGATGCAATGAACCAGTGTATTGGGGCAGGTATTGCTGTGAAGATTGTTACAGGTGACACTTCCCTAACTGCCATTGAGATTGCAAGACAGGCAGGATTGTGGAAAGATGGGGATACAATTGAAAAGAACCATATAACAGGAAATGCTTTTGCAGAACTTGATGATAAAGCTGCTACTGAAGCTGCATTGAACATTAAAGTGATGTCCAGGGCAAGGCCTGCAGATAAGATGCGTCTTGTAAGATTGCTGCAGCAGAGCGGCCAGGTAGTTTCTGTTACCGGAGACGGTACAAATGACGCTCCGGCGCTCAATTATGCAGATGTGGGATTGGCAATGGGTACAGGTACTGCAGTAGCTAAGGAGGCAAGTGATATTATATTGCTGGATGATTCGTTTGCAAGCGTTACCACAGCTGTAAGATGGGGACGCTCAATTTACCTGAACATTCAGAAATTCATCCAGTTCCAGCTTACAATTAATGTGGTGGCACTATTTACCGCACTAATTGGTCCGTTCATTGGCATTGAGTTTCCTTTAACAGTTACCCAAATGCTGTGGGTAAACCTTATTATGGATACTTTTGCGGCACTTGCTCTTGCCAGCGAACCTTCTTACAAAGAGGTTATGAAGAATAAGCCAAGGGGAATAGATGACTTCATTATCTCCAAAGGGATGATGCGTGATATTTTTGGTGTTGGAATGATTTTCCTTGCAATATTGCTTGGCCTGCTGGTATGGATGAATAAAGACGGGAACGTTTCTGTTTACGAACTTTCTGTGTTCTTTACTATTTTTGTAATGATGCAATTCTGGAATATGTTCAATGCAAGAACACTGGGAGGCAACAAATCTGCTTTTTACAGACTTAAGGAGAACAAACAGTTCCTTATGATTGCCCTGCTGATTTTTGTATTGCAGGTTGTAATAATACAATTTGGTGGAGGATTTTTCAGAACAGAACCTATAAGCCTGCAACATTGGGTTATGATAGTTGCCGGCACATCATTGGTATTATGGCTTGGTGAGACAAAGAGATTTGTTGCCAGATTAAAAGAGAAGAGATAATGATACAGACAGAGTGTACAATTGATATCAGATATTATGAGACAGACCTTATGGGGATAGTGCATCACTCAAACTATATCCGCTATTTTGAGTATGGCAGGATTAAGATGCTTGAGGAGATAGGGCTGCCTATAAGTAAAATTGAAGGGAATGGAGTAATGCTTCCTGTAGTCTCTACATTCTGTACATATAAAACTCCTTCAAGGATGGGGGAGACATTGAGGATAGTCTCTACAGTAGATACTATGCCAATGGCAAAAATGAAGATAAAGACTCAGATATTTAAAGAGAGCTCCTGCAATCCCCAAACAAATCCGTCCGAGATTGGAGCGGTTGTAGCTGAGGGTGAAGTGGTAATTGGGTTCATTAAGGCAGACACAAGAAGACCTTGCAGAATTCCCGATTTTGCTGCTCAAATAATGGAAAAATACTTTTAAAATTAATTATAATGAGAAATTTGCTTTTGTTCGGCAGTTTTGGTGCCGGTGAAGTGGTTGTTATTGCACTGATTGTCCTTTTGTTGTTTGGAGGTAAAAAGATTCCGGAGCTTATGAAAGGAATTGGTAAAGGTGTAAAGAGCTTTAAAGATGGCGTTAAAGGTATTGAGGATGAGATTAACGCCGATGTAACCAAAGAGGATAAAAAAGAGGAGAAACAGTAATTGGCCACAGGTGAGATGACATTTTGGGAGCACCTTGACGAACTGCGCAAGGTGCTGTTCCGTTCTGCTATAGTTATTGTGGCCCTTATGGCCGTAATATTTATGGCAAAGGATTTTGTGTTTGACACAGTTGTGTTTGGTCCTATAAATTCTGACTTCATATTGTACAGACTTATAGACAAAGCGTTGCTGTTGCTTGGCTTGCCAACACTTCCCCAATTTCAGCTGAGTCTGATAAACATAGACCTTTCGGCCCAATTTTTCATTCATATCAGCACTACTTTTTATCTCTCGTTGGTACTTGCAACCCCATTTATCATATATCAGTTGTGGTGCTTTGTAAAGCCGGCACTTTACGATAATGAAAAAAGGGCGGCAAAAGCGGCATTTGCCTTTTCAGGAGTGCTGTTCCTTTTGGGAGTACTTGTAGGATATTACCTTATTTTTCCATTGACTCTAAGATTCCTTGGTACATATCAGGTGAGTTACGAGGTTGCAAACCAGATTTCATTGCAGTCTTATATCTCTATGTTCACCTGGCTCATTCTTATAATGGGTGTGGTGTTTGAGATGCCTTCTTTAGCGGTAATTCTCTCTAAAATAGGTATCCTCACCAAGAGTTTCCTTAAGAAATACCGCAGACACGCTTTTGTAATAATGCTTGTTCTTGCAGCATTCATTACCCCAAGCGGTGATCCTTTTACCCTTATGGCTGTTGGTTTGCCATTGTACGGTTTATATGAATTAAGCATTTTGGTTTGCCGTGATATCAATAAATAATGTAAATGTATCATTCGGAGGTTTTACCTTGCTGAATGATATAAATTTCCATATAACAGACAATGACAGGATTGGTCTTGTCGGGAAGAATGGAGCGGGAAAATCTACCCTGCTCAAACTCATTTTGGGTATAAATTCCCCTACAGGGGGAAAAATTATGGTTCCTCCGGGGCTTACTATTGGGTATTTGCCCCAACAGATGGAGCACGCTAAAGACAAGAGTGTAATTGATGAGGCTCTTACTGCATTTCATGAATTGTTTGAACTGCACGCCAAAATTGGGCAGATAAACAGTGAAATAGCCCAGCGCACAGATTATGATTCTCCGCAATACAATAATCTTATTGTTAAACTGAATGAATATAACGACAGGGTTGCCATTCTGGAAGCTGAACCGGTACGTTCACAGGCTGAAAAAGTGCTTGTAGGACTTGGTTTTAAGAGAGATGAGCTGGAGAGACCAACCTCTACCTTCAGCCAGGGCTGGAATATGCGTATAGAGCTTGCAAAAGTGCTTTTACGCAAACCTGATGTGCTGTTGCTGGATGAGCCTACCAACCACTTGGACATTGAATCCATTGAGTGGTTTGAAGATTATTTGAAGAGTTTTCCTGGTGCAATTGTACTTATTTCCCACGACCGCAAGTTCCTTGATAACATTACAAAACGTACTGTGGAGATAATGTTAGGCAAGATTTATGACTATAAAGTACCTTACTCCAAATATAAAGAGCTGAGGGCTGAGAGGATGCAGCAGCAGTTGGCGGCATACGAGAACCAGCAGAAGATGATTGAGAAGACAGAGGAGTTCATAGAGAGGTTCCGTTATAAAGCCACCAAAAGCAACCAGGTTCAGAGCCGTATAAAACAGCTGGACAAACTGGAGAGGATAGAGGTAGACATTGAGGACAAGAGTGCCCTTAGTGTAAAATTCCCACCAGCTCCCCGCAGCGGTCAGATTGTATTCAGTGCCAAAGATGCCACCATAGGCTACGGCACCAAAGTTATAATTGACGGAGTAAACATATCCATAGAGAGAGGGGAGAAGATTGCCTTTGTAGGACGGAATGGTGAGGGTAAAACCACACTTATGAGAATCATTACCAAAGAGCTCTTCCCGATAGATGGCCAGGCCGGTCTTGGCTACAACGTGGATATGGGATACTTTGCCCAGAATCAGGAGGATGTACTGGACAAGAATGATACAGTATTTGACACATTGGACAAGATTGCAGTAGGGGATATCCGCACAAAATTGAGGGATATTTTGGGTGCGTTTTTGTTCAGAGGTGAGGATATAGATAAAAAAGTTGCTGTGTTGAGCGGTGGTGAGCGTGCTCGTCTTGCAATGGCCAAACTGATGCTCAAACCACATAATCTGCTGGCGCTGGATGAGCCTACAAACCATATGGACCTTATCTCTAAAGATATACTCAAGCAGGCACTTCAGGCATACGACGGTACACTGGTAATTGTTTCCCACGATCGTGATTTTCTTGACGGACTGGTTGACAAAATATATGAGTTTAAGGACGGTAAGGTTAAAGAGCATTTGGGAGGTGTACAGGATTTCCTTGCCAGGAAAAGACTGGAGAATTTGAATGAGCTGGAGAGGAAAGCTCCGGCAGTTTCAAGCAATGCAACTGCTGGTGGCGTAAACGGAAAAGTGGAAGAATCTGCAGGGAAGCAGGAGAAACAGCTCTCTTATCAGCAAATGAAGGAGATTGAGAGGGAGAAAAGCAGACTTAAAAAGAAAATACAGCAGTGTGAGGCCAGGATTGAGGAGCTTGAAGGGATAATTTCTCAGCTTGAAGAGGAGTTGGGGAAAGTAACTGAAACCGATAAAATTCTTGTACTTACATCAAAATATGAAGCTGCCAAACGTGAGTTGGATGAGAAGATGGAAGAGTGGGCAGAATTGAGTGAATAAACAAATTAAAGATATGGAACAGAAAACAAACTATCTATTTGGAATGCATCCTGTATTTGAAGCAATTGCAGCAGGAAAGAACATTGAAAAAGTATTGTTGAAAAAAGGACTTGGTGGAGAGCAGTTCCAGCAGTTATTCTCACTTTTGCAAGAGAAACAGATTGCCTTTCAGTTTGTACCGGTTGAAAAATTGGACAAGATTACCCGTGCAAGACATCAGGGTGTAATTGCAATGATTCCATCTGTAGATTATGTTTCACTGGAAGATGCTGTAGAAAAAGCGTTTGCCAAGAAAGAGAATCCTTTGTTCCTTATGCTTGACGGTGTAAGTGATGTAAGAAACTTTGGTGCAATTGCCCGTAGCGCTGAGTGTGCCGGAGTTGATTGTATTATCCTGCCTGCAAAAGGTGGAGCATCAATTACTCCCGATGCCATTAAGACATCTGCAGGTGCATTGTTAAGAATTGATGTTTGTAAAGTTCCTAACCTTAAAACAGCAGTGTTCTATCTCCAGCAGAGCGATGTACAGATTGTAACAGCTACAGAGAAAGCAAAGGGCTATCTGTATGATGTAGACCTTACCGGCCCAACTGCAATTGTAATGGGTGCAGAGGATAAAGGTATATCAGACGCCATCCGCAAACTTGCAACAGCTGAAGCCAAAATTCCAATGGCTGGCAGCATTGGCTCACTTAATGTTTCTGCTGCAGCATCCGTAATTTTATATGAGGCTGTAAGACAGAGGGTAAGGAAATAATTTGATTTACCTTCTGAACTCTGCACAAATGATTGCAGTGGCAATTGCAACATTCAGGGATTCTGAAGTTACAGCATCTGCCGGATAAGGAGGTATAAGAAGTTTGTTATCAATAAGGGCTTCAAGTTGTGGTGAGATTCCAAAAGATTCACTTCCCATAACTATGAGGCCTTGTTTTTTATCTTCCTGCAAATTCTCATACAAGTTCTTCCCATCTAAAAATGTTCCATATACAGGAAGCCCAGCATCATGAAATTTTTGGCAAACCTGTGCCAAATCTGTATAAATAACCTGTTTGCGGAAAATTGCACCCATAGTGGCCTGTACCACTTTAGGATTATATACTTCAACAGAACCGGGGCTTGCAAAAATTGCATCCACACCAAACCAGTCTGCCACACGTATGATTGTTCCCAAATTTCCAGGATCTTTTACTCCATCCAATGCAAGGTATAATGGTTTTCTTCCTGATGAATTATTTCTTTCCAATTCATTTAATATGCTGTCGGGAGTAAAATCAGGCTTTTCAATTACTGCAAGTACAGGGGATGGGGAAGAGAGGGCACTGATGCGCTCCATACACTCTTTTCCAATTTCTTTCTCGTAGTATACTTCCTGTACTTTATATCCTGATGCAAGTGCCTCTGCAACAATTTTTTCCCCCTCCGCAATAAACAAACCATGCTGGTCTCTGAATTTCTTCTGTGAAAGGGAGCGGATGAATTTAATTTTGTTTGCAGAAAGGGAAGCCATATTTATTTTAAAATTTTTATAATTAAATACACTGCAAAAGTAAAAAAATAATCTATTTTTATTACCTTTGAATAAAACAAGAAACTATGAAATACAGTCTATCCAACAAATTCTGGCAATTGCTGCTTGTTCTTGCAGTTATAATTTTGCCTATAACGGTTTCGGGTAAAGTTGTAACACAAAGTAAAGCACTGGAAATTGCAAACAAATTTTATTATGGGCAAATATCTACAAAAGGTATTGCGAATGAACTAAAATTAAAATGGAGCAGTAATGAAATTATACCCAATACAAAAAGTACAGACAATGCCCCGGCATATTATCTTTTTGTACCTGCTTCAAATAAAGGCTTTATTCTAATTTCTGGTGATGATGTAATAAAGCCGATATTAGGGTATTCATTTGATTTTGAAATATCTGATTCTAACAATATGCCACCTGCACTTGAAGGATGGCTTATTGAAATAGCACAATATATTCAAGAAAGCCGTAAAAAGGGATCGGCTCCTGCAGAATCAGTAAAAACTGAATGGGAAGCTATTGAATTGGGAAATATACAGAACAAATGGGTTAAGACACGCTCCGGCAGTGATGCCAAATTATTGGAGACAGCTTTATGGAACCAGAGCGCACCATTTAACAAATTCTGTCCGATGGATGGAGAAAAAAGATCCATAACTGGATGCGTAGCAACAGCTGTAGGTATTGTTATGTACTATCATAAATGGCCGGATGCAGGTATTGGCAAGACAGTAGAATATACTACCAAAACAAATAAACTTAAAGTTACATCAAGAGATCTTGAAATTCCATACGATTGGGAGAATATGCTTCCCAGCTACAAAAACACATCTTATACTACGGCCCAATCAGATGCGGTTGCAAGGCTTTTGGCAGATATAGGTGCTCTGTACCAAGCTGATTATAAATCCTCATCAACTGGAGCTGTAAACGGTTCCAATTATATGTACAAAAACTTCAAATATGATTCTGGAACAAGTCCCATTGCAAGAAAAGATTACTTTGAAGAGCAGTTTGACAATATACTGAAACGAGAAATTGATAATAAGAGACCTGTGCTATACTCTGGAACAAGTGATGATGGAGGTGGTCATGCTTTTGTGATAGATGGTTATGACAATGCTGGAAATTTTCATATCAACTGGGGATGGGGTGGAAATTCAAACGGTTATTTTGCCCTTACAAATCACGACTATGATAATAAACAACAGGCTTACATAAATATAAAGCCCGATACAAAACAAAGGAATTTGCCTGAATATTGGCTTACACTATATAACAATGGATTAGAAAGCAGCATTTCCAATTATTATGATTATAAGCCTAATGAATATTTTACAATTAGAGCTCTTGTAAATAATAGAACGGCAATTGATTTTAATGGTTATGTAAGACTTGGCATTGTTAATAAACAAAACCAGTTGAAAGAATGGATTACTGATGAGAGATCTTTTGAGCTTCATGGAAAATTGACTCCAGATGGTAAATCATACAAAGGTCTGACATTAAACGCAAAATATACAAAAGAACTTGAAATTGGTGACAGAATACGATTTTTCTATAGGATTGATGGTATAGGCTGGATGCTGGCTATGGCCGATCCTGTTGACTGGGATGATGTAAAATGGGAACTTCCTGTTGCAGACCAGCAATACATCAGAGAAGGCACGTCTGCCAAATACGACCATACTAAAAAAACACTTACATTCAGATACAGTAAGGGTATCGTTGCAACACTTCTTCATAATGATACAGTTATAAATGAGGGTGTTGAAATAACAGAAGAGTACATAAAGATTGATGTTACAAAATTGGAAGGAACATCATATACTGTAAGATTGGTAAGGAATAAGGAACTGGAAGAAATTGAGTTTAGTATTGAATCCAAATAGAGAAGAAAATGAAAAAATTATCATATATAATAATACTCATAAGCATATTGTTTGCCTGTACAAAAAATGAACCTGAACCAACAGCATCAATAAGTGTCACTAATGGTACAGAATTGTCATTTGCTGGTAACGACACTGCTGGTAAAGAGGTTGTTTTTGAAACCAATTATGATTGGACAGCAACTCCAAGTGTATCATGGTGCAAATTGAGCAGGACAAGCGGTTCAAAAGGGACTGGTAGTTTCAGTGTTACAGTAGATATAAACGAAACAGACGAACAAAGGAGTGCAAGCATTACAATTAAAGCTAATGAAGCTACAGCTAACGTAAATATCATACAAGGGAAGATGTATGTAATGGATTTTACAGAAAGTGACTATGTGCTGCCTTGTACTGGTGATACAATTAAAGTTACTTTAGCTACCAACACAGATTATGAATATAGTATACAAGAAGGTATTTCCTGGATTAAGCCTATTACCAAAACTAAAGCAACACAGACATTTACCCACTATTTCTATGTTGAACCCAATAACGAATACGAGAGCAGACAAACAACAATCAGTTTCATAAATAAAGATAATAGGGAAACAAAAACAATTACCGTATCCCAACTTCAATTGAATGCAATAATTCCTGCAGACAGTGTATACAGAATAGAGGCAAAGAAACAAAACTTTGAGTTTGAAGTAAGCAGTAATGTTGAGTATCAGATATCTGTATCAGAGAATTGGATAAAGTTTACTCAAACACAGACAAAAGCTCTGTTAAATAAGAATATTGCCTTTGAAATTGAAGAAAACAACTCGTTTGAAGAAAGGACAGCTATTGTAACGCTAAAATCTGATGATGTAACTCAGAATGTTAAAATTGTACAAAGGCCTTGGGCACACAGGATTAATGTAGCTGTTGTTCATTGTGAGGATGAATTTGTTTCGCCATACTTTAACGGAAGGGATATGACCGGAACTGTTGACTGGGGTAATGGAAAGAGAGAAGAATACAAGAAGGATATTGCGCATAAATATGGGAACAATTCTGAAAAGACAACCCAATATGATTTGCACGGTACCAAAATATTCTCATTTGAGATTTCTGCAATAAATTCCATTAAGGCAATAAAGATTGTCTACAAGGATGAGGAGGAATAATTATTAAACAAAAAAGCATATTTTTGTGTAAAGAATAGTCAAAGGAAATTCAATGGTGGGACGTCTGACAAAATATATGTTGGCACTTCTGGCTGCTGTGATTGCAGCCTGCTCAACCACAAGGGTAATACCCCAAGGAGAGTCACGCCTAAAAAATAATGAGATTAATATCTTAAACTCAAAAAGCTATCAGGCAGCCGGACTTGAACCATACATAAAACAGAAACCCAACACATATTTTATTTTTGGCTGGAATCCTTTTCTAAGTGTATACAACTGGGGAAATGGATCAAATAGCGGATGGGACCGTTTTGTGAAAAAAATAGGGCAGGAGCCAGTAATTTTTGACCCGTCTTTAGTTGCCACCAGTAAGGAAAACATAGAGAAACACCTTGAATACCAAGGATATTATAATTCCAAAGTATCTGACGAGATTATTACTAAAGATAAGATAACCACTGTAAGATACAATATTACTCTTGGCAAACAATATCCAATTAGTGATATAAGCTACAATATTTCAGACTCAACTCTTGCAAAAACATTCTATGCAGATTCATTGCAGAATATGATAAAGGCAGGGGAGTATCTCTCTGAAGAGTACCTTAACAATGTTTCCAATGATATATCCCAATATCTGAGGAACAAAGGATACTACGGTTTTTCAAAAAACTTCTTTGCATATACGGCAGATACATTGCATAACAGGAATAAAGCAAGTCTGAATGTTGATATTAAGGAGAACCACAATGTATTTCATTTTGGTGATGTGACAATGATGCCTATGCGGAAGCCAGCAAATCCTCTGGTATATGAATTTGTAGGCGATTCTGTTGTGGCCATACCTGCAATGAATCTAAACACTCCTACAGATTCAACATCATATCACGGCATAAAGATAAAGTACAGGAACAAGCTGCTGCTCAGACGTAAGGTGCTCACAAGGATGAATTATATCCAGCCCGACAGTCTATATAACGAACAGCAGGTTTCAGACACTTATACCCGTTTGTCAAATCTGAAGCTGTTCAGCAGTGTAAATATTCAGATGGACCAGACAGATTCAAATACTGTTGAGTGCAATATGCGCCTTACAGCATCAGAACTGCAAGGATACAAATTGGGATTGGAGAGTTCTATCAACTCATCGGGATTGTTTGGTATATCACCAAGCATATCATACTACCACAAAAATCTGTTCAAAGGGGCGGAATTGTTCAGTGTAAATCTTAAAGGTGATTTCCAGTTCGGGTTCAACAATAAGAAGAGGGCAACAGAATTTGGTGCATCAACATCATTGAGTACCCCAAATTTCCTTCTTATTCCCGACAGAATATTCAAGTCACCCAATATTCCAAGAACAGAGTTTGCATTGTCATACAATTACCAGGAGAGGCCTGAGTATACCAGAAATATCATATCTGGAAGCTACAGTTATGTATGGAGCATTCGGGACAAATTCTTCTACAAACTTTCACCTCTGCAGGCCAGTATTGTAAAAATTTACAATATGAAACCAGATTTTTATGAAAGTCTGGGTGATCCGTTCCTCATCAACTCATATAAAGACCACTTTGATTTGGGAATGGGAGGGAGTTTCTATTATACAACAGATGCCTCTCCGCAACCTGCATACAGTTATTTCTATTTAAGGTGGCAGAATGATTTGTCGGGAAACTTAATTAGTCTTTTCAATAAATATATGCCTGTAAACGATGATGGGGAAAGGCTCATTTGGGGCTCACCATATTCACAATATTACAAGACTGAAATCTCTACTGTATATACCTGGAAATTTGGGAATAAAGAAGATCATTCAATTGCTGCAAGGATATTGGCCGGAGTGGGTATTGGCTATGGAAATTCAATTACATTGCCGTTTGAAAAACTTTTCTGGGCAGGTGGAGCATACAGCTTGAGGGCTTGGCAGGCTAGAACTGTAGGTCCCGGATATGCTCAAAAAGATACTACTTTTACAATTCCTAACCAGACTGGTGATATGCGGCTTGAAGCTAATATTGAGTACAGATTTCCTTTATTCTGGAATTTTGAGGGTGCTGCATTTGTGGATGCGGGTAATGTGTGGAACATAAAATATGGAAGTGAGGAGAGTCTGTTCAAATTTGATTCTTTCTACAGACATATAGCAGCAGATTGGGGTGTGGGATTGCGTTTGGATTTGGACTTTGTGCTTTTAAGACTTGATATGGGTATGAAAATATATGACCCGGCATTAAACAGCTGGTATGGCCCGCGCAATTGGCTTAAGAAAGGAAATTACGGGGTACAGTTTGGTGTGGGTTACCCATTCTAATTACTTTATTGATAATTTATTAAATGATATTAATATGAACAGGATAAATCTCCCGTTGCTTAAAGAGTATAACAATGATATGTTTTTCCTTCTTGCCGGCCCTTGTGTTGTGGAGGGGGAGGAGATTACTCACAGGATTGCCAGAGAATTGAAAGGGATATGTGACAGATTGCAGATTCCTTTTGTGTTCAAGGCTTCATACCGTAAAGCTAACCGTTCAAAAGCCTCTTCATTTACTGGAATTGGAGACAGGGAGGGGTTACAGATTCTTAAAGACATTAAAAATGAATTGCAGATACCAATTGTAACTGATATACATAACCCTAATGAGGCGGAATTGGCTGCTTCATATGATGTGGATATTCTACAGATTCCGGCATTTTTGTGCCGCCAGACAGATTTGCTTGAAGCAGCTGCTGTTACTGGGAAATATGTGAATATAAAGAAAGGGCAGTTCCTGGCCCCTGCTTCAATGAAATTTGCGGCAGAGAAGGTAGAAGGATGCGGAAACAACAACATTATCCTTACCGACAGGGGAACGCAGTTCGGATACGGAGACCTTATAGTGGACTATCGCGGAATACCGCAGATGCAGGAAACAGGATATCCTGCGGTTTTGGATATTACCCATAGTCTTCAGCAACCGAACCAGAGCAGCGGAGTTACCGGAGGACAACCTCAGATGATTGAGACTATTGCCAAAGCAGGTATTGCAGTTGGAGTTGACGGATTATTTATGGAAACACATCCAAATCCGGCAGAGGCAAAATCAGATGGGGCAAATATGCTGAAACTTGAGTATGTGGAGGCATTGCTTACTAAACTTATTGCCATCAGAAAGGTTATACTATAAAGAGTATGACTAAAAATAGAACGGATGTATGTATTAAAAGTAGTGGCCTATGAATTTGACAGATTTCTCAAGAAGATATGAAAAGGTTCCTGTAAGTATTTTCAAGCAACAGGAAGATGCGGCACAGATGATTGTTGATGAGATAATAATCATTGCCAATAAAAAGATAAACGAGGGAAAGAAGTGTACACTTGCCTTGGGGGCTTCTTCTGCCTGTATTCCTGTATATGAGAATCTGGTTAAGGCATACGAAAGCGGAAGATTGAGTTTTAAGGATATAGAGATATTCTCTATAGATGAATACTATCCTTTAGCTCCAAATGAACTTCAGACACACTACAGATTCCTTAAAGAGTACATCTTTGACCTTACAGATATCCCATCTGAAAATATACATTGCATAGAGAGCAACAAAATGGATGATGTTGCCTCATATTGCAGAGAGTATGAAAACAAGATAAGGTCATTAGGCGGGATAGATATTCTCATAACAAGCGGTATGGGAAGCAATGAACCGGGCTCACCTTACAACTCAAGAACCAGACTCATTACTATGAACCATACAACCAGAGTATCAGCAGCAAGCGATTTCTTTGGTGTTGAGTATGTACCTTACCACGCAATTACTATGGGTATAGGTACAATTATGGAGGCACGTAAAATATACTGGCTGGCTTGGGGAGAAGGTAAAGCGGGTTCAATTAAAAAACTTGTAGAAGGTAATGTCACAGACCAGAACCCTGCATCATACCTGCAGCAACACGAAAATGTATCTATAATAATTGATGAAGCTGCATCTGTAAACCTTACCAGAATAGATACCCCTTGGCTTACAGGCAAATGTGAGTGGACAGACTATATGATACGCAAATCTGTATTCTGGCTCTGCAAGAAATTGGATAAACCAATTCTCAAACTTACAGACCGTGATTACAACGACAACGGTATGTCTGACCTTGTAACCCTACACGGCCCTGCAAGCAAGATAAACATTAAGGTTTTCAATGACCTGCAGCACACAATCTCAGGTTGGCCGGGAGGAAAACCCAATGCAGATGATTCAACCCGTCCGGAGAGAGCATATCCTTTTCCTAAGAGGGTAATTGTTTTCTCTCCTCATCCCGACGATGATGTAATATCAATGGGAGGTACAGTAGCACGACTCTCAGAACACGGACACGAACTCCATATTGCCTATCAGGTATCCGGAAATATTGCAGTATTTGACCACGATGTTATAAAATATATGGATTTTATACGCGAGAGTGCTTCAATATATGGATTTGATGCTGCAGAGGCAGATAAGAACTACAGGAATGTAATGGAGGAGTTGAAGAAAAAACGTCCTGGAGAACCGGATCCAATGGATGTAAGGGAGATTAAGGGGATAATCCGAAGGGGAGAGGCCCGCTCTGCTTGCAGATATCTTGGAATTCCGGAAGACAGAGTACATTTTATGGAGATGCCTTTCTATGAAACAGGTGGTGTAAAGAAAAAGCCATTGGGTAGGGAAGATATTGAGATAACAAAGAAACTCCTTATGGAGGTGAAACCTCACCAGATTTTTGCAGCAGGAGACCTTTCAGACCCTCACGGAACACACAGAGTATGTTTCCAGGCAATTATACAGGCGTGCGAAGAGTTGAAAAATGAAGAGTGGTTCAAAGATTGCCGTTTGTGGATGTACAGGGGAGCCTGGCAGGAGTGGGATGTTGCAGAGGCAGAGATGGCTGTTCCATTAAGTCCTGAAGAGGTTGAAATTAAGAGAGAAGCCATTTTCCGCCATCAGAGCCAGAAAGACCGTCCGTTGTTCCCAGGTTCAGACAAACGTGAATTCTGGCAAAGGGCAGAGGAGAGGAACCATAATACAGCTGTTCTGTACGACAAACTGGGAATGGCTGAATATCAGGCAATAGAATTGTTTGTAAAATATAAATTTGACTAAAGAAAAATACGATGAAACTTAACCTTACTATACATAAACTATTCGTTGTTGCAGCTTTTGCAGGTATCCTTATATCCTGCAAAAGCTCTTCTGCTAAAAAAGAAACTGTTACTGAAGAAATAAAAAAAGAAAACATAATGGAAGACAAGACCTTGAAAGTTAAAGAACTTGAATTTGCTGTTGCCAAACCGTCAGCTGAGGAGATTGAGAATGCATTTAATGCAAAAAATGTTGAATACAACCAGATTGCCTGTGTAAACTGGGAGGGTTACAATGGAGATTATAATCCCGATGTAAAATTCCGTATAGGTTATTCAGAAAAAGAGATTTATCTGCAGTATATTGTTACAGAAAATGACATTAAAGCTGAATTTGGAGAGGATGCGGGAAGCAAACCTTACACAGATTCTTGCGTAGAGTTCTTTGCTATTCCAGGCGAGGGTGGAGAGTATTATAACTTGGAGCTGAACTGTATTGGTAAAGGTACTTTTGCCGGTGGTGCACAACGTACTGACAGAACCCGTTATGGAGATGAGGTGTTATCACAAATCCGCAGGGAATCTACACTTGGTTCAGAGGCATTCGGTACAAAAACCATTGCAGATAACGGCGGGAAACCATATACTTGGAAACTTACTGTTGCCCTTCCAATTGAACTGTACTCACTTTCAGAAGTAAAACCATTGAAAGGGAGAACCATTAAAGCCAATTTCTACAAATGCGGAGACAATATGCCTCAGAAACATTATCTCAGCTGGAATCCAATCCGCATTGAGAAACCTAACTTCCACAGACCGGATCATTTTGGAACATTAATTTTTGAATAAAATTAGATATGGAATGTCCGTACGTTGTGTAAAGGAGTAATGACTTAATAACCGTATTTTTTCCACAAGATATTCAATCTCTTTTTAAGTTCTGCCTCCTTTGCATTATCACAAGGTTCATAGAATTTTCTTCCCGATAATTTGTCGGGAAGAAACTCCTGGTCTACAAAGTTTCCTGCGTAAGAGTGGGCATATTTGTAGTCTTTTGCATAGCCCAAATCTTTCATAAGTTTGGTTGGGGCATTTCTCAGATGAAGGGGAACGGGTAGTGGACCCTCTTTTCTTACTGTTTCAAGTGCCTCATTTATTGCCATATATGCACTGTTGCTCTTAGGTGATGTAGCAAGATATATGGCACATTCTGCCATTGGAATTCTCCCTTCAGGCATACCTATCTGATGAACTGTCTGCAGGCAGGCTTGCGCCAGAAGCAGGGCATTGGGATTGGCCAAACCTATATCTTCTGAGGCAGAGATCACCATTCTGCGAGCAATGAACATAGGGTCTTCTCCACCTGCAATCATCCTTGCAAGCCAGTAAATTGCACCGTTAGGGTCTGAACCGCGGATGCTTTTTATGAATGCCGAGATTATATCATAATGTTGTTCTCCGTTTTTGTCATATAGGGCAATATTCTCTTGCAGACGTTCCTGAACAAGCTGGTTGTCAATTGTAATTTCAGCTGCAGGGGAGAAGCCGGAGGTGATTATCTCTATGATATTAAGGAGTTTGCGGGCATCACCACCTGAATATCTGAACAGCAGTTCTTTCTCTTTTACAGTAATTTTCCGCTTTTTAAGGTACTCATCTTCTGTAAGTGCCCTTTGGAGCAGGGTGTCCAGGTTCTCAACTGACATCTCTTTAAGAACATACACCTGACACCTTGAGAGCAACGGACTGATTACCTCAAATGAAGGGTTCTCTGTAGTGGCACCAATAAGGGTAAATGTACCGTCTTCAACAGCTCCAAGCAGCGCATCCTGCTGGCTCTTGCTGAAACGGTGAATCTCATCTATAAACAGGATTGGAGCTGTTGTATTAAAAAGATTTGTACCTTTAGCTTTATCTATAACTTCTCTGATATCTTTAACACCTGAACTGATAGCAGAAAGTGTATAGAAAGGTCTGTCCAATTTTGAAGCTATGATTCTTGCCAATGTAGTTTTACCAACACCGGGAGGGCCCCATAAAATGAAAGAGGAGACATTTCCCGCTTCAATCATTCTACGCAATATTGCATTGGGGCCAATAAGATGTTCCTGCCCAACGTATTCTTCTAATGTATGTGGTCTCAATCTCTCTGGAAGAGGTATCCTTTGAGAAATACTATTTAACATAATATAAATTGTGTAAATAATTCTTATTTATTGTTTTTAGCTTGTTTTGCGCCATCAGATTCCATAGACGACAAATAATATGTAAGACAAGCTGTACCATCCATAGTTGGCTCATTGGTTGAATAATCTCCAATTACATCGTGGTAAACCATAAGATATGGCTGGAATCTGTCATATGTGTCACCAGGTGTATTTGGAATTCCCTCCATATTCACACCTTCAAGGTGTTTGAAGATATTATAATATACGGGGCCGTCTACCAATCCTCCAACAGTTGTCCCTTTACCGGCATTCAAATATGATGAGTGTGGTTGGGTTGGATAATCACCATTAAAAGGAAGTTCCACAACCATACTGGTTCCCCAAGGATTGCAACCGAACAGCCAGTCCCTTAAACTTGCCTCCATCTCTGCATAAGTTTCATCTCCTGTAAGCTCCCTGTAAAGGCGGCACTGGGTAAGCATAGCAGTTGTAAGGTTATTTGAACACCATATATATGGTATTCCATGCATATAGGGACTCTCCAGAGCTTTCTGCCAGGTTCTGAAGATTCCTGTATGCATGTTTCTTATAAACTCTTTGCTAACACGCTCATTTCCAAGTTTTGCCAAATGATAATGGCCCATATTCATAAACGGATACCATTGGTAGTGCCTTGCGCTGTCGGCTCCCATCCAAGGGGTTACAGGCTCTTTGCGGGCATACTCAATTGCCTGCTCCAGATAAGCTCTGTTTCCTGTAGAAATGAAGAGCTCAATAGCTCCCAACTCCATATCGTCCACCCAGTTGTCCTCCTCATAAATATAAGGTGCAAGAACAGATGCAGTCTGATGATTACCAGGTTTTTTAACACCTTCCTGATAAGCTGCATCCGCTTTATTTCCAATAGTTTTTGCAAATTCAGGATAGAAAGGTTCAAGAATTCTTGCACCCATTGCAAAACAAGAAGCAAATTTGCCTGCAGTGCTGGCAACACCTGTTGTAGCATTCATAAATGTACCCCTTACCTGCGGTTCTCCGCTACAGAAATAAACAGGTCTCCCCTGCCCCGGACCATAACCGTAATCTACCATACAATCTTGTGGAAGACGCATTCCGGCGTGATCCCGATCATCGGCAATCTGGTTGTACAGTTCGCCTGGTTCTGGGTTCATCTTGTTCAACCAATCCAAACCCCATTTTATCTCATCAACTATATCGGGAATACCATTTGAACATTTATGGCCGTTTGCATCATAATTGTCTTTAAATGCCATAGGATTCTGCTGGTATGCAAACATCATCTGATAGATTGCATTGGCAGAGGTGGTGGTATATTGCAGATAATCGGTTGCATCGTGCCATCCGCCAGTAACATCTATATGCTGGCCGGTTTTTGTGGGATGATAAACTATATAGCCGTCGTGAGTATGGCAACTATCCTGAATATGAGGGTTATAGCCACATCTTTGCTGACGCATATAATTGAGCAGAAAATCTGCTGTACCGTCATATACGTTGTAATTTATTGGGAAGACAGGAGATTTGGCTTCTCCTGCTTTAAGGTAGTATTTGCCACAAAGTTCAAACTCTGAAAAATTGAGTCTGCAGGTTGTTTTCATTGTACCAAACTCACCTGTAACATTAATGTTTTTGAGAGTTTTTACAACTTTACCGTTTGTTGCATCTACTATTTCAAACTTTGTAAGTGGAACCTCTTCTTCACTTATGTATACAGCAACTTTAATGGATTTTGGGAGATAACCCAACTGGTTAATCCTTATCCATTGTCCCGCATTTGCATATACAGCACAAGAAAGGATAAGGGATGCAAGTAGAAATAGTTTTTTCATAATGATTATTCTCTTTCTTTTTTTAATTGTCTGATAATTCTGCTAATAATATTCTCTATTTTCTCATCTGGTTCTATGATGTTGTAGTTTCCCCAGAAATTCTCATCCTTAAAATCTGATACTTTATTTTGCAGTATGTCTTTCATTTTAAACCTTTCTACAGATGGTATCTTTAATGCACTGCTGTTATCTATATCTGTAATTGCAAGTTCTGTTACAATATCATATTTGTTCTTCAGCCATTTCCCTTTATACTTAGCAGTGAACCTCAAATCAACCCTTGCATAATCCATATACCATTTGTTGCCATATTGCTTGTAATTCACCTGATATTTTGCCCATTCAATTCCAAGCTGCATTTCGTCAGGTTTCTTGCGTACAAAAGATTTCCAGGCATTTTCTCGCCCTTGGACATTTCTCTCAAATTCAATCCTTACAACAGCCAATGTCTGGCTCTCTATGTATATGCGGCCCCTGTACATTATGTCTGAAACATCCTTTTTCTGATTGAAATCTATGGTATAGATATTCAGATCATCCATAAACATTATAGGGCCAAGTGTAAAATCATAATAATCTGTGGCTGTAAGCAAATCTACATCTATGAACGGATTTTTTACAATATCCATCTGAAGTGAGGTAACCGGGCCTCCCTGCAGCTGAAGGAACAATGTATCTGAAGCGTTTCTGTTGGTACTCCCCCTACCCTTGTATATTGCAATATTATCACCAAAAGAATTTGAATATGATTGTTTCAGTATATCTACAATAGCTTCATTAAGAGAGAGATACTTATTGCCTTTCTTAATAATTTCCCTGTAAAAGCCACTCATTCCACACCCTTTTACCGGATAGTTTGCCTTTACACTTTTACCTGAAAACGTTGATTTGAAAAGTTCTGCCGCATTATCTGTTCTTACAGTAATGCTCCTTATGTCAAATGTGGTTGGTTCAAGTTTTACCCTTTTGTTCTTTTTACCAATAAAGTCACTCACAGGAACTGTAATATTCTTGTATCCAAGAAAGCTTATAAGAATAGAATCCTTAAGGTTATTGGAAGGAATATTCAATGAGAACTCACCTTCTGAATTGGTAACATTGGAAAATGTTGAATTTTTAAGGGAAACAGATGCGTAAGGAAGAGGATAACCGGTGTACAAATCCTCAATTTTTCCGTTAATTTTCCTTACGTCTTGCGCCAATGCTGTAATTACGATAAATAGCATTGCCGGCAACAAAATGAATCTTAATAATTTGTGTCTCATAGCTATTGATCTAATATTGGTGTACTACACAAATATACCTATAATTTTGTTAAATTTGCACTCAAATTGCCTGAATGGCCCAATTATTCAAATACTAAACAAATAATGAAGAGAAAAGATAAAATTGTCCTGTACAATGTTGAGATAGAAGCTGTAGCTGCTGAGGGTAACGCCCTTGCGCGTGTAGAGGGTAAAGTTCTGTTTGTACCGCAGTGTATCCCAGGAGATGTTGTTGATGTGAGACTTACACGCAAACGTAGCGGTTATATGGAGGGTGTTGTAGTAAATATGGTTAAACCGTCTCCCCTGCGCGTAGAGCCGTTCTGCAAGCATTATGGTGTGTGTGGCGGATGCAAATGGCAGGCATTGCCTTACGATTTGCAGCTGAAATACAAACAGCAGCAGGTTGTAGACCAGCTGACCCGTATAGGACACCTTCAGCTGCCAGAGATTACCCCTATTCTGGGTTCTGAGGAGATTGAAAACTACCGCAACAAACTGGAGTTCACATTCTCAAACCGCCGCTGGCTCCTTACAGGGGAGGATCCTGAGGCAATTTCTGAGACTGAGCGCCTTGGACTTGGGTTCCACATTAGCGGATTCTTTGATAAAGTATTGGATATAAGGGAGTGCCATCTGCAGGCAGAGCCTTCAAATGCCATAAGAAACTTTGTGCGTGAATATGCTATAGAGAACGGTTTAAGCTTCTTTGACTTGCGTGAACAGGTTGGTTTCTTGCGCAATATGATTGTAAGAACCGCTTCAAACGGAGATGTAATGCTGATTATGGTATTATTCTACGAGGATGCGCAGCTTCGTTGCGGCCTTCTTGATGCCCTTATTGCCAAATTTCCTCAAATTACCTCTTTACATTATGTGATTAACGGCAAAAAGAATGATTCAATTGGAGACCTTCCTTGTGTAAAATACTACGGAGATGACTGCATCTATGACCAGATGGAGGATATCAAATTCCGCATAAGTCCTAAATCTTTCTATCAGACCAACTCAAAACAGGCTTACAGATTGTACAGCGTGGTAAGGGAGTTTGCAGATTTGAAAGGTGATGAGGTGTTGTATGACCTTTACACAGGTACCGGTACAATAGGACTGTTTTTGTCGGGAAGAGCAAAGAAAGTTGTGGGTATAGAATATGTGCAGGAGGCTATTGATGATGCAAAGATAAATGCTGCAAACAACGGCATTACCAATTCCCATTTCTATGCAGGTGATATGAAGGATATGCTTACCGGAAAATTCATTGAGGAGAATGGTCATCCCGACATTGTTGTGCTTGACCCGCCTCGTGCCGGAATCCATCCCGATGTGGCAGCTGTATTGCTTGAGGCAGCCCCTAAACGTATGGTTTACGTAAGCTGTAACCCGGCATCACAGGCCCGCGATTTGGCCATCTTGAGCGAAAAATACGAAATTACTGCAGTACGTCCGGTGGATATGTTCCCGCATACTCATCACGTAGAAAATGTGGTGGCCCTTAAGCTTAAATAAATTGGGACGTTGTCCTAATTTGTAATTTGCAGATTTTAAAATATTTATACTTTATAAAAACTCTTTGTTAATATGAATGAAACACCTAAATGCCCTAAATGCGGCGGCGAGTTTACCTATTTTGACGGATCACTTTATGTTTGTCCTGATTGTATGCACGAATTTCACGAGGGGGAAGAAGGAGCCGCAGAGGCAGCAGATGTTCCAAGAGACAGCAACGGAGCAGAACTGTTTGACGGAGATGCTGTTACTGTAATTAAAGATTTGAAAGTCAGAGGTTCCTCTATGGTTATAAAACGTGGAACAAAGGTTAAGAGCATCCGCCTTACTGAAGATCCTGAGGAGGTTGACTGCAAAATTGAGGGAAGCAGCATTGTGCTTAAGACTTGTTTCTTGAAGAAATAATACTGAACAATTGCTTTAAAAATTGTGTTTTTAGAAGGTTTTTATCGGGAAAAAGATATGGAATACTATAATACAAATATTTGTGCACTTGCTACCCCACAGGGACAGGGTGCCATTGCTGTGATTAGGTTGAGCGGTGAGGATACACCTGAGATTATGGGAAAGATTTTTTCTCCTGCAGGGGGGAAGGCTCCCCTACCCTATAAAATGCAATTTGGAGCAATTAAAGATGGGGAAAGGCTTATAGATGAGTGTCTTGTGGTAACATTCAAGGCGCCTCACTCATATACAGGTGAAAATGGTGCAGAGATATATTGCCACGGCTCTCAATATATTGTACAAGAGATACTTAAACTGTTGCTTGGCCTTGGCGTAAAAATGGCAGAACCAGGTGAGTTCTCTAAAAGGGCATTCTTGAACGGCAAACTGGATTTGGCTCAGGCAGAAGCAGTTGCAGATTTGATTTCATCTGAGACAGAGGCTGCCCACAGAATTGCGCTGGAGCAGATGAAAGGAGGTTTTTCTGCAGAGTTGAAGACAATGCGCGAAGACCTTTTGAATCTGGTTTCACTAATGGAGCTTGAACTGGATTTCAGCGAGGAAGATGTAGAATTTGCAGACCGTACACAGCTGAATGAACTTCTTGTTGCAGTCTCCAGCCGTGTAACCCAGCTGATAGAGAGCTTCAGCCTTGGAAATGTAATTAAAAACGGTGTTCCTGTGGCAATTGTGGGGGCAACAAATACAGGAAAAAGTACCCTTTTGAACACCTTGGTTGGGGAGGAAAAGGCCATAGTATCAAACATCCACGGCACTACCCGCGATGTAATTGAAGACACAATGAACCTTGGCGGAATCACTTTCAGGTTTATAGATACAGCCGGAATCCGAGAAACCAAAGAGACCATTGAAATAATTGGAATTGAAAGGACATTCCAGAAACTGAAAAGTGCCTCTGTGGTAATTCTGGTACTTGACGCCTCCCGCCCGGAAAACTTTGCAGGATGCCT
>JAZSEZ010000009.1:0-21899 GCA_045531975.1 Candidatus Egerieisoma sp. | reverse complement strand
GCTCTTATACTTGTTATCTCTATTGAAGGGTCCCCTTTCAGATGATTTCTCAGGCGGGTTATATATACGTTCAGGCTTCTGAGATTAAAGAAGTTGTCATCTCCCCAAAGTTCTTTAAGCAGGTAAGATGCTTCTACCGTATTTCCTATATTCCGGCACAAGTGCAGCAGTACTGCAGATTCTCTGGCTGCAAGCTTCACAGGCTGCAGATGAGGTGAATTGTAAGAGAATATTTTGTGGGAGGCAAGGTTGTTTTGCGGGGTAAGGGTATTTTTATGAGGATTGAAAATGTATATCCCTATCTGGTATTCTTTCTCTTGCATGGGATTATGCAGTTCACCGTGTGCTGTAAGATTGTTTTTGCAGGCAAGGGCCTGTATTCTTACTATCAGTTCATCTATGGCAAATGGTTTTTTAAGATAGTCATTGCCACCTGTCTTAAACCCTTTTACCACATCTTCTGTTGTTGAACGGGCTGTAAGGAAAAGGACCGGAGCAGAACATCCGTTGCTGCGGAGTTTTTTTACAAGTGTGAAGCCATCCATATTTGGCATCATTACATCTGTTACAATTACATCAAACTCCATTTTGGAGGCAAGTTCAAACCCTTGAACTCCGTCATACGCCAGCGAGACTTCAAAATTGCGGTCGCTCAGAGTGTCGCTCAATATCTCTGCCAGCATCTGCTCATCTTCAACCAAAAGTATCTTTATTTTCTTGTTCATAATTACTCCCCCGGTAATAATATTGTAAATTCACACCCTTGTCCAATATGGCTTTTTGCATTTATTGTTCCCCCGTGCAGTACAATTACTTTGTGTGCATAATATAGCCCAAGTCCGTATCCCCGCGCTTGCTGGATATCCCCTTGCGGTACCCTATAGAACTTCTCAAAAATGTGGGTAAGGTGCTCTTTGGCAATCCCTTTTCCATTGTCTGTAACACTAATCCTGCTCCATCCTTTCTCTTCTGTGGCGAAGATTCTTATCAGGGTGTTTTCCCCCTTCCCTGAGTATTTTACAGCATTGCCGGTGAGGGTGGCCAGAACATTTTTAAGGTGAAAAGGGTCTGCATAAATCTGAAGGTGTTGTGGACACTCAACTCTGAAATTTGTCGGGATACTGATACTCATTTTTGTTTGCTCCACAATCTCTGAAATTATGGGGGCAAGTGTGATTCTTTCTTTGCAGATTTTCTCATCTTCCCCTTCTACGGAAACTGACAATATCCTCTCCACCATTCCCCCAAGTTGGGAGAGCTGGTTCTCCACAATCTCAAGGTATCTGCTGCGGCGTTCCACATCTGCCTCGGCAGAGAAGTTTCTGAGGGCATCTGTGGCTGCTGTGGCAACTGAAATTGGGGTTTTCAGCTCGTGGGTTATGTTGTGTGTGAAGTCCTGCCTCATTTGCTCAATGCTCCTTTGGCGGAACATTGTTTTTACCAGGTAATACAATACTCCAGACAATAAAACAACTATAAGTGCCGATGAGGCAAGAAGTCCCCACATCCTGCCCCAGAATGTTTTGTATGGATAGTTGATATTGAGACGGAGGGAGAAAATGGAGTCATCGTCAATTATGATTTCACTTGTGTGTATTTTACTGCCAAGAGCATTAATGCTGCCGTATTGCATCAGTACCCTCTTATCTGATGTGAGATCCAGAATTTCTGCGGTATATGGTTCGGTTATATCCAGTTCCATCAGATTAGGGGTGAAATGGAGGGCAAACTTGTTAAGGTCTATCTCAATCATCTCTGTTGTTTCCAGCCCTGGAATGGCATCCATCCTGAATGCCTTGTAGATGCTTTTATATGCTGCAGATTCTACTCTGCGTATAAAATCATTCTTTTGTTTGGAATACATATTTGCTACCCACAGGCACTGCACCACAGCCAGCAATGCCAATGAAGCCACAGCCAGAATTGAGATTTTTTTGAAGAAATTGCGTTGCATGGAGCAAAAGTACTAAAAAATAGTGCGGAGAGGGGAGAATTAACATTAGTTAACATTTCTTAACGTGGGGTTAACATAATAATGGCGCGTGGGGATTTACTTTTGCAGTGAGAGACATAAAAACATACCGTTATGAAAAGATTTTTGATTATTGCCATTATGGCGGTTGTGGGGGCAACTGCAATGGCACAGACACAGAACAAAAGTAAGTGGAATGAGCTTGTTAGTGAAAAGGCTCTTTATGTAATAGATGGCAAAGTTTGTTCAAGAGGAGACTTTGAAAAACTTTCATCGGGAGAGATAAATAACATAAAGGTGTTTAAAGGGATTGAGGAGGTTATTGTGATAGATACAAAGTCTGGCAAAGGTGAGGCTAAGGAGGTGATAAAAATAGTGGGTGTAAAATATGTTGATCCAAAGTCAGATAAGGAGGTAAACTGGAGAGATTCCACTGTGGAAGTTCAACCTGTTATGGTTTCAAAAAAGGTAGAAAAGAAGGATGGAATGTTAAAAACCACCACTACTACTATTGAGGGAGATACAACCACCTTGAAAGTAGTGTTGCGGGATAAAGGAAACAAGGCTCCGGCAAATTTGAAACCTGTGATAATTGTACAGGACAGAGAGGGGAACATTAAAGTGGTAAAGGATACGAAAGAGGTGAAAATTGAGACTGTAAAATCAATCACAGTACTCAAAGACAGTAAGGCGGAGCAGTTTAAACAATATGGTGATGTTACATACGGAGTGGTTTTTGTAGAGCTTAAATAGTACTTGATAAAGGGTTATAAGATTTAAGTTTTTACCCAATTTGATTGGGATTTTGAAAAGTATTCTTATCTTTGCAGCTCGTTCATTGGCTCAGGTGGTGGAATAGGTAGACACGCGGGACTTAAAATCCCGTGGGCAGAAATGCCCGTACGGGTTCGATTCCCGTCCCGAGCACCAATGAAACCTGCGGAAATAGCTCAGTTGGTAGAGCACAACCTTGCCAAGGTTGGGGTCGCGAGTTCGAGCCTCGTTTTCCGCTCAAAAATCTATCGGGAAGCCTCAGAGAAATCTGAGGTTTTTTTTGTATCCGCAACTTCCATTTCTCCCTCCAATTTATTATATTTGTCTATTACGTTCATTTTAGTAACAATTAATAATTGATTGGTATGGCTTTTAATATAAATCAGAAGATTCATAACTTGGCAGAAGTGATGGAGTTGTTGGGGGAGGATGCCCATATTGTGCTTGGAGATGAGGCTTGTGCAAGGATTCTCAAATGCAGGGAGTACCTGGATGACAGGATGAAGACACAGAAGGAACCTATATATGGCATTACTACAGGTTTCGGTTCCTTGTGCAATGTCTCTATAGATGCGCAGGATTTGAGCCAGCTTCAGAAGAATCTTGTTATGAGCCATGCCTGCTCGATAGGAGAGGAGGTTCCGCAGGATGTTGTGAAACTTATGATGGCGTTCAAGATAAAGTCATTGTCATATGGTTATTCAGGGGTGCAGTTGAAGACGGTACAGCGCCTTGTGGATATGTTCAACAATAAGGTGTATCCTATAGTTTATCAGCAGGGTTCGCTTGGCGCAAGCGGAGATCTGGCCCCTTTGGCAAATATGTGCCTTCCGTTGATTGGCCTTGGTGAGGTAAGGTATAACGGGGAAAAATATCCTGCAGCACAGATAAATGAGAAATTCGGATGGGAGCCAATTACCCTTGCAAGCAAAGAGGGGTTGGCACTGCTCAACGGTACGCAGTTTATGCTTTCGTTTGCTATTTGGAACCTTATCAAGACAAAAAAACTGGTGGCTTTGGCTGATAAGATTGCGGCCCTGTCTATAGATGCATTTGATGGGCGCACAGAGCCTTTTACCCCTGGAGTACACTCTATAAGGCCACATAAGGGGCAGGGAGATACTGCTGCAGTAATTCTGCAATATTTGCAGGGGAGCCAGATTGCCCAACAACCAAAGCAGCACGTTCAGGACCCTTACTCTTTCAGGTGTGTACCTCAGGTCCACGGAGCATCCAAAGATGCCATTGCCCACATAGAGAATGTTTTTGTAACTGAGATGAACAGTGCAACAGACAATCCAACCATTCTTCCCGACGAAGACCTTATTGTTTCTGCAGGAAATTTCCACGGGCAGCCTTTGGCAATACATTTGGATTTCCTTGCCATTGCAATTGCTGAGATTGGAAGTATCTCTGAGAGGAGAACATATCAGTTGATATCGGGAAAAAGAGGATTGCCTTCATTCCTTGTGGCAAAACCGGGGTTGAACAGTGGTTTTATGATTCCACAATATGCCCAGGCAAGTGTGGTGAGCCAGAACAAGATGCTTTGTATGCCTAACAGTGTGGATACATTGGATTCTTCGCAGGGGCAGGAGGACCACGTGAGTATGGGAGCCAATGCAGCAACCAAGTGTTACAGGGTGGTGAATAATGTTGAGACCATTCTGGCTATAGAATTGTTCAATGCTGCCCAGGCTTTGGAGTTCCGCAGGCCATTGAAGAGTTCTCCTGTTATTGAGGATTTTGTAGCCCAGTACAGGAAAGTGGTGAATTTTGTGGAGGTGGACGAGGTGATGTACACTCACATTAACAATACCAGAAAATTCTTACAGGAAAACTAGCAGCTAAAAATATAAAGTAGCTGATTTTTAAAAATATAATATGTAACTCGGTCACCGAGTACAGGTACACTCGAGGACCGGGTACAGCTACACCCGAGGACCGGGTACGATGTTATGGAGAGACTTTTTATAAATATTAAGGAGCTGGTTGGAGTTCAGCCGGAGTCTGCCCTTAAGGTGGGGGCGCAGATGGATAATCTTAATGGGATTAAGGAGGCGTTTTTGTACGTTAAAGAGGGGAAGATTGCAGCGTATGGCCAAATGGAAGATATGCCGCAGGAGTTGCATCAAATGGCTGAAAACAGCGTATTGCAGAGTGGGACGGTAGTGGATGCAACGGGAAGATATATTATGCCGGCATTCTGTGATTCTCATACCCATCTGGTGTATGCCGGAAGCCGGGAGCAAGAGTTTACAGATAAGATTAAGGGGCTGAGTTATCAGGAGATTGCCCGTAGGGGTGGCGGTATCCTCAATTCTGCAAAACTGCTCTCGCAAACCTCAGAGGATGAATTGTTCCGCAGTGCGCATCAAAGGGCTAAGGAGATAATGACTCAGGGGACAGGTGCATTGGAGATAAAGAGCGGTTATGGCCTTACTCCAGCAGATGAGATTAAGATGCTGAGGGTTATTGCCCGCCTTAAGGAGGCAACCCCTATGACCATAAAATCCACTTTTTTGGGGGCACACGCCTTCCCTGCAAAATATGCCAACGACCATAACGGATATGTGGAGGAGATTATAAATGAGATGATTCCAATGGTGGCGGCAGAGGGATTGGCTGAGTATATTGATGCTTTTTGTGAGGATGGTTTCTTTAGTGTGGAGGATACAGACCGCATTTTTAATGCCGGTATAAAATATGGCTTGAGACCAAAAGTTCATGCAAACCAGATGGGATTCTCTGGAGGAGTGCAGGTAGGTGTAAAGTATGGGGCAAGGAGTGTGGACCATTTGGAAAGTACTGGTCCCGACGAATTTGAGGCATTGAAGAATTCAGATACAATTGCAACCATATTGCCGGGAGCAACATTTTTCCTTAATATACAGTATGCACCGGCCAGACAGATAATTGATTATGGAATACCAGTAGCAATGGCCAGCAATTACAACCCGGGAAGCTGTCCTAGCGGAAGCCTGCAGTTTCAGATGGCACTGGCCTGCATAGCAATGAAACTTACTCCGGCTGAGGCGTTGAATGCCTGTACAATTAATGGTGCATTTGCTATGGATGTGGATGATATTCTTGGTGGTATAACTGTTGGAAAACAGGCAAACATCATACTTACAAAAGAGATTCCTTCAATTGATTTTATTCCTTACGCCTTTACTACACCATTCATTGAGCAGTTGTATATTGCGGGGAAGGGGGTTTAAGAGATAAATTATCGGGAAGAAAAACACAATAAAACACTATACATTATGGAGAACAAACGTTACAATACATTTTACACTCCGCTTGGATTGCTGAATGTGGCACATCTTGGGCACGGTTCTGTGCATATTGATTGGGAGGGGATGCATATTTATGTAGATCCTTACAATGATGCATATGATTTTACAGGGATGAAAAAGGCCGATCTTATAATCCTTACCCACGCCCATACAGACCATTATGATTGTGAGGCCATAAAGAGGATTGCCACCCCAAATACCAAATTTGTTGTGAGCAAGGGTGTAGGCACCTGTTTTGACAATGACCTTACAAAAATGAAGATAGATGTAGACAATAATCCTCTTAACGTAGACCCTTCAACTACATTGGAAAATATGAAGAAGAGTATTGTGCGTTTGCAGAATTGCAGCATTGCAGTTATGCAGAACGGGGAGAAGATAAGGGCTCGTGGAGTGGATATTGAGGCGGTCCCGGCGTATAATGTAGAGCAGAAGAGAGATAACGGCAATCCGTTCCACATTAAAGGTGAGGGTAACGGCTATATCCTTAATTTTGGAGGCTTTAAGGTTTATTTTGCGGGTGATACAGAGTTTATCCCGGAGATGGAGGTTGCAAAGGGTGTGGATATTGCGTTCTTGCCTAAGAACCTGCCTTATACCCTTTCTGATGAGAAATTCATTGAGGCGGCAAATATGATAAAACCAAGAAACCTTTTCCCAATCCATTATTTTGAGATTGACGGCAAGAAGCTGGCAGCAGGGCTGGTTCCGGGAATAAGTATGTATGTAGATGGTGTAAATTATTAGAGTATGCAGAAAAAGATTGTTGAGTGCGTTCCCAATTTCAGTGAGGGACGCGATATGGGAGTAATCAAACAGATTACAGATGTAATTGAGGCTGTTGATGGAGTAAAATTGTTGGATGTGGATCCGGGTGCGGCAACCAACCGTACTGTTGTAACTTTTGTGGGTGAGCCGGAGCCGGTAATGGAGGCAGCTTTCCTTGCAACCCAAAAGGCAGCGGAACTCATTGATATGAGAGGCCACCACGGAGAGCATCCGCGCAGCGGAGCAACAGATGTTTGTCCTTTCATCCCGATAGCTAACGTAACTATGGAGGAGTGTGCAGAGTATGCCCGCACAGTTGCCCGCAGAATAGGTGAGGAACTTGGGATTCCTGTATATTGCTATGAGGCGGCAGCATTTACCCCGGAGAGGGAGAATCTTGCTTTCTGCCGCACCGGAGAATATGAAGGTATTCAGAAAAAGCTTCAGGACCCCTATTGGAAACCAGATTTTGGCCCGGCAGAGTTTTCCGAGAGGGTGGCACGTGCAGGTATAACCAATGTAGGTGCCCGCGATTTCTTGGTTGCAATCAATTATAACCTTAATACCACCTCTACCCGCCGTGCAAATGCCATTGCATTTGATGTAAGAGAAAAAGGACGCAAGATGCGTGAGGGGGGAAGCCTTCTTGGTAAGGTGCTTTTGGATGAGAACGGGGAGGAGAGATGGTTGCCTGGTACACTTAAAGGGTGCAAGGCTATTGGCTGGTATATAGATGAGTACGGCATTGCACAGGTTTCTATGAATGTTACCAATATCTCAGTTACCCCTGTACACGTGGCGTTTGATGAGGTTTGTGCAAAGGCTCAGGCCCGCGGTATAAGGGTTACAGGTGCTGAGATTGTGGGACTTATCCCTAAGAAAGTGCTTATAGATGCAGGTAAGTATTATCTGGCAAAACAGCAGCGTTCTGCCGGTATTGCAGAGGAGGAGATAATTAAGATTGCTGTTAAATCTATGGGCTTGGATGACCTTAAGCCGTTCAATCCTCGAGAGAAAGTGATTGAGTATATGTTGGAAGATTCTGCAGCTGAAGGGGCTTCTAAGAAACTTGTAGATTTTACCTGTAAAGGTTTTGCCCTTGAAACTGCAAGTGAGTCTCCGGCTCCAGGTGGCGGTTCAATCTCTGCTTATGCAGGTGCTTTGGGTGCAGCATTGGGTACAATGGTGGCTAATCTTAGTGGTCATAAACCTGGCTGGGATGATAAATGGAAATACTTCTCTGATTGGGCAGAACAGGGGCAGGCAATTGTTTCTGAACTGTTGTATCTTGTAGATGAGGATACTGCTGCGTTCAACAAGATTATGGCTTGCTTTGGAATGCCTAAAGATACCCCGGAGGAGAAGGCTGCCAGAAGTGCTGCTTTGCAGGAGGCTACAATTTATGCTACACAGGTGCCTTTACGCACTATGAAAGCTTCTTACAGTGCATTCCCGCTTGTTGAGGCTATGGCCAAAGATGGTAATCCTAATTCTGTATCTGATGCGGGTGTGGGTGCGTTGTGTATCCGTACTGCTGTGCACGGTGCTTATCTGAATGTAAAGATTAATGCATCGGGAATAAAGGACCGTACAATTGCAGATGCAATTTTGGCTGAGGCGGCAGAGATTGTCGCCCTTACTGATGCTAAAGAGAAAGAGATACTTGAAGTGGTAAATAAGGTGATAGGTTAGGACTCAAATAGAGGTACCAACTACTTATTTGTCCTATAAATAAAAAGAGCAACCCGTAAGGATTGCTCTTTTTAGTATTATATAGGGAGTAATTACTCAGCCTGACCAGCCATACGTTTGTATGAAGCCAAACGTAGTTTAGCGTACTCCTCAGTAAGAGCGAACAACTCACTTGCCTCATTAGGGAAAGTCTTAAGCAATGAAGCGTAACGTACCTCACCCTTAATGAAATCCTGGAATTTGCTCCAATCTGGCTCTTTGCTGTCCAAAGTGAACGGATTCTTACCCTCAGCCTCTAGTGCAGGGTTGAATCTGTAAAGATGCCAGTAACCGCACTCAACTGCCAATTTCTCCTCTCTCTGGCTCTTGCCCATACCAGCTTTAAGACCGTGGTTGATACAAGGAGCGTAAGCGATGATTAGAGATGGACCATCGTGAGCCTCAGCCTCTTTAATAGCATTTAGGAACTGAGCCTGGTTAGCACCCATAGCAACCTGTGCAACGTATACGTAACCGTAGCTCATAGCCATCATACCAAGGTCTTTCTTACGGATCTTCTTACCTGAAGTAGCAAATTTGGCAACAGCACCTGCAGGAGTTGATTTAGATGACTGTCCACCAGTGTTAGAGTAAACCTCAGTATCAACTACCATTACGTTTACATTCTCACCTGATGCAAGTACGTGGTCAAGTCCACCGTATCCGATATCATAACCCCAACCGTCACCACCAAAGATCCACTGGCTGCGAGGAACCAATACGTCTTTGTACTGAGCAAGTTTCTTGCAGATGTCGCAGTTGCAAGCCTCTACCATAGGAACAAGTTTCTCAGCAATCTCTTTAGCAGCTTTAGCATCGTTTCTGTTAGACAACCACTCAGCGAACAAAGCTTTCATCTCTGCGCTGCAGCAGTCGCACTCCATACCCTGAACCATTAGATTGGCAGCAGTCTCGCGAAGTCTCTCAGAACCTACTCTCATACCAAGACCGAACTCAGCATTGTCCTCAAACAATGAGTTAGCCCAAGCTGGACCGTTGCCGTTCTTGTCTGTACAGTATGGTGATGCAGGGAATGAACCTGAGTAGATTGAAGAACAACCTGTAGCATTTGCTACCATCATTCTGTCACCGAACAACTGGGTAATAGCTTTGATATATGGAGTCTCACCACAACCTGCACAAGCTCCTGAGAACTCAAACAATGGCTGTGCGAACTGTGAATTCTTAACGTTCTGCTCTTTTGGAACTACGTTGTCTTTGTAACCAACGTGTGAGTGTAGGTAATCGAAGTTAGCCTGCTCAGCCTCCTGGGTAGCAGCTGGCTGCATAACAAGAGCTTTAGTTTTTGCAGGACAAACGTCAGCACAGTTACCGCAACCTGTACAGTCAGCCGGATCAACCTGCATTGTGAAGAAGTACTCTTTAAGAGGACCGTTACCTTTTACTCTCTTAACTGCAAGAGGAGCTTTAGCAGCCTCTTCCTCAGTCATAAGGAATGGACGGATAGCAGCGTGAGGACAAACGAATGAACACTGGTTACACTGGATACAGTTCTCTGCCTGCCACTCTGGGATATGGGTTGCAATGCCACGTTTCTCGTAAGCTGCAGTACCAGCAGGGATAACACCGTCTGCCATATCTTTGAATGCGCTTACAGGAAGGTCGTTACCGCACTGTGCGTTTACAATGTCAGCCACATTCTTAACCCACTCTGGAGCCATACGTTTGAATGAATCTGGAACGAATTTACCTCTTGAAAGGTTATTCCACTCGTAAGGGATCTCAACTTTAACATACTCACCACCTCTGTCAACAGCAGCGTAGTTCATATTTACGATATTCTCACCTTTTTTACCGTAGCTTTTGTCAATAGCTTTCTTCATAGCTTTAACAGCTACCTCGTAAGGGATAATCTCAGAGATTTTGAAGAATGCAGACTGAAGGATGGTGTTGGTTCTGTTACCCAAACCAATCTCCTCGGCAATCTTGGTAGCGTTGATAATGTAAAGGTTAACGTTTTTGTGTGCAATCTCAGCTTTAACGTGGTCTGGGATTCTCTTAAGAGTCTCCTCTGTATCCCACAAGCTGTTAAGCAACAATGTACCGTTTTTCTTTATACCTCTTAGAACATCATATTTGCCAAGGTATGAAGGTACGTGGCAAGCTACGAAGTCTGGAGTAGATACAAGGTATGGTGAAGTGATAGGAGCGTCACCGAATCTCAAGTGTGAACAAGTGAAACCGCCTGATTTCTTAGAATCGTAGTCGAAGTAAGCCTGGCAGTATTTGTTGGTGTTCTCACCAATAATCTTAATGGTGTTTTTGTTAGCACCTACAGTACCGTCTGAACCCAAACCGTAGAATTTAAGCTCTGCAGTACCAGGTTTAGCCAAACTGATCTCCTCCTGCTGAGGAAGTGATTTGAATGTAACGTCATCTACGATACCAATAGTGAAGTCATTCTTAGGCTCTTTAGCCTCAAGGTTCTCGTAAACTGCAAGAATCTGAGCAGGTGAAGTGTCTTTTGAAGAAAGACCATATCTACCGCCAACAATTTTTACGTTAAGGCCGTGCTCAGCAGCCATAGCTTTTACATCTACATATAGAGGCTCGCCAACTGCACCTGGCTCTTTTGTTCTGTCAAGAACAGCAATTCTCTTAACACTCTTAGGAAGAGCTCTTAGGAAATATTTTGCTGAGAATGGTCTGTAAAGTCTTACAGTTACAACACCAACTCTCTTACCTTTAGCCATCAAGTGGTCTACAACCTCTTTAGTGGTCTCAGTTACTGAACCCATTGCAATGATTACGTTCTCTGCATCCTCAGCACCGTAGTAATCGAATGGAAGGTAACGGCGGCCTGTAAGCTCGCTGATCTCACCCATATATCTTGCTACGATGTCTGGAACAGCCTCGTAGTAAGTGTTACAAGCCTCTCTGTTCTGGAAGTATACGTCTGAGTTCTGGGCAGTACCTTTGGTAACAGGTGCATTAGGGTTAAGACCTCTTGCACGGAATTTTGCCAAAGATTTTGTACTTACCATATTCTTTAGATCCTCAGCATCAATTGCCTCAATTTTCTGAATCTCGTGTGAAGTTCTGAAACCGTCAAAGAAGTGTACAAATGGAACAGAAGATTTGATTGCAGCAAGGTGTGCTACAGCAGCCATATCCATAGCCTCCTGAACGCTTGCAGAAGCAAGGAATGCAAATCCTGTCTGTCTTGCAGCCATTACATCCTGGTGGTCACCAAAGATTGAAAGGGCGTGTGAAGCAAGTGCTCTTGCAGATACGTGGAAAACTGTAGGAAGAAGCTCTCCTGCAATTTTGTACATATTAGGAATCATTAGCAACAAACCCTGCGAAGCAGTGAAAGTTGTAGTAAGAACACCAGCTTGCAAAGAACCGTGAACAGCACCAGCTGCACCACCCTCACTTTGCATCTCAACAACCTTTACAGGCTCGCCAAAAATGTTCTTTTTGCCAAAAGCAGACCACTCGTCTACCAACTCCGCCATTGTTGAAGATGGGGTAATAGGGTAGATGGCTGCCAATTCGCTAAACATATATGCTACGTGAGCCGCAGCATAGTTACCGTCGCAGGTAATGAATTGTTTTTCTTTAGCCATTTTTACTGAATTAAATATTGTATAACTAAGTTGAATATAATAATCTGATAGTTAATTGCTTGTTTAAAGTTAAAATATAACCTGTGCAAGTAATGAAAAATCGTTCAAAAATACTAAATAAAATCTAAATTGGGAAGGAAAAATGAATATATTTCTTCCCAATAAAAAAGAACACAAGAGAGGTATTCATTTACCTCTCTTGTGCATTATGTTTTTTGAACAATTTTCCTTGCCCGAACGGGATAGGAATTATTTGTCGGGAAGAAAATTACTGGATTCCCTCTACCTCTACGTTGTCTGCAATTTTGGTGATAAGTCCTTGAAGTACAGTGCCTGGACCAACCTCTGTGAAATGGGTTGCACCATCTGCCACCATATTCTCTACAGACTGTGTCCATCTTACCGGTGCAGTAAGCTGTACAAGCAGATTTGCCTTAATTTCAGCAGGGTCTGTGTGAGGTTTTGCATCTACATTCTGGTAAACAGGGCATACTGGGGCAACAAAATTTGTTTTCTCAATTGCCTCTGCCAATTCAACTCTTGCAGGGTCCATAAGCGGCGAGTGGAATGCTCCTCCAACAGGGAGGATTACAGCTCTTCTTGCACCTGCAGCCTTAAGGGCCTCACAAGCTTTTTCAACAGCCTCAACCTCGCCTGAAATTACAATCTGGCCGTTGCAGTTGTAGTTTGCGGCAACAACAATTCCCTCAGTTGCAGCGCAAATGTCTTCAATTGTCTTAGCATCTAGTCTGAGTACCGCAGCCATTGTAGACGGTTTAAGTTCACAAGCTTTCTGCATTGCCTGAGCACGTTTTGAAACAAGTACAAGACCATCCTCAAAGCTCATTGCTCCAGCTGCCACAAGTGCAGAAAACTCTCCAAGTGAGTGGCCTGCAACCATCTCAGGCTTGAAGTCTGGAAGACATTTTGCAAGGATTACAGAGTGAAGGAAAACAGCCGGTTGTGTAACCTTTGTCTGTTTAAGTTCCTCTGCTGTTCCTTTGAACATTATATCGGTAATTCTAAAGCCAAGAATCTCATTAGCTTTCTCAAACATCTCTTTTGCAACAGGGTTGCTGTTATAAAGCTCTTCACCCATTCCGGTAAACTGAGAGCCCTGACCAGGGAAAACGTATGCTTTCATATTTAATAATTTGTGGTTTTAGATTTTTCGTGTGGCAAAGATAATAATATTCCGGCAAATCAAAATTTAGGTACGTTCCGGCAATTTTTTTGTACTTTTGCTTCCCGATAAATTCTTCTGCGTTGGATGTTATTCGCGGAGCACTTGAGTAGGATGCCGCTTTGTGCAATTTTAGAGTGTCTTTTGCACAAAGATTGTTCGCTGATGTTACTTTGTGCAGAAATTAGGCATTTCTTGCACAAATGTTGGATGCGGCAGTGATTATGTGCAGAACTTGTGTGTTTTTTGCACAAAGATGAAAGGAGCGGAGATTGTCGGGAAGAAAATATGCCCCTGTAGTTTAAAGGATAGAATATAAGATTCCGGTTCTTAGGGTGGCGGTTCGATTCCGCCCGGGGGTACAAAGAAGAATGACTCAAAAGGGTAAATTTTGCGTTACGCTTGTCTCGGAAATCCTCATTTACCTAAGTAAACTCCGGTTTCCTCACCTGCGCAAGCCTTAAATTTCCCCCTTTTGAGTCATTCTCTTTCTTTCTGCAAGAGGTTGCGGATGCCTGAATTCCCAGGCTCCAGACCTTTTTCTGTTACGACATTCTTCTTGGGAATCTCAGCAGGATTGCAAGCATTGCAACAACTCCAAGGACAAATGGGTAATACATAAACTCCAGGATACCCATTGCGGAGACTCCGGCAAGTCCGCTGGCCATAAGCATTTGTGCCCCGTATGGGATCATTCCCTGAACAAAACAAGAGAAGGTGTCAAGGATGCTGGCGCATTTGCGGGGATCCAGTTTGTACTTGTATGAAATGTCTTTTGCAATTCCACCTGTGGTGATGATGGCAATTGTGTTGTTGGCGGTGCAGAGGTTGGCAAGTGAAACAAGGGCGGCAATGCTGTATTCTGCACCTCTTTTGCCGTTTATGCGGTTGGTCATTTTCTCTATAAGGTAATCAAGTCCGCCGGCAACCCTTATTATTTCAAGCATACCTCCGGCTAACATAGTTACAATTATAAGGTCTCCCATTCCGGCAATTCCGGTTCCAATATGTCCAAGCCAGGAGATCCAGGTAAGTTTTCCTATGGCGAATCCTATTATTGCATTTGCAAGAATTCCGGCAACCAGAACAAGTACCACATTTACGCTGGCTATTGCCAGGCCAATTACCATAAGGTATGGTACAAGCAGTACAAAATTTATCTGTTCGGCGGTGGGGGAAAAGTTTACTTGCAGTCCTAAAATCACGTAAAGTGCGGCTACAATTATGGCTGCGGGGGCTGCAATTTGTATGTTGGCTTTGAATTTGTCAGCCATAGAGCACCCTTGGGTGCGGGTGGCTGCAATTGTGGTGTCTGAGATAAATGAGAGGTTGTCTCCAAAGAAAGAGCCGCCTACAACAATTGCTGTAATGAAGGGTATTGATATGCCGGTCTCTGCTGCTATACCGGTAGCAACCGGTACCAATGCCACAATTGTGCCCACACTGGTTCCAACAGCCATTGAGATGAAACAGGCTGCAAGGAACAATCCGGCAAAAAGTAGTTTCCCGGGGAGCAGTTGCAAGGTGAGATTTACAGTTGCATCAATTGCTCCAATCTCTTTTGCTGTAGTGGCAAAAGCTCCAGCCAGAATGAAAATCCAAATCATAAGGAGTACATTTTTGTGTCCTGCTCCCTGAGAAAATATTGTTATCCTATCTTCAATTTTCCCTTTAAGGCATACCGCCATTGCGTAGATTGAAGCTATTGTAAATGCAGATGCAATGGGAATTTTATAGAAGTCCCCTGCAACAACAGATGAAACCAGATATACTATCAGAAACACCAGCAGCGGTGTAAGTGCAAACCATCTCTTTTTAAGCATGCTTTTAAAAATTTTGCGCAAATGTAATGTTTTTTTGTGACGTTGTCCTAATTTGTATTTTGCTGATAATAAGCAAAATACAAAATGAGCACCTGGAGGGTGCTCATTTTGAAATACTTGAAAAACAGGTATTTACAAATTAGGACAACGTCACAAAAAAGGGTAGGCAGGCAATCCTGCGCCGTTGTAGATGTTTCCTTTGCAGTAGTCCTCTGTGCAATATTTTACTTTTGTAGGAGCGGGTACATCAGGGCTCCAGACAATCAGCCGGTCATTTTCAATACGGGAGAGGGCAGGGTGGAAGATTCCGTCTGCTCCGGCAATGTGGAGGTAACGGGCCATCTCACCTTTTGGAGCGGGGGTAATGGACCCGTCGGGAAGAATATTTGCAAAAAGGAGACCTTTCCCATTGTGGAAAGTAAGCACAGCTTTCCCCTCCTTGAACTGTATCTTCTTGAGCAGTGGCCCCTGGTGGTCCACATTCATCCCATATTCCTTGGCAAGGGCCCATAAGGCAAAACGGTGGGCCGGAACAACTTTGTTCTTGGGGTGGATATCCAACGAATCCCCCACATCAATTGCTGTAGCCATTCCAATGTCTTTCAGTATTTTACATTCCCAAACTTTGGCTTGCTGAAGGCGAATCTTCCCGGGAAGTTCTCCGTATGGAGCAACCTGCATAAAATAGAACGGCAGCCTTTTTTGCCCCCACAGCAAACGCCAGTCATTTACCAGATCTGTGAAAATTTGGGCATAATCTTCTGCTCTCCAGGCATTTGACTCCGCCTGATACCAGATGTTTCCCTTAATTGTATATCCCAGAATTGGGTTTACCATTGCATTCCAGATTGCTGCAGGAGCCTTGTGGGGGTATTTTTCAATAACCGGCATCCCTGGGGAATACCCTTTGTAAACCCTGTTGTAGATAGAGTCTTTTCTCATCACTTCATCCCTTATCCAGGACTCTGCGTGTGTCCCGCCAAAAGCGCACAAAATAACGCCAACAGGCCTTTGAAGAGTCTTGTGCAGTTCCCTTGCAAATAAAAACGCAATTGCAGAGTATGTTTTGGCAACTTCTGGGCTGCACACAACCCATTCTCCCCGGCAATCCTCCCTTGGTCCATTATGGTCCCAATTCTCTTCCACCTTAAAAAGATGAATGCCAGGGTAATTGGCATCTGCAGCCTCCTCTTCCCAGTTGTACATTCCGGTCATCCAAGTATCCTTCTTGTGCGGCATCATCTCAAACTCCATATTGCTCTGCCCGCTGGCCATCCAAACCTCCCCAATGAGAATGTTATTCACCTCCACTTTTTCTCCTGTTCTTCCCGACAGCACTTCCAGCCTCTGCCCAGAACAATGCTCTGGAGTCTTTATATATGCACACCATTTCCCCTGAGCATCTGCAGTTGTTGAGGCACTTTTACCCCAAGAGGTGGAAATATTCACCTTTTCCCCCGGTTCACCCCAACCCCACAACTTCACACTCTCCTTTTGCTGCAAAACCATATTGTCTGAAATAATGGAAGGCAGCGTGATTTTACTTTGGGCCTGTACGGCAAAGCTCAGCAATGCAATTGTAAAAACTATAATTTTTTTCATTCTCCGGTATTTTAAAGTGCCAATATACAAAGAATTGTGCAAAAGGGAGGTGATGTTTCAGGTATGGCTCATATTTTGTATTGTAAAACAAAAACTGCCGTTATGAAAAGAACTGTTTTACATCTTGTTATACTGGTCTCTGCAGTGATTGCATTAGCATCATGTTCTACTTACAGAAAAGTTGAAGACAATAATCCCCGGAAGGAGTCCCCAGATGAACTTGTAGTTAGGATTATAGATGACTGGTCTTCCTGTTATCCAACTTCCAGACGTGAAGCAAGAAGATTGGAGAAGATGCCAATACCATACGTAATAGTAGAGACAAAACCTGTGTTTGAAGGGCAGGATCCAAAAATCTCATTTATCAATTGGATTAATGAAAACCTCAAGTATCCGCAGAAAGCTATGGATAAGGGGATTCAGGGACGTACTACATTGCAGCTTACAGTTTCAAAAAAAGGAAAAGTGAAGGATATTAAGATTCTCAGAAGCAGTCACAGGCTGTTGGATGCAGAGGCTATGAGGGTTGTGTCAAAATCTCCCAAATGGACGCCTGGCAAACAGGATGGGGAATTGGTGGAAGTCAAATACACATTTCCTGTAATTTTCAAGCTTCCGTAACAGATACTTTTTTATACCTGAGAGGTTGGATAAAATTGATTTTGTCCAACCATTTTTTTTGCCTTTAAATCTGTCTGATTTATCAGTATAGCGGTGCAATCAAAGAATTCCGGCTTGAAAAACAGGCGGAAAAGGGTGAAAAAGAATGGGTGCAAATATCAGATATACAGGTGAATAACCTTATTTCGGCCGCAAAATGGAGAGAGGCTGTTTTTTGGGGGTTGGAAAGTGGTATATTTGTTTTGGAAAGCAAAGAAAATTATGGAGCAGATTTATATAGATTCACTGAAAGCATTGATGGTTTACAAGTATGATTTGGATGCGGTGGTGCTGGAATTGGAGAGGGTGGAGCATCATAATACAATTTTGTATTGTGTTTTGGGAGGGCTTGTAATTGTTTCGGCGGTTGCCGGATATCTTTTTTATAGAAGATATAATAGGACTCTAAGTACAGAGAAACTTGTCAACAGATTGTTGACCCGTCAGGTGGAAAGCCTTCCTGTACTTACAGATAAAGTTAACAAGATATCCAGTAAAAGTCTAAAACTGTCGGGAGAATTATATGATGAGTTGCAGAGTGCCATCTCTATGGTAAAGGCAAACAGCAAAAACAGTATGGTTGAGGTTGTGAATGATGAGATGTTTTTGAAGATGTATCCTTTTATTTTGGATATGGAATTTCTTACACCTCAGGAGAAACTGATACTTATACTTACCCAGGAGGAGTATCCGATTGCAGAGATAGCTCTGTTTATTGGAACATCGGATGCCTCTGTGAGGGCAATCAAATCAAGGATAAGGACCAAGCTGATGCAGTCCGGAAGCATTGGTGGTAATTATAAAAAACTTAAAATATTAAAAAAGAATTAATTATGAAAAAGATTTTTGGATTGTTTTTGGTTGCATTGGCACTGTTGATGGGTGCGCAACTTTATGCACAGACTGAGAGTTTTTCTTTTGCACAAGTGGATGAAAAGCCTATGTTCCAGGGTGCAGAGGCTGGCAAGTTTGCTAGTACGTGGGTTTTTAAACAGATCAAATACCCGGAGGAAGCTTATAAGAATAATATTCAGGGAAGAACTACCCTTCAGTTTGTGATTGCCAAAGATGGTAAGGTTAAGAATGTAAGGGTATTGAGGAGTTCCGGCAGTGAGCTTCTCGATAATGAGGCGGTAAGAGTTATATCATCATCTCCTGATTGGACTCCAGGTAAGGTAAAGGGCAAACCGGTAGATGTAATATACACATTCCCAGTTGTGTTTAAGTTGAATGGTGAGGCGAAAACCGATGCAATGCCTTTTGGCGCAGTTGAGCAGAAACCAACCTTTATGGGAAAAGAGCCTGGTGCAGAGTTTATCAAATGGATGTTCAGTAATGTGCAGTATCCTGCTGAGGCCAAAACAAAGGGTATACAGGGAAGAGTTGCACTTCAGTTTACAATTGCCAAAGATGGTAAAGTGAAGGATGTGAAAGTTGTACGAAGTTCCGGTAGTGAGATTTTAGATAACGAAGCTTTAAGGGTGTTGTCAATGTCTCCAAATTGGGAGCCGGGCAAACATAAAGGAGAGGCTGTTAATGTAAGGTTTACCTTCCCGTTTGTGTTCAAGATAAATTAGTTTTTTGGGTTATTCAGGTATAACAAAGAGGCGGTTCCTTTTCGGGGAACCGCCTCTGCTTATATCCGCAAGGAAGATGATTACTCAATGAATCCTAAGATCTCACCTTTCTCTACTGTATCACCATGTTTTGCTGTAACTGCAACTATGCGGCCTGTGATAGGGGCAGGAACCTCTGTAGGGCCAAAGAATGCCTCAACGTAGCAAACTGGTTTGTCTTGTTTGAACTCAGTGCCAATGTTAGGAGCTGTTGATACATCTGCAACATCATACTGCCATATAACTTTACCTTTAACAGGTGACTGGATTGGTTTGGCATTAGGGAATTTTGCAACAAGGGTATCAATGTCAAACTTAGGCATCTCAACAACTGGGCGGGTAACGATGATAGGAGCACCAGCTTTAGCTTTGGCAGCCTCAAGGTCAGTCTCAAAACGTTTCTTAGCTATGCCGCTCTTATAGTCTCTGTACTGACGCTCGTGCATTGCAAACTCAAACAATTCCTCATCATCCTGACCACGGTCCCAACCCTCTTCTTTCATCATCTGCTCAAACTTAGGAAGCTCGTTAGGGAACTCATCCTGTGGGTTGCCAGTGTAGAACTCAAGACCTTTCTCCTTAACAATCTCAACAATCTCCGGAGCAAGTTTGCCAGGAAGTGTACCGGTCTTGCCAAGAATCATATTCATTGTATCCTTGTCAATAGTCTTCCATCTTGGCTCACCTTTAAGAGTGTGCATCAAGTTCATAAGGGCAGTATTCTTAACATACTGGCTGAAAGGAGTTACAAGTGGCGGATAACCCAAGCGAGGCCATACATACTCTACCTCCTGGAACAACATTACTGCAAGCTCGTTAAGAGTAACCTCTTTCTTGCCCTGGTTCCTTAGTGACATATTGATAGCTCCGTGGAAACCTTTAAGGTCTGCCATCATAGAACCCATCATACCGCCAGGAAGACCGCAACCTACAAGAAGTGAAGAGCACTGGTAGTTGGTTGGCTCAATGAAATATCCAAGATAGTCATCTATGAAAGTTTGGGTAAGTCTTCTTGCCTCCATATAAGCATCCATGTTAATGTCTTTAACAAGGAAACCTGCATCTTTCAACATTGCCTGAATGGTAATAACATCCGGATGAATCTTACCCCAAGAAAGTGGCTCCATAGCAACGTCGATGTACTCAGCACCAGCTCTTGCAACCTCAAGCATAGAAGCTACAGAGAAACCTGGGCCAGAGTGGCCGTGGTACTGAACAACAATATGAGGATATTTTTTCTTAATCTCAGAAGTAAGTCTGCCCAAGAATGCAGGACGTCCGATACCTGCCATATCTTTCAAACAGATCTCATCACAACCGTACTCTACAACTTTATCCACAACGCCCATATAGTACTCAACTGTATGAACAGGTGAATAAGTGATACTTAGAGCAACCTGAGAAATCATGCCGCCTTTTTTGGCACCAATAACAGAACCTTTAAGGTTTCTATGATCATTAAGACCGCAGAAAGAACGTGCAATATTGGTTCCCTGTTTAGCTTTAACTTTATACATCAAATGACGTACATCCTCTGGAACCGGGTTCATTCTTAGAGCGTTCAAACCGCGCTCCAACATATGTGTCTGGATGCCTACCTTATTGAAAGGAGCAGTCCACTCTCTAACAGCCTTGTTAGGGTTCTCACCAAAAAGTAGGTTAACCTGCTCAAATGCACCACCATTGGTCTCAACTCTGTCAAAACAGCCCATATCAATGATAACTGGGGCAATTTCTTTAAGCTGGTGAACCATAGGTACATATTTTCCCGATGATTGCCACATATCTCTGTACAACAGAGAGAATTTAATTTCGCGTGCCATAAGTTTTAAAGTGTTTTTATAGTGTATTTATATTTGGTTTCGCTTGCAGTTCACAAATCTAATAAAAAAATATGTTGATTTTATGAGAATTTGAGGAAATTTTTCATAATTTTACACTCCGTAAATATTTGATAATTTGGCGTAGAAGTTGTGTTTTTCAGGAAAAGGTCTTCCCAATAAATCACAGCTTTTTCAATTTTTTGTACAAAAAAGTTGTGCATATAGAAATTTTATATATCTTTGCAGTCCGATTTGGGAGATATCCCATCGGAAAAACAACATGGTGGTTGTAGCTCAGTTGGTTAGAGCGCTGGTTTGTGGCACCAGAGGTCGTGGGTTCGAATCCCATCTTCCACCCCAAGAGCAACCGGATGACGAAAGTCATCCGGTTTTTTTATGCCCAAGCAGCGTTGCAAGCTTGCTTGCATAAGCGGAGGGGGCATAAAAAAAAGATGTGCGTCAGCACATCAGGTTGCTCTTGGAAGGGCCCCCGCGGCGAGCGGGGATGGGAATGCCGGAGGCCAAATCCCATTGGGTGCCCCCGCGGCGAGCGGGGATGGGAATGCGCAGCCCGTTAGGGCGAGCACAATCCCGTTTTCTCACTTACAACTGCTTCCGTTAATATGTTTTGCAATGTGGCAAGGCCCCGCAGCTTCGTAATGAGGTTGCGGGGCTTATTTATTGTTTCTTGAACCCTATGCTACAATTTTTCAATTTGTTCTATGCTCAGTCCGGTATTTTTCGCAATCACCTCATACGGTATACCATCAGATTTGAAGTTTCTTGCAATCTGTATAGCTTGCTCTTGCCTACCTTCTTGCCTGCCTTTTTCCAGTCCCCGCATTTCGGCAGTCCATTTGATGCTGTTTATGTCGCGTTCGGTTTTCATCTCTTGCTGGTATTCTTTAAGTTCTTCTTTGCTCATAGTTGCTACATTGGCTGCAGTAAAGAGTTTCTGGAATATCTCCTGCTGCAGTTCAGCCGGGCGTTCTTTCAGGTATCCCATGTAGCGCAGACAATAATAGAAACGCTCAAGGATATTCCCCTGTTCTATCTCT
>JAZSEZ010000040.1:0-22810 GCA_045531975.1 Candidatus Egerieisoma sp. | reverse complement strand
AGTTTTTTAAGTTAGGTTAAGTCGGGCAGGCCCCGCAGCTTCGGGATGAGGTTGCGGGGCTTGTTTATCATTTGTAGAACCATAATGTTACAATTTTTTAAGTTCTTCTTTGCTCATAGTTGCTACATTGGCGGCAAGATGCAAAAAAATCTGAAAACACCTTCTCAAAAAAAGAAAAAGTTTGTTAAGATTTTATGATTTTGAAAGAGTATATCTGAGGTATTGCCTCATATTGTTATAATTTTTATTGTGGGAGAAAGAGCAGGTGAGAGCCCAAAAACAGGATGTAGATGCAGTAATGTTGAGATTTGTGCGTTTATAGTTAAAAAATGATCTATGAAACGTTTTGCTTTAATGTTTACCTTTGCAATCATGTGCCTATGTGGATGTGAGAAAGAAGAAGTTGATACAATCAAATTGTTTGGCACTTGGTATGAGTGTTATGATGATGAGAATTTTGTTATGGATGGGATTGTGGTGTTTACATTCAATACAGATGGAACATATCAGGTATATACTTATGATGCCCTGTCGAGAATAGAATATACCCGTACCCACGAATATACGATAAGTGATAATGTGATAACACTCAATACGGCTGATACAGACAGTTCTTACAGCCCCAGTTATAAAATAACAAAGCTCAATGGCGCAGAGATGGCTTGGCAGAAAGTAGGAACATTATATTCACCGGGCTCTAATGGAAGTGATTATAAGCATTTTAGGAGGAAATAATAAATTATAACCGATGCAATCTTATAACAAACTAAGATATATATTTTTATCTCTTGTATTATTGTTATTGTCAATAGCAGTTAAAGCCCAAGAGACATTGGCTGACGCTTTGCCGGAATGGGCTGCGGAATGGAAATATGCATTTTCCAAGGAAGGAGTTGAAAATTGGAAGCCTGAGTTTACACTAAGGTATTATAGTGGTTTTGTAACTACGGGCCCTATGTTTACTGGAGGTGTAAGGATTGATGAAAAGCGTTCATTTGCACTAATGCTAAGCCAGGGGGATGTGTATATAGATCATGCTCCTGGTGATATATACTATATAGGTACTGGCTTGAATTTCCGCAGATACTGGCATCTTGGGAAACGGAAAACTTTTGCATTCTACAGCGATTTATATGCAGGGGCAGCCTGGATATACAAGATAGATGGGAAATACCATTATCCAGGTGGCAGACAAGAAGAGGTTATTGAAGACAATGCAGGCGATGTGATTTTTATCTGTGGATGGCAGCCGGGTGTAAGAGTGAGGTTTTATAAAAATATCCACCTGTTCCTTGGACCTGCATTAGCAACAGATTGCTTGGGATTGCATCTGGGTGTGGGATTTTAAGCGAGGAAGAACTTTAACATAGGTTAAGTCGGACAATCCCCGCAGCTTTTGGATGAGGTTGCGGGGCTTGTTTTTTGTAGCAGAGTTTGCTAAATTTGAGTAGCAAATAAGATATATGGTTTTATGTCTGATTTAGGGAAGTGCATATTGGGTCTGATAATGGCTGCCTGCATTTGCGGATGCTTTAATTCCAGCAATGTGAACAGTGTGCTGGATAAGGCGGAAGAGTCTTTATCTACGGCGCCGGACAGCGCATTTGTGGCGCTTGATTCATTAGACAGAGCTTTACTAAACACTGTTGAATTGCAGGCGCGCCACGCTTTACTTTACTCGCAAGCATTGGAGAAAGTTGGTATAGAGATATATCACGACAGTATTATAAATATTGCCCTCAATTACTATTCATCTGTTGGGGATAAGGAGAATCTGCAGAAAGCATATGATTGTCTGAGCAGAATTAAAATGAGTGCCAATATGCTGGCACCATCAGATACCCTTAAGATACATAATGCCCGTATTATTGAAGAGCGTTATTTGGATAAGATGATTCTGATAGAGAAGGATAACCGTATACGCAATATCATTATTCTCTTTGTTGTTGTATTGATAGTAGTGGTACTTGTTATCCGTTATATTATCAGTAAACTCAATTCCCGTCCAAACGAAAAGTCAATGGCTATTATCCGTCAGCGCCTTTCTGTTTTGGATAAAGTGATTGCTTCCCGTATTTCATCAGACAATAAACTTTATGATTGTGCAGAAGAAGAGATTGATATTCTAATGTCTGACAGGGAAGAGTTCCTCTGTTCAACAAAGATTGTTTTTGAGGAGAATCACCCCAAGTTTATTGCATATTTGGAAAGCAAGGGGCTCACCGAGTGGGAAATTGGATATTGCTGTTTATATACACTTGGCTTGAAAGGAAAGGATATAGGTGAGTATATCCAAAAGAAAAGGCATTATGTGATTAGTCATGAAATCAGGCGCAAACTTGGATTGAATGAGCACGATACCAATATCAGTATCTATTTGAAGAACCTGCTGTTGGAAAAAATGCAGGCGTAAAACTTTAGAAAGTCTTACGGAATGCGTATTTGCGTTTCTATCTGAATATCAATAGAATACAATGTTTAAAATATTGGGAGTTCTTATAATGTAAAACTTTTTCCCGATAATTTTGCTCTCAAAAAGAGGAACAATATGAGAGTAAAGAACATTGTAATTGCTGCAATTACTCTGATTGCAGCATTATCTGCCAGAGGGCAGAATCCTGAAAAAATCCAATCTGATTCATTGAAAACGGTGCAGCTGAAAGAGGCTGTAGTTGTTGCCCGCAGAGAACTTGTTACCTCCGATGCAGATAAAATTACCTATAATGTGCAGGCAGATCCACTTGCCCAAGGGGGTAATCTGATAGATGTTATCAGAAATATTCCTATGCTTAGTGTAAACGGAGAGGACAATGTATTGTTGAACGGCTCATCAGACTACAAAGTACTTGTAAACGGAAGGTCCACAGGAATGTTGGCCAGAAATTTTAATCAGCTTGTCAAGAGCATACCGGCATCCTCTATAAAGGAGATTCAGGTAATTACCAATCCTCCTGTAAAGTATGATGCGGAGGGTGTAGGAGGCATTATAAACATAATAATGTTAAAACGTCTGAAATCCGGTTATAACGGTTCTGTCGGGAGTAATATCAATAGTATTGGTGCAGCAGGTGGCAATGGGTATGTAAATGCCCAGTTGGGAAAATTCACCTTTAGTGGAAATGCAAGTGGTACATATTTCCCAAATCCCAGAGTTTATGGCCTTACAGAAATTGAGAACTATACCATTGAGAATACCCATTTCCAGCGTCTGGATTTTTACAACAATCAGACATTGTCTCTGGGATCATTTGCATTGGACGCAACTTATGAGCCTGATTCGCTGAATCTGATTACTTTGCAAGGCTGGGCAAATTTACAGAAAATCCACAATGACTATGATATAACTGAAACTTTCTGGAATAGCAGTGGTGAAAAAACTATAGAACTATATGAACCTACGGTGCGTAAATACCGTTACAATACTTTTGCAGGCGAACTGGCCTATCAGAGGACATTTAAGGATAATGGGGGTATTCTAACTCTAAGTTACTCCATTGACGGTAATCCAAACAGCACAGATAATGATGTAATAGTTGTGCCTCAACTGAACGGTATGGAGTACCATCGCCATTCATATAATACTGAACATACCATCCAACAGATTGGTCAGATAGATTATTTTGCCACTTTGCAGAAAAAACATCAGATAGAAACTGGTGCAAAATATACACTACGTTCTCACGTGGCTGAGTCTGAGGACAGATTGTGGGATTATACTTCAGAACAATGGGTTATAGACAATTCCAATTTGAATGATCTGGACTATAAACAGCATATTCTGGCGGCTTACGCCAGTTACGGTTATAAGTTTGAAAACTTTACCCTTAAAGGGGGAGCAAGACTGGAATACACGCTAAATAGAGGTTTTTCCAAGAGTGAAACTGGGAACATCAGATTCAATAACAGTAATTTTAATGTAGTTCCGTATTTTAATGCCGCTTGGCAAATCTCTCCCCAAAACACCATTTCATTTTCATATACCCGTCGTTTGGGGCGCCCCAGTGTAAGTTATCTTAATCCATATATCTTTGAGGAGTCTCCATATAGCAGGATGTATGGTAACCCGGATTTAAAGACAGTTGTTTCAGATGCCCTAACATTAACCTACCGATATGGAGGGGAGACTTGGGATATTACCGCCCGCACATACGGCACACTCTGCAATAACAAAATAGAATATCTTTCAAATGTTAATCCCGACGGTATTAAAGTTTCCACTTATGAGAATGCTGTTACACACAACCATATTGATGAGATGATAAGTTTCAGTTGGGCTCCCGGCAAGAAGTTCAATTTGCAGGCTTCAGCACAACTGGGGTACAACTATTTCCATTGCCCTTCACTGAATCAATCAAATGAGGGGGTTGCCTGGGGATTTGACCTCAGTTCCAATATTGTGCTTTGGCAAGGTGCTATGGCATTTACATCAGCAAATATTTATGGAGGTGAAACTACCTTGCAACGTACCTACCACGGAGCTGATTATGTCTACTCTTTTGGCCTCCGCCAAGGCCTGTTCCAAAACCGTCTTGTTTTTACAGCAACGGCTGTGATGCCATTTCAGAAATACTACTATGGCCAGGAAAGGGACACATATGCCCAAAACTATCACCAACACAACAAATCATGGTACTCCCCACGTTTGTTCAGACTTAATGTTTCCTGGAGATTTGGTAAAACTGAAATAAACTTAAAGCGTACCAGAAAAAACAATGTGAGTGATAAGCATATTTGAGTTTAAACTTAGGTTAAGTCTGGTAAGCTCCGCAGTCTCGGGATGAGGTTGTGAATTCCCAAGATAGTGGCGCACTGAAACCTTGCTACAGGCTGCTCCAGGGACAGTTGGTTGCACTACCCATAAGGAAAGTCTACTGGTGGTGCAAGCAATATGAGCTACAGGTGTGTGTGGGTGTGGTAGGGTGCGCCACTGTCTTGGACGAGTCAACTCTCTAACGTATTTGCGCTATAAATTCATATGTTTTTAGCAGAAAAGTCTTTATTTTTGGATAATAAAAACCAGCCGGTAAGTTACATTAATATGAAAAAGGTTAAAGATTTATACAACAATTGGAAAGATAGGCTTGCAAAACGTAAGGAGAGGGTACACAGGATGATTGAGCTGAAGAGGTTGCAGCGTACCAGAAGCAAGTGTATCCCTCCGTATGTGCATTGTCAGAACTGTGGAACCAAGCTGGAGGGAATGTATTGTCATAATTGCGGGCAGTTTGCTCACGATAACAGCCAGCCGTTCTGGAAATATGTGTGGCAATATTTTGAGAATGTGTATCAGTTTGATTATAAGATACCGGTTACTGTATGGCAGCTGTTCCGCCGTCCCGGATTCCTTACCAATGAGTTCAATGCAGGTAAGATTGTTTCTTATATGCATCCTATGAAGCTCAATATGTTCATATTGGTAGTTTTCTTTACCATAGTGATTTTTATGGGTGAAAAGGTGGTTGACGAGCAGTTTACCCAGGCCAATATTCCGGGATATGTGACGGAGAATTTGAAGTTGGATTCCCAGTATTTTGCAGGAAAGGATACAACAATATTTTTCATTGGAAACCCTTATATGCTGGAGGATTATCCCAATATATTTACAATAAAGAAAAGATTGTCGGGAAAACATAGTGTAAAGAAATGGAGCAAGGGGGAAAAACTGGAAATGCCGGAATTGCCGGAGGAAGCCAAAGAGGGGAGTGAGACTTCTCTTGCCAGGGGGGTGATGAAAATGGGTGAGGAAATGCGTGTGAATGCTTTCTATACATACGATGATGAGCAGACTGGGCAAGATACAATTCTGCTTTCTCTCCCTGTGGTGTTTTTAAGGGACAAGATTGTTGTAAAAGGGGATATGTCTGTTCCATCATATATGTTTGACAAGGCAGGGGTTGATAAAGAGGAGTTTCAAAAAGGTGTTGATTATGCCGGAATAGCAGCCATTGCAAAAACACTTGATATGGCTGCTGCTTCAAACTCCTTGGACAGTGCAGAAATTGCTGAAATAAAGAGAGAACTGGAAACAGCATCAATAGCCTATTTTTATAAAGTGACTCCAGAAAAGCGGTATGCCAAGATTGATAGTGAAAATGCAATAAAGAGGAGTTATTTTGATGAGTTCTTGTCTCTTTCCAAGAGTTGGCTTCCAGTTGTCATACTTCTTACAATTCCTTTTATGGCCTTTGTACTTAAGGTGATATACAGGAAAAAGAAGATGAACTATATGTCACATTTTGTATTCTCGCTACATTTTTGTGCGGCATTGTTCATTGCCCTTTTTGTGGTTCTGCTGTTGCTCTCGTTTGCAAGTTTTATCCCATCAACACTGCTGTTTAAGGGGTATATGGCATTCCTTTTCATTTATTTCATAATTGCATCCCATACGGTTTATTCTGGTACAGGATGGGTGAAAAGTATCCTCAAATCACTGTTTGTGCTGCTGTTATACCTGTTAAGTGTAACCATATTACTCTCTTTGCTGCTGTTGCTCTTTCTTGTTAAGGCTGCTGGAGTATAAAACGCAAATTTTCTGTTAACATAAACCAGTGTTGTGAGTCTTATTATAAAACACCAACAAAGCGCGCAGGTGAGGTGAGAAGTTAAAGCAATGAATTATGAAAAAACTTTTTTTGATATTGGGTTTAGTGGCACCAATGCTGGCAAGTGCAGCAACATTTGGGAATAAGGCAAGCAAGAACAGAATTGGGAATTTTATAGCGGAGTGCCGCCAGTATGAGGGTACAGAGATAGTGCATTTGGGATCTTTTGCAGTAAACATTGGAAAGGGTATATTGCAGATTGCATCTATAGATGACTCAGAAGCACAGGAGGTACTGAGGCTTATAAAGGATGTAAGGAGTTTGTATGTATTCAGTTATGAGGATTGTTCCAATAGTACAAAGGCTAAGGTAAACAGTCGTCTTGAGAAAATGCTTGAGGGTTCAGAGATGCTCCTTGAGGCAAAAGATGGAGATGATAAAGTGAAAATCTATGGAATGGTAGATGAGAAGGGGGAGAAGGTTAGGGATTTTATTCTGCATACCCCATCTGAGTGCGCCGTAATATGTATCTTGGGGGAAATTTCTACTGAGGCTCTTGCAAAACTGGCATTGGATGAATAGTGAAATATTCAATACGGAATTCTTGCCATTGGCTCCGTTGCTCTACAAAATAGCATTCCATATACTGGAGCAGGCAGATGAGGCGGAAGATGCCGTTCAGGAGACTTTTCTGAAATTGTGGGAGATACGGGGCAAGCTGGATACAGTGGAATCTCCAAAAGCCTACAGCGTCAGAATCCTTAAAAATGAATGTCTCAGCCGCCTCCGCAGGGCAAAGAAAACAGTGCCTGCAGAGCAGTCTCTGGTAAAAGAGGCTTTCCCTCCAACAGATGAGAACTTAGATGCCAGAAGAAGATTGCAGAAGGTCTTGGGAGCTGTAAAGTCTCTTCCCGACAGTCAGAAGCAGGTTCTCCTCCTCCGCACAGTGGATGGACTCTCATACGAAGAGATTTCACAGAGGATGGGGATGTCGCAACTTTCGCTGAGGGTGTTGCTTGCAAGGGCAAGGGGAACTCTCAGAAAATTATCGGGAAGAAAAATTTAATGAAAGTTTTATGAAAAAGATTGAAGATATAGAAAAAATGGGGCTGGAGAAGCTTGAGGCAGCTGCAATTGATGGGCAGGTGGAGGTGCCGCAGGGGCTGACCGGGCGTGTGAAGGAGAGAATTTTGGCGGCTGAACTGGCTAAGGTGCCACCAGTAGGGAAGCGGCAGGTTAGGCCAAGGAGGATTGCGCAGTTGGGTGGGGTTGCAGCAGCGGTTATTTTGGCTCTGGTGCTTTTGAAACCTTGGGCAGAAAAAGATACTTTGCAGGATACTTTTGATGATCCTTATATGGCGTATGCCCAGGTAGAGGAGGCATTCAGGCAGATTTCTCAGAAGATGACCATTGGAGTTGAGGCGGTTGCACAGGTAAAACCGTTGGCAGAGAGGCCAATGGAGATATTGAACAATGTGATTGAAAACAAAAATTAAGATTATGAGAAGATTTTTCATTTTGGCAGCATTGCTGCTTGTTGCTATAAGTTCTTTTGCTCAGGATGGCAGGAGCATTTATCAGAAATATTCCGATTCAGAGGATATAAGTGCTGTTTATGTTTCACCAGCAATGTTCAAGATGATTGGTAAGTTGCCTGATATAGAGTTGAATAATGGAGAAGTGAACTTTTGCTCTATAATTAAATCTCTTACAGGACTTTATATAATCAGCAGCAGTAACGCCGGGATAAATTCACAGTTATATTCAGATGTGGATAAATTTATAAAGTCGGGAAAATATGAGCTTCTTATGGAGGCCAAAGATTCCGGTCAAACAGTAAAGATATATACCGTAGGTAATGAAGTTACGGTAAACAGTTTTGTAATGATTGCTATAGATGGTGGTGAAACAACTTTTATATGTATAGATGGTAATATGCACCGTAGGGATTTGGAGGAGTTATTGGCAGAGCAGATGAAATAAAAAGTTGTAGGGAAGAAGATTTTCCCAGTAGTTTATCTTATCTTTGGGTAAATATATAACGGCTACTATGAAAAGGTTTTTTATTCTTACAGCTTTGTTTCTGATTTCAGGAATTTCACTTTTGGCTCAAAATGCCAATACAAGATTCAGTGATTTGCCGGAGGATTTCCGGAAAAATGGATTCCCCCAACTTGTGGAAGAGTGCAAGGATGTGCTTGCTCAGGCCTATATGGCCCAGAAAAAACTTGCTACTGTATGGGATGTGCCAGGATGGGAAGGGTATCCGGTTGAGCTGTATGAGTATCATACCGGTGTAGATATAAAGAAAAATGTGCCCAAGAGGGGTTTGGTATATCTTCTTATGCCTTCACCTGAGAAACTTGCCACCTGGATTGCCACAACTTGTTGGGAGGTGAAGCAGAGTGTGGATACAAGTTATATCAACTGTATAAGGGATTTCATCAAATGGCAGTCGGCTGCACAGTTTGCGGTTTCCGGAGTTGTTTATGAGGATATGTATACAAAAGGATTCTATGAGCCGTATGTGTTTAAGGATGGTGTAACAGTATATGTTGCAGATCCCAAAATGATGCCTGAAGACAAACACTGCACAGATGAGCAGCTGGAATATTATCTGCATCTTACCAATGACCAGCTTAAAAGTTATACCGGACGTTACGCCCGTATTTGCAGTACAAACAGGGATCAGTACTATGCTGCCGGCGGCACTGTGGATGTAGGGGACAATAATGAAAACCGTAGCCAGAAGTGGCTTGAAGTGGTGCGGGACCTTTATCAGCAGGCCTGGCATTCAGACTGCAATCTCCTTATGATTGCGTGGGCTAAGACAAGTCCGTATATGGTTAAATAAACATCCGGTCTGACGCTTTGGGCAGATGAACGAATGTCCCATTAAAATGAGAGGGGTGACTCATTTCTTTTGAGTTACCCCTCTTGATTTCTAATAAACTTTAACCTTTGCAGCTGCAGCCTTACATTTGTCTCTGAGTGCATCCAAATCGCTACCGTTAGGGGCGTAGCTTACTACAACACCCATTCTGCGGTTCTTTCTGGTGGTTGGTTTGCCAAATATTCTCAAATAGGTATTTGTCTCCTTGCAAACCTCCTCTTCTCCGCTGTAACGTGGAGCCTCCTGGCTGGCAATATCTGAAAGGATAACTGCACTTGCACCAAAGCGCTCCTGAGTTATTTCAGGGATTGGAAGGCCAAGTACTGCACGGCAATGAAGTTCAAACTCATTAAGATTCTGTGTGCCGGCAAGGGTTACCATACCTGTATCGTGAGGTCTTGGAGAAAGTTCAGAGAAATAAACGCCGTTCTCATTGCTAAGGAAGAACTCAACGCCCCAAATACCTGCACCGGTAAGTGCTTTTGTAACTTTATCTGCCATCTGCTGTGCCTCCAACAAATGCTCAGGCTTAACAGGAGCCGGCTGGAAACTCTCTCTATAGTCGCCGCTAATCTGTACGTGTCCAATAGGAGGACAGAATAGCGTAGGGCCATCTTTTTGGGTTACGGTAAGTAGGGTAATCTCACTGTCAAATTTAATGAACTCCTCAATAATAAGCTCTTTAATGTCACCACGGCTACCCTCGCAACCATAAATCCAAGCCCTCTCCAAATCATCTGCACTCTTAACAACAGATTGTCCTTTTCCCGATGAACTCATCAGAGGTTTTACAACGCAAGGGAAACCAACCTTCTGGGCAGCCTCTTTCAACTCCTCCAAAGATTTAGCGTAGAAATATTTGGCAGTCTTAAGGCCCAACTCTTTGGCAGCAAGATCTCTGATAGCCTGTCTGTTCATTGTAAAGTTCACCGCCTTTGCACTTGGAACCACCTGGATACCCTTAGACTCAAAGTCATAAAGGCGCTCTGTGCGGATAGCCTCAATCTCTGGGACAATAATGTCTGGGTTATGTTTTGCAACAACAGCTTCAAGGGCATCGCCATCCAACATACTGAATACCTCAAACTCATCTGCCACCTGCATAGCTGGAGCTCCAGCATATGAATCGCAAGCAATTACATACTGACCTTTACGTTTTGCAGAAATTACGAACTCCTTGCCCAATTCGCCGGAGCCCAATAGAAGAATCTTTTTTGCCATATATATTAAGTGTTTGTTTTCTGATTCTACAAAGATACATCTAAACGCCCAAATAATGATATTTTTGTGGCACAAAATCGCTCTCCAGCGTTCCCCAACCTGGGCGAAATGTCATTTGGGGCACAAACAAGCGCCAAAACGTTCCCCAACGGCGTGGAAGAGGCTTAAGGAGAGGAAAGTGAGTACAAAAAAACTCCCGGGAATTGTTCCCGGGAGCATTTCACTTTTTAAAATATGTGTTAGTACTTGATTTAATTCTTATAGTTGGTCAAAATCTACATCAGAGAAACTTTTCTCATCAGAGCCCTCTGTGTAAACCCTTTCGGTTACAGGGCATTTCTCTTTAATGAATTTAATTACCTCCTCCAGGCCTTCAGTGAACTTTTCAAAGTCTTCTTTGTATAGGAAAATTTTGTGCTTGTCATAAACAAATCTTCCATCCTTATCCACTCTCCTTTTACTTTCTGTAACAGTGAGGTAATAGTCATTTCCTTTTGTAGCCTTTACATCAAAGAAGTAAGTTCTTTTACCTGCTCTTACTGGTTTAGAGTAAACATCATCACCGTTACGCTCTTGCGCTCCCGCATTATCAAAATCCTCGAAATACATAATTTTTTAAGATTAATTTTAAAAAGTTTTACAAATATAAAAAAATTTCTGAGGGTAATGAGTTATATTTGCAAAATATTTAAAAAATTGACCTATATGCTAACCAGAAGACTAATTAGAGTAAAGGTATTCAAGGAACTTTTCAGTAAAGTGGCATCGGGAACAGATTCCCTAATGCAGGCAGAGAAGGAACTTCTAGTTTCTTGTGGCAAGACAGTGGAGCTGTATTGTTTCCTGTTGCAGTTGCCTTCTGCTCTAAAAAAGGTTGCCGAGGCTAAAATTGAAGCGGGATTGAAAAAATTCCACCCAACACAAGAGGAGGCAAACCCTAACAGAAAATTTGTAGAGAACAGTTTTATTGAAATATTGGAGAATGATACTGCCTTTGGTGCAATGTGCCGCAAAAAAGGGCTGGTATGGGGAGAATACGATACTTTTGTAAAAAAACTTTTTGCATCGGTAACAGCTCAGGAGTATTATAAGGAGTATATGTCAAATCCTGAAAGGTCGTTGCAGGAAGATGTTGCGTTGGTTAAGAAGATTTATGAGGAGGAGCTTGAGGATAACGAACTTTTGGATGATATCCTTGAAGAGATCAGCCTGTATTGGATGGATGATCTTGCCTTTACCATAAATGTAATTTTGAAGAATATCCCTGTAATTGCAAAGAAAGGGGTAGTTGATGTTCCAAAAACATTCCTTAAAGAGGATGACCGCGAGTATGCCTTGAAACTTTTGACCAAATCTATGGTTAATTATGATGAGTATACCGAACTTGTTTCATCAATGGTTTCAAACTGGGATCTTGAGAGACTTGTTGCAACCGACCTTGCCCTGATTGTTATGGGTGTTACTGAGGCTGTAACTTTTGAGTCAATTCCACTTAAAGTTACTATAAACGAGTTTGTGGATATCTCCAAATACTACAGTACTCCTAACAGCAAGGTTTTTGTGAACGGACTTTTGGACCGTATTTTGCAGCAGATGGTAAAAGATGGCAAGATTGTTAAGAGCGGAAGAGGATTGGTTGAGTAATTACAGATAAAATAAAAATATAAAAGATATGAACACTTTGGTTATTTTGCAGGAGACTGCACAGGCAGGTGGAAACTTCAGTTTCCTAATTATGATGGTACTTATTTTTGCTGTTATGTATTTCTTTATGATACGTCCTCAGCAGAAAAAACAGAAAGAGTTGGCAAAATGGAGAGATTCTATACAGAAAGGTGACAAAGTTGTTACAATTGGCGGTATATACGGTGTTGTAGCAGAGGTAAAACCTACATACATCCTTATGGAGGTTGATTCAAATGTTAAAATAAGGGTAGATAAAGGTTCAATTGTTAAAGATGTAACTGATATCCCTGCCAAATAAATTGTGAGGCACTAAAAGCGCCAAGATTTGTTTGAAGGTTATGATTTTACCTGTGAAAGGATATAGAAAATTCTTGGGAGGAGGGAGAAACTGGATAATTCTGGCTTTCTCTCTTCTCTTGGCTTTTTTTATGTGGAGCATAATGAAACTTTCAGCCAATTACTCATCTTACATAAGATACCAGCTGGAGGTAACCACAAACATTCCGGGAAGGAGCAATCTTTCCAAATCAACAGATGTACTTGTGATTGGGGCAAAATCTACAGGATTCAATATTTTGCAGAATACCAATGGGAACAATAATGCAACAACCCTGTTTTTGGAAGATATAGATTCAAAACATTTCCATAAATACGGCGAGAATGGAGATATGTTCTATCTTCTTCCCGATAATATCCGTCAGAAAATTCAGGATGCCCTTGGAACCGATATAAAAGTGGAATCAGTGGCAACAGATACACTTTTCTTCAAGTTTGCTCTCCAGTCCAACAAAAAAGTTCCGGTTGTGCCAAACAGTATGGTAACATTTGCAAAACAGTATATGCCATACAGCCCAATAGTGCTGAAGCCGGATTCTGTCCTTGTGTACGGAGAAGCGGATGTGATTTCAAAAATTTCACAGGTAGCAACAGATGCAATAAAAATTAAAAATGCATCGGGCTCAATAACAGGTGTTATAGACCTTGTCCCTTTGCAGGGGGTAAGATACTCTGCAGAAGAGGTGCTGTATTCCCAGGAGATTGGAAGATATGTTGAAAACACCTTGAAAGTTCCGGTAACAATTGCAAATGCCCCATCATACGCCAATATTGCAATAATACCTCAGGAGGTTACTGTAAAGTACAGGCAACCTTTTGCAAATTCGGCAACATACCTTCCACAAGACTTCTCTGTAAGTGTGGAGTATGATGAGATTCTTAGAAAAGATGTTATAAAACCCATTATTTCCAGAATGCCAGAGGGAATTCTGGAGATTTCAGTAGAACCTAAATTTGTGGAGTGTGTACTCTAATGATGCTATGAAAAAAGTTAAGACTTTAGGATGTACTGGAGGTATAGGGAGCGGGAAAAGCTATGTTTCCAGAATTTTTGGAAAAATGGGATACCCTGTATATTTCTCGGATGACAGGGCTAAAATGCTATACGACACAGACAAAGTGCTGCTCCGGCAGATTACGGACCTTTTGGGCGAAGACATAATAAAAGATGGCAAACTGGACCGCAAAGCAATGGCGGGTAAAATTTTTGCAGACCCTGTATTGTTGAAGCAGGTTGAAGCACTTGTCCATCCGGCAGTATTGAGGGACTTTGACAATTGGAAAGAAACTGTATGCCCACAAATGGAGGAGAATGATGGCAAATTGCCTGATTTTGTGATTTTTGAGAGTGCAATATTGCTTGAAACGCCATTGGTGAAAGGCTGTGCGGACAAAGTGCTGCACGTTAAGGCCCCGTATGAATTGCGTATAGAGAGGGTGATGAAAAGGGATGCTGCAACAAGGGAGCAGGTTGAGGCAAGAATTGCAAAACAATGGGATGACGCGCAGAGAGATGCAATGTCAGATTTTATTATATTTGCAGACTCAAAAAGAGCGTTGCTGCCACAGATTGTTAAGGTTATTGAGGGGATGGAAAGGTGATTGCAGGAGCGGATATAGTATAAAGAAAAGCAGTTATGGGAATTGGAAAATGGATAACAGGAGCAATAGGATGGGCCGTTGGCGGTCCATTGGGAGGGCTGGTAGGCTATCTCCTTGGCTCGCTGTTTGAGGGTGACCAGAATCAGGCACAGAGAGTATATTCATCGGGAGGAGGATTCTCGGCAAATGAGCAGAGGAACAGTTTTCTGGTTTCATTGCTTGTACTTTCTGCTGCTGTAATGAAGTCGGACGGCAAAGTGTTGAGGTCCGAACTTGATTACGTAAAAGATTTTATAAGGAGAAATTTCGGGGAGGCGGCTCTGCCTCAGGCATTGCAGATACTTAAGGCTGCATTGGATAAAAGTATAGACCTGCCCCAGATATGTGCCCAGATAAAAATGCATATGGAGCAGTCGCAGAGACTGCAACTTTTCCACTATCTTGTGGGGATTGCAAATGCAGACGGACACGTAAGCCAGGTAGAAATTAACGACCTTAAAAATATTGCCGCATATTTGGGAATTCCGGCCCAGGAGGCAAACTCAATTCTGGCAATGTTTGGTGGAAATGATGTGGATCAGGCATATAAGGTGCTTGAGATAGATTCTTCTGCCACAGATGAGGAGGTTAAGAAGGCCTACAAGAAAATGGCATTAAAGCATCATCCCGACAAAGTTGCAACTTTGGGCGAGGATGTAAAAAAAGCTGCTGAGGAGAAATTCAAGGCCGTTGTAGCAGCGTATGAGGCAATTAAGAAAGAGAGAGGATTCAATTAAACAAACAATTATATTTTCAAATGAAAACAGATCTTAGAAAAGTACTGTCTATCAGTGGACAATCAGGACTATTTTTGTATGTATCACAGGCAACCCAGGGAGCTATTGTAGAGGCTCTTCAGACAAAGAAGAGAAGTTGCTGCCCTATGAGTGCAAGAATGACTTCATTGGCTGATATTTCTATATACACAGATGAGGAGGAGGTAAAATTGCAGGATGTATTTGAGAAGATGCACGCTTGTTTGGGAGAGAATGATGCTCCATCGGCAAAAAGCGATGCAAAAGTTCTTAAAGCATTGTTTGAGGAGGCTCTTCCTACATACGACAGAGACAGATTCTATGTTTCACATATGAAGAAAGTTGTAGAGTGGTACAATATCCTTAAGAACTGTGCTTCTTTGGACTTTGAGTCACTAGAAATGCCAGAAGAGGAGTAATATAGATGCAGGAGTTTACGTTACAATATTGCAGGCCAAAGAAGGTACAGCTTGTAACCTTGGGATGCTCCAAGAACAGAGTTGATTCCGAGCATCTTTTAAGACAGATGGAAAATGCCGGAATTGAGATTGTTGGGCCCGGTTATGAGCTTTCTGCCAAAAACAAGGTTGATGCTGTTATCCTTAACACTTGCGGTTTCATTAAAGATGCCAAAGAGGAGTCTATTGAAGCCATATTGTCTGCTGTGGATGCAAAGGAGAGGGGATATATAAAACATATCTTTGTATTCGGCTGCCTTTCACAGAGATATATGGAGGAGCTCACAGCAGAGATTCCGGAAGTTGACGGCTTCTTTGGGGCGTTTGATTGGGATAGTGTACTGAAGGCAGTTGGGATTATAAAAGATGATTCCCTGTTGCAGCAAAGGTATCTTACTACCCCAAAACACTATGCGTACCTTAAGATTTCTGAGGGGTGTGACAGAACCTGTTCTTATTGTGCCATTCCTAAAATTAGGGGCAAGCATATTTCTGTACCAATGGAAGAGTTGGTTCAGGAGGCTCAAGGCCTTGCCGCAAAGGGAGTGCGTGAACTTATTGTAATTGCCCAGGATACAACATATTACGGCCTTGATTTATACAAAAGAAGGGCGTTGGGCGAACTTCTGGAGAAACTTTGTGCCATAGAGGGGATAGAGTGGATCAGAATCCATTATTCTTATCCCGACAGTTTTCCGGACGATGTGCTGGAGATTATGGCATCAAATCCAAAAATCTGCAAATACTTGGATATTCCTTTGCAGCATTCATCATCCAAAGTGCTTGGAATGATGCGCCGTTCAATTGACGGTCCGCAGACTCAGGCTGTTATTGATAGAATAAGGGAGAAGGTTCCGGGAGTAGTCCTTAGAACTACCCTTATTGTAGGACATCCTGGTGAAGACAGCAGGGAGTTTGAAAAACTGCTCCGTTTTGTTGGGCGCAACAAGTTTGACAGATTGGGTGCGTTCACATACTCTGAGGAGGAGGGTACTTACGGAGCGCTGCATTTTAAAGATACAGTGCGTGAAAGTACCAAACAGCGCAGATATGAAGAACTTATGGAGCTGCAGAGCGGTATCTCATTGGCTTGTAATGAGGCCAGGGTAGGCTCAATTGAGAGGGTGATTGCAGATAGCTATACAGACGGCGTGCTGGTGTGCCGTTCTCAAGGTGAAAGCCCTGAGGTTGATGGTGAGATACTTATAGGGGACCTTGGTGAATATGAGCCACAGCAGCTGATTGGAAAATTTATTACTGCAAAGATTGTTGGAGCCAATGAATATGATCTGTTGGCAGAAATAGTTGCAGTTGAAGAATAAGAGTACTAACCTATAAAATACACAATATGAAATTATTAGATGGTAAAGTGGCACTTGTAACCGGTGCTGCAAGGGGAATTGGTAAAGCAATTGCCCTTAAATATGCACAAGAGGGTGCAAACGTTGCATTTACAGATCTTGTAATTGACGAGAACGCAGAGAATACAAAGAAGGAGATTGAGGCATACGGCGTTAAAGTTCTTGCAATTGCATCTAATGCAGCTTCGTTTGAAGAGGCACACGCAACTGTAGAGCAGGTTGTAAAAGAGTTTGGCAGATTGGATATTCTTGTTAACAATGCCGGTATCACCAAAGATGGTCTTATGATGAGAATGTCTGAGGCTCAGTGGGATGCTGTAATTGCTGTAAACCTTAAATCTGCTTTCAACTTTGTTCACGCAGTAACTCCTGTTATGATGCGTCAGAGAAGCGGTTCAATCATCAATATGAGTTCTGTTGTAGGTGTTCACGGCAATGCAGGACAGTGCAACTATTCAGCTTCTAAAGCAGGTATGATTGGCCTTGCAAAATCTATAGCTCAGGAGCTTGGCTCAAGAGGTGTAAGAGCAAATGCAATTGCTCCAGGCTTCATCATTACAGAGATGACTGCAAAACTTCCAGAGGAGGTTAGAGAGAGCTGGAATGCAAAAATTCCTCTACGCCGTGGCGGTACTCCAGAGGATATTGCAAACGTTGCAACTTTCCTTGGCAGTGATTTGAGCAGCTATGTTACAGGACAGGTTATTTCCGTATGTGGCGGTATGCAGATGTAAATTGTTTTAAAAACCTTGAATTCAGGCTTTTTAAATCAATTCATAAATAGAGATGTCACATCTTCCAATGTGACATATACATATTTACCTTGCAGTGTGTGGCTGCAAGGTTTTTTTGTGCATATTGGGAACTTTTTCTTAATTTTGAAAGATTTTGTACTCATTGATAATTCATAAATAGAGATATATGACACTGATTAAATCAATTTCGGGAATTAGAGGTACTATAGGTGGTGCAATTGGTGACAACCTTACACCTCTTGATGCAGTTAAGTTTACTGCTTCGTATGCAAAATGGCTTGTTGGGAAGAATCCTGGCCGCAAACTTACCGTTGTAGTGGGAAGGGATGCAAGATTGTCGGGAGAAATGGTAAATGACCTTGTGGAGGGAACTTTGCTTGGTTGTGGTGTGAATGTGATTAATGTGGGTTTGTGTACTACTCCTGGTGTTGAGATGGCAGTGGTTGCAAGAGGTGCTGATGGTGGTATTATTCTTACTGCCAGCCATAATCCAAAACAGTGGAATGCCCTTAAACTTTTGAATGAGAGAGGTGAGTTCCTTAATGCTGCTGAGGGTGCTATGATCCTTGAATATGCTGTTAATGAGGAGTTTGGGTTTGTTGAGGTTGATGAGCTTGGAAAAGTTCTTAGCCGTGAACCTTACGATGTTGAGCATATTGATGCAGTGCTTGCTTTGCCTTTGGTTGATGTAGAACTTGTTAAGAAACAGAATTTTAAAGTTGCAGTTGATGCTGTAAACTCAGTTGGTGGTGTTGTTATTCCTGCCCTCTTGGAGAGATTGGGTTGTGAGGTTGTAAAACTTTATTGTGAGCCTACAGGTAATTTCTCACATAATCCGGAGCCTGTTCCAGAAAACCTTACAGAGATTTGCAAGGTTGTGAAAGAGAGCGGTGCAGACCTTGGTGTTATTGTAGACCCTGATGTTGACCGTCTTGCACTTGTAAGTGAAACCGGAGAGTTGTTTGGTGAGGAGTACACACTTGTTTCTGTTGCGGATTATGTACTTTCACAAACTCCAGGCAATACGGTTTCAAACTTGAGTTCTTCAAGAGCCTTGAGAGATGTTACAGAGAAATACGGTATGCAGTACAATGCTTCTGCAGTTGGTGAGGTGAATGTTACTACCCTTATGAAAGCTACCAATGCTGTTATTGGCGGTGAGGGTAACGGTGGTGTAATTTACCCTGAGCTTCACTATGGACGTGATGCCCTTGTGGGTGTTGCTTTGTTCCTTACTCATTTGGCTAAGAAAGGTTGCAAGGTTAGCGAGCTTAAGGCTGAGTATCCAAGCTACTTTATCTCAAAGAATAAGATTGAGCTTACTCCAGACATTAACGTAGACGAGGTTCTTGTTAAGATGAAGGAGAAATATGCATCTGAGAAAGTTACAGATATAGACGGCGTTAAAATAGATTTCCCTACAGAGTGGGTACACTTGCGCAAATCAAACACCGAGCCTATTATCCGTATCTACAGCGAGAGCAAAGATGAGGCTTCGGCAAATGCTCTTGCAGAGAAGATTATTGGTGAGATTAAAGAGATTTGCGGTCTTTAACATATAGCTTATGAGAAAACTGCTGCTTTCTATATTTGCATTGGTACTTGTAGCCTGCGGTCCTCAGGCGGCAATGTTTGAGGTTGAGGTAAAGGATATGCAAGGTGTTAACGTTAATATGGACGGCAAGCAGATTGCTGTATTTGCATTGTCATCTGTGAATTATAATGACAGTGTGCGTACAAGCAATGCAGCATTGAGCTTTGGAGAGAAATTAAGACAGGATAGAGGATTTGAGAATCCTCTGCCTGTCTTTTCTGTTTCCCATCTGGAGTTTGCAGGGTTCAATGATGGTCTTGAGTTTGACCGCAGTTATTTGAACGGACTGATGCTTTCAACTGGCGCTGATTTGCAGCTATTTGTACATTCTCTCAGATTCTACACATTCAATGTGAAATCATCTGTCCATTTTGATGCAGACTATAGCCAGAATATTGTTGATATCCCTTATTCTGCTGGTTTGCACATTTATGATGCACTGGAGGATTCTCTTGTCTTTTCTATGGATTTGAGAGATACTGTGTATATGAGTGTGCTGTCGGGAACAGGAAAGACAGAATACAATGCATTGGTTGCAAGCAAACTTCCGGAAATTTCTACAGTGGTGGGGGAGGCCTTGGCAGGAAAAATTACACAGCAGTGGAATTTGCAGCAGAGAATGCTTGTCAATTTTCCCGACAATCAGGAGTGGGAAAAGCCGCTTGCCCTGGCAATGGAATTCAAATGGAAAGAGGCAATTGCCTTGTGGATGCCTTTTACAAAGAGCAGGAATTTCAGAATAGCTTCATACGCTGCATATAATGTTGCGGTGGGATGTGAGATGCTGGAACAGTTTGAGCTGGCCCGGGAATGGGCAGATTTCTCTGTGAAAAGGTATAAGTTCAGGGAGAATGAGGAGTTGAGAATGTATCTTAAAAGGAAAAGTGACATCAGATGATGTTGCTTTTTTTATTTTAAAAAGTCTTTTTTGTGAATTCTTATAAAAAAGCGTTATATTGCAACATTGTTGAACCATTCTAAAAATTGATAGCCTATGAAGACTTTGAGATTTTTTCTATGCGTTTCTTTAATTCTGTCTGTTATTGTATTTGTCGGATGCAATAAGGATGATGCTCCAAAGGTGGAAGAGCGGGGAGAGGTGGGTGTATTTTGTGTTTTGGATCCAGATAGGGCATATAATCAGCAAGTTGTACTAAAAAGATTGCCATTGCAGGGGGCACCTGAGATTTATACCTCCATTATGGGGGCTCAGGTGAAAATTACTGCACAAGGGAAAGTTTATGAGTTCAGTGAGACTTATGTGCCAGGTACTTATAGAGCAGACTTCCAGCCTCAATTGGGTCAGCAGTATACGTTGGATATAGTTACGGCAGAAGGAGAAGAGATAACTTCTACTATGAGCATCCCCGGGAAGATAAAGATTGGTAGCAGTAAAGCTTCTAATTTTTCAATGGCGTCCTGGTACGGACCGTTGAGCAATGTGTCGTATCCGGGATTTGTTGTCTCTGCAGATAATGTAAATGAGGATTATTATCTTATGGTTTCCGGGCATCCCAATTATTTTGGACGCCCATCCACCGATAATTTGACATATTGGGCAACAAATCATACCGGTACGGATCCCATTACTAAGGTGGATCTTAACTCTATAGAAGCAGAATTAAGTGAGTATCAGGATTATGCGTTTTCATATCCACAGGATGATGCATCTGTGGAGTTGTCGTTTCATAAAGACTATCTGTTAATCAAGAATCCTCATCAGTTCAACCCTAACAGACTGTTGGGTACCAATTATATGTATAACCAGGATGGTGAAGAGAGTTGGGATGATGGCTTTATTATAACAGCGGGCCCATTTGCAATAATCTCTGATTTTGCCAAGGTCCCTTTGAGGGATATGTCATCTGAGGCAATATCTGCATTTGGAAAGGATTTTTGCGAAACTTATACTATGAGTCTGACATTTGTCCAAATGAATGGTACCTATGTTGAGTATTTTAAAAATATGCCTGGTTTCCCTAATGTGCAGTATAACCAGTCATACGTTTTTGGGAATAAAGAGTGTTCAAATATTAATGGTGGCGTTGGAATCTTTACATCAAAAGTAAAGAGTTATAAACTTAGCCAGGATTTTGTATACACTAATGATATTCATAACAAGGCGTTCAGAGAGTATTATTTGTCAAGCAACGAGTTTGATTATGACAATATGCTGAAAGCAACAAATAAGAAATCCTCCGGATGTTTGAATAAGGATACAACCAAATCTTTGTCATCTCCAGTTGCCAATACAATTACTTTGGAAGTAAAGGAGAATAAATTGTTTGTGCATAGGAAAGGTGAATTCAATTGTGGTGCACTTATTGAATTGGCAGTTAAGAAGGAAGGGAACACAATTACCATACAGGAGGTAAATAAAAGAGGTATTGCCTATTGTGGCACGTGTACTATGGAGAGCAGTTGTGAAGTTGATGGTATGAAACAAGGTGTGTATGTGATAAGCATACAGCATTATTACTCTAAAGAGTTTTATAATCCTATAGTCTTTACTTTTGAGGAGGGGACAAAGAAGACGGTTGATTTGGGATATGATTTGGGGTATTAAAAGATGAGAGATATGAAAAAGAGGCCTTGCGGCCTCTTTCTCATTATAGGATATTCAAACTTTGTTCTTTGATCTTTTCCAGTTCGTCTTTCATTTTTACCACCCATTTCTGGATTTCTGCGTGATTGGCTTTGGATCCCATTGTGTTTATTTCGCGCCCCATCTCCTGTGCTATGAAGCCAAGTTTTTTGCCTGGGAACGGCTCTGAGTTGATGGTTTCCATAAAATAATTGCAGTGCTGGCGGAGACGTACCTTTTCTTCGTTGATATCCAGTTTCTCCACGTAGAAGACAATCTCCTGCTCAAGGCGGTTGGCATCTGGGGTAATTCCTAGTTCGTCTATTCTGGCTTTGATGCGCTCTTTTACTGCCTCTACGCGGCTTGCCTCATATTTCTCCACTTCTGCTACGAATGATTCAATGAGGGCAACTCTTGAGGTTACATCTTTATAGAGGATTTCTCCCTCCTGGGCACGGAAATCATTAAGGGCTGCAACTGCATTGTGGATTGCCTCTTCAAGGGGAGCCCAGATCTCTTCTGTCATCTCCTGTTTCTTGGTCTCCACTACATCGGGCATTCTTAGAATCATTGCAAGAAGGTCGTTGGGGTTCTGGCTCTCAAGGGCGCAGGCTCCAACTTCGCTGCCAAGAGCTGTTATTTGTTTGTAATAGTCCCTGGCCAGCTCCATATTTATCTGTTTTGCCTGTGTGGCTGCATTTTGCTCAAATGTTGCAAAAAGGTCTATGTTTCCCCTTTGAAGCTCTTTTGCTATGTATTGTCTGATTCCCATCTCCTTTTCACGGGGAATAAGGGAGCTCTTTATGCTTATATCTGTATTTTTCCCGTTTAGGGAACGGATTTCTATAGTTATCTTGCTGTCGGGAAGAACACACTCTGCCTTTCCGTAGCCTGTCATTGATCTTACCATTACTGTTGAATTTTGTGCAAATGTATTGAATTTTTTTTGAAGTCGGTACCTGAGTTTTCAAGGAAGTCGTGGAC
>JAZSEZ010000017.1:0-4639 GCA_045531975.1 Candidatus Egerieisoma sp. | reverse complement strand
AGTATCCAGGTAGTTTTTCCAGTCAGATTCATAGCGGATTCTGTCCTGTTCAGACAAGGAAGCAACTTCTGCAGTATCCAGAACTTTATAGAACAACTCTTTTGTGTTCTCTGGCAAATCTGTTGCCTTAACTTCCTGCTTCAGTTCATCTATTGTCTTCATATTCTTGTGCATTTCTTGCAACAAATATACGTAATGTTCATAAAACATATTCCCAGATGAAATCTTTCTGCCACAAATTATTCAACCTTTGTGGAGGAGGACTGAATAGGTTATACACTTTTCACTCTCTTTACTTTATGCTTTATTTTGCCAATAATGAAATTTAATTCCAAAGAGGATTCTGTTTCAGAGGTTTCCAAATCTGGCATTACTATATCTGATAACACTTCTCCAAATTTCTTTATTCTATCAGCCTGCTTATTGTTCCCATTATCTGTATGTAACTCTATAAGTTCCTGTTTTAAATATCTTACTTTTGCAAAAGTTTCAATTATTGCAAATGTAACATCTGCAGCTTGTTTACTTTTAAGTATAGTTGCAAGCATATACAGCCCTTTTTCAGTAAATACCTTAGGCATAGTTCTGCTTTTAGAAGAAACTTTTGTGGTCGAAAATTTCGACCGCAAATAATATAATTCTTCTTGTGTTATAGTAAACATATAGTCAGTTGGAAACTTGTTAGGATTATTTTTTACAGCTTCATTTATCCTTCTGGTCTCCACTCCATATAGGCAGGCAATATCGGCATCAGATATTACTTTTTGCTGTCTGATAGTTACAATACTGTTTTGTACTTTAGCATTCATTCTCAGAAATAAGTTATCGTCTTTTTCGCTTGAACGATATAATTCTTTCTTTTTCATCGTTTAGAATATCTTGATATTTTCTACCTTCAAACATACCTAACAACTAATGGAATGTCAAGTAAACGCGTAAAATTTACGCCTAGAAATTTTCTTATGAAAAGATATCTGGCAAATGCTGAAAAAGAAATACTGAAATCTTACTTCAGAGGCTTGAATGTAATAATCATCATAATAGGATTACTGTCTTCATTCATAGTATCAATGATTGCCTGTACATTTTCGGGCAAATCTTTATAATACTGGTATGCGTTGGGATTGGATTGCATATCTGCAAACTGGTAATTTTGTATATAGTAAACGTGTTTGTTATAATTTAAAGTATATGTATACATTGCCAAAAAGATTTCATCATTCAAGTACTTGTTTTTGGTGTCTGTGAAAGGAATCTTATAGAGTTTCTTTTCTTTTTTCAAGTATATATAATGTTGATAGGATGGTTCCTCTCTCCGAAATACGACACTTTTTTGCGAGCAAAACAAGATATAATTATCCATCTCTACCAAAGGAACTATACCACTGAATTTATTTGGTTTATACCCTACTGTAACAACTCTGGGTACAATGTTCAGATTTTTGTCTATTATATGGATTGTGTCAGACCTTAAAGAATTTACAAACACTCCGTTTTTGCCGTATATCAAATTTGGGAAAAGTGTTTCTGTTGTGCCATTCATATTGAATGGTCTTTCATATCTGATAGTGTCGTATGCTATTTGAGAAAAATCCGATGCATCAATAATACTTAATGGAGGAAAATTTTTGTCAATAAATTTCTCTTCACCTGAAGATCTGGTAACATATTGAGACATTTCGTAATAAAGCAGAATATTATTACCTATTATAGCGGTATTCTCGTGACTATTGTCAGAGTTGATATAGTTTAGCAGATTCCCGTTAAAATCAAATTTCATTATTTGTCCGTGCCCCCAATTTTGTGTAATCAGTATATTCTGAGCATCTGGGGTTACCATAATATCATAATAACTGCTTGACAGTTCTCCCGGGCCTCTGCCTCCTCTGCATATTGTACGCAAATAATTCCCTTGTCTGTCAAACAAATATACTTTTGTAACATCAGGATCATAATCACCTGGAAGTTTGTCTCCAAGGAGTATATAATTATCATCAATATACGCTCTGGTCATATATGGACGGACCAATAATGCCTCCTCATTATCTTCCAGTTTCACAAACTCAATATCTGCAATGTCTGAGAGTTTCAAGTCCAATGTGGGGTATTCTTTGTTATTGTCAAACACAATAACACCATTTATCTCATCTGTATCAGGAGAAGAGCACCCAAAGAGTAAAGCAGTAATTGCAATGATGATGAAAAATCTGTTTGTCATATATATTATTCTATCTGAATTTGCTTCCCGACAGATTACTCTGTCTGAAAAACTACCAGTACATTATAAGATACCTTTATCGGTATACCGTTTTTCATGGCAGGGGTCCAGCGTGGAGAGGATGAAACTACCCTCACTGCTTCCGCATCAAGGGTGGCGGCAAGAGATTGTCGGGAAGAAGAAGTTTCTCCTCCAAAATATGATGCGGGTGAAAGTACCCGTACATTTTTTACATATCCCTCTGCAGAAATGTCAAAAGCAACGGCAACCTTACCGGTATACCCCTCCTTGGCGGCTTTCTTGGGATATACCACATTTTCCGCAACCCAACTCATAAAATCGGTGTGTCCGTTATAGTTGAATCTTGCGTGAACTATGGAGGTGTCATTGGCGGACTTCTTTCTGAGGTCAAATACCACAGGAAATGTAAACCTCACATTGGCTTTTTTCCCCTTTACAGTAACCCTATCCCATGCCGGAGAGGATGATATAACTCTAACTGCCTCATTGTCAAGCAATGGGTGGGCACTACGTTTAACTCTGACATCAGAAACAACACCGGCAGTGTCAATAATGAATTGCAGAGTAACCCTGCCTGTAATATTATGTGCCATAGCCTCTTCAGGGTATTGTATCTGAGACAAACACCAGTTGGTGAATGTATGCACAGGTTGCCCCTGAAATGTAAGAGGCTTGTCCAGCAAGTTCTGCAAAGCAAAAGGTATAGTATCGTATATTGTAGAACTCCTTTCCCTTTGTGCATACCCTTCAAATCCCATCATCAGAAGAGTACATAACAGAACAATATATTTTGTAACAATACGTCTCATATTTATCAGGAATTTAGGATTTTTAATTTCTTTACATATTTTTCGCACATTGGAGATTCTTTAATTTTACCCCTAATTTTAGATTTTATAGCCCTCACCCCATTATCAGTAATTCCCAGATGCAGGGCTATCTCCGTGGTGCTGAAATCTTCTTCTACCAGAATAAGTACAATTTTTTCCTGTACCCCCAAATTTGGAAAATCCTTAAGGAAAGGGTATTGCCGTGCAAAATCCGCATCATTCACAATTTCTACAAACCCACTTTTTGAACTCCTCTTTACATCATCAATTGCAGCCTGAAATTCTTCATATAATTTTCCCGACAGCTTTATCCCTTTTGCGCTCAACTTATTTACCCTGTCTGTAAAAAGAGGCATTGCAGCGGCCTGATTATGCAATAATTTGTTGGAAAGCTTACTGCTTCTCATCTTCTCCCTATAGTGCCTTATAAAATAAAAAGCAGCAATACTACTTGCCACAATAATGCAAACCAGCACAATTGCCAGAATTGTGTTGTTCCTTTGGGCACTCTCCAATTTTACCACAATGGCATCCAGTTCATACCGGTATACCATAAGGGTACCTAAAGTGTCGGACATATTATGAGCAACCTGTTCCATACTTTCAAATTTACTGAACTTAAATGTATATTTTAAGACAAAGAATGAAATTTATATGGAGTTGCTCTGATAACTAACATAAAAACAGATTATTACACAAGGCTAGTTGCGCCCTCTAATTCATCCGTTTCTTTTCTTAAGAAAAATTTCAGGCGTAAATTATACGCGTTTACTTGGTCTCTAGAGTTCCAAGCTATAGGTTTGCTGCCATAAACTTTAGAACAATATCTTTAGAAATTATGGAGAACAGAGATGGAAGATTAATGAGTCCATTTTTGGATTGGAGTTTTAAGCATCTATTTGGAACGGAGGAGAGCAAACCTAATTTGATTGGTCTGCTAAATCTTATACTGATGCCTAAAAGTGAAATTGTGGAGGTAACATACCTCAATAATGAAGCGTTGCCTGTATCTCAAGAGTTAAAAGGGTGCGTATTTGATATCATTTGCCAGGATAAAAACGGAGAACGCTATCTCATAGAAATGCAGAATCAAGAGGCACAAAATGTAAAAGAGAGAATCATCTATTATACTTGCAGGATGATTGACAGGATGGGATTCAGAGGGAGCAAATGGAATTACAAGGATATTAAAAAAGCATACACTATCTGTATGATGAATTTCACTTATGAAAGCAATCCTGTTTTGAGAAGAGATATTCAATTACATGACTCCAGAACAGGAGAATTGTTCTCTGATAGCTTCAATATCATTCTATTACAATTGCCTTGCATTAAAGCAGTGAACATCAGTGAGTGTAGTATATTTTATGAACATTTGTTATATTTGTTGCAAGAAATGCACAAGAATATGAAGACAATAGATGAACTTAAGCAGGAAGTTAAGGCAACAGATTTGCCAGAGAACACAAAAGAGTTGTTCTATAAAGTTCTGGATACTGCAGAAGTTGCTTCCTTGTCTGAACAGGACAGAATCCGCTATGAATCTGACTGGAAAAACTACCTGGATACT
>JAZSEZ010000080.1:0-44560 GCA_045531975.1 Candidatus Egerieisoma sp. | reverse complement strand
GTCCGGCTGAGGAATTTTACAACTGAAGTTGTCTCAAACAGGCCTCAGCTTCAGGCTCATCTACAATGATTGCCTACGCCGTTCACGGATTCGCATATCACTATTTTCCTGTTGTGTCATATACTGAAATGCATAATTATAATTATACGGAGGGTAAACATTGCCTGAGCGAATTGGAGGATGAGGCAATAAGCGAAGGGAGAAATTCATCGTCTGGTGACGGAGCTTGTGTGACGACGTCAGGCCACTGAAAGAGGACTAAAAGGAGGAGTTCGCCGTCAAGATGAATTTGTTCCTGAGCAGCCTCATCCGAGACTGAGCGAAGGTCATTGATTTACCCGCAGGAGGTTATGCAGGTTACAGGTTCCCCAAGTTTGATGATGTTGGTATCGGGGCACGTTTTGGAGCTAATTTGTTCCTCAAATGAGATGATATTGATGCTGAGGCACGTTTTGGGAGCTAATTTGTTAATATAAATGAAGAAAGGTGACCTTTTGGGTCACCCTCCTCCTCGCTTCGCTTAATAGGTTTTGCCGAAATTCTAATAGTTGAAACTGTAGCAGAACGGATGGCGGGCGTATGCTCTGAATTCTCCATCAGCTTCAATTTTGGAGTAGATGTTTCTGATTGCCTCTTCAGGGTCTGCAATTGCCTTTACTGTTGCCTGTGCACCACCCAACATCTCCATAAACTGCTCCATAGGGGTTTTTATTGCGGGATACTCTACAATCCTGTAGGCATTAAGGTTTGCTGCTGCTGCCGCATAATCAATGGCGTCAATGATACCCCCTTTCTCATCAACCAGTTTGTTCTCAATTGCATCAGCTCCGGTCCATACCCTTCCTTGTCCTACCTCATCAACATACTCTACAGTAAGGTCCCTTCCCTCAGCTACAAGGTCTGTGAATTTGGTATAAATATCCTCAACCATTCCCTGCATAAATGCCACCTCTTGTGCATCAAGCTGGTTTATTCCGTTAAGCATATTGCTGTGTTTGTTTGAACCAATCTCTGCAGTGTTAACCTTAAGGTGTTTGTTCAAACCTTTGCCATAATTCATAGCCATACTGAACACTCCAATTGAACCGGTGATAGTGGTGTTGTCTGCAAAAATCTTTTCAGAATTTGCAGCAATCCAATAACCGCCGGAAGCGGCGTATTCTCCCATACTTACAATAAGAGGTTTGTCTGCACGTAGCAACTGCAGTTCCTTGTTAAGTATCTCTGCTGCCTGGGCATCTCCACCAGGAGAATTGACCCTCAATACTACAGCTTTAATTGTGGAGTCATTTCTGATATCCCTTATTATAGGGTAGAACTTTTTGGCCGACAAACCTTCAGAATCAGACATTGTAATTTCACCGTCGGCATATATAACAGCAATTTTCTCTTTTACCTTAATATTAGGTTTTACCACAGCACCTGCATAATCTGCAAGGGAAATCATCTTAAGGTCCTTGTCTTTTTTCACATCAAACAGATTGCGCAAAATTGAGTATATGTCATCTCTGGTTGCCAATTCATCAACAAGACCTTTCTCTACAAGAGATTCAGCAGAGAACAGTTCAAGATTGTCAACCATCTCATTGAATTTCTGGGGGTCAAGGTCTCTGCTTTCGCATATCTCATTTGTCCAGCTTTCCCAAATGGAATCAATCATCTCCTTGTTCTGCTCGTAGTTCTCTTTACTTATACCTGAAGCCACAAACTGCTCTGCTGCGGCTTTGAATTTACCGTGTCTGATAAGCTGCACCTCTATCCCAAGTTTGTCCAAAAGGTCTTTGAAGAACATCATTGTTGAACCAATACCAACCATTGCACCAGATCCGTCGGGATTAATGTAAATTTTGTCTGATATTGATGCAAGGTAATATCCTCCCTGTGAGAAATTGTCTGCATAGCTTATGATTGGTTTTCCGCTTCTTCTGAATTTGTACAGGGCATCCCTTATCTCTTCAAGGTTTGCCATCCCAATATTCATCTGGTTAGGATTTATGTATATGAATTTTATTGCAGGGTCTGATGCGGCATTCTCAATTGCCTTTACAGCCTTAAGGATGCCAAGAGGTTTGGCTGAGCTGAAATTCATACTTTGGAATGCAGCCAGGGCATCCTCTTGCCCCAATTCTGTAACAGGTGTGTTAAAATCAATTTTAAGGATTGCTTTTGACGGCACTACAGGCTCTGCACTTTCGGCAAGTGATGCCAGAGAACCTATAAGTCCAAAAAATATGAAAGAACAGATTAGCATTGCAATCAGAGAGCCAACAATGACTGCAAAGGTGGTTTTTAGAAAACTCTTCATAATCTTTATGTTTTAATTTTTTATACAACAAAACAGATGCCCAGAACGTTCTGTATCACTCAACTTTCCATACGTGTGGGGCCTTGTGCAAATGTAGGGATTTTTTTTTTACCTTTGCAGCGAATGAAAACTTTGATGCGAAATATATTTTTTATGGCCGTGGCGCTTTTGTACGTTGTATCTACAATGGGATACGGTGTGCACACCTGCACCTCAGATGGCTCCGCATCACTTGTCCTTCTTTTTGGTGAGTCGCCTTGTGAATTTGTACATTCACATATAGATGAGCACGGGAATTGTATAACCCATTCGCATCCGCACAGCAGTGAACACCATAATGACTGTAGTGAACATCATCATAATGATTGCAGTGAGCATCATAATGACTGTTGTAACCACAGCCACAGTGACAATTGCTGTACTACAGATGTGTATGTGCTTTCTCAAGACCAGAATACAGCAGAATACAATATTATAATTGCTCCGCAAGTAAGTGATGCCTTCTATCTTATGGCAGATGTTCCGGAGATTCTTTCTGAAGCTGCTGTAGTTTCGTACAAATCACACAACTTTACCTCACGGGATTGTGAACCACAAGTGTCCCAGGCCCTACTATGCTCTTTCAGAGTGTAGCCAATTCCCCTTTTGAGTAACCTGCAGGGCAGATTTTAAGTTATTGTGAGCCGTTTTGGGCATTTGAAATCAAAAATAGACAATCAATGAAAAAAATATTTACACTATTACTATTGGTGTTTGCTTGCAGTACGTTTGCTGCAGCACAAAAGATTCAGGGCAAAGTGTTTTTCCTTACCTCTACAGGTGAGAAAGAGGCAGGAGCATTTGCCAACGTATGGTGGGTAGAGGGGAAAACAGCCGCAGAGGCAGATGAGGAGGGAGCTTTTACACTAAAATCTGTAAAAGGAGACAATATAACCCTTATAGCAGCCTATGTGGGATATGCACAGGATACTATAAAATTGTATGAGAATGGGGTAAATCTTCTTCCCGACAAAGAGATAATTTTTACCCTTACCCCAGAAAATGAATTGGAAACAGTTCACGTTGTTGGAAGACAGGAGGCAAACTTCCTTTCCAAAACTGCAAATATCAAGACAGAGGTTATCTCTGCAGCAGGATTGTGCAAGATGGCCTGCTGTTCCCTTGCAGAGAGCTTTGAGAGTTCTGCAAGTGTGAGTGTAGGGTACTCCGATGCAGTTACCGGTGCCAAACAGATCAAATTGTTGGGACTGTCGGGAAGCTATACACAGATGTTGGATGAGACCCGTCCTGTGATGAGGGGACTTGCATCTCCTTTTGGATTGAGTTATATCCCCGGACAGTGGTTGGAGAGCATTCAGATTGCCAAAGGACCTTCTTCTGTGGTTAATGGTTTGGAGGCAATTACAGGCCAGATTAATGTGGAGCACCGCAAACCAACCGCAGAGACTCCTCTGTTTGTGAACCTGTTCCTTAACAGCAATATGAGAACAGAGGCTAATGTGGCTTCATCACTTCAGTTAAATGACAAGTGGAGTACCGTTATGATGGGGCATTTCTCAAAAGACAATATGGTTCACGATGCAAATGGCGACAGTTTCCGCGATGATCCTCTAACCCAGCAGGTGAACTTTGATAACAGATGGTTGTATTTCCATCCAAGTGGTTTGCAGGTGAGATTTGGTGCAAAGTTTGTGAATGACACCCGTATAGGTGGTCACAAGGATTATAAGGAGGGAATGAATGAACGTGGGTATTCTGCTTCAGGTAAATTGGATGAGTTGTATATGGGAGAGGCTTTTGAAAGTGGCATCTGGGGTAATGAGATACACAATAGCGGTGTGAGCGGATTCTTTAAACTGGGTATTCCTCTTAATGAAGATCAGAGCAAAAATATTGCTTTTGTGGCGGATTACTCATATTATGATATGAAGAGTAGCTATGGTCTCAAGAACTTTGAGGGTTACCAGAATATGGGATTCTTCAATGCAATGTACCACCACGATGTGAATGAGAATCACAAATATACTTTGGGCTTGAGCGGAAGAATTGACGATATAAGCAGTGTGTATTCAAATTTTGCAAACTATTCCAATAATGTTCCTTCCTATGGTGTTGAGGCTCGTGCTTTTACTACAGATGATAAGGTGATTGGCCCGTATGCCGAGTATACTTATACTTTGGATGAGAAAATCTCTTTTGTTGCAGGTTTTAGAGCAGATTACAGTTCTCAATGGGGATGGCAGGTTGCTCCAAGGGCAAGCTTCAAGTATTCATTTACAGATGAAACAGTAGTGAGACTTACAGGTGGCAGGGGCTTCAGAACTCCTCACGTGATTGTAGACAATTTGGGCGTATTGTCGTCGGGAAGAGGATTGAGAGTTTCGGATAACCTTAAGGCTGAGGATGCCTGGACTTTTGGAGGCAATTTTACCCAGTATTTTGCTTTGGGTGAGAGGACAAGCAATTATTTCAGTTTTGATTACTTCCATACTGCTTTCAATCATAAGGTGGTATATGACTGGGACAGCGGATTGGCTGACGGTGTAGTTGACATTTACGATTTTGCAGATGCCACTTTGGGCAATAACAGAGCATACACAAATACTTATCAGGTTGATTTTTCTATTGAGCCTGTTGAGAGATTTACCGCTATTGCAACTTTCCGTTACAGTGATGCTAAAATCTCTATGAAGAACCGTGGCTTGGTGGATGCCCCTATGACAAGCCGCTATAAGGCTGTACTTAACTTGCAGTATGCTACTCCAATGAACAAATGGGTTTTTGATGCTACAGCTCAGTTGAACGGTCCTTGCAGATTGCCTGAGTTTATGGGTGGTGGCGACAGTGACATTTATCCTATGATGTTTGCCCAGGTTACCAAGAAGCTTAGTGCAGTTGATGTGTATGTGGGAGTGGAGAATATCACCAACTATACTCAGAAGAATCCTATTATCAATGCAGACAGACCTTTCTCAAAAGATTTTAATGCCGCAATGGTTTGGGGCCCACTTATGGGTAGGATGTTCTATATTGGAATGAGATATACTATGTGGAAATAATAACAACACCTAAAAAATAACAGATATGAAAGCTATTAAATTTATGATGGTATTGGCTGTAATGCTTTCAGCCGTTACATTCAGTGCTCAGGCACAGAACAAGAAAAAAGCTTTGGAGGAGGTTACTTTTAATGTTTCCCTTCATTGTGCTGATTGTGTAAAAAAAGCTGAGAATGTGGTTCCTGCAGCCGTTAAAGGTATTAAAGACTTTAAGGCAAGCCTTGAGGACCAGACTTTCTGGATCCAGTATGACGGTAAAAAGAATACCAAAGAGAACATTATTGCAGTTTTGGCAAAGAAAGGTTACCAGGTAACAGAGGTTAAAGGTGCTGAAACTCACCACGCAAGCTGTTGTGAGGAGGATCATCCAAAAGATGAGAAACACACAAAGGAGCACAATCATAACCACGAGCATAATCACAATCACGCTCATTAATTTGATTGGTGAAACAATAATATGGGGCAGCCGGGTGGTTGCCCTTTTTTTGTTGAATAAATCTTAGTACTTTTGCTGATTCTAACCATTAAAATTAACACTCAATAAAATTATGAAGAGAGCTATATTATTTGCAGTCTTGTTGGCTTGTTCATTGCAGGTTGCGGCGCAAAAGTGGGTAAGGGTAAATACGGTAGGTTATTTGCCTGATGATTTGAAGGTGGCGGTATTTATTTCTACAGAACCTTCTGATGCCAAGACTTTTAACGTATGTGATGCCGTTACAGGCAAGGTTGTGTATACCGGTCAGACAAAGGCTGTGAGTGGTGAAAAATGGAAGATGCAGAGTGCATTCAGATTGAACTTCAGCCCTGTAAACAAAGAGGGTGGATATTATATTGAGTGTGCAGGTGCAAAATCACCTAACTTTAAAGTTGGCGCAGATGTATATGACGGGCTAGCAGATTATATGCTTGTATATATGAGGCAGCAGAGATGTGGCGACAATCCTTATACAGATACATTGTGCCACCAGCACGACGGTTATATTGTAGACCATCCTACCCGTAACGGCGAGAAGATAGATGTAAGGGGCGGCTGGCACGATGCTACAGACTACCTCCAGTACCAGACAACTTCCGCTACAGCAACGTACCATATGATGTTTGCATATTATATGACAGAAGACAAATCTGTATTTAAAGATGAGTACAAGGCAAACGGCCGTAAAGGTTCCAATGGTATTCCCGATATCCTTGATGAGGCAAAATGGGGACTTGAGTGGTTGAACAGGATGAACCCTGAGGATAAAGTGATGTTTGCTCAGATAGCAGATGACAGGGACCACGCAGGTATGAGGTTGCCAAACAGGGATTCAGTGGATTATGGCTGGGGTCCAGGAGAGGGAAGACCGGTTTATTTTGTAACCGGAAAACCTCAGGGTTTGGGCAAATATATCAACAGAACAACAGGAGTGGCTTCTGTAGCAGGAAAATTCTCTTCAACTTTTGCTTTGGGTGCGCAACTTTTCAAAAATATAGATCCTAAGTTGGCAAATGTGTTGCAGACAAAGGCTCTGCAGGCTTTCAGTTTTGGTGAGGAGTTCCCTGGAAATACACAAACAGCTTGTCTTGTTTCCCCATATTTCTATGAGGAGGATTCATACGTAGATGATCTTGAGCTGGCTGCAGCTACAATGTATGAGTTTACAGGTATGCCGGAGTGGGCGAAAAAGGCAGATTATTGGGGAGACCTTGAGCCTGTTACCCCTTGGATGGAGAATGGCATAAGGGGTGAGTATCACCACTACCAGTGGTATCCGTTCATAAACTTGGGACACTTTCTTCAGGCTAAGAGCCAGAATGAGAAAACTGCTGCAAAATATCAGAAGTTTATGAGACTTGGTTTGGACGAGATTAAGACAAGGGGTGCAAATGATCCGTTCATGCACGGTATCCCTTATTTGTGGTGTTCAAACAACCTTACATCAGCAGCAGTTACATACGCAAGATTGTATAATATGGCGTCGGGAGACAACTCCTATCTTGAGCTTGAGATGGCTTTGAGAGATTGGCTTTTGGGTTGTAACCCTTGGGGTACAACAATGATTGTGGGGTATCCTGCAGATGCCGATTATCCTGTTGAGCCACACTCTTCATATGTACGTGTAAATAATGACCTTCCATACGGCGGACTTATTGACGGTCCTATTGACAGGGCATTATTCCTTGACAGGGCAGGCGCAGCCCTTACAAGAGAGGATGAACTTGCAATTTTCAATAATGGTGCGGCTGTTTATCACGATGATATAGGGGATTATGCAAGTAATGAACCTACAATGGACGGATCTGCCGGTCTGACTTACTATTTTGCTACAATGGAGGCTATGGGTAAAAAATACAGGAAGTCATTTGATGTAGAAGAGGACAGATACGGTTGTGTTGTAAAGGTTAACCCTAATTCTAAAGATATATTCTTTGTGTTTACAGCAGATTCACTTTTCCAGGGGGCTGAGAAAATTATGAAAACCCTTAAGAAGAACAAGATTAAAGGCTCTTTCTTCTTTACAGGAAATGCGTTGAGACTTGATGAGCACAAGAGCACCATTGAAAAGATCATTAAGGAGGGGCATTATGTTGGTGGCCACTCAGATTCACATATGCTTTATGCAGAGTGGGGCAACAGAGATTCTTTGATTGTAACTCCAGAGCAGGTGGCTGAAGATATAATTGCAAATGCTAAGGAGCTTGAGAAATTTGGCATTACAAAAGAGAACTCTTTGTGGTTCTTGCCTCCGTATGAGTGGTATAATGAGATATCTGTAAGAATTACAGAGAAATTGGGCTATAAAGTGATTAATTTTACCCCAGGAACAGGAACTTCTGACGATTACACTACGCCTGCAATGGTAAATTACAAGAGTTCGCAGCAACTCATTGACAGACTGTATGCTTTTGAACATGCGCAGGGACTTGATGGTGCTGTAATTCTGATACACCCGGGTATACACGAAGATAGAGTTGACAGATTGTACGACAGACTGGGTGAGATTATCCAATATTTGAGCAAGAAAGGATATTCTTTCAAATCATTGAATGAGATTTAATAAATTTAAGAAATATGTATAAAATAGTAAGGAAGGAGACTCTTACGCCTGTTATAACCCTAATGGAGGTTGAAGCCAGACGTTTGGCCAATGCAACCCTGCCGGGGCAATTCCTGATTGTGAGAATAGATGAAGGAGGTGAGAGAGTTCCTCTTACTGTTTGCGATTATAACCGTGAAAAAGGTACAGTAACTATAGTAACACAGGCTATAGGGGCAAGCAGTAGAGAAATTTGTGCATTGGAGGAGGGGGATTGCTTTACAGATGTGGTTGGTCCGTTGGGAAAACCGTCTGAGTTTATAGAGCTTTCAGATAAGCAGATAAAACAGATGTCTTTTGTATTCATAGCCGGTGGCTTGGGAACCGCTCCGGTGTATCCTCAAGCAAAATATTTTTATGAGAAAGGGGCTAAGGTAGATGTAATCATAGGTGCCAAAAATGCAGATATGCTTATTTTGGAGGAGGAGATGTCAAAGGTGTGCGACAACCTGTATATCTGTACCGATGATGGTTCAAAAGGGTATAAAGGATTGGTTACAACAAAATTGGAGGAGCTGATGGCTGAGGGTAAAGGATATACCCAGGCAGTTGCCATTGGCCCGATGATTATGATGAAGTTTGTAACAATGAGCGCCAAAAAGTTCAATTTGCCTTTGGTGGTAAGTTTGAATACCCTAATGGTAGACGGCACAGGAATGTGTGGAGCGTGCAGGGTTACCGTTGCAGGAAAAGTGAGGTTTGCCTGTGTTGAGGGACCGGAGTTCAATGCATATGATGTTGATTTTGATGAGGCAATGAGACGTCAGGCAATGTACAAGGAGAAAGAAGTTGAAGCAGATCATAAATGTAAAATAGGTAGGGGGAGATAATTATGGCAGGAAGAATTCCAAGAGTTCCGGTTAGGGAACAGGATCCTCAGATAAGGGCAAAAAACTTTAAGGAAGTTTGTCTTGGTTATACAGAAGAGGAGGCAATGCTTGAGGCAAAAAGGTGTCTTAATTGCAAGAAGCCGGCCTGCATGACAGCTTGTCCTGTATCGGTAAAAATTCCATTTTTCATAGCAGAAGTGGCAAAAGGCAATTTTGCTGAGGCGGCCAGAATCATTTCCATTGACAGTTCGTTGCCGGCAGTATGCGGCAGGGTTTGTCCGCAAGAGACCCAATGTGAAGGCTCTTGTGTAATGGGTGTGAAATTTGAGCCTGTAGCAATTGGCAAACTTGAGAGGTTTGTGGCAGACTGGTGCAGGGAGAACGGTGTAAAGTTTATTGAAAAACAGCCGGCCAACGGAAAGAGGGTTGCCGTTGTGGGCAGTGGTCCCGGCGGTTTGGCCTGTGCGGGAGACTTGGCAAAAAAAGGGTATGATGTAACTGTTTTTGAGGTGCTTCACAAAGCTGGTGGCGTACTTACTTATGGTATTCCTGAGTTCAGATTGCCAAAAGATACAGTTGTGGCATCAGAAATAGAGAATTTGAAGTCATTGGGCGTTAAAATAGAGACTAATGTGGTGGTTGGACGTACCCTTACCATAGATGATATGTTTGATAAAGAGGGGTTTGATGCTGTATTCATTGGAAGTGGTGCAGGACTTCCAAAGTTTATGGATATACCTGGTGAGAACCTTAACGGAGTTGTTTCTGCAAATGAGTTCCTTACCAGAAACAACCTTATGAAGGCATATAAAGAGGGGGCCAGGACTCCTATATATGTGGGCAACAAGGTATGTGTTGTAGGAGGAGGAAATGTGGCAATGGATGCTGCCAGAACCGCTTTGCGTCTTGGAGCTGAGGTTACTGTTGTATACCGCAGGACAGAGAAGGAACTTCCGGCAAGGGCAGAGGAGGTTCATCACGCAAAAGAGGAGGGGATAGAGTTTATGTTCCTTACAAATCCTGTAGAAATTGTAGGGGATGAAAAAGGTTGGGTAAAAGGGATAAAATGTGAAAAGATGGAACTTGGCGAGGCTGATGCAAGTGGCAGAAGGTCTCCTGTAGCAATTCCGGATTCTCACTTCATTATGGAAGCAGATGTTGTGATAATGTCTTTGGGAACATCTCCCAATCCGCTTATTGCCCAAACTACTCCAGGGCTGGAGAGAAACAGACGTGGAGGATTGGTTACAGATGAAAATTGTGCTACAACCAGAGAAGGCGTTTTTGCAGGAGGAGACGCCGTAACAGGTGCTGCTACTGTAATTCTTGCTATGGGTGCAGGAAGAAAGGCTGCAGCAGCAATTGACGAATATTTAAAGAACAAGAAATAGATATGGCTCAGAAACCAAGTATTCCAAAGGGAACCAGAGATTTTGGTCCTGCTGAGATGGCAGGAAGAAACTATATATTTGATACAATACGTTCGGTATTCAAGAAGTACGGCTTTAACCCTCTTGAGACCCCTTCAATGGAGAACCTTTCTACATTGTTGGGAAAATATGGTGATGAGGGTGACAAACTTCTGTTTAAAATTCTCAACTCGGGTGATGCATTTGCAAAGGTGCAGTCACAGGAGTTGGAGAACAGCAATGCCCTTTCACTGAAAGTTTGCGAGAAAGGTTTGAGATACGACCTTACCGTTCCGTTTGCAAGATACGTTGTACAGCACCAGAATGAGCTGGCTTTTCCGTTCAAACGTTACCAGATTCAGCCGGTATGGAGAGCTGACCGCCCTCAGAAAGGAAGATACAGGGAGTTCTACCAGTGTGATGTGGATGTGATTGGCAGTAAATCGCTTATCAATGAGCTTGAGCTAGTACAGATTGTAGATGAGGTATTTGCCAAGTTTGGCATAAATGTATGCATAAAGATAAACAATAGAAAAGTGCTTCAAGGTTTGGCAGAGGTGATAGGTCATCCCGACAAACTTGTTGACATTACAGTTGCAATTGACAAGATAGACAAAATTGGCCTTGATGCAGTTAAAGAGGAGCTGTTGCAGAGGGGAATTGATGAACAGGGTATTGCAACCATTGAGCCAGTATTGCTTTTGTGCGGTACAACAGAGGAGAAACTTACTGTAATGAAGGGTATCCTTGCTTCAAGTGAAGCCGGAATGAAAGGTCTTGCAGAACTTGAGGAACTGTTCGGCTACATTTCTGTTGCAGGCATTAAGCAGGAGGTGGAGATTGACCTTTCACTTGCCCGTGGCTTGAACTACTACACAGGTGCAATCTTTGAGGTAAAAGCAAAAGATTTTGCAATTGGCAGCATCTGTGGCGGTGGAAGATATGATGACCTTACAGGTATTTTCGGCTTGCCTGGAATGAGTGGCGTGGGTATCTCATTTGGAGCCGACAGAATCTACGATGTACTTCAGGGATTGGACAAATTCCCTAAAGAGGCTATAGTGGGTACAAAAGTGCTGTTCTCAAATATGGGAGATGCAGAGGTGGCATATACACTTCCAATCATTGCAAGTTTGAGAGCACAGGGAATAAATTGTGAGATTTATCCCGACAAAACCAAACTGAAGAAACAGTTTGATTATGCAGCAAAGAAAAATATTCCATATTTTGCCATTGTAGGTGAACAGGAAATAGCTGACGGTGTGGTAAATATAAAAAATCAGATAACAGGTGAGCAAATTATTTGCAAAAAAGATGAAATAAAATTTGCATAATTAAAAAATTGTCTCTACTTTTGCAGTCCAATTCGGAAATAAACCCTTCGGGGAAAGACATACATCGCGGAGTAGAGCAGTTGGTAGCTCGTCGGGCTCATAACCCGGAGGTCGTAGGTTCGAGTCCTGCCTCCGCTACTAAAAAAGAGATAACGTAAAGTTGTCTCTTTTTTTTTGTACAATGGTGTGTTAAATCACTTTCTTATTTGGTCTAATAGTGCTAATTTTGCATAGCCCTGTGTAGTCATCGGGAAAATAATTTCAGAAACTGTTAAAATTGAAAAATATGAAAAGTTCTAAAGGATTTTGGGTGCTTTTTGCACTTGCTGCGGTTTTTTGCACATCACTTGCTGCAAATGCTCAGGAGAAAAACGGATTGAAGTATGTTGATGCATTGGAGTTTCAGATTATCAACAAGGGATTTGAGAATACTTATACTCCTTATACACGCCTGCCCCTGAATGTTGAGGATAGTGTGAAGAGGCTTGATAGAGGTGCATTGTTGGACCGCGGCCGCAACAGTGCAGGTATGGCAATCCGCTTTTCATCCAATTCTGCAAGGATAGGTATCCGTTATAACCTTACCTGGAACTTCCACATGGCCCATATGGCAGATACCGGAATTAAGGGAACAGACTTGTATATACTTAACGATGAGGGAATTTGGGAGTATGTGAATACTAACCGCCCATATAAGACAGATTCTATACAAACAAAGATTTACGCTGATGCACTTCCAACAGCGCAAATGCGTGAGTATATGATTTATCTTCCGCTGTATGATGGAATCAACTGGATGGAGATTGGCGTAGACAGCTCTGCTGTGATTGGAAAACCGCTTTTGAACAATCCCCGTAAAGAGAAAAAGGTTGTTTTCTATGGTACAAGTATTCTTCAGGGAGGTTGTGCTACCCGTACCGGTATGGTTGCAACCAGTATGATTCAGAGAGACCTTAATGTTGAGTGTGTGAACCTTGGTTTCAGCGGAGAGGGCAAGATGGATATGTTTATGGCTGAGGCTATGGCTACAATTCCGGATGTGGTTGCATATGTGCTTGATCCTATCCCTAACTGTACCAAGGATATGTGTACAAATCTTACATACGATTTTGTAAAGAAACTCAGAGATGAGCGCCCTGGCATTCCAATCATTATGGTTGAGGGTCCTATGTACAGCTATACAAAATATGACAAGTTTACAAAGAACTATCTGGCAGAGAAAAATGCCGAGTGGCGCAAAAATTATGAAAAATTAAGAGCGGATAATCCCGATAATTTGTTCTATGTAACAGCAGAGGGTTTGAGCGGTAATGACAATGAGGGAACAGTTGATGGAATCCACTTTACAGATATGGGATTCCGTGCCTATGCAAACAAGCTGATACCTATATTGAAAGATATTGTAAAATAGGCTGCAAGCCAATCGGATAAACAAAGTTTAAACAATAAGATTATGGAGGAATTGGATTATAATACCCAGAGGGCAAAGCTGCATATGCCAGAGTATGGAAGACACGTGCAGAAGATGATAGAATATGTGGCAAGTATCCCTGATAAGGAGAAGCGCAATGAACAGATACAGGCTGTAGTGCAGGTGATGGGAACACTTAATCCGCAATTGAGGGATATAAATGATTTCAAGCATAAACTTTGGGATCACGTGCATGTGATATCTGATTTTAATATAGATATTGATTCACCTTATCCTACCCCAACAAGGGAGAGCCTGTCAACAGCTCCTGCACCTATTCCGTTGTATAAGACACCGGTAAAGGCTGCCCATTACGGGAGAAATATACAGAATATGATAGAGGTGATTGCAGAGAGGGAGGATGACGAGGTTAAGACATATATGATAAAGACACTTGCATCATATATGAAGCAGCAGTATCTGATATGGAACAAGGATTCGGTATCTGAGGAGACAATTTTCAATGATATCTATAAATTGTCAGACGGAAGAATAAAGGTTCCGGAGAGTGTGCATATTGGAATGGGAATGTCTGAAACACCTGTACACTCCAGAAGTATGCAGGGCAATGGTCAGAGAAACCACAGAAACAACAATCATAAAGGTAAACAGAATGGCGCCAATAATGGCAAAAGGTGGAAAAACAATAAATAGAAATGGCTAAAAAAGAGAAAACCAAACTTACAAAACAGGAGCAGCTTAAAGCCAAAGCTGAGACTCAGGTTCCAAAGAGAAAGGATGCATTCTATCTCTTGTGCGGACTGTTATCACTTGCCATATCTGCTTACACCTTTTTTTCATTGTTCTCATACGTTTTCAATTGGGCAGATGATCAGAGCCTGTTCAATAATAGTGATATGTTTGACACATCTGTTGAGGTTGCAAACAATGGGGGAAAATTGGGACTCATTTGGGCAAACTTCCTTATTTCAAGGCTTTTCGGGTTGGGTGCATTTATAGTTCCCGTATTCTTTCTTGGAGTCTCACTTTATTGCCTCAAACTTAAGAAAATAAAGCTGCTGAGATTCTTTATCCTTTCATTGTTGGGCTGCATAGTAATATCTCTTGTATTCTCATTCATCTTCTCGTTTACCAAGGTTGATGACTGGTTTGGAGGTGGAGCCGGCGGATCATACGGATATTTTGTAATACAGTGGCTCAACAATATGATAGGTCCAATGGGAACAGGAAGTGTAATATTTATTCTTCTTGTAAGTTGGCTTATCCTTGTAAACGGCAAAATTATTACAGCATTCTTCAATTGGATAGACCGCATAACAGCACCTAAGCCTAAAAAAGAGAAGGAGGTGACTGAGCCGCAGACTCAGGAGAGTGTGGAGCCTGCAGGTAATCTGTATGCAGATTTGGATGCAGAGGTGCCGGCAACTTGTGAAGAGGAGGATGAGAGGGATCTTGCCCCTGCACTGGAAATTCTTGGTGGAGAGGTGTCTGAGACGGCAGATCAGGTGCAGGAAGAGACTGGTAAGGATTTATCGGGAAGAGAGAATGAAAATGGGGAGGCTGATATTCTTCCCTACAGTGATACACAGGAGGTTGAGGTACTTTCTACCCCTGATGAGCAACCTGTTACCCAGGAAGATGCTGCAGAGGAGGAAGAATTTGGTGAGATGGAGGCCTTTGACCCAAGACTGGATTTGTCATCTTATCAGGCTCCACCGCTTACCTTGCTGGAGGATTACAAAGACAAATGGTATGTTGTAACCAGGGAAGAGCTTGAGAAGAACAACAGGCAGATTGTTAAAACTCTTGCCAACTATAAGATTGGAATTACAAAGATTTCAGCCCGTGTAGGCCCTACGGTTACCTTGTATGAGATAGTTCCTGCTCCTGGTGTGAGAGTTGCCCAGATAAAGAGACTGGAGGAGGATATACAGCTTTCACTTGCAGCTAAAGGTGTGCGTGTTGTTACCCTTCCCGGGACAAATGCCATAGGTATTGAGGTGGCTAATGAGAAACCGAGTACGGTATCTATGCTCTCTGTTCTGGATGATGAGAAGTTTAAGGCTAATTCGTATGACTTGCCTGTTGCTTTGGGTATGACAATCACCAATGATGTAATGCATTTTGATTTGGCCAAAATGCCTCACCTGCTTGTTGCCGGTGCTACAGGACAGGGTAAATCTGTAGGATTGAATGCAATTCTTACCTCGTTGCTATATTACAAGCACCCTTCGGAGATGAAGCTGGTACTTGTAGACCCTAAAAAGGTGGAGCTTTCCCTTTATTCAAAACTTGAGAAGCATTTCCTTGCGCAGCTCCCTGATGCAGATGAGCCTGTAATTACAGATACGCAGAAAGTTATATATACCCTTAAGTCTCTATGTATTGAGATGGACAGCAGATATGATTTGCTTAAGTTGGCATACGTAAGAAATATTAAGGAGTATAATGAGAAGTTCCTTAGCAGGAAACTTAATCCTCTGAAAGGGCACAGGTTCCTGCCGTATATTGTGGTGGTAATAGATGAGTTTGCAGATTTGCTTATGACTGCAGGTAAGGAGATTGAAGAGCCTATAGCCCGTCTGGCACAGCTTGCACGTGCTATTGGTATCCACCTTGTAATTGCAACCCAAAGACCTACTACAAGTGTGATTACCGGTAACATTAAGGCAAACTTCCCGGCCAGAATTGCATTTATGGTGCGCTCAAGTGTTGACTCAAGAACTATACTTGACCAGACCGGTGCCAACCAGCTGATTGGTAGGGGTGATATGCTTATCTCAAATGGCGGAGACCTTACCCGCGTACAATGTGCTTTCATTGATACCAAGGAGGTTGAGAGGGTAGTGGATTATATTGCAGCCCAGAGAGGTTACACTACGGCACACTATTTGCCTGAATATACTGGTGAGGAGAAAGAGGATGACGGTGGAGTAGGAGAAGTTGACCTTAACCGCAGGGATTCCCTGTTTGAGGATGCTGCAAAACTTGTTGTAATGCACCAGCAGGGTTCAACTTCACTTATTCAGAGAAAAATGAATTTGGGCTATAACAGGGCAGGACGCATTATGGACCAGCTTGAGGCTGCCGGAATTGTGGGACCATACGAAGGGAGCAAGGCAAGGCAGGTTCTGGTTGGAGATCTAAGTGAGCTTGATGCGCGTCTGGCCAATATAAAGGATATTTATGGTTAACAGATTTATAAATACTTTGGTGGCGTTCCTCATAGGTGGCGCCACTTTAAGTTTCAATTTTACAGCAGTTGATTCGGCAGGTACTGAGCAGTATGTGCAGAGAGGTACAGTAATATGTGCAGGTGAGAGTTACCGTATGGAAACAGATGATGCCCTTATAGTTTCAGATGGCAAAGTAAAGGGGATTTATCAGAAAGGAATTGATGAAATTGTACTTATGTCTGCATCAAAAACATCCGGTGATATAATGGACAATCCTTTTGCCATATTGCAGAATCCTGGTGATACATATACCATAACAGCAACAGGTGCTGATGCTAATGGTATTCCGGGAAAGATTACCCTTAAATCAAAAACGGGTGCCCTTTATACAATTGATGTTAAGGAGTATTCCAAATTGTCGGTACCGGATTCAAAGCTGTTTGCAATTGATCCGGATGACTATCCTACAGCTGTAATAACAGATTTGCGCTGACAATCTGTTTTTAGATCAGCCCCGCTTCTTCAAATACTTTGCGGATAGAAGGATAGGTGTTTTTAAGGTACTGGGAAAGTTTGTCTGCAGGTACCCACTCGCACCTTTGGATACCCTCTTCAAGCTGGGGTTGCATAGTGCCGCTGTCTCCGTTGTATCTCATTGCATACCAATAGGTATCCTTTAGCATAAACAAACCGTTCATATGGTACGTATGATGGGTTATGCAGAGCAGTTCACCTTGCTCCAGGCCACCAATTCCGCACTCCTCTTCAACTTCGCGAAGCGCAGTAAGGGCAATATCTTCACCCTCTTCCTGTTTCCCTTTTGGAAGGTCCCACAGACCATTTCTGAAGATTAGCAGATACTCCCCGTTGCTGTTCTGTACCAGACCTCCTGCAGCATTTATTGGGGTCAGGCTTGAGGTGAGTTTCTGGATGGTGTGGGAAAAATCATCGGGAAGAATGGGGATATACAGCATTTTAATATTTTCAGACCTCTCAAATAAACCAGGAAGCTCCTCAAGTGTTTTATCATTAGCAGAGTGGAGCACTACGGTATTTGGGTTGTATGGAGTTTTATCTTCTTTATTACAAACTCTTATAATTCTGTTATTAAAGTAGATGCTGTACATAAAAGTTTAAACTTATTTCATTATATTTGCAACAAAGATACAGAGGAATTATGGAATCTATAGAAAAAATCATTGCAAAACAGCTGTTGGATATCAAGGCTGTTAAATTGAACGTTGAGCATCCGTTTACTTGGGCTTCAGGTTGGAAGTCTCCAATTTATTGTGATAATAGAAAAGTTTTGTCTTACCCAGCTGCACGTAAGGTTGTTTACGAGGCATTTGTGAAGATTATTGAAGACCGTTTCAAAGATGTTGATGTAATTGCAGGTGTTGCTACAGGTGCAATTGCTTACGGTATGATGGTGGCTGAGGTTCTTGGCAAACCGTTTGTTTATGTAAGACCAAAACCAAAGGATCATGGTACAGGTGCTCAGGTTGAGGGTGATCTTGCTCAGGGTGCAAGAGTTGTTGTTGTAGAGGACCTTATCTCTACAGGCGGCAGCAGTTTGGCAGCAGTTGACGCTTTGCAGAAGAGCGGAGCAATTGTACTTGGTATGGTTGCAATTTTCTCTTACAACTTCATCAAATCAAGAAGAGCATTTGAGAATGCAAATGTAGAGCTTCATACTCTTAGCCACTACGAGGCATTGTTGGAGCAGGCAGTTGAGGAGAATTACATTAAGGCTGAGGATATGAACGTCCTTAAGGAGTGGAGAATCAATCCGGAAACTTGGGGCAAGTAAATAATGGGAATTACACAGATTAAAGGGAAGGTTGTTACAGTTGAGCAACCTTCCTATGTGTTATATACAGCCTTCTCAGATTTGAGAAACTTTGTTATGGCTCTTCCTCCCGACAAAAAAGAGGGTGTTGTAGCAACAGAGGATACCATTGAGGGAGAGGTTCAGGGATTCAGAATGGGGCTGAAAATAGCACATAAGACACCTTTTTCATCATTGATGTTCCAGAATTTTGGCAATACTCCGTTTGAGTTTGCAATTACTGTCTTCTTTGATGCAATTGATTCTTACAAGACAGCATTCCATATGGAGGTTAATGCAGATCTTCCAATGATGGTGAAGATGATGATTGGAAGCAAACTGCAGGATGCTGTAGACCAGATGACTGAACAGTTGGGATTGGCTTTCAGCGGAAAGATTGACCCTTCAAAGATAGACCCTGAGGCATTTGCCGAGGAGATGAAAAAACGTTACAGTTAGAATTGATGAAATTTAGAAGCTATTTCCTTTTACTTGCAATCTTTTGTATTGCCGTTACAAGTTGCGGCAAACAGCAATATGCAGAGGTTAATGTTAATGCAATTGTACCTCACCCTGCAAGTATTAAGGTTTTGGATAATGGGGCATTCCTGTTGAACGGGAGTGCCGCTGTTGTTTATAAGGGTGAGGGGGCAGAGAATTCTGCCAGATATTTCCAGTATTATCTTAAGAAGTTTTACGGGATAAGTTTGCGCAAGTGGGGACTCAGAAAGATTGAACTTAGGATTGCAGAGGATACATCGGCTGTTGAGGGGGCTTATTCTTTGAATATTGGGCCAAAACGTATAGTAGTTGAGGGGAAAAATGAGGCAGGCTTGTTTTATGGCGTGCAGACTTTGATCCAGTTGTTGCCGGTTGAGAAGATGGTGAGCTTCGGCAGTGAGGCCGCTGATGCGGAGAAAATGGCAGAGGAAACTGTCGGGAAGAAAATAGTGATTCCTGCAGTGAAGATTGAGGATGCTCCAGCATTTGAATACAGGGGTATGCACCTTGATGTGGCAAGACATTTTATGCCTGTGGAGTTTATAAAGGAGTATATAGATTATCTTGCAATGCACAAGATGAACTATTTCCATTGGCACCTTACAGATGATCAGGGGTGGAGGATTGAGAGCAAGAAGCATCCCCGTTTGAATGAGGTGGGCTCTTATAGGGATGCTACAATTATTGGCATTTATCCGGGAACAGGGATAGATTCCACCAGATATGGTGGGTATTATACCGTTGAGCAGCTGAAGGATGTTGTGGAGTATGCTGCCAGCAGATATATTACTATTGTTCCGGAAATTGATCTTCCTGGGCATTGTATGGCTGTTCTTGCAACATATCCACATTTTGGTACAGAAGATAATGCGGAGGTAAAAACTGCCCATACTTGGGGTATTTTCAATAAACTGAACAATGTGCTTGCCCCAAGTGAGGAGGTTTTCTCTTTTCTTGAGGATGTGTTCAACGAGCTTATGGATATTTTCCCCGGGCAGTACATTCATATAGGGGCAGACGAGTGTGCCCACAAATGGTGGAAAAATTCACCTAAAACACAGAAATTCATTAAGGAACATAATCTGGTTGATGAGGATGGCCTGCAAAGATATTTTGCAACCCGTGTGGCAGAAGTTGTGGCAAAGCGTGGCCGTACTGCTATTGGTTGGGATGAACTGGTAGACCACGGTTTGCCTGAGGATGTGGCAGTGATGGTATGGAGAGCCCGCAGCAAATGGCACAGGGCGGCAGATGCAGGGCATAAGATAATAATGACCCCTTCTACAATGAATTATCTGAACCGACAGCAGAGGCCTGATGAGAGCCGTCTTGCGCACAGGGGCAGACCGCTTACATTGGAGGTGGTGTATAATCAGGATCCTACCCCAGACAGTTTGTCTGTGGAGCAGCGCAGGTGCATTATTGGAGGACAGGCCTGTATGTGGACTGAGTATTTCCATACCCCTGAGGATGTTGAGTATGCAATATTCCCAAGGATGTCTGCTGCTGCTGAGGTATTTTGGACAGCAGAGGAGTTGAAAGATTACAACAGGTTCCTGGAGGGTTTGCCTTATATGTTTGCCCGCTATGAGTTGTGGGGTGTGGAGCCTTGCAGATATATTTTTGAGGAACAACCTGTTGAGGAGGAAAAGTAGTATGGAATTACCTGTTGAATTTAGAGAATATTCTATAGAGGCATTGGGCGAGGAGATTGCCCAGAGGCTTTTTGTGGAGATTGAGAACAGTAGTGAGGTTACCTCAATTAGGATAAATCCACTGAAAGCGGTTTCAGAGGGGGGGCTTGGCTGCGAGTTTGAAAAAGAGGGGATAGAACTTTCTCAGGTACCTTGGAGCAGAAATGGCCATTACCTTTCACAAAGGCCTGTATTTACCTTGGATCCGCTGTTTCACGCCGGTGCCTACTATGTTCAGGAGGCCAGCAGCCAGTATATGGAGCTGGCAATGGAGGCTATTGAGAAAGATTTTGCAGAGAGGGGAGTGGTACCTGATGGAACATTCTTTGGGCAGAAACTGAATGCTTTGGATCTGTGTGCCGCTCCAGGTGGCAAGACAACACATCTGGCATCACTGCTGGGTAATGATTCCCTTCTGGTTTCAAATGAAGTGATAAAGAGCAGGGCAGTTGTCCTTGCAGATAATGTGGCAAAGTGGGGTGCCGACAATATTGTTGTAACCAATAATGACCCTGCCGATTTTGGGGCTTTTGAAGGATTTTTTGATTTGGTGGTGGTTGATGCCCCTTGCTCCGGGGAAGGACTTTTCCGTAAAGATTCTGCCGCTATTGGGGAATGGAGCCCTGCCAATGTGAACCTTTGTGCCCAGAGGCAGCAAAGAATCCTGGCAGATATCTGGCCGGCCCTCAAACCGGGAGGCTATCTTATATATTCCACCTGTACATACAACAAATATGAGAATGACGGCAACTTGCAGTGGCTTGCAGAAACCTTCGGGTGTAAAAATGTGACGTTGTCTTTCTTTGCAACTGCCTTAGAATCAGGGGTGGTTAAAACGCCTGGTGGGGGATTGCAGTTTGTACCGTGTAATATTAAGGGTGAGGGGCAGTATATGGCGGTTGTGCGGAAAGAGGGGGAGTGGGAGGCTTCATCAGCCTTTGCTACTGGGGGGAAATCTTCCAAAAAGAAAGCCCCTGTGCAGTTGGAAAAGGGTTGCAATTATCTTCCCGACAGTTATACAAAGATTCTTTCTGGGGACCTTGTGAAAGGGTACAGGGGGGAATTGTATGACAGAATAAAGTTTGTGGAGGATAACTTGAGGACAGTATTGTCGGGAATAGCAGTGGCTGAGAAGAAAGGGAAGGATTATATTCCTCATGCCGATTTTGCGCTGCAGCAGGTGGTTGCCAGTATGGTTGCCAGTAACGGTTTGCCTGAGGGAATTTCGGCTGTCCGGGTGAGCAGGGAGGATGCACTTAAATTTTTGGCAAAAGAGCCTGTGGTGCTTCCTGATGCTCCAAGAGGGTTTGTTCTGCTGGTATATAGGGGGCTTGGGTTAGGGTTTGTCAAGAACTTGGGCAATAGGACAAATAACCTGTTGCCTATGGCCAGAAGGATTAGGATGAGCTTGAAGTAATGACGATATGCAAAAAGGGTGACCGGTTGGCCACCCTTTTTTTAGTTCTGTTTGTTCAGAATTATAAGTGCTGCAATTACTCCAGGAACCCAACCGCAAAGTGTTAGAAGGAATGTAATGAGCACTGAACCGCACCCCTTGTCTATTACGGCAAGAGGTGGGAACAAAATTGCCAATAAAACTCTCCAGAAACTCATATCTTTTTACCACATATAATCCCAAGCAGGAAGAACAATAGGAGTCTGTTTTGCAGCCTCTATAGATTTTGCATCAAGATATTTCTTGTTGATAACAATACGGAACATATACTCATCAAACCATTTGTCGGTGAAAGTAAGGTAACCGTTGTGTCCTGAAGCTGGGCCCCAGCTGTTCTCAAACTGCCATTTTACAGGTTTGTCGTTCTCATCTGTATCGCAAGCCATAAGTAGCATAGCGTGTGAAGAACCGCTGTAACGGGTAAGGATTCTTGCTTTTTTGTCCATCTTAAGGTCAATGCCAAGGAATGACTCATAATCGTACATATTGTCATCACATACACCAGCTTTTGAATCGCTCTCTTTACCTACATCACAAGAAGCGTACATAGGCTCATTTGCTTTAATTGATTTAAGGGCAGCCTCTTTAATCACATCATTTGGAAGGTTAAGGTATACCCAGTTAACACCCTCAATTGTATTTCTGTAGTTTGCAATGTCGTAAACCTTGTAATACTCACGGGTAGGGTCATTCATAATCATAATGAAAGTCTCAGGGTTGTAGTTCTCTGGTTTTACGCTCTCATAGAACTCTTTGGGGGTGCTCTTAACGGTTACAACCTCACCTTTGTTGTTCTTGTATTTCCAAGTGAACTCTGTAGGTGGCTCGCCAAGGCAAAGTGCCAATACGCGGTAAACATCCTCCAAAGCCTCCATTTTGGCAGCTTTCATTGCTGCAGCAAGCTCCTCCTGTGATTTCTTGTTGGCTTTCTTTACATTAGCAGTTTTCTGGGCGTAAACCTCTCTGATATCATAACCTGCTTTTTTAAGTCTTCTGTTAATTACGCCAAGCATCTGGCCTGTGCTGTTAGAGTGAACAGTCTCAGGCATAACCTCCTGAGGTACCACACCATATTTCTCACCCAAGTTGTAGAAAAGATTCCATACACCACCGTCACCAACAGGTGATTTAAGATACCATACAACCTCCTCATCAGTAATGTTCTTGTCTGCTGTTCTGATTATGTTCTCAAGGTAAAGGTTAGCTTTCTCAAGCATATCCCAGAAATAGTTGTAGTTGTGTGAGAAATCAAATTTGTTGTTCTCATATTTCTTCTGAGCTGTTGGTCTCAAAGCATTAAGTGAAGTAAACATCCAGCAACGTCCTGAACTGTACTGGTTGGTGATACCTTTAACATCAGCCCTGTATTTGAAGAAATGGTCAACAGCATTAACCACATTCATATTCTGGGTCTTGTTCTTAATGTTACGGTCTCCCATAAGGATATTCTGGGTTGCAACAGTCTGTGCATCTTTCACAAAACTTCCTTTAAGCTGTGAAAGCTCCTGCTCTCCAATACTCTGTGCGCTTGCAGTAGAAACTGCACCTGCAGCAAGAAGAGCTGATAACAAATAACGTAGTTTCATATAAATAGTGTTTTTAAAATTTTAAGTCAGTACTAGCTACAAATATAATATTTTCCCGACAAATAACTACAGATATAGGAGAGTGGTAGATGTATAATTTTTTTTTATTTTAGTGGAAAATATTACCACTATGAAGTACAGACTGTTTTATCCTATTGTAGCTTTTATTGTATTGTGTTCATTTTTTACATCTTGCACCAAAGATGATTTTGGACCGGATGATTATAATACTCAAATTTTCAATGAAGGAAATTATAAGATTTTGCAGTTCAGGATACCTTATATCTTGGAGTCCCTGGAGAGAAGAGAGGGGGATTTGCGCATGGTCCTTACAGGAATAAATGGAAATGACGGGGTGATTGACTTATCTGCAGCAATATCAAAAATTGCCAAGAACAGAAGTGAAATAAAGGTAAAGTTGTCTGCATTTGATTCAATTCCCGACGGACAATACATACTCTCTTTCTTTTTGGAGAACTGGCAGGCAAGAGAGTCATTTATGGCGGAATTCAGAAACCAGCAGCCGCGGATGGTTTCTGCTCAGGAGGATTTTTATTCAAAACTGAAATATAACGATGCAGTATCTGCATATGAGATAAATAGTGAAACTGATTTTAAAGTATTTCTTGAAGCAATCACAAAAGATTCCAATTATGGGTCTGGCAGAAAGTTTTTGCAGACAGCAGACTTGGACTGGGACGCAATGAAAAACTCTCTCTCCGTAGGGCTTGAGAAGAGGGTGAAATTTGCCGGAACATATGATGGAGGCTCATATTCAATCAATAAGATTTCCTATTCGGGGGCGAGCAATGATAATGATGTAGAAGTTGGGCTGTTCAAATCGCTGCTCAATGGTGCATGTGTGAAGTCGCTTTCAATCAATTGTAACCAGTTGTTTTCCAATATAAAAGAAAAGGGTGGTATGCTCGCCGGAAGTGCAAGCGGAGTTGTTAACGTGGAGAACATTTCCATTACAGGTGGATTCAATGAAACAAGATCGCAGAACAGCAAAATGATAGGTGGATTGATTGGGTATGTAAATAATGCTACAATTAGTGTAACAAATGTAGAACTGGACATGTCAATGCAATATTTGGGGGAGGATATAGGGGGTATTATAGGTAGACTTGAGAACAGTACCGCCACAATTTCCGGAATAAAAACTCCAAATTATGAAATGGATATATATGCAAGGAAGAATGTGGGTGGCATTATTGGACTTGTAATTAATTCAAGTTTTAATATACACAAATCAGAGTTGAATCACGCCACAACCCAACAGACCGGTGAGATGTACAAAATTGAACTTCTGGAGAGCAATGCCGGCGGTGTTGTAGGTTGTATTTCTTCGCTGTCGGGAAGCTCTACCATAAATAGTATGAATGTAAGGATCCCTGTTGGGGCAAAGAGTGATGATGATACTCTGGTTTTAAAAAATGTGGGAGGACTTGTTGGATATGCAAAACTTACACACGAACTTGCTATAGAAAATGTATTGGTGAGCTCAAGTGTAGGAGGAAAGGAAAATGTGGGAGGTTTCATAGGCTATTGTGAGCTTTCTGGAAATGATTATCTGAAGTTTTCCGGGCTGAATGTAATTTCTCCACAGAAAAAATCGTATGTGGCAGTTAAAGGTGTTAACAGTACGGGTGGATTTATAGGCAAACTTGAAGCAAATGGAAATTTGCTCACTTTTGGTGGAGAGACAAGACTTTATTCTAATGTATATGGTGAAGGTGATTACATTGGTGGGTATATAGGATATATGTCGGGAGGAAACATATCTTTGGAAAACAAGGTGACAACAGAACTTGATTCAATGTCAAATATTACATCCACAGGGAATTATATTGGAGGATTTTGTGGCTATGCCATTAAGAGTACGGTTAAAGCCGGCAACAAGGACTTCGGTTTTGGAAGTTCAATTCCAAAGTTCAGTGAGTTTACATCAAATGTAATATGTACTGTAATGGGGCAAAATTATGTTGGTGGAGGATTCGGGTATGTTAGTGAGTGCAAGATAAGCAATATGGCTGTAAAGGCTACAGTTACAGGCAATGAGTATACAGGAGGAATTTTTGGATATGTGCATTTCCATAATGATGTTGAAATAAACAGATGTGTGCACGATGGTATTGTTACAGCAACTGCAAACAATACAGGAGGTGTGGCAGGGTATATAAGGAACAATGGTAAACTCCAATATTGTATAAATTACGGTAAGGTTACCGGCAAAGACAATGTAGGGGGAATTGTTGGAAAAATAGATTATTTTGAGCAACCCCCATACACACACTATTGTGTGAATACAGGAGATGTATCCGGTACAGGAGATGTTGGAGGTGTTGCAGGTTTTATGGATGGCCAACAGGACTGTTCTTCCTGGACCTCTGTAAAAAACTGCGCAAATTATGGAAGTGTGACATCCTCTGGTGGAGGAGATAATGGTGTAGGTGGAATTATTGGGAGATGCAAGCAACGTCACGGAAAAATTATTTCCTGTGCAAACCATGGAGATATCAGCGGTTCGGCCCAACAGGCTGGTGGCATAGTGGGATGGATGGGAAACGACCCAGGTGGTGTATACCAGAGCGAAAATCTTGAAATAGGATATTGTGCAAACTTTGGAAATGTAAACTCTACGCACAGCAATGCGTATGTAGGGGGAATTTCTGGCTATAATGAAGAGGGGTGTGAAGGGGCTTATGGCCACTCTCATCTGCATGCCTGCTACAATTGCGGTAATATATTGTCGGATCCGGAAGAAGATACTGGTGGACTTCTTGGATATGCAGACCACTATTCGGCTACAGAGGACTGTATCAATTTTGGAAAAGTTGAACACGGGAATGCTGGTGTGGGTACCAGAAAAGCGTTAGCCATCATAGATGTTGTTAATGTGTATTATCTGAAAGGTTCGGGGAAGGACTGGAAACTTGATTCAGATAAAGAGTTTACAGAGTCGCAGATGAGTGATATGGGCAATTTCAGCAAGTTGAAATCCAGTTATTGGCAGTTGGGTACTTCGGTGTATTCAAAAACGGTGAATAACAGGCAGCATCCTGTGTTGAAGGAGTGTCCTTTCCAGAATATTGAGTGGAAATAATAAATTTGAAGTAACGGAAATGAAAAGACTATACATACACCCAATCATATTGGCCATACTGGGATTTTTCATTATATCCTGCCATGAAAAATTGCCTGAGATTGTGCCGGATCCGTCAGAGAATGACACATATCAGGGGATTGCAAAGAATATAAAACTTGGAATAGAAACAGGTAATTTTTCAGTGCGTGATATCCGTTGCTATTTTCAGACAGAAAAAGGGGAAAAGATTCTTCGTACAGCTGAACATCTGCGCCAAAAGGATTCTTCACTTATACAATTGAAGATAGGGCTGAAAGAGGGTATTTATCGTCTTCTTTATCTTGAATATGATCTTGCTGAACCTTTGTATGAAGGGAGAATAAAGACAGGAAGATGTGCACTTGGGGGAAGGATACGGGTTTCAGGACAGAAGATAGCTTCAATGGATACGTATGACAGTTTTATGCAGATGTATGGGGAGGGAACAGAGCAGTCCCCATACATAGTATCATCACCTGAGCACCTTCAAAGGTTAAATGATGTGGTGAACGGAGCTTTAACAAACGGCAAAATTACAAGTGAAACATATTTCAGTCAGGCAGATAATATAGATGTATGGGAATTGTGCTGGAATTTTGAAGACGGTGATGGCTGGTACCCCATAGGATATACCAATATTTTACCATTCAGAGGACATTATAACGGGAATGGTTACAAAATAACAGGGCTTTATTCGTATAGGGACAAAAGTGCAGGTATAGGGTTGTTCGGGTTCTTGCACAGGGCTGTTATAGACAGTGTTGTGCTGGAGAATGCCGATTTGTACGGATTGTATGCAACAGGTGGGATTGCAGGTGCAATAATCAATTCGGGCGGAAACCGCAATGTGTCTGCCATAAGTAACTGTAAGGTGGTTGGCTCAAGGATTGCCGGTTCAAGGGAATATGGTAGTGATGCCGATACCTGGAGTATGTCAATTGGGGGAATTCTTGGTGCGGTAGACCAATATTCTTCTGTAGTAATCAGTAATTGTTCCGTAGATAGCTCCACTTTGGTTACCGGTGCAAATGCTGTTGGAGGAATTCTTGGTTCCGGCAATCTCTATTCATCAACAACTATTTCAAACTGTACAAATCGTGCTGAAATTAAGGGGGCGTTTTCGGCAATTGGAGGAATTGTAGGGTGCGCTGATACCCTATCTGTTACCGGATGTACAAATACGGCAAATATAGCGGGGGCAATAAAATATTCAGCCTCGGATAATATTAATGGTGGTATGAGTACTGGAGGTATTGTAGGAGGGGCTGGAAATGTCATAATTACTGCCTGTATAAATAACGGCAATATTATTGGACGAGACGGAGTGGGGGGAATAATTGGAAGTACAAGATGTGGAAATGGAACAGAGGTGTTGTACAATACGGCTTACTTGCGCTATTGTGGCAATACGGGTAGTGTAAAAGGGAATTCATATGTGGGTGGCATATGCGGTGAGTCTCAATTTGGAGGCTATGGACTTTATAATACAGGTAATGTTTCAGGTGGTAACTATACCGGAGGAATACTTGGTAACGGAAGTGCTGCTGCTGTATTCAATTCTGTAAATTCGGGAGTTGTAGATGGGGCAGATTATGTTTCCGGCATTACAGGAAGTGCAGTGTGGGGTTCTTTTGTACTTAACCAGAACTATGGTACTGTAACCGGTTCAGGAAATCATGTGTCAGGTATTGTATCTCTTGTAGGTGACAATACTTTTGTACATTATTGTGAAAATGGGGCTGAAATTGTGAGTAAAGGTGATGCACCCAAGATTGGTGGAATTGTAGGGGAGATAGGTGATCCAAGTGAATGGTCTTCCTTACAGACTGTCGGGATTATTGTGGGGATGCTTGAAATGATAACACCTTGTTTCAGTATTCCTGCAGTAGCCGTTGTGGAACAGACTGGTTCTAAGGTGGGATTATTCATTAGTACAGTGGCTGCAGGATTCTTATGGACTCCTATTGATGTAACCCTTAACGGAATGGGCTACAGTAATATTTTTTCTGATTATGAGGTGTCGGCCATAAACAGGTGTGCAGATTCTGTTGTAATGGAGACAAACAATGTTGTAACAAGGACTTTACAAGATATCAGGAGCAAGAACAAGGTGTGGAAGAGTTATACCAACAATATTGATTTAATGAGAAGTGCCTGCGAATCTTCAACAGAAAATAATATTGATATGTTGTGCCGTAACCTCAATACCATGCGATTTGAAAGGGCCGAAGAGGTGGCTGCTGACAGACAGAAAAAAGAGATAGTCCATACTGCTGTTGCCTCTGCCTGTATTGTAATAGGGGCGGTTGCCACAATTGTTTCTGCAATACCATCTGGAGGAAGCAGTGTATTGGCCGCAATTACAACAGGTGCTTCTGTAATAGGTACTGCAACAGCTATTGCCGGTGGGGCCAATTCTGTGGTGCAGAGCGTAACAGCATATGGAGATAATACTGTACTTGTTACACAATGTGTAAACAGAGGTACAATAAGGACTACAAATCAGATTGACCCTTACAACTCATATGTTGGAGGCATTGTAGGACGGATGCACGATGCAAGTCTTATGAGGGATTGTCTCAATACCGGGGCGCACAAGGGTAATGATGCAAGGCACGGACAAATGGCTGGAGGTATAGGAGGAGGTTGTGAGATTTACAATTCATTTGCCATTGGCACCACCAATTCCTGGAACGGATTTGTTGGGGGATATGATCAAAGCTTCAATATGGAAATGGACGGTTTGTATTACTATAAAAATACATCAAATATAAGCACTGCTTATGATATGGGGCACGAGTTAAGCAGTGAAGAGTGCGGTGAAGTTTCAAGTTTCAAAGGGTGGAGTATTGGGTCAGATGCTTCCAAATGGATTATGCAGGCAGAAACATCTCCAAATTATCCGGTCCCAAACAAATCTGAAGCTATGTAGCATATGTATATTTTACACAACCATAATATGATATATAAAAGAAAGGTGACCATCAATTTGTGGCCACCTTCTTTTATCTGGTAAGCAGTTTAAATTAACCGCCAAAGTTATCGAACAAAATGTTCTCTGAAGCTACTCCAAGGCTGTCCAATAGGTTAACTACAGACTGTGCCATCATAGGAGGTCCGCACATCAAGTATAGGATATCCTCTGGAGCCTCGTGCTGTTTAAGATATGTTTCATAAAGTACATTATGAACAAATCCTGCAACGTAAGGTACACCTGCTTTGTCAGCCTCCGGATCTGGTCTGTCAAGAGCAAGATGGAACTTGAAGTTAGGGAACTCTTTCTCAATTTCTGCGTAATCCTCCAAGTAGAATGCCTCTTTCAAGCTGCGGGCACCATAGAAGAAGTTAACTTTTCTGTTGGTTTTCTCAGTCTTGAACAAGTGCATGATGTGAGAACGCATAGGAGCCATACCTGCTCCACCACCAATGAATACGAACTCCTGGTCATCCGGACAGTTGTCTGGAATGAAGAACTCGCCGTAAGGACCTGAGATCATTACTTTGTCACCAGGTTTCAATGAGTAGATGTATGAAGAGCAGATACCAGGATTTACATCCATAAATCCACCTTTTACTCTGTCAAATGGAGGAGTTGCAATACGTACGTTCAATTTGATGATATTGCCCTCTGCTGGGTATGTAGCCATTGAGTAAGCTCTAAGGGTAGGGGTAGGGTTAACCATCTTAAGGTTGTATACACCCATTTTCTCCCAATCCTCGCGGAACTGAGGGTCTACATCAATATTTTTGTAGTCTACAGTAATTGCAGGTACATCAACCTGGATGTATCCGCCAGAACGGTAGTTAAGAGTCTCTCCATCAGGAATTTTAACGCAGAACTCTTTAATGAAGGTTGCAACGTTGTTGTTGGAGATAACTTCGCACTCCCATTTCTTAACGCTTAGTGCGCTTTCTGGTACCTCAATAGCCAAATCCTCTTTTACTTTAACCTGGCAACCAAGTCTCCAGTTGTTAAGAATCTGTTTTCTGTTGAAGAAACCAACCTCAGTTGGAAGGATTGTACCACCACCTGAAATTACGCGGCATTTGCACTGTCCGCAGCTACCTTTACCACCACAAGCTGATGGAAGGAAGATTTTCTCGTTTCCAAGGGTAGAAAGAAGTGATCCGCCAGGAGCCACCTCCAATACTTTGGAACCGTTGTTGATATCAATTTTTACTGTACCGCTAGGGGTAAGTTTAGCCTTAGCAAATAGCAACAGCCCTACAAGCAATAGGGTTACCACCAAAAAGGCTATTACTGAAATTACAATAATCTGTGTCATATCTTTTTACCTTTTTAGTGATTATAGTTGAATACCCATAAAGCCCATGAATGCAATACCCATAAGACCTACAATAATGAATGTGATTCCCAAGCCTTTTAGAGGTGCTGGCACATTTGAGTATGCCAGTTTCTCTCTGATAGCTGCAAGAGCAACAATTGCAAGGAACCAACCGATACCTGAACCAAGACCGAATGTTGTAGCCTCAGCCAAAGTCTCGTAACCTCTCTGCTGCATAAATAGAGAACCACCCATAATTGCGCAGTTTACTGCAATTAGTGGAAGGAAAATACCAAGCTGTGAGTATAGTGCAGGAGCAAATTTCTCTACAACCATCTCTACAAGCTGTACAAATGCTGCAATTACCGCAATGAAGATGATAAAGCTAAGGAAGCTGAGGTCTATAGTTGCATATTCCTCACCCATCCAAGCCAAAGCACCTGCTTTAAGGACATACTCGTTCAAAAGGTAGTTTAGCGGAACAGTAACACCAAGTACAAAGATTACTGCCGCACCCAAACCTACTGCGGTTTTAACATTTTTAGATACTGCCAAGAATGAACACATTCCCAAGAAATAGGCAAATATCATATTGTCCACAAAAATGGACTTTACAAACAAACTGATTAAATCTTGCATAATAGAATGTGTTTATTATTTCTTTTTATCTTCTTTCTGGAGACCTCTCTGTAGCCAGATAAAGCATCCTGTAATAATTAGTGCCATAGGAGGCATAATGAACAGACCGTTGTTCAAGTACCAGCCACCCTCAGCTACATACCAGCTTGCAGGGATAATCTGGGCACCAAACAAAGTACCTGAACCAAAAAGCTCTCTTATGAAAGCAATTGCAATTAGAATAAGGCCATAACCAGCACCATTTGCCAAACCGTCAATCAATGAAGGAAGCGGTTTGTTACCAAGTGCAAATGCCTCAATTCTACCCATAATGATACAGTTTGTAATAATAAGACCAACATATACAGAAAGCTGTTTGCTTACATCGTAAGCGAAAGCTTTAAGAATCTGGTCAACCAAAATTACAAGAAGTGCAACAATAACCAACTGTACAATAATACGGATTCGGTTAGGAATGGTATTACGTAGCAGTGATGCGATAAGGCTCGCAAAACCTGTTACAGCAGTAACAGATATAGCCATTACACACGCTGGCTCCAATTTAACGGTAACGGCCAACGCAGAACAGATACCCAATACCAATACGGTTACAGGGTTGTTCTTTAAAATTGGGTTTGTAATTAAATTCTTATCCATTACTGTAACAATTATTTGTTTTCAACATCCTCCTGAGTCTCTACAATCTCACCCTCAATTGGCATTGGAGTAGCTGCAAGAGCCTGAAGTGATTTTATATAAGGAAGGTATGCCTCAAACCACATAGCTATTGAAGCATCCAACGCCTTACTTGTAATAGTACCACCAGAGATAGCATCAACCTCGTTTGTGCTTCCCTCTTTAGCACCACCTTTTACAATGGCAATAGAGGTGAACTCACCGTTAACAAAAATCTCCTTGCCTACAAACTGGTTTGAAAATTTTGGAGTCGCAATCTCAGCACCCAAACCAGGAGTCTCTCCAGAGTGGTCGAATTTTACTCCCGATATAGTGTTAAGATCTGTTTTCAAAGATACCCATCCCCAGATAGGACCCCATAGACCTGCTCCGTATGCAGAGAAGATATATGCCTGTGAACCGTCGGGAAGATCAGCTACAAATACAGGAAGTCTCAACTCCTCTTTTGGTGCACCATTCTTTATAAGTGCAGTCTGCTCAGATGTGCTGATGTTGAATGCCTCACTTGCAGTGATATCTGAGGTTGCTGTGTTTACAACTTTTCCGTTGCCGTCTACAACAATGGCCTCTTTAATTACCTGGTCAAAGTTGGCATCTGCGCCAAGTCCAACGCTGGCAAGAAGGTACTGTTTTTTCTCGTTGCTTATATTCTCGTTCTGTTTGTCTTTTAGGCTAAGAGAAACAAAAGCAAGAACTGCAGCAACTATTACAACCATTACTATTGAGTAAATGATGGTATATGAATTTTTATTTGTATCCATTTCTGTGTTGCTTATTTAATTGTTGCTCTTTTGATTCTCTTCTTAATGTTGCCCTCAACCACATAGTGGTCAATAATAGGTGCAAATGTGTTCATAAGCAGGATAGCCAACATCATTCCCTCCGGGTAACCAGGGTTGAACAGACGGATGATAACTGCAAGTGCACCTGTTAGGAAACCGTAAATCCATTTTCCTTTCTCTGTCTGAGCTGAGGTTACAGGGTCGGTAGCCATAAATACTGCTCCGAATGCAAAACCGCCAAGAACAAGGTGCCAGTATGCAGGAACTGCAGCAAATGTTTCAGGAGCTGCGAAACCGTTGATTAGGAAACCAACGCCCAATGCACCTGCAACACAAGACAACATAATTTTCCAGCTAGCCACACCTGTCCAGATAAGGATAACTGCACCAATAAGGATTGCAATTGTTGAGGTCTCACCAATTGAACCAGGCATTGTACCAATGAAAGCCTGCATTAGTGAAAGAGGCTCACCTGTTGTGGTGGTGAACTCTACAACACCGTTTGCAGCCTGTCCAAGAGGGGTTGCACCAGAGAAACCGTCAACTACCTGCATTGCGTTAGCTTTTGCTGCATTAAGGCCCTCTACCCAGATAGTGTCACCTGAGATCTGTGAAGGGTATGCGAAGAATACAAATGCACGTGCAATAAGTGCAGGGTTCCAGATGTTCATACCTGTACCGCCAAATACCTCTTTACCAATGATTACTGCAAAAGCAACAGCAAGTGCAAGAATCCATAGAGGAACATCTACCGGCATAATCATAGGGATAAGCATTCCGGATACAAGGTAACCCTCGTTAACCTCATGTCCGCGAAGCTGGGCAGAAATGAACTCAATACCCAAACCTACAACGTATGATACAATAATAAGAGGAAGTACTTTCAAAAGACCGAACCATACTTTACCCCAGAATGTCATATCAAGACCAAATGCAATTGAATGCTGCTCACCAACATTCCAGATACCGAAAGCCAAGGCAGGCATAAGTGCAATAATTACAATGGTCATTACTCTTTTAAGGTCTACACAGTCTCTAATGTGAGAACCGCTTTTTGTAACAGTATTTGGAACAAAAAGGAATGTCTCAAAAGCATCAAAAGTAGAGTGTAGAAAACTCAATTTGCCACCTTTGCTGAAGGTAGGCTTGATTTTTTCAACTAAATTCAATAAAGATTTCATACTACTCTATGTTTTAAGCCATTTCTTTAATCATTGTTGCAATACCTTTGGAAACGATATCCTGAATGTCAATCTTAGAAGGACAAACATACTCGCAAAGTGCAAGGTCCTCTTCAATTACCTCATAGATACCAAGCTGCTCCATCTTGTCAATATCCTCTGCAAGGATAGCTTTAAGAAGGTATACAGGGTAGATGTCCATAGGAAGCACCTTGCCGTATACATCTGATACAACAAATGCTCTCTGTCCACCATTGGTATTTGTATCAACTTTATATTTCTTCTTAGGAGTAAGCCAAGAGAAGTAAGATTTTGAGAAGCTGAATTTGCCAAAGCGCATAGGTTTAACCCATCCGAACATCTCATAATAGTTACCCTCAGAAATTACAGAAACCATATTGCTGTAGAAATCCAAAGAGCCCTCAGCACCAACATTGCTTCCTGTAAGTACGTTACCGCTTATGTAACGGCATCCGCACTCCTGGTCAAAAATCTCAACCTCTTTCTTGCTTACCAAGAAATCAAGATCTTTCATCTGTGTTCCAGGGACGCAAGTCACATAACAAGGTTTCTCAACTCTGTTACCTGCAACTGCAATTTTTCTGGTAACATCATAGATTCCTTTAGTGAACAATTTGCCAATTGCAACCATAAACATAGGATCAATTGTCCAAACAACCTCGCCTTTGTTGATAGGGGCAATATTGTTGATTTGAACACCTACGTTGCCGGCAGGATGGGCACCGCTGAATCCGTATACTTTTACGTTGTTCAATTTGCTGAATGGAGATGCAGATGCATTTTTAGCGTTAACACCAACAAACACACCACCTTTGGTAAGTTTGTTAAGCACATCAACTGCAACCTGAAGGTTTGCAGCCTCATCTCTAAGAACGTAATTGTAATCTGGAGCAAGAGGTGCAGAATCAAAAGCAGAAACAAAAATTGCTCTTGGCTCATCTGCAGGGTTTGCCACAATACCGTAAGGTCTCTGTTTTAAGGCAACCCAAAGGCCGCTCTCCAAAAGAACCTTCTTAATCTCCCCAGCTGTAGCTTTGTCAGCCTTAGGAGCATCAAATTTAATGTAATCTGTAGTTTGGGCAGCTTTAACACGTACCTCAAGGAGCTTACGTTTTTCGCCTCTTACTACCGACTCAACAGTTCCGCTTACAGGAGATGCAAAGCCAATCTCTGGACGATACTTGTCTACAAATAAAATGCTGCCAGCTTTAACCTCATCACCCTCTCTTACAAGAAGTTTGGGGGTAAGATTCTTAAAGTTGACAGGTTTTACAGAAACAACATCCGAGATAATGGTTTTTTCAATTCTAAGCTCTGCAGCACCCTTTACAGGAATGTCCAGTCCCTTGTTTAATTGAATATGTTTAATCATTATTTCAGAAATTTTGCGCAAATGTAAACAATATATTGCTAATAAATAAGTATTTTGGGTTTTGTTTTTGAATTTTTAGCCAGTAGATTTGCATCATTATGGAACAGGTGAACCAACAGATTTTTGAAGGATTGAATCCGGCGCAATATCAGGCAGTTAGTGATATTGAAGGGCCGCAGCTGATTATTGCCGGAGCTGGCAGCGGAAAAACCAAAGTGCTTACCTGCAGGATTGCAAACATTTTGGATAAAGGTTATTCTCCAGACAGTATTCTTGCTTTAACATTTACCAACAAGGCATCAAGGGAGATGAAAGAGCGAATAGCCTCTCTTATAGGAGATTATAAGGCAAGGAGGTTGGTGATGGGTACATTCCATTCCATATTTATAAGGTTTCTTCGCGATGAAGCGGAGCTTATTGGGTTCCCCAAGACCTTTTCAATCTACGACACTACCGACAGCCGCAATGTGATAAAGGCCTGCATAAAGGAGATGCAGCTTGATGACAAGGTGTACAAGGCCAATGAGGTGCACAGCAGAATCTCTATGGCAAAAAACAATCTTGTTACAGCAGAGGCATATTCAAGGAACAGTACCCTTATACAGAATGATTCCGCAGCCAGAAAATCAAGGTTGTGGGAAATCTACAGGGAATATGCAAAAAAATGCCGCCAGGCAGGGGCAATGGATTTTGATGATATCCTCCTTTACACAAATATCCTTTTCAGAGATTTTCCCGATGCATTGGCGCGTATCAGAGCAAGGTTCCAGTTCATAATGGTGGATGAGTATCAGGATACCAACTATGCACAATACCTGATAATTAAGAAACTTGCCAGTGAACACCAGAATATCTCGGTTGTGGGAGATGATGCGCAGAGCATCTACAGTTTCCGTGGGGCAAGGATTGAGAATATCCTCAATTTCAGGAAAGACTATCCGCAGGCAAAAGAGTACAGGCTTGAGCAGAATTACCGTTCAACACAAACCATAGTGAATGCTGCAAACTCGCTTATTGACAAGAACAAGATGCAGCTCAAAAAGAAATGTTTTTCTGAACACGAAAGGGGAGAACTGATAGAACTTATAAATGCATTTACAGAACAGGAAGAGGGTATAATGGTGGCATCCTCAATAATGGAGCAGATACACCGTACCCACGAGCCGTACAGCAGTTTTGCAATCCTCTACCGCACCAACGCCCAGAGCCGTGTTGTGGAGGAGGCTTTGAGAAGGAAAAATATCCCTTACAAGATTTTTGCAGGCCACTCTTTTTATGAGCGTGCAGAGGTTAAGGATATGTTGGCATACCTCAGACTGGTTTCCAACGGTAAAGACGATGAGGCATTCCGTAGAGTGATAAATTTCCCGGCAAGGGGCATTGGAGATACCTCTTTGGGAAGGCTTATGGAGGCGGCAGCCTCTAAAGAGATCTCTATGTTGGAGGCGGTAAAAAGTGTAAATCTGGAAGAGTTCTCCATTAAGGCTGCCACTGCTACAAAAATGAAACATTTTGTGGCGGGTATAGAGCAGTTGAAGGAGAAGATGCCTTATACAAGCGCATACGATCTGGCAATGGAGGCGAATGCCCGTTTTGGTATATTGGATTATATGAAGCAGGATACATCTCTGGAGGGACAAGGGAGAGTGGAGAATGTGGAGGAGCTGTTCAACTCCATTAAGGAGTTTGTAGATGAGGGAATGCTGGAGTATGAGCAGATGGCTCAGGAGGGGTATGATATACCGGTTGTTACGCTGGACCTCTATCTGGAGAATGTATCCCTATTGAGTGATTTGGATGGAAAAGATAATGAGGAGGACAAGAATAAGGTTGCCCTTATGACAGTGCATTCCTCAAAAGGTCTGGAGTTCCCATATGTATATATTGTGGGTGTAGAGGAGAACCTCTTCCCTTCGTCGGGAATGGGAACAGCTACACAGCAGGATGTGGAGGAGGAGAGAAGACTATTCTACGTGGCACTTACCAGGGCGGAGAAGGGGGTGAAACTCTCGTTTGCCCATTCCCGTATCAAATGGGGCAGCCACGTAAGCAATCCGCCAAGCAGATTTATTAAGGAGATAGACAAACAATATATTCTTAACCCGCTTACGGATTGGGAGGATGAGTTAAGGACCAAATTTGATGAGGATGAGACCATTTTGGGTGTACGCCGTGGAAACGGGGGGTATTCGGGCGGTTCTGCCCAAAGGGGTACCGGTTACGGTTCTGGTTATGGTGCAAAAGGCGGTAGCAGATTTGGAGGTGCATCACAAGGAAATATACAAGTGAAGAGGGAGTCTGCACCTTCAGGCTTTGTTCCTAAGGCTCAGTTGGAAAGGAGGGATTTTACCCCCGACTCACCATCTAAGGTTGAGGTTGGTCAGACAATAGAGCACGACCGTTTTGGAATAGGTGTTGTAATATCGTTGGAGGGTGATATTACCAGCCGCAAGGCTATTGTGGATTTTCAGAATGGAGGGAGAAAAACCCTTCTTTTGAAGTTTGCAAAGATTAGGGTTGTGGCACGGTAATTGTAAAATTCACTGTGAAGTTTTTCATAGTTTAAGTTTAGGTTAAGTAGCGGGGCCAGCCTGGTTTTCAGGTGTGGCCCCGTGAATTTTTTATAGGGGAGGTGGAAGAGCTTTTTGTCGGGAAGAGTAAAACTGCGTAAATTTTTTCAGGAAAAAGAAAATTGTGTGGGGTGAAAGGTCCTTTTTGCTTTTTCAGACTCTCTGTTTTTATATGAGCAGATACTTTTGCCTTGTGTAATTTTTTAAAGAGGAGGAGATATGCAAAAAGTAAAATCTGTTTTGTGGTTGTTGTGCAGTGCCGTATTCTGTGCCTGCATTTTTCAGGGGTGTACATCATTTATGTTAAAGGAGCCGCAGGGAAGCGGACAGGCTAAAGGGAGTATTGCATTGGCTATTGAAGAGCCCCCTAAGGATTATTTTTCGGACGGTACCTTTCTTAAAAGCGGTATCAATACTGATACCAACAGCTTTATCCTTAAAATTTATTCAACGGAAGGGGAGAAAATTTATGATGGGGTATACGGGGAGAGACCGGCAGAGATAGTTGTAACCCCGGGGAGTTATGAAATTGCCATTTACAGCCAGAAATTCAACCCTCCGGCACTGGATACTCCGGTGTTTGGAGATTCGCATACGGTATTGGTGGCAGAGAATGAACAGGCGAGGGTCTCTTTTTTGTGCAAGCAGGTAAATGCGGGGCTCAGACTCACTTTTTCAGAAGATTTTAAGAAGAAATTTGAAGGGAGTGGGGTTGCAGTGGTGCAGGGAAAGAAAAAATTGCAGTATGACTACAGCCAGAAGAAGTATGCGTATGTTTCTACAGATGTGTTTCAGATAGTTTACAGTGGGATGGGGGAGGATACCACACTTCTGGAAAAATCGCTGGAGGCGGGGCAGATGCTGGACATGAAACTGGTGTACAGTGCAAGCAGAAGCTCGGCATCGGTTTTTAAGGTGGTGGTTGATACTACCAGGGAGTGGCTGGGATACAATTATAATGTGGGATTGAAAGTGCCGTCGGGAGCAGTATCAATTTATGAGGCCAAGGAGATGATTGGAGAGAGGAATGTGAAGGTGTTCGGGTATATTTTTGGAGGGGATCCCACAAATTCTACCGTAAGGGTGGGGCCTCCGTTTGATTCCAAATCAACCATTGTAATAGCACCTTCCCTGTCGGAGAGGAACCGCAACAATATGATGGTTGTAGAGCTTCCATCGGGGAGTGTGAGGAATGCCCTTAATCTGGTTAATAATCCCGACAATCTGGGGCGCCCCATAGTTGTAACAGGTACCATTGCCGCATCATATTACGGTTACCCTGGGGTTAAAAGCACAAAGAGCTACACATTGTTGTAGCTCTTTGTATTATTGTGGAGGAAATTTATTTCTTCACTTTTTTTATGTAGAACAGAGTGGCGCACAACAGGGCAACCGCTCCACCTCCAATATGGCCAACTGCCGGAGCAAGGTTAAGTCCTCCCTGAACATTTGGCGCAATAAGTAGGAAGCATACACTCATATAGGTGATGAAGATTGCCGGAATTGTCATTACCAGGTGGTTCTTTCCTTTTGATGCAAAGTATGCGGCGCAGGCCCATAGGGTTGTGGCAGCCAGCAACTGGTTGCTTATTCCTACGTATGTCCATATTATTGAGAAATCAATTGTGCAGCTAAGGAATGCTACCGCAAAAATTGGAATACATACCAGAATCCTGTTCTTTACAGGCTTTTGTGAGTAGTTTACTGCATCTGCAAGGATAAGTCTCAAGCTGCGGAATGCTGTATCGCCGGAGGTGATAGGGCATACAACTATTCCCAGAATAGCTATTATAGCACCTGCTTTACCCAACCAGCTTTCGCAAATGGCATTTACAATTATTGCAGGAGTTTTGCCTCCGTCAGCAGCTATGTTCAACCCTTCAGGGCCGCCAAAATAGGCCATTGCGGCAGTTGCCCAAATGCAAGCTACAACTCCCTCTGCAATCATTGCTCCGTAGAAAATAGGTTTTCCGTATTTCTCATTGCTCATACAGCGGGCCATAAGTGGCGATTGTGTTGCGTGGAATCCGCTTATTGCTCCGCAGGAGATTACAATAAAGAGCATTGGTACAAGCATATATTCTGTTCCGTTGGATTTGTAGTTGCGGAAAGTTTCTGCAGTAAGTTCCACCATCTGAAGCTCTCCGTTGAACCCTTTTACCAGCAGTGAGCCTCCTATTGCCACCGCCATAAACAGAAGTACTGCCCCCATATATGGGTAAATTGTTCCAATGATTTTATCTATCGGGAGTAAAGTGGCAATTAGATAGTATAAGAAAATTACTGTTAGCCAGATTTTTATATCCCAACCTGAGAGCTGCTGCAACAATCCTGCAGGGCCGCTGATAAATGATGTTCCAACTGCAAACAAAAGGGCAATGATTACTACTGTAAGGAACTTCTGGAACCCTTTGCCAAGGTACATTCCAATTATCTCATTAAGGCTGGCTCCTTTGTGTCTGAGAGACAGCATTCCGGCTGTATAATCGTGTGCTGCACCCATAAATATACACCCCAGTACAATCCATAAATAAGCTATTGGACCGTATGCCGCACCCATTATGGCTCCAAAAATTGGCCCCAGACCGGCAATGTTCAGGAACTGGATAATAAATATTTTCCACGGCTTTATTACCTGATAATCCACCCCGTCTGCCATCTCTATGGCCGGAGTAGTTCTTTTTGGATCTGCCCCAAAGAACCTGTCTATAAATTTCCCGTATGTAAAGTACCCCGCAATGAGTACTGTAATAGAAATTAGGAAAGTTATCATAACAATACTGGTTTATTGAGTACAAATTTATAATTATTTTTGTAACTCGGTCCTCGAGTGTAGCTGTACTCGGTGACCGAGTTACATATTAAACGCTTTATTATGAAGAGAATAATAATTTTTGGAGCTTCATCTGGAATTGGTAAAATGTTGGCCCAGCAGTATGCGGCGCAGGGGTGCATGGTGGCGGTGGCGGCCAGGAGGGTGGAGAATCTGAAAGAATTGCAGAAAACTCATCCGGTGAATATAATTGTGTTCAGGGCAGACCTTTCGGCGGTACCGGCAGAGATGGGGGGAATACTACAGGAGAGTCCAAGGGGAAAGTTCCTTGAGATGGTGGAGGCCCTTGGGGGAGTTGATCTGGTGATTTATTGTTCGGGGGTTGGGAAACAGAATGCCCAGCTGGAGATGCAGTTGGAGTACAGCACAATAAACGTAAATGTTACTGGATTTACTGCAATAGCGGCAGCAGTGGCGGAGTATGGAAGCACTGCAGGGCATCACGTGCAGTTTGCAACAATTTCATCAATAGCCTCAACAAGGGGGATAGGGATAAGTGCATCCTACTCGGCAACCAAGATGTACCAGGTAAGGTATATGGAATCATTGAGGCAGCTCTCCAACAGCAAGGGGTGGAATATGTCATTTACCACAATACTGCCGGGTTTCATAGCAACAGATTTCATAAAGGGGCGCAATTATCCAATGACAATGCAACTTCCGTATGCTTCCACGCGAATAAAGAAAGCCATTGATGCCCGTAAAAACACAAAAATTATAGACTGGAAATGGGCTGCAGTAGTGGCCTTCTGGCGCCTTATTCCAAACTGGTTGTGGTACAAAATTAAGGTGGGATAAAGGGATAAATTGAGCGGGAGAGGGGGAAGCAACCCTGAAACATAAAAATGTTAACATTCATATAATCAGAAAAATACCCCGTAAAAGGCCGCAGATGGGCCGCATTGTGGATATCACACACAATATACAGGCTGGAAAAGCGGTAACTTGGCAATGAATTAAACATAAGTATTATGAAAAGATTTATTGCTATCAGACTCTCGTGTGCAGCTGCACTATACCTTACAACAGCTGCATTATTGCTTGTAGCAGGTTGTACCCCAAAAGCGGGTATGTTTCCACAACCTTTAGAGTATTATATAGGCAATGCCCGCCCTTTGCAAGGGGAAAAACTTCCTGCAGAATATCTGATAAACTACTCTTTCGAATGTTTTTATACTCCACAAGGGCTTATTGGCAGAATGGAGTTGCCCAATAAGAGATTAATTCACCTTGCAGATTTGCAGACGGGTGAAGTGACCCATTCTGCAGTACCAAAGGGGCGCGGACCAAATGAATCCCTTATGAAGCCTTTTATAGATTTGTATGGCAATAATCTGTATGCCAACGATATTATGGGAGAAAAAGTGCTGAAAATTTCAATAGACACAGACTCCCTTATAGTAGAAGAGTACTTCAAGCACCAGTTCAGGCAACCTGCTTTTGCTGTAAACCTGCAGGCAGCATCGGATTCATTGTTTGTATTTTTCCTTGGTACACGTACAGGAGGAAGGCTTGCCCTTACCAACAATACCGGTCAAGTGCTGGATACGCTGGTATACCCTGTACTGGATGACCCAAATCTCGCTAAAGACAATCAGGTGAACTTTAATCTTTCAATGACACTCTCACCCTGTGGAAGCAAGCTGTTTGTTCAGAATTACAGGTACAGTAACATAAGGAGATACAGTATTGCAGAAAACAAAATAACCTTGGATAAAACATTTACCCTGCTGGAGCCTAAATATACCATAAAGAATGGCAAGGAGAAGATGGCGGAGGATAATGTAGTAATGAATCAACCATATTTGGTTGCGGGAGAGAAATATGTTTATATGCTTGCCAATCCGGAAACCTTAAAGGAAAACAGGGAGAGGGAGAAAAAGGCATCAGCGGATGGGCAGAGGAGTGCAGGAGACCCACAATCCAATACTTATCTTCTGGTATTTGACTACGATTTCAACCTTGTGCAGTCATATCTGACTGATGCGCATCTGAGCTACCTTACCATTACCCCAGATCCAGCCACAGTATATGCATCAGACCACGAAAACCATTGTATGCGCAAATATACCCTGCCTCAAATCAGATAATGTATTCTAAATGTTAAATTTGTTACAGGAATCATTTGATGTGTATGGAACAGATATATGTAGATACCCTTAAGACACTGATGGTTTACAAATACGAGCTTGAAGCTGCTGTTGTGGAGCTGGAGCGTATTTCACACCATAACACAATCCTGTATTGTGTTATAGTGGCACTTGTTGCAGGTGCCATTATTGGGGCATATTGGTTAGGGCGGATACACAACAGGAGGCTCAATGCAGAAAAGTTTGCCAACAAGCTCCTAATAAAGCATGCGGAGAACCTTCCACTGCTGGCAAATGAAGTGAACAAGATATCGGGAAGAAACATAAAACTTTCCGAGACAATGTACGATGAGCTGCAGGATGCCATAAACAGGGCCAAGGCAGGAAGCAAAAGCGGTATTGTTGAGGTGGTGAATGATTCTGAGTTTGTACGTATGTATCCTTATCTTAAGGATTTGGATTTTCTCTCTCCACAAGAAAAGCTTGTGCTTATCCTTACAGAAGAGGAACATCCCATTTCTGAGATTGCATTGTATACCGGTGGTACCGAATCCTCCATAAGGGCAATGAAATCTAGGGTGAGGAGCAAAATCTCGCAGGCAGAAAACCTCCCTGCCCACTACAGAAAACTGAAAATTTTTAAAAAGAGCCAGATATGAAAAGGGGTATATTTTTAATAATTGCAATGGCTTGGGCACTATTATGCTGCATAGGGTGTAAACAAGGTTCAAAAGAGGCAGCTGCACAATTGTACGCAACAGTTGATGAAAAACCAAGATTTTTGGACGGTGAGCCAAACAGTTTTACCCAATGGGTATACTCAGAATTGAGATATCCGCAGAACGCATTGGAACAGAACATTACAGGTAAAGTAACGGTCAGATTTACTATAACCAAGGAAGGCACCGTGGCAAATATAGAAATTACAGAACACGCAGACCCTGTATTGGAAAAAGAGGTTATGCGGGTAATCTCAAAAGCCCCAAAATGGACCCCTGGCAAATCTGACGGCAAACCTGTAGATGTAAAATATATCTTCCCGATAGTTTTTGACAATAAAAAAGCCATTGTACCGGAAACGGATCCAACTGTGCAACCGGCAATATTTATATCTCCCGATTCCGGCAAGAGCGGACACGTGGAGTTTATAAAGTGGTTTTTTTACAGAGTGGAATATCCACTTGCAGCAAAAGAGGAGGGAATTATGGGTAGAGGCAAGTTAGCCTTTGAAATAACAGAAACAGGAGAACTGGAGCATATAAGGGTTGTACAGGGTGCCCATCCGTTGCTGGAT
>JAZSEZ010000067.1:0-2689 GCA_045531975.1 Candidatus Egerieisoma sp. | reverse complement strand
CCTCTTCTATAGCCTTTTTAACTCCCCACGATGATACTTCCACATGCCTTAAATGCGTTTCTGGATCCCTCTTGATATTGCTTATCGTACTTCTCAGGTATTTGAAATCTGGGTCACTCTCAAGTTTATCTATGTAACTCTTTGGATAGTTCATTATTTTGAACAGCTCCACCAGAAGATAGCAGAAGGACTTGGTTACTGTACCATCATTTAAATGATTGGATATTATATTGTATGTACCCCATATGAAGTTATTGGTTAAAGGGCGTGGTAATTTTGCCCCTTTATAACTCAAGGAGTTCAGTTCTGCTATGGCATCCTCCTTGGATTTGATTGGTTTCAGGTATTCATCAAAATGATTAGACAGCAAAACTTTTGAGAACCAATTGTTTACATTTTCCAATTTCACGGATTTGCATTTACCCATCTTTATTGTGATGGCAGTATCCTCATCCCCTGCTTCTATCCATTCTTGGGATGCCTTATACAGCATCAGCAAATCCTTCCTTGCACGTTCATAATAAAAGCACTCAACATATGCATCATAGTCAAAGTATGTCAGGTCATCTATGAGCGCCTCATAAGTTTGGTCATCCATTGGCCTGCCATGTTCCTCCTCATACTCCTGTTTTAACCTTTCCACATATTCATCAAACTCCTTTTCACTGTCATCTGACTGCTGCGCCTTCTGCTCAATATACTCCTTCATCCTGCAAGGGCAAGTCATATACATTATGGCATCTATTATAGGGAGGTTCTCTGCTATTGGAGGAAGTGGTGAATCTTCAAATATCTTGTAAAACTCATCCTTAGAGAATGGAAATTCAAAAGAGTAATGCTTCCCTCCATTTTCCGGCTTACCGTAATTTAACAGTTGCAGACCATAATGGAGCCCCAAATCATATACAATATTCTTGAGCTCTGTTTCTTCTACCTTATAAGTGTATTTCTCAGCCATAGCTTAAATTTTTTCGTTTCCTCAAATTTACCCATTTATTTGCATAGTCCTGTAAAATAAAAAGGACTGCCCTGTTATTGAGCAGTCCATTGGGTTATATGGCTTCTTTTTCTTCAGCAGGAGAGAAAATATTTGCAAGTGTATCCATCTGTTCACCAATGCACTTATCCACCAATTTTGCATAGTGGTTGGTCATTCTGGTATTGGTATGGCCGAGCATCTTGGAAACAACTTCCAGAGATATATTATTGGCAAGGGTAACTGTACTTGCAAATGTGTGACGGCTTGTGTGAAAGGTTATATGCTTTTCTATTCCGCATAGGATTGCAATATCTTTCAGGTATTTGTTTACATCGGCTGCATCTTGGATTGGAAGTAGTTTGTTTCCGACTTTGTACTTCTCCAATATGAGTTTGGCCATCGGCAGTAATGGGATTCTGGCAAGGACTCCTGTCTTTACTCTGTGTTTCTTTATCCAGATTCTCCCCTCGGAATCCCTTTCAAAATGTTCTTGAGTGAGTGTCTTGATATCTATGTAACTCAATCCTGTGAAGCATCCGAACAGGAACATATCTTTTGCCCTCTCCAAACGGGGTAGCGGAGTATCAAAGTTTACAATTTTCTGCAACTCTTCCGCATCCAAAAAATCTATCTCAACCGGCTCCCTCTCCACTTTATAGGCTAAAAATGGGTTATAGGTCATATAAGCATTTGCAACAGCAATATTCACCACCTTTTTCAGCAGTTTCAGATGTTTGGTTGATGAATTCTGCGACATTTCCTTGTCTATCCTCAAGAATGAGTGAAAGCCCTGTATAAAGCCAATATTAAGTTCCCTCAAATAAATATCTCCCCTTTTATACTTGGTTCCCATATATTCCTTCAAGAGCCTTAGAGTATAAACAGATATCCAAAAGGTAGCTTTAGAAATCCCTTTGTCAATCATCTTCTCCTGTTCCTCATTATGCTCTGAGAAAACATCAAGCAAGGTCCTCTCCTTTATTGAACCAACCTTATCAAAATATGCATCCTTTAAAAGCTCAGCAGTAACAATGAAACCTTTGTTCATCAGGTCCGCTTCCTTTTCATAGAGCCTTATTCGGATTGATTTGAGGAATGCATTTAGGGTCACGGCTTCCTCATCTTTGCCCTTTACTTGTTGCTTGATTTTATCCCATTTATCTAAAGGGACCATTTTACCCGTTGAAAATCTGGTTCTTTCACCATTTATGGTAATGGTTGTTTCAATTGGCGCACTGCCATTTTTCCTGGCTTTACTCTCCCTTACACTGAAGAGTATTGAAAATGTGTTTCTTTCCATGTCATTAACGTTAAATTAAAGACAGGAGAAGTCTGAGTATTTTAATTAACAATCCTATATGTATCAGTATTTTATACCATTTTATGGGACCATATAAAAAGTGGTCCCAAATTGGTCCCAAAACTTCCTCCAAAATACCATTTCCCGCCCCATTTACCATCTTCCCGACAGCTCTCCAATTCCACTCAATAAACCTCAAAAATCCACCTCAAACGCCCCATCAAATATCAATCTTCACGCCCCATAAAGGGACAAAAAAAAGAGCCTCCCATCGGGAAGCTCCTTTATATAATAAACTGTTATACAGTCGGTTATTTGCTCAATGCAGTAGCAACATCCACAGCAACAGCAACAGTAGCACCTACCATAGGGTTGTTACCGATACCAAGGAAGCCCATCATCTCTACGTG
>JAZSEZ010000027.1:0-4855 GCA_045531975.1 Candidatus Egerieisoma sp. | reverse complement strand
AACCAGTATTCCCGATGCCAGTATCACATAAAACCTTGCTCTCTTTATATTCAGTCCCAAATTCCTTGCATATCCGTCTCCCAGAAGAAGGAGATTAAGTGTCTTTATAAGGAGCATACTCAATGGAACAAGTACAGCCATAACACTGCAGAAAAGTACCATTTGTCCTCCCGATACCTTAGCGAAACTTCCCAGTCCCCATATTACATAAGCTCTTATATCTTCCTCTACACTAAAGAATTTAAGCACTCCAATGATTGCTGTGGCAATATAACCTATCATTACACCAATAATAAGGAGGGTTACATTTCCCTTAACTTTCTGGGATACAAATATTATCACACCCATTACACTCATTGCTCCAATTATTGCGGCAATGGTAATGGCAAATTCTCCAAAAAATCCCAACTGGCTCAGAGCCTGTCCGAACATTCCACTAAGCAATATGACACAGGCCACACCCAAACTGGCACCTGAGCTTATGCCCAACACAGACGGTCCGGCCAAAGGGTTTCTGAAGACTGTCTGCATAAGCAGTCCTGCAACTGATAGACCGGCTCCTGCAAATATTGCAGTGAGAGCTTGAGGAAGTCTGGATTTTATTATGATGTTGCTCCAGATTTCATTTGCACTCTCTCCCCCTGTTACAATTTTAAATACTTCTGCAGCCGGAATTGATACTGTACCCAGCAACAGGTTAAGAAATGCAAACAATATTATGGATATGGTAACCGCCGCCATAAGCGGCCAAGTGTATCTTTTCATTATTTTTCCAATAGAGTATAGAATGTACCTTTATATTCCTCTTCAACAAGAGCCGGATGGAATACCTTTACCAGATCTTTCAAAACCAGATGAGGCTGAGTTGGGGAGCTTTCGTAAAATCCCTTTTCGCGCTGATTGCAGTAAATTACCCCTTTCTCTTTAAAGGCCCTGAAATCTTTGTAGCGCGGATCTGTTTTTCCCAAAACGTCATAGGTGTACTCCCCCTGATAACCATTCATAATTCTCCAATAGCGGGCATTGGCAGCTTTCTCATACATGGTTTCAAAATCAAAGTTGATTCCACCCGATTCATTGTTGTCTTTAAGAACATAATCTGCTCCGGCATCTTCAAATAGCCGGGCAAGGAAGCTCTTACCGCCAACTGCATACCAGGCACCACCGTGAATCTCACCGCTAAGCACAACAGGCCTTTGCTCCTGAGCAACTTGAGCAACCTGCTCCTTAAGGGTGTTGTATTCATTGGCTATATGGTTGAATATACGGTTGGCCTTAATTTCTTCGTTCAAGAACAGAGCTATGAACTTTATCCACTCCGCCTGTCCAAGCGGGTGGGGTTCCTTGTAGCCAAGATGAGGGACAAGAGGAATCTGTACCTCCTTAAGTCCGTCATACCCACCACGCTTGAATGGGGAGAAAAAAATTAGGTTTGGATTGATATTTATAATTGTCTCATTGTCAAAGTTCCCTTCAATGCCAATGCGTTTTGTAACACCCTCCGCAATCTGTTTCCTTACAGTTTCATTGTGGAGGAATCTGGTACTGGACATTCCGCTAACGTGTTGGGTCTCGTCAAGTGTTATGAATCCTGCCAGCTGCAGGGTTGTCATACATATTACACTTTGTACCGGTATTTTAATTGGGGTATATCCGTCGGGAATATTATTCCCAAACTCTTCTGCAAGGGCAAACTTGTATACCCTGCTGTTGTTTCCTGACGGGTCTGAAATCTCCACCAATTTAAGGTTGCCAGAGTAGTTTACCTTAAATCCCTGGGCATATTGTGTTAACACTTTGGTGGAGTCTGTTGCCTGTGCTGAGGAAATCTCTGTATGCAGTTCACCCGCACCGTTTTTACCTGTGCCGCTGTTGGAGTTCCTGCAACCTGCGGCTACAAACAAAAGTGCAATGGCCAATATGGAACTAAAGTATCTGTTCATATCCATACCAAATTTTAAAGGCCCATTACGCCGGCATACGTGAGTTGAGTGTTGAGTTGAAGTGTGTACAACCAACGTAACGAGCCTGACTCAAAAAAAATAAATCTATTGTGAAAAAACTTTCTAAAAATTATTAAATAGCACCTTTATCCCGAGGGCACTTTAATTTTTATATGCCAAGGCAGGTTTCCTGACTCACTTCACCGAGCACCTTCCCGTAAAAATACAGTGGTAAGAGAAGCTCTGTTACTGCTTGTAGCAGCAGAAGTTACAGTAGCGGGCACTGTTCCGGATTCTAACCGGATTCCCTTTTATGCTGCAATATGAAAAATTGCCGCATCACCTTAACTGAGTACAAAAGTAGGAAAATATTCAATACACTAAAATAATCTTAAAAAATTTTGCATTAAAAAAAAATTGCTACATTTGCCTCCGATATTGGTGTTCGCAGGTAGATTTCTCTACTTGTGGATGAAAAGGGAATCAGGTGAAAATCCTGAGCAGACACCGCTGCTGTAAGTTCCGCAAATATCCTTTGATACTCAAAAGCCATTGTCCTTTGAAGGATGAGAAGGCATCAGAGGGGGAACAAGCCAGAAGACCTGCCAAAATCATTTTGTTTTGAAAGCTTTCGGGTAATAAAAGTTTGCAGGCACTGGTAATTCCCAAGAATTATTTCTGCTTACAATGTAAATGGCGTTGCCATTCCATTTGGTGTATACACATCTTGCATCCTTTATTCCCGACAAATTTTAAATTGGGAAATGAAAAGGATTCTTCTTGTATTTGTACTTCTTATAGCCTGGGCAAATCTGATTGCCCAAACCCGATATTCATTACAGGGTAAAGTTGTTGACTCCAAAAGTGGGGCGGAACTGGCGGGAGCTGCCGTTACCCTTAAGGAAACCAATACAGTTTGGGCCGAGAGCAACAGCTCCGGCAATTTCACCCTCAGAATTCCTGGCGGAGAGTATACTTTGGTGGTATCGCTTGTAGGGTACCAGACACTGGAGCAGCAGATTCATATTGAGGAGGATTCCAGGATAAACATTTCATTGGCCGAGCAGGCAGAATCACTTGATGCAGTTATGGTTGTTGGAAAAAGCAATGCCCAGCTCCTTAAAGAGAGTGTATTGGCTGTAAGTGCATTGAATGTAAAACCTATTGTAAGTTCAGTACACAACATCAATAATGTTCTTGGCAAGACTACAGGTATAAAGATTAGGGAAGAGGGGGGAGTAGGCTCGGATTTTGATTTGTCAATCAATGGAATGAGCGGAAACTCGGTGAGGTACTTCCTTGACGGTATTCCGTTGGATACCAAAGGTTCTGGTGTTACTCTTGCCAATCTTCCTGTAAATGTTATAGAAAGGGTTGAGATTTACAAGGGTGTTATCCCTGCCAGCCTTGGAGCGGATGCATTGGGTGGTGCCATAAATATTGTTACTACAAATGCTAAGAAAAATTTCTTTGATTTCTCTTACGGATACGGCTCTTTCAATACTCATAAAGGGGAACTTTTTGCACAGATTGTAACACCAAAAACAGGTATAGTCATCAAACCTGTTGTAAGTGCAAACTATTCCAGGAACAATTACATGATGAAAGGGGTTGAGGTTCCCAATGAAGACAATACAAGGTTTGTAACAGGAGATTTCAGAAGATTCCACGATGGCTATTTTTCTCTGTATGGGGAGCTGGAGGCAGGAGTAAACAACAGGAAATGGGCAGATGCCTTTTTTGTAACCGGTTCATATTCAAATATAGACAAGGAACTTCAAACAGGTTCAGTGCAAACCAAAGTTTATGGAATGGCAGAGAGGCATACCCGTTCCAAGGGAGTCTCTGCCAGATACAGCAAAAGGGGTTTCATTGCGGATGACCTTACATTTAATGCCTCTGTATCACACTCTTGGGATCATTCCATAACAGTAGATACCACATACAGGAAATATTTCTGGAACGGAACATATATTGATGGGGCCAGGAGTGAGATTACCGGTAGGGCAAAGACTCTCAGACATTACAAAAGGCCAATGACTGTAGCCCGTGCAAACTTTGATTATAGAATTGCTGATGCCCATTCGGTTAATGTGAATTATCTGTTCAACAGAACCGGAAATGAGCAGTATGATGATGTAGATGATACATACGAACCATCAAACGATGCTGTAACAAAGCACATTGTAGGTGTTTCATATAACCAGCTCCTTATAAACGGCAAAATGGAGAATGTGCTGTTTGTAAAGGATTATATCAACCACGTGGAGATAGGTCAGACAGAATTGGGCTCCATTACAGGTGCCAATACAGTGGAACCCTCTGCAACAAAGAGTTATTGGGGGTATGGATTGGGTACCAAATACAAATTCACAGAGGCTGCAGTTATAAAGGGGTCATACGAGCATAGCGTAAGACTGCCCCTTTCCAAAGAGCTTCTTGGAAACGGCTCTACAATATATGCCAATGTGAAATTGAGACCTGAGAGCAGTGAAAACTTCAATCTTGGAGTTTTTGGAAACATACACCCTTCATCCAAAAGCCATTTCTATTATGAGGTAAACTCATTTATGCGTCTGGTGGATGACTATATTCAGGTGAGGGTATCTGAGAAAGAGGGTATGATGCAGTATGAGAATGTCCCTGCAGTGCATATTAAAGGACTTGAAGGGGAGATAAACTATACCTACAGCAACAAGCTGCAGCTTATGGCCAATATAAGCTGGCAGGATTCAAGGGACCAGAGGAAATTCCTTGATGACGGCAAACCTTCTGCAACCTACAAGAACAGGACACCAAACAAGCCTTGGGTATTCTGGAATGCCGAGGCATCATACACCTTTGACAATGTGATTTTCTCCAATGCCAGATTGAAACTTGCATACAATTACCAGTGGGTGCACTGGTTTTAT
>JAZSEZ010000070.1:0-51261 GCA_045531975.1 Candidatus Egerieisoma sp. | reverse complement strand
ACCGCTTGGCCTCCGACTTTGTGTTGCGGCAGACATAACTTTGCCTACACAAACAATAATTACCCGCAGTGTGGCAGCCTGGAAAAAATCTCCAATTGAGATAGGCAAAAGGCCTTGCGTGTTTGTTTTATTGGCGTAATTTTTTTTTTCGTTTCAGGTGTACTCGGTCCCCGAGTGTACCTGTACTCGGTGACCGAGTTACATATTAGTATTTTGATTATGAATAAAGTAGAGTTAATAGGGATGCAGTTTTATGCATACCACGGATGTTTTGAAGAAGAGCAGATAATTGGGAACAAATTTGTAGTGAATTTTTGGGCAGAGGCAGATTTGAGCAAGCCGGCCCAGACCGATAATATTGCAGATGCACTCAATTATCAGGAAGTTTATAATATAATTGCTGCACAGATGAGAATTAAATCGCATCTTTTGGAGAATGTTGCAAGGAGAATTCTGGATGCTGTAAAGGCCAGTTTCCCATATATAACCAACGCTCAGGTGCAGATAGACAAACTTAATCCCCCTCTTGGTGGCCAGGTATATGCCTCAAGAGTTACAATGAACTTATAATTTTTTCCCGATAATTTTTAGATGGAAGGTACAAACAAAACAGTAGCATTTGTGACTCTGGGATGCAAACTAAATTTCTCTGAGACATCAACAATTGCTCAACAATTTTTGGATAGTGGTTATGAGAGGGTTGCACAGAGCAAGCCTGCAGATGTATATGTTATAAATACCTGTAGTGTGACTGAGCACGCAGACAAGAAATGCAGACAGGCAATAAGGAAGCTCCATAAACAGAATCCTGATGCAATTATTGCCGTTACAGGGTGTTACGCCCAGTTGAAACCACAGGAGATAATGGAGATTGATGGGGTTGATATAGTAGTTGGTGCAGACAAGAAAGGTGATGTTTTCCAATTGGTGAACCAGTTGCCATCCAAGTTGGGAACAGCCCGTTCCTACTCTTGTGCAATAAATGAGGTTGAGACAATTTTCCCAGCCTTTTCGCACGGAGAACGTACCCGCTCATTCCTTAAAGTGCAGGACGGGTGCAATTACCACTGTTCATATTGTACTATTCCATTGGCAAGGGGAAAAAGCAGAAATCTTCCAATTGCCACTTTGGTAAAGGAGGCGCAAGAGATTGCTGCCAAGGGAATTAAAGAGATTGTACTTACTGGTGTCAATACAGGAGACTATGGCCACACAACAGATGAGGACTTTTTGGATTTGCTAAAGGCACTTAATGAAGTGGAGGGAATTGAGCGTTACAGAATTTCCTCAATTGAACCTAACCTGCTTAGGGAGGATATAATAAATTGGATAGCAAGTGGTACCAAATTCCAGAACCACTTCCATATACCTTTACAGTGCGGTTCAGATGCTGTACTTAAAGTTATGCGCCGCCGCTACAATACCACAATGTTTGCAGAAAAAATTGAGATGGTACGTCGCATAATAGGAGATGTATTTTTTGGCATAGATGTAATTGTAGGATTCCCTGGGGAGACAGATGAGGAGTTCCAGAACAGTTACAATTTCCTGAAGAATGTTGTAAAACCCGCATTCATTCACGTATTTCCTTATTCCCGACGGGCAAACACTCCTGCTGCCGAAATGCCAAACCAGGTGCACGAGGCAACCAAGACAGCCCGAGTGGAGGCACTTACAAAACTTTCAGACCAGCTTCACGAAGAGTATATTGCAAGGCACAAAAATACCACCCAACAGGTATTGTTTGAATCTACCCAGAAAGGTGGTATGATGTATGGTTATACCGGCAACTACATTAGAGTTGAGAGGCCGTATGACAAATCAAAAATTGGCAATATCTGCGAGGAGGTAATCTAGCACAATTTATTGTTTTTTGCCAATTGGGATGGAAATTCCCAAATATGCATTTGCGTATTTTTCCTCGTTTGCTCCAAAGTTAAGGATATAGTCTGTTGCCACAAACAATGGACCCAATTTTATTGAGGCGCCCAAACTGTTGTATCCTGATAGTGTTGAGAAACTTACTGATGCATTAATGCCTCTTGTAGGGCGGAATGTGATAATTGCACTCAGCTTTGATTTTGTATCTTCAGCTCCAAAACGGGTAGTGGAAAGTAGTCCAAAGCCAATTTTATCTTTCAGTATTCTGTACTCACCACCTACAACAAGTGTAGAGGCCAAATTTGAGGTCATACTTTGATTCATTCCATTTTTGAAACCCAAAATATTGAAGTCAAACAATTCAAGATCCTCTATATTGTTTGCTTCAAAATTAGCCTTTGACTGATAAACGGTTGTATATTTCTCATCCCAGTTCAAATATCCCAAATCAAGAATAGAAGCAGACAAATCAATATTATCTGTAAGTTTGAAATGTACACCCAAATCAATTGCAGCACCAAAACCACCTATACCAAAATTGTCTATATTTACCTCAGAAATGTAACCCTCTTCATTTTCACTTATTGTGAATCCTTTTCCCGATATCTGTAGCTCTGCGTCAGACGATATTTTGGCATAAACTTTTTCATTTAGTTCATCGTATATGTCAGGATCATTATAGTCAAAATCATTTTCATTTGGGAAATATCCGTCAATTTCAAGTTTGTTTACATTAAGGTTCAATCTGGCCATTCCAAGCAGAACTTTAACTTTTCCACCAACTGTAAGACGTTCACCTATTGTTCTTGAATAACCCAAGGCTACTTCGGAATACAAATCAAGTCCCAGCTTTTCATTTGTAATACTGTATTTGCGGTTGCCTGAAATCATATCGCTGTTACTTATATCCTCAATGAACTCAAACATCGTTTTTGGGATTGCTGCATTTGTATTTGTTCGGGCATTCACACCAAAAGTAAAGAAATTTTTGCCTGCCTTGAATCCGAATGACACTGGGGCAATATTCATATTCACATCAAATGAATTTACTGGCTTTAATTTGCTCATTAAAGCATCGGTGGTAATTTCCCCATCCTCACTAAGTAATTCGTACAATTCATCCAATGATGGAAGATTTGTAGTTGCATCAAGGTTCAAACCACCAATTACAGGAATTTGTATGAATCCCCTGTTAGGCCTGAGAGCCGGATTCAGTGAAAGTCTCTCTCCGCTGGCATCCATAAAATATGAACTTCTTATATATTGTGCATTAACCGGTAATGCCAATATAAGTGCCCAAAGAATAATTAATAATTTTTTCATAAGGTTAAGTATTAGACAGTTAAAAGGCCGTGAGTATTATTCCTCCAAATTTACAAAATATTTTGCTATCTCCATTGCACAATTCACACCATCAATGGCAGAAGAGACAATTCCTCCAGCATATCCGGCTCCTTCACCGCAGGGATAGATACCTGGCAGAGAAATGTGTTGCAGTGTCTCTTTATCACGCGGAATCCTTACAGGGGATGATGTCCGGGATTCTACTGCAAGCAACAGGGCTTTGTTGGTGTAGTATCCCCGCATTTTCTTGTTGAACTCTGGGAATGCTTTCTGCAGGCGGGTTGCTACAAATGGGGGTAACAGTTCGTGGAGTGGGGCAGGGTAGGCTCCAGGTTTGTATGATGTCTCCGGAAGCTCTTTAGAGAGTGTTCCGTGGCAGAAGTCTTCCATCCTCTGTGCAGGGGCTTTAATGCTTCCGCTATATGCAAACAGTTTGCGCTCCACATCCTGCTGGAATCTGAGAACCTGTAGTGGGCCGTGCTGGGCGTATTCAGGTACATCCTCCGGGTTTACCTGTACCACAACTCCGGCATTTGCCCATTTGGAATTTCTCATAGAGTTGCTCATACCGTTAAGAACCATCTCCCCCTCTGCAGTTGCTGCCGGAACCAGAATTCCACCAGGGCACATACAGAATGAGAATACTCCGCGTCCCTCTACCTGTGCAACCAGTGAATACTCTGCGGTAGGGAGGTACGGCTGGTATTTTCCGTGATACTGTATATTGTTTATAAGCGATTGCGGGTGTTCAACACGCACACCCAAAGCAAACCCCTTTGGCTCAATTGTCCACCCTTTTGCGTGGAACAATTCATAAATGTCCCTTGCAGAGTGTCCTGTTGCAAGAATTATATTTTTTGCGGTATATATTTTTCTTCCCGATGAATTTTCCTGTGAACTGCAGGGAAGATTAACCTTCTCTACAACTGCATCCCAGGTGTCATTATTGCGGACAAAATCTACCACGTGTGAGTTAAAATGCACCTGTCCGCCGTGCTCTATTACGCAATTGCGCATATTCTCTATTACACGGGGAAGTTTGTCACTCCCTATATGGGCGTGGGATTCAATAAGGATTGAAGGGTCTGCTCCAAAGTGCACAAAGAGATGAAGAATCTCCTTTATGTCCCCCTTTTTTGTGGAGCGGGTATAAAGTTTGCCATCTGAAAATGTGCCGGCTCCACCCTCACCAAAGCAGTAGTTTGAGTTTGGGTTAACCCTTTGTTCCTTAGAGAGTTTGGCCATATCAAATTTACGCTGGTGCACATCTTTGCCACGTTCCAGAATAATGGGTTTAAGGCCAAGTTGCAGAAGTTTCAGCGCTGCAAAGAGTCCTGCAGGGCCACATCCAACTACAATTACAGGTTCAGCATTATGTACATTTTTGAACTCCTGCAGTTTATATGGCTGTATAGGCTCCATTCCCCTTAGAGCCACATTTACCCTGTATCTGTATTTTATATCTCCTCCACGGGCATCAAGCGAACGTTTCCTTACTTCGTGAGAGATTACAGCACCGGGACGGGCCCTCAATGCTTTCTCGCAAGCTGCAATGATATCCTTTTCAGAAGGATTGAATTTGGCTGGGAAAACTACTTCTACTTCTTTCATAATTTTAATCGGTTGCACTCGGCACCCGAGATTCACTTCGTTAATCTGTCGCACTCGGCACCCGAGATTCACTTCGCAAACTCGGGAACCGAGTGCGCTATTATATCATATCTGCGGCTCTGGATATTGGTGCGGCATCAATTGGGCAGGTCATTCCAAGGCGGAACTTGCACAGTCCGCTCATTGCAATCATTGCTGCATTATCTGTGGTAAACTTGAATTCTGGAATGAAGGTTTCCCATCCGCGTTTTACCCCTTCATTGTATATTCTCTCCCTCAAACCCGAGTTTGCAGAAACACCACCACCAATGGTAATCTGTTTTATACCGGTCTGTTTTACAGCCTTTATAAGTTTGTCCAAAAGGATATCTATCAGGTGCTTCTGGAATGATGCGCAAATATCTGCCTTGTTTTCTTCAATGAAGTTTTCGTTCTCTTTAAGCTGGTCACGCAAGAAATAAAGCAGCGAAGTCTTTATACCGCTGAAGCTGTAATCGAGCCCCGCTATATGAGGTTTTGAGAATTTGAATCTCTCTGCATCACCCTCTTTGGCCAGTCTGTCTACAATTGGTCCGCCGGGATATCCTAATCCCATCATTTTTGCACATTTGTCAAAAGCCTCTCCAACGGCATCATCAATAGTATGTCCAATTACCTCAAACTGCAGGTAATCTGTAACTTTTACAATTTGTGTATGTCCTCCCGACACCAACAATGAAAGGAATGGGAACTGCGGTGAACGGTTCTCTTTTCCCTCTTCCTTAAGGAAATGTGAAAGTATGTGTCCTTGAAGGTGGTTTACCTCTACAAGCGGTTTTCCTGTAGAGATTGAAAGCCCTTTGGCAAATGATGTACCTACCAGCAATGAGCCCAATAGTCCCGGGCCGCGGGTAAATGCAATTGCATCAATATCTTTCATTGTAACCCCTGCATTTTTAAGTGCCTGGTCTACAACTGGCAATATATTAAGCTGGTGAGCCCTGGAAGCAAGCTCCGGAATAACTCCTCCGTAGTTTCTGTGAACCTCCTGGCTTGCCATAACATTGGAGAGAAGATATTCATCTCTTATTACTGCAGCAGAAGTGTCATCACAAGATGACTCTATACCTAAAATCAAGTGGCTCATAACTATATCTGTCTTTGTGTATATGTGTACAACCTGTACTTTAAATCCAATCTTTTTGAACTTAATTGTTAAGTTGCAGTTTATTGGTTAAAATGCAAATCTACTCAGTTTTTTTGATTATTTTTGTTAGTTGGATACTTTAAAAGGAGATTTTATAAAAAAGTTTGTAAAAATACTGGTTGCCCTTTTTGTACTGCTTGTCTCGCTTCAAGTGGCAAGCCTTATTGTGCTGCAGTTTCCCTCTGTGCAGACAATGATAGGCAAGAAGGTTGTAGACTCTGTATCTGACAGTATTGATGGAAAAATCTCAATTGGTAATGTTTATATTGTCTTTTTCAACAGGGTGATAGTTAATGATATTGCCATAGTTTCCACAGAACAATCCCAACTATTGGATTCCCTTAAAAGAAATTATGGGCAGAGTGATACTTTGGTTGCTTGTAAAAAGCTCTCTGTAACTCTTGATCCCGTAAATCTTCTTAAACTTAAGCTTAAACTCAATACGGTCTCTTTGAAGGATGGTGTATTTAATCTTCAGAATGAGGCAGAGAGACGCACTAACTTGGACCGTATTTTCAAACTTGAGAAGGATTCCCCTAAGGATACAACAGAAAAGGGATCCCTTAATCTTTTGGCCAATACTTTGAGAATGGACAATTTCAGATTTACCCTCAATGATCCTTCAAGAATAGACAACAGAGGAGACAGCATCATCAATTTCTCAAATTTGGATGTTAGGGATATCAATATAAATATAAGTGATGTCCATTTGAGGCAGGATACGGTTTTTGCTTGTATAAACAATGTTTCCGGAAGGGATATCAGTGGTTTTACACTTAGAGAACTTAGGTGTAATGCAAGAGTAAGCAGTACAGAGGCGTTGGTGAGTGATCTTTATATTGCAGATAATTATACTAGGGTAAATGCCCAGTATTTTTATATGAAGTATGATTCTCCAAAAGATTTTGCAGATTTTACCAATAAGGTCAAACTTGGAATTAGTGTAGAGGATACTTATCTGAATTTTAAAACAATAGGAAGGATAGCTCCAAGTTTGTACAACAGTTCACTGGCTTTTTATCTTAATGGAGAGGCGAGCGGTACTGTTAACAATATCCGTACAAACCGGCTTGTTGCCACTTCTGAATCAGGCCTTACATTTATTGATTTTGGGGCAAGGATTATGGGTTTGCCTGATGTCTCAAGAACTATGGCTGTTGCAGAAGTGAAGAGGAGTTCCACCACTTGCAGTGATTTAGCTTCTATTATTGCTTCCATCAACAACACTCCAAGGAGCAAGTTTATTGCAAATCTCTCTCCATTTGTAAGGTACCGTTTTAAGGGAAATCTTATGGGATTGTTGGATGATTTTGTATCTGACGGTACTATAGAATCTTCTGTTGGCAAAATTGATCTTGACCTTCTTTTCAGAAATGAAACAGGAGTGGGGGTAAGGTTTGATGGTGGCTTGTCTGCAGAGAATTTGGATCTGGGCAGGATTCTTTCAAATACTATGTTGGGTGAGGTGTCCCTTAAGGCAGATATGAATGCCATGTTTTATAGAGACGGTAATGGTATGGATGTGAGTATAGACAGTGTGAGGGTTGCCAAATTGGGATTCAATGATTATGATTATTCCCGGATTTATGCAACCGGAAGGTATACCGACAAAAAATTCAATGGCAGCATAATTTGCCACGACCCTAATCTTGATTTCATTTTCCAGGGACTTTTCTCATTTGGAAAAGGTAAGGAGAACAGATATGATTTTCAGGCATATGTTCCTTATGCCAATTTGGCTGCACTAAATATTGACAAGAGGGATAAGGTTTCGCAGTTGAGTTTGTCCACTTCTGCCAAGTTTACCACTATGAGCGGCAATTATATGACCGGTAAGGTTGATATAAAGAATGCCAATTACAAGAACAGCAGCGGCAATTATAAGATTGGTACAATTACTCTTCAGGCTTTGCAGTCAAACAATATTTATACAGCTTCATTGAATTCACCTTTTGCCAGGGCAACATATTCTGGACCTGCCCCTTTGAATATGTTTGTGAAGAAGGTTCTTGATATGACAGTATATTCCCAGACTGACAATTTCTTTGAGAGGGACAATTCTGTAAATTACAGTACCGGAAACTACCGGTTTGCTGCCCAGACTTTCAATACTATGAGTATATGTCAGATGCTGGTTCCCGGATTGTATATTATGGACAGTACAAGGGTGAATCTGACCATAGACAGGAACAACAGGTTAAAGGGTGAAGTTCTGTCGGGAAGATTGGCTATGAATGCCAATTATTTCAAGAACTTCAGGTTGGGTGTTTCTGCAGGGAATGGGAAACCGTCCCAAATAGATCTTTTCTCAAAGAATATCCGTCTGGCAGGTATGAGGATGGACAGCAGTATGGTTAAGATTTCTGCAATTGATAATGTTGTGGATGCAGGGTTTAATTTTAAGAATGATTCTACTGAGAACAACAGGGCAAATTTGCTTGGCCGTGTTGAGTTGTATCCTGGTAAGAGAGTGAAGTTCAATATATTGGAAGGATCCGGTTTGAATATTGAGGGTAATAATTGGCAGTTTGCGCCTGCAGAGGCTGTTATAGCTGACAGTACTTTTACAATTGAGAATTTTAAAATAAGGAATAATCATCAGGAGTTCAGTATGTGGGGTAATGTATCAAAAGTACAGCCTGATACGTTGAACTTTGGTTTGAGGGATTTTGATATTGGCATTTTCAATCTTTTCCTAACCAAATCTTTTGATTTCAAGGGGTATTTCTCTGGTAATGGTATCATTTCAGATCTTTACAGGTCACCTAAGGTTTTCTTTGACATTACCGGTGATTCTGTTTATGTATTCAGGAATGAGGTGGGCAAACTTAAGATGATGAGCAAATGGGATGATTCTGGGAAACAGTTGAATTTGCTTGTAAAGTCAAATCTTAGAGGGAACCCTAATTTTACAGCAACCGGTTATTATAAGCCGGACAGTTCATATTTGGATTTGAATGCCTCATTGGATGAATTGTCGGTGAGCTATTTTGAACCGTTTTTGGAGGGATTGATTTCAAAATCAAGCGGTAAATTGTCGGGAACATTGAATTTGCAGGGCCCTTTGGATGAACTTGAACTTACCGGTAAAGATTGCAAGTTTAAAGATTTCAGGTTTACACTTGATTATACTCAAGTGCCTTATAGGATTGAGGGGCCAGTGGAATTGAATGAGAGGGGAATTTTCTTCAAGAATCTTCCGGTTTATGATATGTATTCTGGCAAGGGTGTTGCAAATGGGGCACTTACTTATAATTATTTTAGGGATGTTGCTGTAAATGTGAAGGTTAACTTTACCAATATGCAGTGCTTGAATACAAATGAAAGGGACAATGAATATTTTTACGGAAGCGCCTTTGCCACCGGTTCTGTTGATATTAAAGGTCCTCTTGATAAGATTAACCTTGATATTGATGTTGTGTCTGAGTCAAAGACTGCCATTCATATTCCTCTTTCAAGTTCAGCCAATGCATCCCAGGCCAAGCTGCTTACATTTGTTGAACCGGAGGTTTGGATTGACCCTTACGATACACTTGGTTTTAACAGGAGTATTGACAAGAACCCTACACAGCTTGATGTGCAGCTTAGGGCAAATGTTACCCCTCAGGCCGATATTATGATTGAGATTGACAAGTCTGTTGGAGATGTAATTAAAGCTAACGGTAATGGTTTGATTAACATTGATGTAAGACCTGCGAATGATGTGTTTGACGTTTTTGGTGATTATCACGTTAATACCGGAAGCTACAAGTTTGTTCTGGCAGGATTTGCTGCAAAGGATTTTACCCTTCAGCCGGGTGGTACCATTAACCTTAACGGGGATATAGAGAATACAACTCTTAACCTTGAGGCTGTATACCATACAAAAGCCTCCATTAATACCCTTATTGCAGATACCAGCAGTGTCTCTACAAGGAGGAGTGTGGATTGTATAATTGGTATGCAGGGTAAAATGATGAATCCGGAGCTTACTTTTACAATTGATATCCCGGACCTTGATCCTACTACAAAAATTAGGGTGGAGAGTGCATTGAACACACAGGGTAAGGTGCAAAAGCAGTTTATGGCATTATTGGTTTCTGGAGGTTTTATTCCCGACGAACAGAGCGGTATTGCCAACAACTCATCAATCCTGTATTCCAATGCTTCTGAGATTCTGAGCAACCAGATAAATATGATTTTCCAGCAACTTGGAATCCCGTTGGATTTGGGACTGAACTACCAGCCTGGTGACAGAGGTACAAATATTTTTGATGTGGCAGTTTCTACCCAGCTGTTCAATAATAGGGTAGTGATAAATGGAAATATTGGAAATGATCCTTATGGAAACAATAACAGGGATGTTATTGGAAATATAGATGTAGAGATTAAGCTCGATAACTCCGGAAATATCCGTTTGGATTTGTTCTCACACGCAGAGGACCAGTATTCTACATACAACGATAATAACAACAGTCAGAGGAGTGGTGTTGGTATTGTTTATCAGAAAGAGTTCAACAGCTTCAGGAGCTTGTTGCGCGGCAAATCTAAGGCGCAGAAAGCATATGAAAAACAGGAGCGGGCAAAACGAAAGGCACAGTCACAGCAGAAAGTGAAAAAGTAGGATATAAACAGAACCCGGAATCAGAGTTTGCTGAGCGAATCTCCGGTTCCGGGTTTTGACTTTATAATGGAGATTTTACTGCGTTGCGCCTTGTAAAATCTCTTTTTTTATATTTTAGTGGCAGCCACAACCGCAAGAAGAACAATCAGAAGCACAACCGTCACCGCAAGAGTGCTGTACTTTCTCATTAAAAAGACCGTTTGTAAGCTCAGTCTCTGTAGCCTCTCTAATAGCCTCAACCTTACCAGTAAAGTGAAGAGCTGCACCAGCAAGAGGGTGGTTGAAGTTCATTACTACAGTCTCCTCTTTAACCTCGTCAATTGCACCGTTAAGTCTGTTGCCCTCTGAATCCATCATAGGAAGAACGTTTCCTTCAGTTAGAAGACCATCCTCAATTTTACCGTCTACCTCAAACAATTTTTTAGGAAGCTCTACAATTGCATCAGGATTAACTTTACCGTAACCCTCATCCTCAGTTAGAGTGAACTCAAAAGTGTCACCAACTTTTTTCCCTGCAATGTACTCCTCAAATTTTGGAAGAAGATAACCTGTTCCAAAGATGAACATCATTGGTTTCTCAGCTGCTACTGTCTCAATTACATCGCCATCAACCTCCAAAGTATATGATAACGAAACTACTTTGTTTAGATTTATTTCCATTTCTCTATTATATTAAATTATTGATTGCAAATTTGATTCAATTTTTCCATTATTTCAAATTTTTGCCTGTTACAGGCTTGCCCCAACGGGTGATTTTATAACCAATAGCTGCAACAACAACAGTTACAATTGGTGATAAAATATTAAAGAAGCAGTAAGGGAGGTATGTCAGTGTTGGTATACCAAGCACACTGCTCTGCATTGCTGCACAAGAGTTCCAAGGGATCAGTACAGATGTTACAGTTGCCGAATCCTGAAGTGAACGGCTCAGCAGTTCCGGAGCATATCCCTCTTTCTTGTATATGTCTGAAAACATCTTGCCAGGAATGATGATTGACATATATTGGTCTGAAAGTGTAAGGTTGCTTATAATACAGGTACCTACTGTACTTCCAACAAGAGATGTGCGTGACTTTATAACCTTTGTCATTACCTCTGTAATTGCACCAATATAGCCGCCAGCCTCCATAATACCGCCAAATGCACAAACACACATAATTAGCCAAACGGTGTTCATCATTCCAGCCATACCGCTGGTACTTGCAAGCTCTGTAAGCATTGGACTTTCAGTTACAACCTCTATAGGCATAGAGAGTATTTTAAGAGGAGCAATTGCCAGAGTCTCAGTTAATGTTGCACCGGCAGGCACAATCTGTGCTATAATTTGAGGTTGCGCAAACACCGCTACAATAGAACTTATTATTGCAGAGATGAATAATGTAAGGAATGCCGGAACCTTTTTGTACATCATAAAGATAGTTGCTGCAGGGATAAGCAACAGCCACAATGATACGTTAAAGGTAGATGCAATCTGTGCGCTCTCTGCAACCACATCCATATTTGCATTGGAAGGAATTAAAAATCCTGCAACTGTAAAAATGATTGCGCATAATATTAGTGTAGGGATATTAGTAATAAGCATATATCTGATATGCTTGTACAAATCTACCCCTGAAATACTTGAAGACAAGTATGTTGTATCGGAAAGAGGGGATATTTTATCTCCAAAATATGCTCCCGATATAATTGCTCCGGCAAGCCAGGCACTGTCAAATCCCATAATCTCTCCGGCACTCAGCATTGCAATACCAATTGTACCAATTGTTGTCCAGGAGCTTCCCAGAATTAGGGAGATAATTGTGGTGAACAAGAATATTACCAACAGGAATATTGAAGGATTGATAAGATTCAATCCATAGTAGATTAGAGTTGGCACTACTCCCGATATCATCCACGATGAGGTTATGGCACCAATGGCCAGAAGGATAAAGAATACACCTGCAGATTTCTGGAAGTTGTCTGCAATACCCTCCTCAAGTTTTTCCCAGGAGATTTTCATTTTGAACATTGCTATAAGTGCAGCGGAAACTGCAGATACAAGCAGTGCAATTTGAGATGGACCGGCTGTAAGGTCATCTCCAAACAGTATAGAACCTATTACAATAAGAATCACCAGTACAACTACCGGTATAAGGGCCATTAAAGCAGTTGGTTTTTTCATTTTATATTCCTGTAAATTCTGTATTTTCAAAAGCAAGAGAAGGGATAAGCCACCTTGAGCAGGTTCTGGCATCATTTCCTACCATTGCCAGATTTTGCCACAAAGATACTATATTGCCGCTAATGTTCATTTCCCTTATTGGAAATATTATCTCACCGTTTTCAAAATAGAATCCCTCTATACCGTATGAGAAATCACCGGTAAGGCCGTTGCAGTTACCTCCATTGAATCCTGTAACCAGAATACCTTTTCCCATTATCTTTATCATATCGTGGTGGGTAAGGTTCCTCATCTCCTGTGGAAATTCATCCAAACTGAAATGTGGTACAGATGCACTTTCAACAGTTGGAGCTACTCCCATCTTATTGGCTGCATAAGTGTTTATGAAATAGTTTTCCACAACACCGTTTCTTATAATATCCATTGGATGTGTGGCAATACCGTCACCGTCAAAATAGCGGCTGCCGCTCATCCCCACCCAGTGAGGGTTGTCTTTCAGGGTAAATTTTTCAGAGAACACTTTTTCCCCTTTCTTATTCATAAGGAATGAGTTCATCTGTTGGATATTGCTTCCATTAAGTGCCTGGAAGATAGGGGAGATGAGTCTGCTTGAGCAACTGTTGTCTACAATCATATTCATTTTGCCTCCCTGCATCTCTTTTGGATTAAGTTTCTCCAATGCTCTTCTGAGTGCTGTTTCACCACACCCTTTATAAGAGAAATCTTTATAATGGAGCGCAGATTCGTACCACCATCCTTCGCTTCTGGCTTTACCACGCCCTTTAACTGAGCATTCTGCACTAACAGTAAAGTTGCTTTGCAGTGAATCTCCCTCAAAACCTTGTGAATCTATCATATACTGGTACTCCAGCATATCTCCGTACTCTGTGTTTACAGATACAATCTTCTTGTTTTTGCCGTAAATCTCCTCCATCACCTCAAATGCTATCTCCCTTTTTCGTGCAGGGTCCATAGTCATTATATAGTTGTCGTACTGGTTAAGGTTATCTTCTGTACCAAACCAGCAGATCTCCTTTGGAGGGAGTGTCCTGTTTTCGTCGGGAGTAAGATACGAGGTTGTTTGGATTGCCTCTTTTATGAATTTCTCAAGTTCCTCCTTGTTAAGGCGGTTTGTTGAGTAGGCTCCATATTTGTTGTTTGAAATTATCTGTATGTACAGGTTGCGGTCATTTGCATTCTGAAGGTTCTCCAACTTGCCGTCCAGCACAGAAAATGAGTTTTGGATTCCAAAATTCATTGTTATCCTGCACGCCTGGGCCCCGTTTTGCATTACAATATCCAAGGCTCTTTGCGCCGCTTCTATCTCAAATGAATTATCTATTTTTTTTGTTACCATAAATCTTGATATACAAGTATTTAAGTTTAGGAAGTCGGTCACCGGCTCCTATTTTTCAATTATTATGTAAAACTCTAAAACCTGGATTCGCTGCGCAAACCCGGCATCCGGGTTCTAATATTCAGTTGCTGCCTCCTACTATCAGTTTTTTTACCAAGATGCTTGGCATTCCGCAAGAGACAGGTACATATTGCCCTTTTCCGCAAGTCCAGGTTGCGTTTTCCATACGGCCGTTGTTTGCAACGTCTACTATATCTTTTAAAGCTGCAGGGCCGTTACCTATAATGTTCACATCTTTAATTGGTTGGGTAAGTTTGCCTTTTTCAATCAGGTAACCGCTCTTAACATAAAATGTGAAATCTCCGGCTCCAATCTGCACTTGTCCGTTGCTGAAATTGTCTACATAAATACCCTTTTTAACCTGTGAAATCAATTCCTCCTCAGTAATTGTGCCATTTTCCATATAGGTTGCCCTCATTCGCGGAATTGGCATATATCTGAATGATTCCCTCCGGCCGTTTCCGGTAGGGGAGACGCCGTAGAATTTTGCACTTATACGGTCGTGCAGGTATGAATTCAGAATACCGTCCTTTACCAGATATGTCTTCTGGCCAGGGATCCCCTCATCGTCAAACACACAGCTTCCCCTGTTTGTCGCAATTGTACCGTCATCCACAATGTTTATATTGCTGTTGCAAACCTGCTCACCCATCATATCTGAGAAGATTGAGGTCCCTTTTCTGTTAAAGTCTGCTTCAAATGCGTGACCTACAGCCTCGTGCAAAAGTATTCCGCTACCGCCGGCTCCCATTACTACAGGCATTGCACCACCTTTTGGTTGTGACGCTTCAAACAGGAATGCTGTCTTGCTAACCACTTCTGTAGCAATCTCTTCCATAAGTGCATCTGTCAGCAGTTCAAATCCCATTCTGTAGCTGCGGGAAACTCCAGTAGTTTCTGAACGCCCCTCCCCGTTTGTCATAACGCAGTTTGCAACTACATTTATCATAGGCCTTTCATCAGTAAAAGCCTCTCCAAGGGAGTTGAAGAAGAGGACAAGTGTATTTGAGTCAGCAATCTTCCCTATAACTTTTACAGTTCTGCTGTCTTTAGAAAAAATCTTCTCATTCAAACTTTGCAGATAAGGAATCTTATATTCAATGCCAGTATCCTCCCAGTTCTTCCCGATAGGGTAGAGGTTTTCCCCTTTCAGCAATTTTACCCCTGCTGCAACATTAATTGTAGCAGTATCCTCATCGGCAATTTGGGCAGCTGTAAGGGCAGCTTTTTTCATAAGGGGCATTGTGGTGATTTCTGAGTAGGCATATCCTGTTTTCTCACCTTTCACCACCCTTATTCCAACACCATAATCTATGTGTGTGCCGGCTGCATTTACCTCCCCGTCACGCAATGTGAGTTCATTTATTACCGAGTGCTCAAAAAAGAGGTCTGCATATTCACCACCCTTTGAAAGGGCAATTGAAATAAGTTCCTGCAGATTTTCCTGAGTTACTCCAAAGAAGTTAAGATATTTGTTGTAGTTCTGCATTATTAGTCAACTCTCTTTAGAAGGATATTGTCAATCAGTTCACCTTCTCTAGCGGAATATGTATATTTAATTTTCTTGCCCCCTTTGTGATTAATCTCTCCAACTTTAATCCACTCGTTTTCACCTGGGTTGCTCTCTTTCTTATTCTCACCTACAGCCCATTTGTACACTTCGTATTTGCCTGCAGGAATTTTTGTTCCGTTCTCTTTACCATTGAAAACATACTGCACCTTAGCACCGTTTTTATTGCTCTTAAGGTAGCTCTCTCCATAGTAGAATTTACTGAAGTCATTCATTTTCTGCATACCTGCAGCTGATGCAGGCTCATCAATGATAATTCTGTATGGGGCACCCTCTTTCAGGTAATCGCCAAGTGCTGTAAGGTTACAGTCTGCAAATGTTTTAAGGTTCTCCAATGATACCCACTCGCCATCTTTATTCTGGCTGTAATAAGTATATGGAGTTTCAAATGTTACAGCAAGAGTCTTCTCTCCACTGTTGTTCCAGAACCATCCCTCGCAATATCTGCTGCCCATTTTTGAGAAACAAAGGTCTCTTTTTGCAAAATATGGGTTGTCATTTATAGTAAGGTTTGCAAGGAGCATAAGGTCTTTGTAGAATTTGTCTGATGAGGTTTCTGCTGTGTGTACCCAGTATGTAGCCTGGTGCATACTCTGTGAGTGCATATTAAGGAATACATCTACATTACCCTTTGCAAGGAGACCCTGCAAGAAAGCCCTCATATTCTTTACCTCTTTTGTTGTAAGCTCTTCCGGATCATCCCAGTTAACCTCCATATTTACACCATTTGCATTGGAACGGCTGTTTCCCTCCACTACACCGTCGGGATTAGTAAAAGGAAGAATGTAGAATATTGTATTCTCTCTTAATGCATTGGCATAAGGGGTGTCTGAAACAAGCACATCAATCATCCTCTCAAGGTGCCAGCTGCCAGGGGTTTCACTGGTGTGAACCCTGCCGTGGATATACACAACTTTTTTATCTTTCTTAAAATTCCTGTTTGTAATGGTTAGAAGAGGCATATTTCTTCCGTGTTCACTCTCACCAATGCTGCTCAAATCTACCCAGTCATTTTTTACCCATCCGGTTATTTTGTCCAAAAGATGAGAGTAGGTATACGGAACATAATATGAAATGTAAACTGCATCCTGTTCGTATGTTTTTATAATTGTTTTTTCATCGGGAGACTCAGTTTCAGAAAATCTGGTCCAGTTCTGGTTGTCATAACTGTAGAATGGCCTGCGGGCATCTGAATTTTTTACATTCAGAACAACCTCTTTTCCCTTAACCCCCTCCATCTTAAAATAGTACCATCTTGCACTTGGCGCAAGGGTAGGGCGAGCCGGGTTTGCCGGGTCAAATCTGCTGTAAAAATCGTATGTAATTACCTCTTTTCCATTTCTGGTTTCCTGAGATACCAGTTCTGCCTTTTCCATTGAGCCGCACTCAAAATCAGCAGAAAATTTAATCTGTGCTTGGGCTACTGTAGCCGACAGCATCAATACTGCAATAAATAAAAATCTTCTCATATATGTTTTATTTTTTTATTACTCTTCTTGGGCAGCTTTTCCTCCGGGAATTGTTGCTTTCCCCGGACAAACTTCTTTCCCGTCAGCTTTTCCTCCGGGAATTATCCGTTTTCACGGAGAGACGCCGCATAAGCAAAAAGTGCAAAATCACCTTTGCAAGGGTCACCTGGAAAAACTTCCTGCAGGAAGGAGGTAATTTCCATTGCTGTTGTAATGTCTGCACTGTTACGCTGAGTTACCTCAAGGTTGCGAGAACTGCGGTGAACGTGAACATCAAGTGGAATTATAAGGTCTGCTGGGGAGCTGTTTTTCCATAGTCCCAAATCTACAATTCCATCATTTCGCACCATCCAGCGGCGGAGCATATGTATTTTTTTGTTGGCGGCTTTTGGGTCACTCTTCTGGCCATATACCCTAACTCTGAATTCGTCGGGAGTAAGAATTTCCAATGAACTGTTTTTGCTGTAAAATTCTTTCAATCTGGTACAAATTGCTGCAAATTCACTCCATTTTATTGTGCGGTGCAAGCTTGCATCCTCATTTCTGTACACTCCTGCCATCACATATTTGTACGGCTCCCAACCCATTTCATCAAATGCTCTTTTGCAATCCCTCACAATCATATCCCTGCGCCCCCAGGCCAGGTGTGCAGCAATAACCGCAGCAATCTCCACATCCTGCAGGGTATATTTTCTTCCCGACAGATTATCTCCCTTCATCGCCTCTCCACAGGTCCCAGTTTCTCCACAGTCTCCACTCTTTCCACAGGCTCCACTCACATTAACGGCATAGGTGCTTCCAAGCCCAGGCATCCCTTCTTTCCCCTGCATCAGCTTTGCAAAATGCTTGGGAAAAATGATAGGATCCCCCTGGAAATACTTCTCTTTGTTATATTCTTCAGCCAATTGGCGGATAGTTTCAATTTTTTTCTTCATACTTTGCAAAGATACTCTTTTACTATGAGATATTTGCAATTTTAAAATTTAATTATTATATTACAGTATAAATTATAATATACTTCAAATCATTAAACTATGACCAAATGCATATTGTTTTTGATCATCCTTTTATTTCCTTTTTCAAGTATTGCCTAAGTTAAAGATTCCACTTTTAAAGAAAATTCATAAACACAGATTTACGAGAGCCTTTTAATGAAGAACTACTCAAAAAAGTTAGTTAAACAAGGTGACGTACGTACTGCTTTGGACTTTTTGACATATACACTTCCATCAAATATAGGCAATCCGGAGAGGCCCATTGTACAGGTGTACCCTTCCCTATTAAGGATTTCGTCTCAATTAGAAGTATGACTGGGATGCAAGATGTCCTGAACTATAGTGGATAAACCCAACCAAAAAAGCCAACCGGATTTTCCAGTTGGCTTTCTTGTATATTCCGTAAAAGGAATTATTTCTTTTTGTAACGGCTGTAGAACTTGTCAACTCTACCTGCAGTGTCTACAAGTTTCATCTTACCAGTGTAGTAAGGGTGAGAGGTGTTAGAGATCTCAAGTTTCATTACTGGGTAAGTAACGCCATCAATATCAATTGTCTCTTTAGTGTTTACACAAGAACGTGTAATAAATACTACGTCATTTGACATATCCTTGAAAGCTACAAGACGGTAGCTATCGGGATGAATTCCTTTTTTCATTTCTTTATTGTGTTTAAATGTTAATTTTCAGCGCGCAAATATAGTAATTTGATTCTGTATTGCAAAATTTCTTGTAAAGTTTTACAAATTATTTATTTGTGCCTTTATGGAATGTGTCAATTAAGATGCAAAAGTGAACTTTTTTGGCTACAATCTGGTATTTTGTGCAGTATTTAGGCTTTTTCTGCACAAAGCTATTTAGCCATTATCTAAATGAGCATTCTTAAAAACTGTTCTATGGCTCTATCTTGCAGTTAAAAAATATGAATAGCAAAGATTATTTGACCTCTATTGCAAAAGAGCAGTTCTGGCATTTGTGTACACCTGGAGATTCATCGGGAATAATATTCAGGGTGAAGGAGGACTATATTTATGGAATGAATATGGTTGGAGTATCGGCTGCTAAATTTTTCTCCAGTATTGATATATATACATTCCAACTCATGAGCAACCATCTTCATTTTGTGATTAGGGGTGAAAATAATGATGTTGAAATGTTTTATCAAGATTTGCTGCAAAGGTTAAGAAGATATCTCTTAAAGGAAACCAGAGTATATGATATACAGAAAATCTCGCATAGCATTTTGGCTGTTAATGATATAGGATACTTAAGGAATCTGATTGCATACGTTAATAGAAATGGTTATCTGGTAAACAAGTTTGTAACGCCGTTTACATATCCTTGGGGTGCAAACAGATACTCCAGTATAGCCCGAGAAATTGGTGATACCATTTCATATACTGATGAAGAGTTGTTTGTTGCAGCTATACATTATATTCATAAAGAGTACGACAAACAAAATATTCAAGCACTTACCAAAACAGAGAAAATTGAAGTTGCCAAAAAATTACATTTTGAATACAATGCTTCAAACAAGCAAATTGGTAGAATACTCAAACTGGATTTGGTAGTATTGAATGCGTTGTTTCCCAATAGATAGATAATTGTGCAGCATTAAAAGAAAAATTGCACAAACTTGTATTTCTACAAAAGGTTTGTGCAATTTTAGGTCATTTTCTACACAATATTTGTGTGCTATGTGAAGAATGTGCAGAAATTTAGCATTTCTTGCACATTTCCTACAGGGCTGTTGTCAGCCTACTCTCTGTTTGCAAATTTTGCAAGGAGTTTCAAGAGCTCCAAATATAGCCATACAAGGGTTACTGTAAGGCCGAATGCTCCGTACCACTCCATATATTTTGGAGCACCTGCAGCTGATGCCTGGCGGATGAATTCATAGTCCATCAGCAGACTGAAGGCAGCTACGGCTACAATTACAAGGCTGATTCCAATGCTCAACGGGCTGCTGTTGTGAAGCATGCTCAAGTTTACTCCAAACATTGACACTATCCAGCTTCCAAGATAGAATACCATAATGGAAATGAGTGCTATACTCAACACTTTCATAAATGTGCCGTTTACCTTAATAAGGCCGCTGCGGTATACAGTAAACATTACCAGTGCAGTTACAAGTGTAAGGGCAACAGCGTTAATTACAATGTTTGGTGCTGTAAGGGCAAACTGTTCATTAAAGATTGCAGAGATGCCACCCAGCGCAAGACCTTCTCCTGCAGCATAAATTGGGGCAAGGAATGGGGCTGTTTTGGGTTTGAATGAGATTATCATTGCCAAAATGAATGCAACAATAAGTCCTCCAAACATCCATCCAGTTATGGATTGTGGGTTTATTGCGTTGTAATAGAGTTTCCAAGTGTACGCTGCGCCAGCAATAACCATAAGCAGCATAAGCAATGTTTTGGTTGCTGTTCCGCCAACTGTCATTACACCTGTGTTGCTGTATGCAACATTTTCTCTTCTGAATACGTTTTCGTTCAATACCGGATTTGCCATAATTTCTGTTTTAGTCCGCTTGTGCAGCAATTTGCTGCAGGCGGTGGGTTAATACTGTCGGGAAGCAGATTATTTGATTCTGAACAACTGTTCCTCTTCGTACAGCAATGCCTTTTTGGCTTTGCGGATCCATTTCTGCTCCTCCACTTTTATATGCTCTTTAATATCGTGCCAATCTCCATTTCCTGCCACATAGTCAAGGAGAACCTGGTCACCAAGCAACAATTCAATGGCTGTCTTGTCATTTCCTGCCTCATACTTGCCAGGGCGGAAGGCGAACTCTGCACAATTGTCATTCAAGAATCTTATGACGCGCAAATTATGTGCCAGCGCGTGGTACTGCATATTAGGATTTGGCAAGAACTGGAACCCGTAACAGCACTCATCTTTCCATTTGTGGAATGTTGGGATAAAGCGCATCCATCTTACAAATACACCCTCATCATACAGTGGTGATTTGGGGTCATTCCATCCCTGCAGGCCGTGTTCTTTGCAATACCCTTCAAGACTCTCCATATATGGTGCACCAAACATCTCAAACGGACGGGTTGTACCTCTTCCTTCGCTCACATTTGTACCCTCCCAAAGGCACTGGCCGCTATAAAAGTGCGATGTGAACAAGCCTGGAAAATTTGGTGAAGGAGGAATGCTCCACGGCATAAGGTCTTTGTTTACTGCCGATGCTTTGTACGAAATAATATGCAAAGGGAATTTTGCATTTATCTCATTGTAAAGCATATATGAAGTTTCACCTATTGTAAGTCCGTGACGGTGTACAAGACCTTCTATTCCTATGAAAGAGCCGTATCCTGGGCGGAGAGCAGTTCCCTCCACTTGTCTGCCTGCCGGGTTTATACGGTCAATGATATATACCGGAAGGTCTGTCTCACTGGCTTTAAGCACTTTAAACAAATTGAAAATTGTAGAAAGGTATGTATAATACCTGCATCCAACATCCTGCAACTCAATTATAAGGGCATTAATCTCCTGCAGGTCTTTCAGACTTGCAGAGAGAGACTCCTCATTGTTGCCATATAACGATATAAATTCTACCCCCTCCAAAATTTTGCCGTATCCATCTCCGCTGTTAAGCTTTACCTGGTCCTGCAATTCACCAAATAGGCCATGTTCTGGCATAAATACTTTGGTAAGTTTGCCCATTTTGGCAACACTCTCAAACAAATATTCCCCACGTTCAGGGTTCCAGGCGGTCTGGTTGCAAAGCACACCCAATTTGCCTCTTCTAAGTACCAAATCGGGCTGCTCAAAAAATGATGTTGTTCTGAATGAAAACATTTTACAAAAATTTAAGGCCGTAAATTTACTTAATTCTTTTAAAATTCACATCTTCCTTCCCTAAAGATACCATGAGTAGTTTGTGCAGTTTTGGCCATATCTCTGCACAAAGATGCATTAGCGAACGGAGTTTGCGTAGAAAATGCCTTTAAATAGCACAAAGTGGCTGTAATTGCATAAATAAAGGACGCCCCAAAGCTGGAAGCGTCCTTTAAGTTATTGTGCAGTATTACAACAATTATGCTGGCAATGCCAAGAAAGCTGCAGCAAATGCCAAGATAGCGTAAAGCTCTGGGAATACACCCAAGATAAGGGTTTTACCAAATACGTCGTTACCGTTAGCCATCTCGTTAATACCGTTTGCTACAAGAGAAGCCTGTTTTACAGCAGAGAAGAAACCTACAATACCCAATGCAATACCTACTGCAAGAACTGCCAAAGAGGCATTTAGTGATAGGACTTCCATTACTTTAATTTTGTTTAGCATAAGGAAGAATGCTGCAAAGCCGTAAAGTCCTTGTGTAGATGGCAATGCACAAAGAATCATTGCAGAACCAAACATATCAGGGTTTTTCTTAAGTGCTCCAATAGTAGCGTTACCGCCAATTGTTACACCAAATGCACTGCCGATACATGCAGCAGCCAACATAATGCCCATACCGGTATAGGCCAAAAAGAAAGGTAGTTGTTCCATAATGTTATAAATTTTAAATTGTTAATTATTCTTTTTCAAAGGATTGTAAGGGCGTCCGCCACCCTCAAATCCGGCATTTTTATAAAACTCAATAAATGTAAGACGCATTGGGTGTACAAATGCACCAAGGCAAGAAAGCAGCAGAACAAAAATATGTCCTACTATGAGCATAAGTCCCATAAAGAACCATCCTGCATATGGAATTTCTGCAAGGTTCATTGCAATTGAGTTTACAACAAATCCCAAAATTCCTCCCGATGTACCCAAGCCAAACAATCTTATGTAAGAGAGCACATCTCCAAATACACCTGTGGAATCATATAGGGCGGCAGTACCTTTGAACAACCTTACAAACGGATTCTTTACATTTGATGTAAAGAACAGAATCATTGCAAGACCTCCAAGAGCAATGTAGTTTATCCACCCCGGATATGTAAATCCTGCTTCCATTGAGGCGTATGCCAAAGCAGCCCAACCTATACAGATTGCCCATCCCAAACCGCTCAATCCAGCGTGGTAATGCCCTTTCATAAAGCAATATACAGCCTGAAGTACCCTTGCAAATATTATCTGGAATATTCCGAACAATATTGCAAACCAGAACATCTGCATATCATTGAAGAACAGATCTGTAATATTCTGAGGCATAGGTATGAAGTCATAGATTTTTGCTCCAAAAACGGTTCCGTTAAGGGCAGGCATTATTACAGCACCCAACCCAAGCCAGGCTACAAGCTTTCCATAGTTGGCATATGCCTTTACTTTAAAGTTTACAAACAAACCTGCAAGTATCAGAACAAGACCATAACCCATATCTCCAAGACAGAGTCCGAAGAATAGCATGTAGAATGGTGCAAAGAAAATTGTAAGGTCGTGCTCGTCATATTTTGGAAGCATATAGAGGTCACCTATAGGTTCGTACAATTTTGCAAAGAAATTGTTTTTAAGTTTTATAGGAGGATTATCCTCACCTTTAGCAGCCTCTTTAAGGTAATAAACATTGTTCTTTTCAAGAAAATCTGTTACCTCAGATTCTATATCTGTAGGTGCAAAAGCCTCAAAAATTACAATTGTTTCATCTGCTCTCTTCTCCGATGCGCCATTTGCAAGGTAAAGATCCAGGTTACAGAAGAGTTTTTCTTTTATCTGTTTCAGATCATCAATGCAATTGGTAAGGGCAAGCAATTGTTGTTCAGTTTGGGCTGCAAGTATTTCACATTCATCCAGCTCTGCTTTAATTACATCTGCAGATACCGTAGGGAATGTTGCTTCCTGTATTTTAAGCTCTGGTTTTTCAGAACCCTCCATTACTACAACAAAATAAGTCTTACCTTCATATTCGTTCAGAATATGGATAGGATAGAGGTTTTCCCATTCCTTATTGTATTTCTGCTGCGAAACAGAAAAGAAATAAGGGGTATAACCTAATGCCTCAATGTCCCTAAGGTTTTTATTTGTAAAGGCTCCCCAAGGTAATGCTTCAGCTAACTCACCTTTAAGGGTAAAGATTTTCCCCTTGAGGGTTTCCTTAAGGGCACTCATATCCTTATATAAGGTAAAGTAATCTTCTTGTTGTGGTTTGTATGCAGGAATTGCCATTCCTTTTTTTACTGCATCTGCTTTAATTCTCTGCAAAGCTCCCACTGCAGCATTATATTGCGCAATCTCCTCAAACTTCTCCATTGAGTATGAGTCAATTGCACGTTTTTGTCTTGTAACGTCTACAACACCTATTTCCTGGAGATTCTTCAGAAAATCTTCCACCTCTTTGTGGAATACCACAAATGAGTATTTAGTCATTTTCTTAATCATTGTTCTCCTCCTCTTCAATTAAGTGTCGGGTTTTTACTATCTTCTGAGATGCTTTTGAAAGATTCTCCTCATCTTCCATATATCTCTTAATTTTCCTGATTGCCTCCTGATATCCAGGAATCTGAACCTTCTCATAAAGATTCACCTTTTGGGTAGTTTTCTTTCTGGTAAAATCGAGAATTCTCATTTTTTCCCGATAAATTTCAGATTCAATTCCAATCTGGGCAAGTTGCTGCAGAATGTCTACACCATCTGAGTACCAGAGCGGCCTTTTGAAGATGTCAAACTCATTTACCTCGTACTTAACCTCCACCAAAGCAGGGGTTTTTACTCCGGCAACTTTTTCAATTTTTAGTATTACATCTTTTACGGCAATAAGGCCAGGGGTAAATTCATTCCACAATGCTGCCAAATACTCGTAGGCTTTTAATGAGGCATCAAGTTTTTCCATAAGCTCATCACTTGTGGCTTTGGCACGCTTAACCTCAAGGCGCAACGCACTCTCCTTGTTCTTTAGGGTAGGGAGGGCGTTCTTCCTTATCTTAAGTTGCTTGTTCAGCTCGTTGAGTGATGTCTTGTTATATTGGAATTTGATTGCCATAATTAGTTGCCTTTCCAGTATTTGTCAACAAGATTTTGTTTAATACCAAGCTCTTCTGGTTTGAAGTATTTTCCAAACAGATCCCAAGCGGTATCTAGCATCTGGTCTATCTTAATGTTTACGTCAATTGCAAGGAGTTTGTTTGAGTAGTCTTTTGCGTAATCCAAGCAGCGCAAGTCGTAGTCACTCAAATCAAAACCGTTCTCAAGTTTTGTTTTTGCATTGGCTGCATCTGCATAAAGACGCACTCCTGTATTCATTACCTGTCCGTGGTCTTCACGTGTCTGTTTTCCAATTACAAGCTGTTTCAGACGTGATAGTGAACGGAACGGGTCAATGATAACTTTTCCTGTATCGGTATCTGTTCTTAGGAACAGCTGTCCCTCTGTAATATAACCTGTATTATCCGGAATTGCGTGGGTAATGTCACCGTCGTTAAGGGTTGTTACTGCAATGATGGTAATTGAACCTCCGTCGGGAAGCTGAACTGCCTTCTCATAGATTTTTGCAAGGTCTGAGTAAAGTGAACCCGGCATTGAGTCTTTTGAAGGAATCTGGTCCATACGGTTACTTACAATTGAAAGGGCATCTGCATACAGGGTCATATCTGTAAGGAGTACAAGCACTTTCTCATTTTTGTCTACAGCAAAATATTCTGCTGCAGTAAGGGCCATATCCGGGATAAGCAGACGCTCTACCGGAGGCTGCTCTGTGGTATTTACAAATGAGATGATTTTGTTCAATGCACCAGCATTCTCAAACATCTGTTTGAAGTACAGGTAATCATCATTGGTAAGCCCCATACCGCCAAGGATAATTTTGTCTACGTCTGCCCTTAGTGCCACGTTTGCCATTACCTGGTTGTAAGGCTGGTCTGCGTTGGCAAAGAAAGGAATCTTCTGGCCCGATACAAGTGTATTGTTAAGGTCTATACCTGCAATACCTGTAGGGATAAGCTGTGAAGGCTGTTTTCTTCTGTATGGGTTAACCGACGGGCCACCAATATATCTCTTTTCTCCGTCTACAGCAGGACCATTGTCAATTGGCTCTCCGTATGCGTTGAAGAAACGGCCGGCAAGCTGCTCGCTTACATTAAGTGCAGGCGGTTCTCCAAAGAAAATCACTTCAGAGTTTGTAGGGATACCCTCTGTACCAGAGAATACCTGCAGGGTAACAAGGTCACCCTTAATTTTCACTACCTGAGCCAATCTCCCGTGAACGGTAGCAAGCTCATCGTTGGATACTCCCTGTGCCTTTAGGGCAACGGTAGCCTTTGTAATGGCCTCCAACTGGGTGTATATTCTTTGAAATGCTTTAGTTGTCATGGTTGATTGTTTTGTTTAATTGCTCAAGATATTTTTCAAAGTCTGCGCTTTTGAATACAGAGTAGTTCATCTGGCGCATAATGTTAATTATATTCTTATAGTGTGCTCCGCAATCCTCAAAGCTGTCAAACTCTACAGGTGCATCACAAACTTCAAGAACTTTGTTAAGCATAAACTCCTGACGGTCCATTGGTGTAGAGCAGTCTATGCTGTCAAATGCATCCTGCTGCAGGATGATGAAGTCTATAAGCTCACTCTTCCAGTATCTGTTGTGGTACTCCATAGGAACACCGTCATCACCAAGGATATTTATCTGTTCGTAAGCCTCTTTTCCTCTAAGTATATAGTTCTTTGCCTTGTTTACTTTCTCAACCCACTGTGGATCCACTTTTGCATTCAAATATTCTGCAATCTCAGGGTATTCCAAATATTTTGAGTATGAATCAATTGGGTCTACTGCAGGATATCTTTTACGGTCTGCACGGTTCTGGTTAAGGGCGTAGAAACATCTTGCAGCCTTTTTGGTAGATTCAGTTACCGGCTCTTTAAGGTTACCGCCGGCAGGTGATACTGTTCCAATAAAGGTTACAGAGCCTGTTTCTCCGTTGTTAAGTTTTACAATACCTGCCCTTGCATAGAAGTTTGAGATAATTGCAGGAAGGTCTACCGGGAATGCATCCGCTCCTGGAAGCTCCTCCATTCTGTTGGACATCTCCCTAAGTGCCTGTGCCCATCTTGAAGTTGAGTCTGCAAGTAGGAGAACTTTCAATCCCATTGCCCTGTAATACTCACCAATTGTCATTGCCGTGTATACAGATGCCTCACGGGCTGCCACGGGCATATTTGAGGTGTTACAGATAATGGTTGTACGCTCACTCAATTTGCGGCCTGTACGTGCATCAATAAGTTCAGGGAACTCTGCAAAGATTTCAACAACCTCATTTGCACGCTCTCCACAAGCTGCCATAATGATTACATCTGCCTCTCCCTGTTTTGCTATTGCGTGCTGAAGTACTGTTTTACCGCAACCGAATGGTCCTGGAATGAATCCTGTACCACCCTCAGCCATTGGGTTAAGGGTATCAATACATCTTACACCTGTCTCCATAATTTTGTATGGACGAGGTTTCTCCTTGTAACCTCCAATAGCAACTTTAACAGGCCATTTCTGAACCATTGTAACATTATGGTCTTCGCCGTTCTCATCAGTTACAACTGCAACAGTGTCTGATGCTTTGTATTTTCCTGCAGCCTTAACAGATTTTACTGTGTAATCTCCGTTGAAGCTGAAAGGAACCATAATTTTATGAGGAAGCCATCCCTCTTTTACCTCTCCAAGCCAATCAGCGGCAACAACTTTGTCGCCCTGTTTTGCAATAGGGGTGAAATCCCATTCTTTTTCCAAATCTATAGGTGCTGTGTATTCACCTCTCTGAAGGAACACACCGGTCATTGTAGCAAGGTTGTTCTGCAAACCGTCATAGTTGCTGGAAAGAAGTCCCGGGCCAAGTGTAGCCTCAAGCATAAAGCCCATAAACTCCACTTCGTTTCCTTTCTTTACACCACGGGTACTTTCGTATACCTGAACAGATGCACTTTTGCCATTCACCTTTATGACCTCTGCCATAAGCTTGCTCTCACCAAGCTTTATGTAGCATATTTCATTTTGTGCAACAGGACCATCAACCTCTACTGTAACCAGATTGGCAATGATACCTGTAACTTTTCCTGTGGTACTCATATATTGTTTTTATATTTTATTTTCAATTCCTTTAAAGGTTCCTCTAACCTCGTCTACCAGCTTGCGGAACATCTCTTCTCCAGCCTTGCGGTCCAATTTGTTCCACCTGTCAATAAGTTTCCCCTTGGCAAGGAAAGCAAGGATCACATCCATATTAAAGGTGCCGTATTCGTTCAGACTGTTAATGTAATCCCATTTGAATTTGTCAAGCAGCTGTTCCTTCTCCAGGATATTCTTGTTCTCAAAAATTCCCTGCAAATTCTTAAGCTGTTCCTCATTCAAATCCAAATTACAATTTGCCTGCACTTTGTAAGAACTGCCATCTCTCTCCATCTTTTGGGCAACATAATCAACCTTGCGGTTTCTTATCTCAAGGTCAAGTGCAAAATACTGTTGTATGAACCTGTTTTTGCATTTTGATGCTGCTCTGTAGAAATGGGATGTAAGATTCTCTTCATTGGTTCCAAAGTCAAACCACTCAATAAGGCGGCGGTCTTTCTCACTGCTGCTGAAGTATACAGATTCCCTTACAGCATCGTATGAGAATGACTTGTTGTCGGCATTCAGAACCAGTTCAGGCAATCCGGCAATTATGTAATGATAATTCCCCATAACGGATCTTCAATTGTTAGCCAAAAAGGAGTGCTTTGGTTTTAGGTCTCAGATACTCTGCAATGATGTTCTCAAAATCTTTGTCGGTGAAGCTAAGCATATATCCTTCTCCTTTAGGTGAGATTTTGAAACCGCCCTGAATATTTTTGCTGTACTGTACCTCAATACCTGCACTGCAAATCTTTGAAAGGGTCTCTTTTGCAAATTTCTCCATTTCTGCCTGTTTGTCGGCAGGAAGAATTATTTCCAATGCAACAGAGTCTGAATTTGAAGGATTGAATGCAGTAACTACGCTTTTTACAATCTCTTTAAGGAACTCTGTCTCAGTTGTAGCTGCTTTTACAGGAGCTGCAATTGCTTTTGCTACAATTGCATTCTCAATTTGTTTCTTTACAGCAGTGAATGCCTGCTGTGATGCCATTTTAACATCATTCTCTGTTTTGGATTTCAGCTCAGCAGCATCAGCCTGGGCCTTTGCCAGAATCTCCTTCGCCTGAGCCTTAGCCTGGGCAATAATCTGGGCTGCCTCATTCTTGGCATTTGCCTTCATCTGCTCGGCTTCCTGTTTACCTTTAGACAGCCCCTCATTGTAGAGTTTGTCTGTCAATTCTTGCAGCTTGTTTTGCATATATATAATCTCCTATAAATTTTTTAGAAAAAATGTCTTTCAAAGTTACACAACTTTATTTGAATAACCCACCTTGCAGATAAATTATTATTGAAAATAAACATATTCCCGACAGTTTTTTACCAATTTCTCTTTTAAATAATTATTCCTGTACTTTTGTGCGGAAAATCCTCATCCTTAGCATACTTTGCCCCCTTCGTTTGCTACTTTGTGCAGGAATGGGGCGCTTCCTGCACATTCTCATTTTTGCGCCGGCGGTTTGTGCAGAATTGTGGTGATTATTGCACAAAAAAAACCGGATCATCAGTGATGACCCGGTTCTCTTTATATAGGTAATGTTAAGCTTATGCAAGGAATGCAAGCAAGATACCTGCTGCAACAGCACTACCAATAACACCTGCTACGTTAGGACCCATAGCGTGCATCAATAGATAGTTTCTCTTGTCGTACTCCAAACCTACGTTGTTTGATACACGTGCTGCATCTGGAACTGCCGATACACCAGCGTTACCAATAAGAGGGTTGATTTTGTTGCCCTCTTTTAGGAACAAGTTGAAGAACTTCACAAACAATACACCTGCAAATGTTGCAATAACAAATGAGAATGCACCAAGGATGAAGATCTTAACTGAGCTCCACTGTAGGAATTTGTCTGCCTGAGTTGAAGCACCTACGGTAATACCAATAAGGATAGTGATTACATCTACAAGCGGACCGCTTGCTGTAGTTGCCAAACGTTTTGTTACACCAGACTCCTTAATTAGGTTACCGAAGAACAACATACCCAATAGTGGAATACCTGAAGGTACGATGAATGCTGTTAGAAGGAAACCTACAATAGGGAACAATCTCTTCTCTGTAGGGGTCACTGCCCTTGGAGGTTTCATCTTGATAAGTCTCTCTTTCTCAGTTGTAAGCAACCTCATAATTGGTGGCTGGATAACTGGAACAAGAGCCATATAAGAGTAAGCTGATACAGCAATTGCACCCATCAAATCTGGAGCAAGTCTACCAGACAAGAAGATAGCTGTAGGACCGTCAGCACCACCAATGATACCAATTGCACCAGCCTCAGCAGGGCTGAAGCCCAAAGCAAGAGCAACAGTATAAGCGCCAAAGATACCAAACTGGGCTGCAGCACCAATAAGCATAAGTTTAGGATTTGAGATTAGTGCAGAGAAATCTGTCATAGCACCAATACCCAAGAAAATCAACGGTGGATACCAACCCTGCTGAACACCACCATAGAAGATGTTCAATACAGAACCTTGCTCGTATACACCTACGTTAAGACCTGGGAACAATGGAATGTTACCAATAAGGATACCAAAGCCAATAGGAATAAGAAGCATAGGCTCCCAATCCTTGGTAATGGCAAGGTATATGAACACTAGTCCAATGATGATCATTATGATATGCGCAAGTGTTACGTTGGCAAATCCTGTGTACATCAAGAACTGGTTCAAGTTATCTAAAATACTAGCTTCGTAAACCATAATTAACCAATTATTACAAGTGGAGCACCCTCAAGTACTGAATCACCTTTATCAACTTTTATAGCTGTTACTGTACCGTCTGCAGTAGCCTCAATAATGTTCTCCATTTTCATAGCCTCAAGAACCATTACTTTCTGGCCTCTCTTAACTGCATCACCAACTTTAACAGAAACCTCAAGGATAACACCTGGAAGTGGCGAAGTAACTGCCTGGCCTGCACCGGCTGCAGCAGCAGGTTTAGAAACTTTAACCTCAGGAGCACCAGCAGGGGTAGCCTTTGGAGCCATAGGTTTAGCAACTGGAGCAGCTTTCTTAACTGGTTTCTCAAACTCAACTTTGAATGGAGTTCCGTTTACCTCCACCTCAGCCATTGAGCCATCTACCTCGTTAACGGTAACAGCATAATCATTACCGTTAATTTTCAATTTATATTCTTTCATTGTGTAAATTTCTTTAATGGATTATTTTTTTAGTTGTGGTGTCTCTCTTAGAGTGTAAATCTTAGAACTCCAAGGTGAATATGTTCTTGATACTTTGTTTATTGTAAGAACTGTGTCCTCAAAGTCGTGGGCTTCGTTCTCAACCATAAACAAATGGATAGCCATTGATATGGCAGCATAAGTCTCTGCAGAAACCTGTCCAGAAGTATCTGCTTTTGCTTTCTGTGCTGTACCTTCAAAAGACTTAACTGCATTTTCTGATTTTTTCCTGATATGGAATTTACCAATCTGTTTGAATACAAGGAATAAAATAGCCAATGCAAGGAATGTAACGCACATTGCAGTTAATGTAAGGAAGATACCGTGAGGGTCTGATTTTGCCATCATTGCTGATTTTGACTCACCATCCATAGTCGCATTATTTGTACTTGGAGTAGGATTCTCCATATTAATCCAACCATATTTGGTAGTTTTGTCAGCATTAGCCTCTGCGGCCAACTTTGAATTTCTAAATGATTTATATACAACTCCCATTTCAGCAGATGTACCCACACCATCAGTTTTTCTACCATAAGATTTGTTTGGCTCCAAAGCTGGGAATTCAACTCTGTCTATAACGGTTCTACCGTCTGCTGCAGTGAAAATCAACTCTTTAGCGCCATCCAAGGTAAATCCAAGGTGGAAAGTACCCCTGTTAGCTATGCCGTCAGCCCAGAAAAGGATGTGCTGGCGAGGCTGTACTTTAGTAAGTACATCACCTTTAGGAATTCTATACATTGTAAGATTATTGGGATCTGTAGAAAGATAACAGCCCGCAATATCTACTGTACCGTATGAAGTGTTGAAAAGCTCAATCCAACCGCTTCTGTAGCCATAATCATCCTCAAACCCCTCAGTATTGGTAACCAATACCTCATTAAGGCGCATGTCGGACATATTCTGGGCATACACATTAGAAGCGCAGACAAGAACTCCCAACAACAATATTAAACTGTAAAATTTCTTCATTTTAATTGTTGTTTAAATTATAGAGGAAGGTTATCGTGCTTCTTAGCTGGATTTACAAGTTTCTTGGTCTGAAGCTCCTGAAGAGCTCTGATAATACGGAAACGAGTATTTCTTGGCTCAATTACATCATCAATGTAACCATATTTTGCAGCGTTGTAAGGGTTTGCAAATGCATCTCTGTACTCCTTCTCTTTCTCTTTAGCAAATGCTTTAGGATCTGCAGCCTCTTTCATCTCTTTACCGTAAAGAACCTCAATAGCTCCAGAAGGACCCATTACTGCAATCTCACCTGTAGGCCAAGCGTAGTTGATGTCACCACGTAGATGTTTAGAACTCATCACACAGTATGCACCACCGTAAGCTTTTCTTAGAACTACAGTTACTTTTGGAACAGTAGCCTCACCGTAAGCGTAAAGAAGTTTAGCACCGTGAAGGATAATTCCACCATACTCCTGCTGTGTACCAGGCAAGAAACCAGGAACGTCTACAAGGGTTACCAATGGAATGTTGAATGCGTCGCAGAAACGTACGAAACGTGCAGCTTTTCTTGAAGAGTTGTTATCAAGAACACCTGCCAAAGCTTTAGGCTGGTTAGCTACGATACCAACTGACTGGCCGTTGAAGCGTGCGAAACCAACAACAATGTTTTTAGCGTAGTCTTTGTGAACCTCAAGGAATTTACCCTCGTCAACGATAGCACCAATTACCTCGTATACATCGTATGGTTTGTTAGGGTCGTCAGGGATAATCTCGTTAAGTGAATCCTCAAGTCTGTCAATAGGGTCGTTAGTCTCAACGTATGGAGCCTCCTCCAAGTTGTTCTGAGGAATATAGCTCAATAGAGCTTTTATTACCTCAAGACCTTCCTCCTCATTGTCAACTGCAAAGTGTGCAACACCACTCTTGGAAGCGTGTACGCTTGCACCACCAAGCTGCTCCTGAGTTACATCCTCACCAGTTACAGATTTTACAACTTTAGGACCAGTTAGGAACATATAGCTTGTACCTCTTGTCATAATGTTGAAGTCGGTTAGAGCTGGAGAATATACAGCACCACCTGCACAAGGACCAAAGATTGCAGAAATCTGAGGAATAACACCTGATGCAAGGATATTTCTCTGGAAAATCTCAGTATAACCTGCAAGAGCGTTTACACCCTCCTGGATACGAGCTCCACCTGAGTCGTTAAGACCAATAACAGGAGCACCCATAGTCATACCTTTATCCATTACTTTACAGATCTTCATTGCAAAGCTCTCAGAAAGAGAACCACCGAATACAGTAAAGTCCTGAGCGAATACGTATACCATACGGCCGTCAATTGTACCTCTACCGGTTACAACACCGTCACCAAGGAATACGTTTTTCTCCATACCAAAGTTTGTACAACGGTGTGTAACAAACATATCAAACTCCTCAAAACTTCCCTCATCAAGAAGCATGTTGATTCTTTCACGAGCAGTATATTTGCCTTTTTCGTGCTGTGAGTCAATTCTTTTTTGACCACCGCCAATGCGTGCTTTCTCACGTAGAGAAATCAACGCTTTTACTTGTTCGAGTTGTTGGCTCATTTTTAAATTTTTAAGTATTAGGTTTAAATTTCAATTACATTTTTGAAGGATCCTCGCATAGCTCGGTAAGAACACCGCAAGTTGATTTTGGATGTAGGAAAGCAATGTTCAAGCCCTCAGCACCTTTTCTAGGAGCTTTGTCAATTAGCTGAACCTCTTTAGCAGCCATCTCATCCAATGCTGCCTGTACACCGTTAGTTGCAAAAGCAATGTGGTGAACACCCTCGCCTTTTTTCTCAATGAATTTGGCAATTGTACCCTCTGGAGAAGTGCTCTCTAGAAGCTCAATTTTAGTCTGGCCAATTTTAAAGAATGCTGTTTTAACTTTCTGGTCAGCTACCTCTTCAATAGCGTAGCATTTTAGACCAAGTTTCTCTTCGTAGTAAGGAATAGCAGTCTCCAATGATTTAACTGCAATACCAATGTGCTCAATATGAGTTAGTTCCATATCAATATATTTTTAAAAAGTTATTTTAAGTGCATTTTATCCAACAAAAGTAGTAAATTAAACAACCTTTTCCATAAAAAATTGATATTTTTTCGTTCTTCCCGATAAAAAAAATACCGCATCTGATATAATCAGTGCGGTATTCAATTATTCCTGTTACAAGGGAACTACTCTGCCATATCCATTGTGTGGTATACGTTCTGAACGTCATCATCCTCCTCAAGTTTTGCAAGAAGTTTCTCAACGTCAGCTTTCTCTTCGGCAGTAAGTTTTTTAGGGTCATTTGTAGGGATTCTCTCAAACTGACCTGATTTGATCTCAAATGAGTTGCTCTCAAGATATTTCTGAATATCACCGAAAGACTCAAATGCACCGTAGATGGTAATTGTATTCTCCTCCTCATCGCGGAAAATCTCATCTACACCATAGTCAATCATTTCAAGCTCAAGCTCTTCCATATCCAAGCCATCTTTTCCAACAACGTTGAATACACATTTGCGCTCAAACATGAACTCTACGCTGCCTGATGTGCCAAGAGAACCGCCAAACTTGTTGAAGTAGCTTCTTACGTTGGCAACAGTTCTGTTGTTGTTGTCAGTTGCAGTCTCTACAAGCACTGCAATTCCGTGAGGAGCATAACCTTCGTATACAATCTCCTTGTAATCAGCTGTATCTTTCTCAACTGCACGTTTGATAGCTCTATCAATGTTGTCTTTAGGCATATTCTCACTCTTTGCAGTCTGAATAAGAGTACGCAATCTTGGGTTAGTATCAGGATCAGGACCACCTGCTTTAGCACAAATGGTAATCTCTTTACCCAATCTTGTAAATACGCGGGCCATATTGCCCCAACGTTTCATTTTTCTCTCTTTTCTGAACTCAAACGCTCTTCCCATAGTTTTTATGATTTAGCAGTTAAGAAAATTATTTTGCACTCTGAATGCGTGATATGTATTTGTCTACCTCCATTCCCTCTGGAGACTGGATGTATTTGTCTTTAATCTGCTGGTAGAATTTAAGAGCCTCCTCAGGTTTGCCCATCTCCTCGCAAACGATACCTGCTTTCAAAAGGTAATTTGCAGCAAGCATATTGTCTGCAGCAGCTGCAGCAGCTTTGTAGTTGTTTACAGCTGAAGCAAAATCATTCTGTGCAGCGTATGCATCTCCAATGCAAGCAAGAGCTCTTGCAGCAATGATCTCATCTTTGCCGTTATATTTCTTAAGGTTTGCTACAGCCTCTGCATAGTTGCCCAACTGAAGGTTACAAACACCTGCGTAGAAATAAACAGCCTCACCAGATTTAGTGCCGTACTCGCTGATAATCTGGTTGAAACCTAGTGCATTACCGTCACCGTTAAGAGCTTTGTCAAACTCACCTGCTCTGAAATACTGCTCTGCAGTGTAAGTCTGTGCCATAGCCTCCTGCTGAGCAGGTAGGGTTACAAAGTTGTGGTAAAGCATTACAGCAGCAACAACTACAATGATTGCAGCAGTACCATAAATGATGTGTTTCTTGTAAGTCTCAAAAAACTTCTCAGTCTTTGATAGAGCCTCTCCTACATTAACTTCTGGCTCCTGGATTTTCTTGTTTGTTGACATATTATTATTGTATTATTATATTTTCTACTACACCACAATTAAAGCAAGGGTGCAAATTTACAATATTTTTACTGATAGCAAAGTTTATTCTTAAATTTTTACTATAATTGTAATATGAAAAAGATTCTGTATACACTTCTGTTTGCGTTTGTATTCTCTTCTTTGCAGGGACAATCATTGAGGTATCTGTTAAAGTACCCGTACAGGGTGATTGACGGAAAGCATGAGGCTTCACCTGCAAATAACGGTGACAGCCAGTTGTGCTATACAAATTCAGATTATTGTCCATATACTCTTATAAGGAAACAAAAAGAATTACACAAACTGCAGAAGGGTAAAAATGTGGTTGAGTATTATAAGAAAAACAGTGTTGTAAACAAGCCGGAAAACGGCAGTTACAATTTTTACAGAGGTGTTTTCCCAAAGGATTTCAACCCTTCGTTTGTTTATTCGCTTCCTGTCAGACCCAACAGTGATGTTGAATGGATGATTGATCCCAGGGAAAGGTCGAGGACTTTTACTTTCAAGATAAACTATCGGGATACTGTTTATGCTTGCAGGAGGGGAGTGGTGTGCAAGACTGATTATTTGTCGGGAGTATTGTTGTATCATAAGGATGATACATTTGCAGCTTATCTGAACTTGTCCGAGCTGCTGGTTTTTCCTGGTGAAAGTGTGGATGTGGGCACTCCCATTGCCCTTGCATCCCATAGCGGGTTGTCTGTAAGTTTCTTTTTCCTTGATGAGAACCTGTTCCAGAATGGCAAGCCTTCAGGGTATGCCTATACACATTTCTCCCCAGTTTTCAGAACAGATAAGGGAGATGTGAAGCTTGAAAAGGGGGAAAAATACACCTGTGTGCTGGATGAGCAACTTATAATGCAGGATATGGGCAAGAGCGAGCAGAAAAAATATTTGAAAAGAAAAAGCAGATGAAAAAATTGTCCCTTGCCATAACCATAGCCCTTGGCATCATAAACACAATGTATGCAGCCGGGCATATAAAATATTCCGGTGATCCTCTTCCCGACAAATCCAGAGAGATGATTAATCAGATGGTAGATTATATGTTTGATTTCTACAACAGGATTGGTATTAATGAGGTATTTACAGTAGAACTGAAAACTTTTAAGGATAAGGGCGAAGGATACAAATATATGAGGGGTGTTTATCCCAATAATCCGGATTATCAGGTTAATATAAAGGATAAGACATACGGTGGCAGAATTAGTGGAGTATATATTCCAACTAAGAAGCAGGCAGTCATTTTGGGTATGGAAAAAGGGGTAGCTGAAGCATTACCGGTGATTTACCACGAGTTGAGCCACCATTTTACCCGTACAGTATTTGAAAAAAGAAATCCTCCAATATGGTTAAATGAGGGTTTGGCAGAGTATTTTGAGAGTCTTAAGAATACCAAGAAAGGATTCAAGGCGGTTTTTCCTGCATATATAAAAGGTAAGATTAAAACAATGCATATGCTTGGGGAGCTTGATCTTGAAAATTTCTTTAACCTTTCCCAAAGCGAATTTTATAAGATACATAAGGAGGAGGGGCAATATTATTATGGCCTTTCCCATGCTATTGTAGCCACTATGATGCAGAATATGGATGCAGGTGAAATGAAATCTTTGATTGTTAAGATAAAAAATAGGGATACTTCACAAAAAATTTCAGGTTTTGTAAATGAGTTGTACCCTGGTGGAATAGAGGCTTTGGAAGAGGATTTGATTAGTTTTGTTAATGAGTAGAGGAAATGTATTTAAGGAGGATATCAGTAAATAATTTTAAAAATATAAGTGAGGCCCAGCTAGAGTTCTCAAAGAAGATAAACTGTATATCAGGCAATAATGGTGAGGGAAAGACCAATCTGCTTGATGCAATTTATTATTTGTCTATGACCAAAAGTTTTTTTTCCAGTACCGATGCCTATACGTTTACTTTTGGCCTTGATTCTACTGCAGTGAATGGTACGTATGTTCTGGATGACAATACTGAGGATTCCATTAGCATTGGATTGAAGAGGGAAGGGGAGAAAGTAGTGAAAAAGAATGCAAAAGTGTATAAAAGGATATCTGAGCATATTGGGCGTTACCCTATAGTAATGGTATCTCCTGCAGATACAATTCTGGTGAACGGTTCAGGTGAGGAGAGGAGGAAATTTCTTACCCTTATTCTTTCCCAGATTGATAAAGAGTATCTTAAAAGGATGCAGTCCTATAACCAGCTTTTGTTGCAGAGGAACAAGCTCCTTAAGATGCCTTCTGTGGCGTGGGATCTTTTGGAGACAATTGATATGCAGATGTCTGTTCACGCAGACTACATATATAGGAAAAGGGAAGAGCTGTGTGAAAATCTTGTTTCAAGGGTGTGCTCTTATTATGCGGCTCTTAGTGGCAGTAAGGAGATTGTTGAGCTCAAGTATATTTCTGATTTGCAGAATGGTTCTCTTGAGGAGATTCTTAAGGAGAACTGGGAGAAGGATTCAATTCTTAAATTTACCTCATCCGGTATTCATAAAGATGATATAGATTTTACCCTTAATTGTATGCCATTGAAAAGGTGCGGTTCACAGGGGCAGCAGAAGAGTTTTCTGGTGGCACTCAAACTTGCCCAGTTTGATATTATGAAACAGTTGCATGGAGTGGCCCCAATCCTTTTGCTTGATGATGTTTTTGACAAACTTGATATGCAGAGGGTTGAGTATTTGCTGGGGCTTGTTGCCGGGGATTATTTCGGGCAGATTTTCATTTCAGACAGCAATAAGGTGAGGATGGCTTCTATTGTGGAAAGGTTTACCAATGAGTGCCGTTCATACGAGGTTGCAGGTGGTGTTTATTCTCAAATTTAATGTAATTCATAATTCGTCGGGATGAAAAGGGAGAATACTCAACTTATTTCTGCAATTCTTAAGGAATTCATTAAGGAGGAGCATTTGGAGGACGGGCTTCAGAGGGTCAGAATCTTCCAGGCCTGGGATCTGATTGTGGGTGAGGCTGGGGCAAAGGCTACTTCAAACAAATTCTTTAGGGATGGGATTCTGTATTGTACTGTAAATTCATCTATTATAAGGACACAATTGTATTACAGGAAGGAGGATATTGTTGCGCAGATGAACAAGATGCTGAATGGAGAAATTGTTTTAAAATTGATACTTAAATAAAAAGGGCCCGTCAGGCCCTTTTTATTATTTATAAAGATAACTTTACCCCAAAATACAAACTTCTTGGCATCATTGGGCCGTATATATAGCCCGAATCCCTTTCTACCCCTGTGTCAAAGTCTTTCTGGAATGAGTTGAAAATATTCATTACTCCACCGTTAATCTGGAGATTTACCATTGGGAAGATGGTGAAATCTTTGGATATCTTAAGGTTGGCATCTAAAAATGAAGGGGTTTCTACAGCTATGTCAATAGGTGTTCCGGAACTCTCCATATGCTGCACCAACATTGGACCTGAGTAGGTTCCGGTAAGTGAAGCGGAGAATTTTTTGGTTGGGGTGTACTGTATTGTGAAGTATCCGTACACATCCGGCGTTCTGAACATACGTTCTGCTGCAGGAACCTCAGGGTTCTCACTCCACTCTGAAGGCTCTTTGTAGCGGCTCTTCTGCCAAGTTAGCCCTGCCTGTGCCATAAATGCAGAACTGAATACTGCCTTACCCTCAAGGTTCAATCCGCTTACAGTAGCACCGCTTCCGTTGTAACGCTCCTGTACCTGGTTCCCTTTTGAGTCAAACTCCTCAAGCATCCTTATAGTAAAGACATCTTTCAGGTTGGTATGGAACAGCTCAAGCATAATGTTGCTCTGAACTTTGCCAAATGTAAGGTACCAGTCTGTAGAGAAACTGAAACTGTTTGAACTCTCCTGTTTCAAATCTTCTGCAAGTACAGTTACAACCCTTTCTCCACCTACAATGGCAATATGGAAGTCCTCATCAAATGCCTGTGGGGCACGGAATCCGGTAGAGTAAGAGAGTCTGAAATTGAGTTTGTTTGAAGGGTTGAACCTTATGTTTGCGCGTGGTGAGACAATAGGATTTCCTATAAGGGAATGTTTGTCTATACGGGCGCCTGCAAGAAATCCCCATTTGTCTGTCCTCCATTCATTCTGCAGGAATGCTGAATAGATGTTAATCTTTTGGGTAACATTGTGGTCATAACCTATTGTAACATCATTCAGGTAGTTGTAATTGTATTCAACTCCTGCAATCAGTTCTGCAGGCATAAACCATAACCTGGTAAATGAGTGCACATATTGTCCGCCACCAACAGCCACCAAATCGTGTGTGCTGCCGTAGGCATTAGGGTCCTGGTTACTGCCATAATAACTGTCTCTGCGGGTATCCCTCAGTGCCGCATAAACATTAAATTTCTTTTTGTAGTCTTTAGACCATATGTCATATGTGATGTTGCCGGCGTGTATGTTGTGGTCTGTCTGCTCTGCAATCATTGCCTGGTGCGGAGGCAACTGCAAATTGTCACCACCCCTGCGGAATTCATCTGTAGAGCTGTATTCAGCCCTTATTTTGGAGTTGTCTGTAATATTGTAGAATGAGTTTATTCCCAATGTCTTGGCATTGATTGTACCAATCTCAGTAAATCCGTCTCCATTGTGGTCATAACTCTCCTTATTGCGGCTTTGTCCGTAAATGAACAGCCCAGATTTTCCGTTCCCGCTCACTACCGAGGCATTTGCTGTTGTGTTGTTGTCAAGTGCTCCGCTCATTCCAATTGAGGTTAGGGTATGGCTTATCTCGGCTGAGTTCACCACAGGGTCTTTTGTAATTATGTTTATAGTACCTCCAATTGCAGATGAGCCGAACAGGGCAGAACCGCCTCCACGCATCACTTCAACACGGTCTATCATAGTTGCAGGGATATGCTCAAGACCATACACACCCGCAAGGGCAGAGAATACCGGTTTTGAGTTCATAAGAATCTGCGAATAATGGCCATCCAAGCCGTTGATTCTAACCTGTGTGAAGCCGCAGTTCTGGCAATCATTCTCAACTCTTACACCCGGCTGGAAATTAAGGCCGTCGGCAAGAGATGAGGCACTTACAAGATTGAAAATTTCATTGTTCACCACGTTCACAAGGGTAGCACTGTGTCTCTTTTTGGTCTCATTGCGGTTTCCTGTAACCACTACCTGTTCAAGGAGAAGGGCATCCTCCTCTATTGTAAAATTGACTGTGGCAGTAGTATTGCTTGTAATGGTTATAGGCTGGGTTGCTGTAACATATCCAACAGATGATGCCTCAATCAAATAGTTGCCGTCCGGGATGTTTGTAAGTTTATAGTGTCCTGTAACATCGGTAATTGTGGCAAAATTTGTTCCAACCAGCCTTATAGTTACAAATCCAACGTGTTCCTGAGTCTTTTTGTCAATAACGTGTCCAATCACGTGCGGGTCCTGGGCATACGCACACACCCCCAATGCCAGCACTGCCAGCATTGTTAGAAATATTTTTTTCATCGGTAAATTTTTATGCATTAATATTTTCTTCCCAACAGAAATTGTCGGGAAAATATAAATTACAATGCCTGGAAAGGGAAAAGGCTACCTGTTGCAGTGTTATTGGAACAGTCAGGTGCAATCTCCTTTAGGGCAATACTCAAATTGGAAATTTAACCTTTGAATGGGGGGCCTCTGAGAAAATTTACAGATGATGTGCCGGCAATCTGCTTTTCCTTCAACGGAATGTACAGGGCACTTACCTCCACCCAGTTACAGCCAGGAATGGTAAGTGTTTCAGCTGCAACGGAAGCAGTGCTGTTGAACAGAAAGATAAGTTCCGCAGTATTCTCTGTGTGCTGTTTGCCGGTAAATGGGTGGGCGTGGGAAATCTTGTGCCCGTCTATGTTGTGGTTATGCACAAAAGATGCATTGAATACAAAATAGATGGCCATATAAACGGCCACTACGTATCTCATATATTTTTGTGCTTTAACCATAGAATCCATAAATCGGGCGCAAATATACAACAGAATTTCAATTTACATTGTTTGTGGATGTACCTTTATTAAGGTATTTGTTAAATTTGCAGTGTAATTATTATAACGTATGAGAGAAAAATATTCAGAAAAACGTATAGTCTCGTGTTATGAGGCAAATTCAAACCATAATCTCCGCCCTGCGGCCCTTTTGGATATGTTGCAGGAGGCAGCAGGAAGAGATGCTGCTACATTGGGGTTCGGGTATGAAGAGATGATAGAATCCAATTCCGCTTGGGTACTTTCCCGCCTGAGGGTAATTTTTAACGGATATCCCAAATGGAGGGATGAAATGGTTCTCAAAACCTGGCACAAAGGGGCAAACAGACTCTTTTATTTGAGGGATTTCCTTCTTGAGGACCCGCAGGGAAACAATTTTGCCTGTGCCACAACATCCTGGCTTATAATTGATCTCTCTTCCCGACGAATGGTGCGCAATACATATCTGGCTGAGAATTTCAACAACTCAGAAATGGGGGATGCAATTGCCCAGCAGGCAGATAAAGTGGTATTTCCTAAGGATGTGGAGCCGGAGCTTGTGCATACCCATAAAGTTGTATGGAGTGACATTGATACCAACGGTCACGTGAATAATGTGAAATATGTTGTTTGGGCTTTGGATACTTTAGATTTTGAATTTGCAAGGGATAATGCACTTAAGGAACTTCTTGTGAATTATGATTCGGAGGTTTTGCCGGGGCAGAGTGTGGAGCTTTACAGATGTTGTAGCAGGGATGAGGATGGCCAGACAAACTGGTTTGTGCAGGGCAAAGTTGACGGGAAAAGCAGTTTCAGTGTTAAAATGACTTTCTGATTTTATGAAAATAGTTGTTGATAAGGATATCCCTTTTATTCAAGGGGTGTTTGAGCAATTTGCGGATGTTCTGTATCTGCCTGGAAAAGAGATTGCAGGCAGTGCAATTTCAGATGCGGATGCATTGGTTGTAAGGACCCGTACAAAATGCAACGAAGCCCTTTTGGCTGGGAGCAAGGTGCAGTTTATTGCTACAGCCACTATAGGTACAGACCATATAGATTTGGAATATTGTCGCAGAGCAGGCATTACTGTTGCCAATGCTGCCGGATGCAATGCAGGTGGTGTGATGCAGTATGTGTTCACCGCCCTTTATGTTCTTGCCCAAAAGAAGGGGATTGCTCTTCCTTGTGGTGTTGCGGGGCAAGAGAGTGAACTGTCGGGAAGAAAAAAGGTACTAGGTGTTATTGGGGTTGGAAATGTTGGAAGCAGAGTTGCAAATATGGGGGAATATATGGGCTTTGAGGTGCTCAGATGTGACCCTGCAAAAGAGAGGGAGCAGACACTCAGGTTCAATAATGGCCAGATGCATCTGAAAGATTTTAAGGATTATTACTCTTTGGATTATTTGCTTGAAAATTCGGATGTTGTAACACTCCATACAGATTTGAACCCTACAAGCAGGGGGTTGGCAGGAGAGGAGTTTTTCAGAAAAATGAAAGAGGGGGCAATATTTATAAATTCTTCAAGGGGGGAGGTTGTGCAGGAGGAGGCCCTTTTGGGGGCAAAGGAGAAGTTGCAGGGGGTTATTGTTGATGTATGGTGCAGTGAACCTCAAATCAATTTGGATTTGCTTTCTGTGGCTGATATTGCCACGCCTCATATTGCCGGGTATTCTTATGAAGGGAAAGTTAACGGTACAACTATGGCTGTTAAGGCTGTGGCAGAGCATTTCAATATTGGGGAGCTTAAAGAATTTAAGATTGTACCCCCTGAGAAAAACTGTAACTTCTTCAGTAAGGAGGGTAAAACTCAAAGTGACATAAGTGAATATTTCTCAAATATTTTCCCTATCTTTGAACATTGTGCGGATTTGAAAGCAAATCCACAGAATTTTGAGCAATTAAGATCTAATTTTAAATACAGGAGAGAATTTTATGTTATCTGAACAACAAAAACAACAGATTCAGGCGCGCGGTATTGCCGTAGAGACACTCCAGACACAATTGGAGAATTTTAAAAAGGGGTTTCCTTATCTTTCAATTGAGGCTGCCGCTACTCCAGCCAAAGGTATTAAAGTGCTTTCTGAGCAGGAGCAGGCAAAATATATAGCTGCAGCTGAGAATTATGGCGGCAATGTGTGCAAATTTGTTCCGGCATCGGGAGCAGCAACCAGAATGTTCAAAGATTTGTTTGAGGCTGCAGACAAACTTGCTGCAGGTGAAAAATTGGCAGAAGGCTCTCCTGCTGCAAAATTTGTAGAGAACATTACTTTGTTCCCTTTCTTTGATGCACAAAATATCCTTAACCTTACTTTGTATCCTAAAGCTTGGAATTATGGTTCAATGCCTAAAGGACTTATCCAGTTCCACAAATATGAGAACGAGAACAGAACTCCTTTTGAGGAACATCTTGTAGAGGGTGCCCTTTATGCTAAAGATGCAAATGGTGACGTTAGAATGGTTGTTACCGTTTCTGTTGAGCACCAGCAGGGCTTTGAGGAGCTTTATGCTGCAGTTAAAGAGAAATATGAGAAACGTTTCAATTGCAAATATCACGTAACTTTTACCAACCAGCAGCCTTCTACTGATATAGTTGCTGTTGATATGGATAACAATCCGTTTACAAAAGATGACGGTTCATTGTTGTTCCGCCCTGGTGGACACGGTGCTTTGCTTGCTAACCTTAATGATATTGATGCTGATGTACTTGTAATTAAGAATATTGACAACGTAGTTAAAGAGTCTTTGTTGGATGAGACTATCCGTTGGAAAAAGATTCTTGTAGGTAAGGCTACCGAACTTCAGGAGAAAGTATTTGCATATTTGAGAAAGATGGATGAGCTTGGCAATAATCTTCCTGGTGAACTTGTTGCTGAGATTAAAGCATTCCTTGAGGATGAGTTCTGTGTTGCAGTACCTGATATGCCTGCAGAGGAGCTTATAAAAGTATTGCGTGTAAAATTGGACCGTCCTGTAAGGGTTTGCGGTATGGTTAAGAATGAGGGTGAGCCTGGTGGTGGTCCTTACGTTATCCTTGGTGAGGATGGCACCACATCTCTTCAGATTCTTGAGGCTGCCCAGATTGACAAGAACAATCCTCAGGCATATAATGCTATGCAGGGTGCCACACACTTCAATCCGGTAGATCTTGTTTGTGCAGTTAAGAATTACAAGGGGGAGAAATATGATTTGTTGAAACATACAGATCCTAAGACAGGTTTTATTTCTGAGAAGAGCTTCCAGGGCAGACCTCTTAAAGCTCAGGAGCTTCCTGGTTTGTGGAATGGTGCAATGAGCGACTGGAATACACAGTTTGTAGAGACCCCACTAATCACATTCAACCCTGTTAAGACAGTTCTTGATTTGTTGAGAGAGCAACATTGCAACAGATAATGAGTTTTATATTAAAGAAAAAGGATGACCAGGGTCATCCTTTTTCTTTTTTCAATTATTCATTAATGGAGTCTATTTTCTCAATTGAGCCACTACCGTATTGGTATTTGAATTTCAGTATAGGTGACTTTATTGTGTCATTACTGTTGTTAAGTGTTATAATTGATCTGTATTGTATTGTTGCTACAGTAAGTGAGTCAAATGTTGGTATTACCGGTCCTTCAAGTGCTGTGGGCGTGTCTAATTTGATTCTTCCATCATTCTCAAACATATATTTTGACTGATAAATTGCAGGCAAAAGCTTATCTGCAGCCATAAAAGGTAAAGCCCATTGTTTTGATGGATATCTTTCAATTGTCCATTTGTTATAACCTGTATATATTGTTCTTTCTCCAGTGTTTTCCAAATTGTATACAATTTCATAACCATTATTCATAAACAGTGCTCCATTAATAATCATATCATAACTAAAATGTGCACCACGATGAGTTACTCCTATCCAATCCTCTGCAGTTTTTATAAGATCAGAGAAGTCAATGGAGTCAATATCTATTGAAGGTTTTCTTTCATAAGTAAAATTCAAATCAGTAAGCTCCTGTGAGTATTTCCTTTTAGTGTCTTTACCAGATTTTATACCTATAAAAGGGCCTACTTGCCAGTGTCCTTTTGTTGTAGATTTGTATGTTCCATTTATGTTTTCAATGGTAAGGAATTCCGGTGTAGCCTCTATTTCCCCATTTATACAGGTTATATCATCATCTGCTATTATTTCATCATATATCTGGCCATCTCTGTAAATGGCAAATCCTACTTCTATTCTGTTGCTGTAAAAATTATAATTGTTTTTTAGTCCCACTTTAAAATGGTAATTAATATAAATTTTACTGTTTATATTATCATATTGAAGATGAGTAGAATCATCTGTAAGTTCTACACTTGTAATCTCAACAGGGTTATTTATGTCTATTACTGGCCTCACGCTATAACCAAAATACTCATCATTGTTAACATCCCCTTTCCTATAGTATCCTTGAACATTCTGGTACATAAGTCTGTTTTCTTGTACATATCCTGCAGCTGGAAGAAAAATGGAATTGCCATTTTTACTTGTATATTTAGTACCATTAATTCCATTTATGGTAATTTCTTCTTTTGAGCAGTTTTCTTTAAGTTCATCAAGCTCTTCACTTGTTGGAAGTCTCCATCCATTTCCCCACTTTACATATGCTACATCAAACTTTGTGGCAATTATTGAATTTGATGAAGTGTTTGAAATAATTGGTTGGGTATATGTTGATTGTGAATAGTTCTCTTTAGGTTCTATCTCACCCCAAGCGTAATAGTTTCCATATTCATATGGATTTGTAGCACCAACATTTATGGGTGCCCATTTTACACTTAACCCCAAATCAACTGCATCATCGGGAAGAGAAGATGGAAAACTCGTGTTCTGATTAATTTTTACCTCATCATCGTTGTCAATATGTTTATTGTCACAAGATGCAATTGAAATTAATACAAGTATACAGGATAAAATTACTGATAATTTATTCATCACATTCATATTTAATAATTCTTGCTTAAAGATAATATTTATTAAGAATATTTCCAAATTAACTCGTTATTTTAGTTCTAACAACCAGTAATAAATACACTTTAAATATGTAATATGTCTATTTAATCAAAAATTTGTTAAATTTGCAAAATATACATATTTGTAAATTTAATTGATTAAAATAAATATAAGACTATGATTACAGCATCTGCTATTTCAGCTTTCCAGAGCATTGAGACTCCTTTTTACTACTATGATATGGAGCTTTTGAAAAAGACTTTGGATATTTATACTGCTCAAATTAAAAAATATGGTTATCATGCACACTTTGCCCTTAAAGCAAATGCAAATCCAAGAATTCTTGAGATGATTAAGAATGCAGGTCTTGGTGCAGACTGTGTTAGCGGTAATGAGGTTGCTTTGGCAATCAAATCAGGATTTGGTGCAGAGAATGTTGTTTATGCAGGTGTAGGTAAATCTGATAAAGAGATAAAGACTGCCCTTAAAGCCGGTATTTTCAGCTTTAACTGTGAGTCAGTTCCAGAAGTTAAAGTTATCAATGATTTGGCTGCAGGTATGGGTAAAGTTGCAAAGATTGCTTTGCGTATCAACCCTGATATTGATGCCCACACCCACAAATATATCTCTACAGGTCTTAAAGAGAACAAGTTTGGTGTAAGCCCTTGGATGTTTGAGGATTTTGCAAATCTTTTCAAAGAGTGCAAAAATGTTGAGCTTATTGGTCTTCACTTCCACGTTGGTTCGCAGATTCTTGATTTGAGCGTATTCAAAACTCTTTGCGAGAGAGTTGCTGAGCTTCAGAAATGGTTTACAGACAGAGGTATGCACATTGCAAACCTAAACCTTGGTGGTGGTTTGGGAGTTGATTATGCAAATCCAAATGAGAACCCAATTGCAAGTTTTGAGGAGTATTTCAAACTTATTAACGAGAACCTTATTGTAGCTCCTGGTCAGAATGTACACTTTGAGCCAGGTAGAGCAATTGTTGCACAGTGCGGTCACTTGATTTCAAGAGTTCTTTATGTTAAAGTTGGCCAGAAGAAGAAATTTGCCATTCTTGATGCAGGTATGAATGACCTTATCCGTCCGGCATTGTATCAGGCTCACCACGCTATTGAGAACCTTACTTCTGACTACAAACGTAAGATGAGATATGATGTTGTAGGCCCTGTTTGCGAGAGCAGTGACCAGTTTGGCAAGAACATCATTCTTCCTCAGACAAGCAGAGGTGACCTGATTGCTTTGCATACAGCAGGTGCATACGGTCAGGTTATGGCAATGAAATATAACCAGAGAGATATTGCTAAAGCATACTATTCAGACGAGCTATAGAATGTGATTTACAGGATTTATGCCAAGAGTTAGTTCTAAAGAAAAGTATACAGAACAGGCTTTTAATTTATTCAAAGAGAAAGGGCTGATGCTCAATATGGAGCATATAGCCCTCTGCCTTGGAATAACAAAGAAAACCTTATATAACAATTTCAGCAGCAAACAGGAGCTGATTGGAACTGTTATGGGTTATTTTTATGCCGATCTTGACAAAAAAATTCAGATATCTTCCCAAAAGAGGGAGAATGCTATTCAGGCATTCTATGAAGTGGCGCATATAATCAATTCTGAGATTACAAAGTTGGGCCAGCAGCTTTTGAAAGATATCTCTTTATATCATTCATCCCCATCGTTGTTTTCTTTTACAGACAGGATGAATTTTTACTCAAAACTGGTAAAGGAGAATTTGAGTAGAGGTATGGAAGAAGGCCTTTACAGGAAGAATTTGGATGTTGACTATTCAACATTGTTTTATACTTCAGCAATAGATTTGTTCTACAGATGGGACGGAAGTTTTAAATTTATAACAGATACATCGGAATATCATAAAGAGCTTGTGAAGCATCATCTTTACTCTGTTGTAAATGAAAACGGATTGAAGGTTCTGGAGTCGTATTTTGCTGAATAATAGAAAGATAGTTTATAAATATGTTTGAAAATTTAATTGACAGACTGGAGAGTTCCTTTAAGATTCTGAAAGGTGAGGGAAAAATTACCGAGATTAATGTTGCAGAGACCTTAAAGGATGTGAGAAAGGCGTTGTTGGATGCCGATGTAAGTTACAAGATTGCAAAGACATTCTGCGACGATGTAAAAAAGATTGCACTTGGACAAAATGTGCTGAAAGCTGTTAAGCCAAGCCAGATGATGGTTAAAATTGTACACGATGAGCTTACAAGGCTTATGGGTACAGAGGCAACAGATATAAATATTAAAGGTGAACCCGGTATTGTACTGGTTGCCGGCCTTCAGGGTTCAGGTAAAACGACCTTCTCAGGTAAACTTGCACTTAACTGCAAGACCAAAAGAGGCAAGAAAGTACTTTTGGTTGCCGGTGACGTATACAGACCAGCCGCTATTGACCAGTTGAAAGTACTTGGTGAGCAGATAGGTGTTACCGTTTATACAGAAGAGGGTTCTAAAGATCCTGTTTCAATTGCAAAAAATGCAATTGCAAAAGCAAAAGCAGAGGGATATTCTCTGGTAATTGTGGATACTGCTGGACGTTTGGCTGTTGATGAGCAGATGATGAACGAGATTGCTGCAATTAAAGAGGCAATCAACCCAACAGAGACTTTGTTTGTTGTAGACTCAATGACCGGTCAGGATGCAGTTGAAACAGCTAAGGCCTTTAATGACAGATTGAATTTTGACGGTGTTGTTCTAACCAAGTTGGATGGTGATACCCGCGGTGGTGCTGCCCTTTCAATTAGAGCTGTTGTAAACAAACCAATCAAGTTCATAAGTGCTGGTGAAAAGATGGAGGCACTTGATGTGTTCCATCCAAAACGTATTGCAGACCGTATCTTGGGTATGGGTGACGTTGTTTCCCTTGTAGAGAAAGCCCAGGAGCAGTTTGATGAGGAAGAGGCTAAGAAACTTCAGAAAAAACTGATTAAAGACCAGTTTACCCTTTCTGACTTCTATGACCAGATTCAGCAGATTAAGAAGATGGGTAACATTAAAGATCTTGCGTCTATGCTTCCTGGTGTTGGAAAGGCTTTAAGGGATGTTGATATTGACAACTCTGCATTTAAAGGTGTAGAGGCAATAATTCTCTCTATGACTCCATATGAGAGAAACAATCCTCAGGTTATAAACGGCAGCAGAAGAAGACGTATTGCAGAGGGTAGCGGTACTACAATTGTAGAGGTGAACAGATTGCTCAAGCAGTTTGAAGATACCAGAAAGGTAATGAAGATGATGGCTGGTGGCGGTATAAAGAATAAAGCCGCTGGAGCTATGAGAGCAATGCAGGGAATGAAAAGAAGATAATTTTAACCTTTAACAAATATCATATATGGTAATTTTGGATGGTAAGGCAACTTCAGACAAGATTAAACTTGAAATTGCCCAAATGGTTAAAGAGAGGGTTGCAAACGGTGGCAAAAGACCTCATCTTGCAGCTATTCTTGTTGGTAATGATGGTGCAAGCCAGACATACGTTGGACATAAGGAGAGAGCCTGCTCACAGGTAGGTTTCAAATCTACACTTCATCGTTTTCCTGCTGAGATTACTCAGGAGGAGTTGATTGAGATAATTAAGGAAATCAATAATAATGATGATATTGATGGCCTTATTGTACAGCTTCCTCTTCCGCCGCATATTGATGAGGATGCAGTGATAAATGCAATAGCCCCATGCAAGGATGTAGATGGTTTCCATCCAGAGAATGTGGGAAGAATGACTCTTGGACTCCCCACATTCCTTCCTGCAACCCCTTATGGTATTTTAAGGCTCCTTGCCGAGTATGGTATTGAGACAAAAGGGAAACATTGTGTAATTATTGGCAGAAGCAACATTGTAGGACGTCCTTTAGCCAATCTCCTTTCATTGAAGGATGATCCTGGTGATTGTACTGTAACAATATGCCATAGCCATACTAAGAATATTGAGTTTTTCACAAGGCAGGCAGACATTATAATAGCTGCACTTGGTTCACCTGGTTTTGTTAAAGGTGATATGGTAAGGGAAGGAGCGGTTATTGTGGATGTTGGAATTACACGTGTAGCTGATGATACCAAAAAGAACGGATACAGACTTCTTGGAGATGTTGATTTTGAGACAGTTGCCCCTAAAGCTTCTTATATTACCCCAGTACCGGGTGGTGTAGGTCCAATGACAATTGTTTCTCTTATGGTAAATACACTTAAGGCAGCAGAGTGTAAAGTGAGGAAATAATTGTATGGCGGAACCAAGCCTTTGAAATAGATTGGGGAACAAAATTTTAATATTTTGTTCCCCAAT
>JAZSEZ010000105.1:0-1881 GCA_045531975.1 Candidatus Egerieisoma sp. | reverse complement strand
CTAAAAATTCTTACATATAGAGATCCATTGTGAAATATAGATTAATACAATAATCCAAATGCCCATAGTGGGAGAATATTATTGAATCCGTATTCTATATCATCTTTCACAATGTAAGCGTTAGGGACTCTCTGTATTTGTTTTTGTGTCTTGTTCTTTCCTCCTACTTCAAATGTATAATCTCCTATCTTAATGTCTCCTGCCTGCGCCGGAGTTACAGAATATAGCGGCTTTGTTAAGGCTAGGAATATTGTTTCTCTCAGGTTTCCTTTGTCGGGAAGAGTATCTGAAAGAGTGTAGGCAAGGTTTGTGTTGTTAAGGTATACTTTATCCACTTTGCCTAGTGAACTTATTCCTTGTGTATGTGATCTTAATGTGTTTATTATCTGTGCCTTTTCCAACCATATTACAAGATCTGAAACAAAGTTTCTGTTCAGGTTCAACTCCAGTGCCAGTTTTGAGTAATTGGGCTTGAATGGGACACTTTGTGCTATGATATACAGCAATTTTTTAAGTTTCTGTACTGTTGATACAGACAATTCGGCATATTGGGGTATATCTTCTTCCAATATTTTCTGAATTATTGAATTCAGTCGTAAGTAATATCCTTTTTCTTTGAAGAATGGATAATAACCTTCTTGCAAATATTCTTTAAACAGAGCTACAGGACGGTATGAACTGTATGGAAATTTTATATTGTTTGCAAGAATCTGTTCCAATGAATGCACAGGGACTTCTGTTCCGTATTTGATGGAAATGTATTCCCTGAATGAGAGACCGTGCATTTTGTACTCCAGCTTACGACGGCTCAAATCTGCTCCACCCTTTTCCAAATCCAGAATTGAGGAACCAGTATAGCATATTTTAAGCTTGGAATAAGTGTCATATATGTTTTTTATCTCCTGAGACCATCCATCATATTTATGTATCTCATCTATATAGAGAGCTTTACCACCATTTGTATAAAATTGTTCAGCCAGACCAAAAAGGGTATTTGCTGAAAAATATATATTATCCGCTGATACATATAGTACATCCTTAATATCTTCATACAGTTTTATGTGCTGAAGTACCAATGTAGATTTACCTACACCTCTGGCTCCCGTTATGGCCACAAGCCTGTCATCCCACTCAATCTTATTGTGAATTGTCCTGATATAATCTGTAGACGTATCTTCCAATTTTTGTCTGAAGAATCTGTATAAACTTTCCATAGCACAAGTATTTATAGTTACAAAGTTAACAATTCTGCAATTTCCAACAAGCAATTCAAACTATATATGCAATAATATTATTGCAACATTACTCATTAACAAGTCTTTTCTATCACAAATTGTCAAATTTTCCTCCCTGCAAATTCCTTCATTTTTCCTGCCATATCAAACTGGCACTAAAGTATCTGTTCCAGTATATGATTACGATGCTGAGGACTTCAATACTATGGTATATGCAACACGTGAGTACACCGCTAAAGAGACTTCAGCTCCAGTTTGGTTCTCTGTTACTGATTTTGCAGGTGTTGACGTGAAAGGTGACAAGTTCTACATTGGTAATGTTTACGATAAAGATTCTAAAGGTAACTATCTATCAACTACTGTTGAGGAACTAGATGAGAGAATCAAAGACGTTAACGTTGAAGCTGCTGATGACAACGCTAAGAACTACCTAGAGATTACTCAGTTTAAAGCTAAAGGAACTGAGGCTGCTGATGCATTCTCTGTATCAAGAAAATCTAGCGTAACTAGCTTGGTTGTTGACACTGAGTGTAAAGTTAAAGTTGTGATTACAGATAATTGGGGTATGAAGAGCGAGGCTACTGTAACCGTAACTCTAAAAAAATTCGGTAACTAATCTCTGATTTATCAGGTGATTAAATAAAAA
>JAZSEZ010000007.1:0-4595 GCA_045531975.1 Candidatus Egerieisoma sp. | reverse complement strand
TTGGCCTCCGACTTAATCTCCTTCACCGCATCCAGATTGGTTATATCAAGATATGTTGTAGGGGCATCCCCAACCTCAACAACATCTGTAAAGATATAATTGTTTGCACTTTTTTGTGAAACAATCCTCATCTCATTTCCCAACTGGCCGTTGGCACCCGTTACAAGTATATTCATCAATATAATTTGTCAGTTATATCAAACAATTGTGGTGCATCAGCCAATAGCGGATGATGCTTGTCTTTCTCACTCAAAATCACATCCTCCACAGGAATTCCCCAATCAATTCCTATCTGTGGGTCATTCCACGCAATAGCCCCCTCTGAAGCAGGAGCGTACAGATTATCACATTTGTACTGAAAGATTGCCTCCTTGCTCAACACCACAAACCCGTGAGCAAAACCGCGTGGAATAAACAATTGCCTGTGATTATCCTCCGAAAGCTCCACAGCAACATATTTACCAAAAGTTGGAGAGCCTTTCCTTATATCAACCGTTACATCCAAAACGCTCCCCTTAACAACCCTAACAAGCTTGCTCTGAGCATCTTTACCCTTCTGAAAATGGAGCCCTCGCAACACCCCATAACAAGATTTGCTTTCATTATCCTGCACCCACTCTATATCCATCCCTACCTCCTGCTGAAATCTCTGCTTATTATAACTCTCAAAAAAATATCCCCTCTCATCCCCAAAAACCTTTGGTTCAAGAATCAATACCCCTTCAAGTTCTGTTTTAATAACTCCCATAAAAACAAGTGTTTAATATGTCACTCGGTCCTCGAGTACAGCTGTACTCGGTCACCGGGTACACTTACCTAAAAAAAATTATTCAATATCCTTAAGTTCTCCTTTCTCAAAATCCTCAACCAGTCTCAACAAATACTGTCCGTACTGGTTCTTAACCATTGGCTGGGCCACCTCACGCATACGCTCCGGTGAAATCCACCCCTTACGGAAAGCAATACCCTCCAAACATGCAATCTTCAACCCCTGACGCTTCTCAATAACCTCAATAAACGTAGAAGCCTCACTTAAAGAATCGTGAGTACCGGTATCCAACCAAGCAAAACCTCTGCCAAGAGTCTGCACCTTAAGTTCTCCATCCTCCAAAAAACGCTGGTTAACTGTAGTAATCTCCAACTCCCCACGGGCAGAAGGCTTTATCCCCTTAGCCACCTCAACCACCTTATTAGGATAAAAATACAACCCAACCACAGCATAATTGCTCTTAGGATGCGCCGGCTTCTCCTCAATACTCAAACAATTGCCCTGCTGGTCAAACTCTGCCACGCCATATCGCTCAGGATCACTTACCCAATACCCAAACACCGTAGCCTTAGAATCCTCTTCGGCAGCCCTAACTGCCTCTTTCAACATTGGCACAAAATTGTTCCCATGAAAAATATTATCCCCCAAAACCAGGCAGGCTGCTTCCTTCCCGATAAATTTTTCCCCAATTATAAATGCCTGCGCCAAACCATCGGGAGAAGGCTGCTGGGCATACTCAAATTTAACTCCATAATCCTCCCCATTCCCCAAAAGTCTCTGGAAACCGGGCAAATCGTGTGGCGTAGAGATTATCAGAATATCCCTTATCCCCGCCTGCATAAGCACAGAGATTGGATAATAAATCATTGGTTTGTCAAACACCGGCAAAAGCTGCTTGCTCACCCCCTTGGTAATAGGATATAATCTGGTACCGGACCCTCCGGCAAGAACAATTCCTTTCATAAACTATGATATTATCTGCTACAAATCATTTTCTTAAACTCTGCTCCCAATTCCAGGCAGAAAGAAGCACATCCTCAATAGGGGTATCCGCTCTCCAGCCAAGTTCCTTATTGGCTTTATCTACATTGGCATACGACACAACAATATCCCCCTCTCTCCTGCCAGCAATCTTATAATTAAGATTCACACCTGTAGCCTTAACAAAAGCATTCACCAACTCCAGTACAGATAATCCACAACCTGTACCAATATTATACACTTCCCAACCAATTTTCTCCCCCAACATTTTATCCACAGCCTTAACATGTGCCTTTGCCAGATCAACCACATAAATATAATCCCTAATGCAAGAACCATCGGGAGTATCATAATCATTCCCAAAAACACTCAAGTATTCACGGATACCCGCTGCAGTTTGGGTAATAAATGGCACAAGATTGTTTGGAACGCCACTTGGCAACTCCCCTATCAATGCACTCCGATGAGCTCCAATAGGGTTAAAGTACCTTAATGCAATAACATTCAAATTAGGATTGGCCTTTACACAATCCTGCAAAATATCCTCACACATCTGCTTGCTCCTGCCATACGGCGAGGTAGCCCTACGCAACGGTGTAGACTCCACAATTGGAAACTCATCCGGCTCAGCCATACCATAAACCGCAGCCGATGAAGAAAAAACAATATTTGCCGGCTTCCCTTCCTTTGCCAAAACCTCCACAACATTAAGCAAACTTTTAAGATTATTCTCATAATACTCCAAAGGCTTCCCAACACTCTCACCCGGAGCCTTAAAAGCCGCCAAATGCACCACCGCCGCAATATCACCATACTGAGTAAACACCTGCTCAAGCTGCTGTGATTCTGCACAATCCGCCTCAACAAAATCTATCCTCTTCCCAATGATTTTCTCAATTCCATCCAACACCTTTGGCGACGAATTGGAAAAATTATCAACCCCCACCACATCATACCCCGCCTGCACCAGCTCCACAACCGTATGCGACCCAATATACCCCGCAGCACCTGTAACCAATACCCTATTCATTATCCGCTAATTAAAATAACACGTAATTTACAAAGTTAAGAAAAAAAATGTTTTTATCTTCTTTCTCATCTCAACATAATAACAGCTAGCTGTAGACCCTATTGAAATCACATGAGATTCAACTTTATCGTTGTATTTTGGTTGTATAATCAAACATTTTGCTATCTTTGCACAAAAGATATGTGCAAGATGGGAAAGATTACAAAAAAACAGGTACAGAGTTTTCTTGAGCAGTTTCACACAAAACTAAAGATATATGATATCCTTTATCTGGATAAACGTGAAAAAAACAAGAAAACTCTAGAGGAGCTAGAGATAATACCTTCGTACAGGAAAGTAGTAATTGAAAGTTTAAAGGCTGAAGATTACGTAGAAGGGCCTGTAATAGATACATTAAACAAACTTGGAGAAATGTGGGTATTCGGTAAAGATGTAAAAGGAAGGGAGATTTATATTAAGATTATGTTAGGTGCAAAAAACTGCCAAACAATCTGCATATCTTTCCATATTGCTGAACACCCATTAAAATACCCTTTTAAATAAACACAAATGAAAAGCCCAATCACAGGAAAAGAAATGAAACTCGTGTATGAACAACGCACGTGGAATTTCAGGGGCGAGGAATACCAGTACACCCAAGCCTCATGGTTATGCACTGACAGTGGGGAACAATTTACTACAGACGAAACAGACTATGCTGCTTTTGCACAGGTTACAAACCAATACCGTGCAAAATATGGCATCCCATTCACTGATGAAATAATAGAGATACGCAAAAATTATGGCATATCTGCATCAAAAATGTCCAAGTTATTAGGATTTGGAATAAACCAATGGCGCCTATACGAAACTGGCGAAGTGCCTAGCGTGTCAAATGGCAGAACAATCAGATCAATAGCTACTCCGGCTGGCTTTATGAACATTCTTAACAGCGCAAAAAATACATTAGAAGCCAAAGATTACCAAAAAATTAGTAATCACATAAACTCATTGATAGCAACTCAGGAAAATCAATTTATCAAACAATACAAGACAGAAAGAATATTCAAATATAGTAGAAGTTTTGACAACGGTTTTGGATCAATTTCATTAAACAAAATAAAAAATATACTCCTGTATATCCTAAATGAATGCGGCGAAACTTTCCAGACAAAAATGAATAAAATCCTTTTCTACACAGATTTTCTATCTTACAGGCAGTATGGCATATCAATCAGCGGACTATCATATAAAGCTCTTGACTATGGTCCCGTACCAGAGCATTGGGATAGGATATACAGCCAGTTTGATGAAATATCTCAAGAACAAAAAACAATAGGAGAAAAAGAAGGAATAATCCTAAAAACAACAAAGCAACCAGACATCACAACACTAACAGATACTGAACAACAGATTCTCAACACAATATGCAACAAATTCAAAAACACATCATCAACTGAAATATCCAGGATAAGCCACAATGAACCGGCATGGATTGAATGTGTAAATGCACACTCAAAAATCCCATTCAACTATGCTTTCACATTACAAGCTTTCTAGCATAAAACACACCCTGCAACCTCATCCCTAGTGCTGCAGGGCGTGCCCGACTTAACCTAATGTTAAAGTTTCACTTTTTCTTCCTTCGCGCCTCGGCATAGCTAAAGCAAGCTTTGCTCTGCGCTCGGCTTGTCGTCAATTAAAAAACTATTTCATCTGTATAACGTACATACAAACAAATAGCTCAAAATCTCTTAAAAAAATTAAAATGAAGATTTTTGAAAAATGTTCGCTTCTTTTAAACCTTATATATTTTTTATTTCGTAATATTATTTG
>JAZSEZ010000047.1:0-1549 GCA_045531975.1 Candidatus Egerieisoma sp. | reverse complement strand
GTTATACTCGTTCATCTTGTTTTTGTATTCCTCTCTTTCAGCAATGTTGAGATTACGGAGCTGGTTATGGACAGGATCTATGAGGTTACGGCATAGTGTTAGGCGTCCTTTACCGGATGAGGCACGGGCGGTGATAAAGGTAAAGAGATTGGGGTACACGATGCGTTTGTCATAGATGCCTTCAATTTTAGTAAGGCAGGATGAGAAAGCTGTGAGGGCGCCAAGAATAAGGATATCTGCATCCTTCTCATTGTCTGCAACCTCTACGATTTTCTGCAGTATCTGGGGCAGCTGTGGGGCTACTTTATTGGAGAATGTAGGAAGATTCTCTTCTGTATGCGTTGTTATCATCTTATCAGTGTTATCAATATTATCAGGTGATGATTTTGATAATTGTGATGATTTGATTGTTTGTGCAGTCTGTTTTGTGCTAATAGAGACGTTTGAGTCTTTTGCCATCTGGTAAAATGTCTTAATTGTAATACCCGTACCGTGTGAACGCAGGCATCTGTCATACTGGTCATCTGTCTCTTGTTGGCTATAGTTTGGGTAAAAAGAGGACAAACGATGGTAATAGGTTCGACCGCTTTCTCCCAGTTCACTGCTGAGTGCAAATCCGAGATCTCTCCACTGAGCATATGTGGGAGCAATGTCTACTTGTTTGTGTTCTATGCGCTGAGTAATAGTTTCAATGTCATCTGAGTTCATTGTTTGGGATGGCTGAGGTTTGGATGGTGATGTAAGCCATTGTTTGGGGTTGAATATCTTGGTGTTCATAGCGTCTATTGGTATTTGGGGTTAAGGTATGCGTACGGATCATATGGCAGGAAACAGGCACGGCTGAGATTTTTGCAACTGACATCCGCTTGTACTCCGTATGTTTGGTGGATATAGTTTACAACTGCTGTGTAGTACTCCTCATGCTGGTACAGCTCCGTATCTATTGATATTACCCACTTGAGGCCATCGCCGGATGGGCTTGTAAAGAGCAGCTGGGTTTCTATTTGCTGGTCTTCAAGCAATTTTTGCTTCAGCTGCTGTATGTTACTGACGTGGTCAAAGTCCAGGCACAAAAGACCGGAGTGTTCTATAAGATCCTTATCTGCACAGTAGCTGAATGTTCCGGAAAAAGTCACATAGTGAAATTTGGTTTGTTTGTGCATCCTGGCCTGTTGTGGCGGCAATTGGCGAAGCTGCAATGTATGCTTCTGTGCTTCACTTGATGTGGTTATATAATGATAGATCTCTTTTAGTGTTGTGTTTCTAGATGGGCGTTTGTTGGTTATTGGAGCCTTAAAGAGAGTTACCATTGGATTCTCTTTGAGGTTCAGATGGAGTTCCAGATTAAGGTGCTGGAGCAGGGCTTTGCCTTGCAGCTTATAGTAGTTTTCTGCAAGGAGGAGGCTGTTGCCGTTGGGAATATTTCTGCTGATGTCTTTGTGCATTGCCATTTCTGGGGAGAGCTGGTTTGCGGGGTCTTGTTTGTGGATGTAGATATGCAGAGTTCTGCTTCCCGATGAGAAAGGGTTGCGGCAGAGGCCGCAGTCCC
>JAZSEZ010000013.1:0-12427 GCA_045531975.1 Candidatus Egerieisoma sp. | reverse complement strand
ACAACTGAAGTTGTCTCAAACAGGCCTCAGCTTCAGGCTCATCTACAATGATTGCCTACGCCGTTCACGGATTCGCATATCACTATTTTCCTGCTGTGTCATATACTGAATCTGCATAATGCCGGAGGGTAAACATTGGCCTGAGCGAATTGGAGGATGAGGCGAAGGACATTGATTTACCCGAAGGTGATTATGCAGGATAATTGTTCCCTAAATGGGATGTTGGGGCACATTCTTGGGGAATTTTGTTCCTCAAGTGGGAAGATGGTAGCGTTGGGGAAGATTTGGAGCTAATTTGTTAGTATAAATGAATAAGGGTGACCTTGTGAGTCACCCTTATTTTGTATGCTGTCAAACAGAATTATTTGTTCTCCTCTACGTATTTGTTGTATTTCTCGTGGTTAGCCTGGAACTCAGCACCTTTCTCACGGAAACGGAAGTAGATATTCTTCAAGTACTCTGCACAAGCAAGTTTGATATCTTTATCCTCTGCAATCTCAAATGCTTTCTCAAATGGAGCAATTGCATCCTGAAGAGCTTTCTCCATCTGCTCCAACAAAGCATTGTATTTGTTGTCATCCAACTCATTCTGAGCTTTCTCCTGAATATCAACAGCCCAATCGTAGTATGCGCAACCAGCTGCAAATGGAGCAAAAACATATTTAGCGTCTACCTCAGTAGCTTTGTTGAATGAAGCGATAGCTTTCTCAAACTGGTTAAGTTTTCTGTAAAGGCTACCCTCTGCATAAACTAGAGAAGCATTGTTAGGCTCATTGTTCTGAGCAACTTTCAAGATCTCAAGAATTTTCTCAGGGTCATCGTTAGACTCCATATAAACGTTGATAAGAGCTACCAATACAGACTGGCTGTTAGGGTATTTTGCAAAAGCCTCAGTTAGAATCTCTTTACATTTAACAGTGTCACCAGTTGCTTTGTAGTTGTCAGCAAGGCTTGAGTGAACATCACCGTCCATCTCATAGTTGATTGAAAGACAGTACTCATACAATTTGATTGCTCTCTCTTTCTCACCTGCCATTGTAGCAGTTATAGCAGCATAGTAAGCCATAGTTGAATCAATCTGGTTAAGTGCTGATTTAGCGCCAACCTCCCAAGTTTTCTCAAAACCTACTGATGCAGGAGAATAGTTGCCTAGAGTATAGTTAGACATAGCCTCCTCATAGTATTTGTTCTTGATGTTAGTAAGAGCATCGTTGATAGCTTTTGTCTGTTTCTTTGCAGCATCAAGCTCAGCAGCTTTGTTAATTGCATCAAATGCAAGAGCAAGACCGTTCTCAAGAACTGGTTTTGTTACAGTCCAAGCAACAAGAACACCATTCTCATCATAATACAAATTTTTGTCTGAGTATTTGTCTACAGTAAACAATTTACCGCCAATCTCCTCCTGACCTGAAGAAAGAACCTGCTGGTCTTTGATTAGAAGTTTAACCTGCATTTGAGGTGAACCCTGAAGAAGGCCCTGTGCAGGAGCATCAAAGCAAGCTATGTAAGCGTTAGCCAATTTTACCCATGAAGCAGGCAAACCGCTCTTTTTAGGGTTCTCAGTTTCAGCTTTAGCTTTATCCAATGCTTTCTGTGCGTCAGCTACAGCTTTTGACTGAGCGCCAAGCTGAACAACCATTAGTAGTGCAACTACTGCAAATAATAATTTTTTCATAATAAAAGTATAAAATTTAATAGTTCAATTATTCTTCTGTTATCTCAGCGGGTTTGTCCTCGCTCTTGTTTACTACACAAACTGCAGCTATACTGTCACCCTCTCTTAGGTTAATCAGTTTTACACCCTGCGTTGCGCGTCCTGCTACCCTTATATCTGATACCGCAACCCTGATGGTAATACCGGATTTGTTTATAATCATAAGGTCATTATCTTCGGTTACAGATTTTAATGCTACAAGTTTACCGGTTTTTTCTGTAATATTCAAGGTTTTTACACCTTTTCCGCCTCTTGATGTAAGTCTGTAGTCCTCAAGCTCAGATTTTTTACCAAAACCATTCTCACTTACAACCAGAATTGTGCGGTTCTCGGCCTCTGTTTTATCTGCTTCTACACAAATCATACCAACAACCTCATCATCATCCTCAATTGTAATTCCACGCACTCCGGCACTTGTTCGTCCAATAGCTCTGGCATCGGCCTCATTGAACCTTACACACTTGCCGTCGCGGCCTGCAATAAGGATCTCGTTGTTGCCGTTTGTAAGCATAGCCTCAATAAGCTCATCACCATCTCTTACGGTAATGGCATTCACACCATTTGCCCTTGGTCTTGAGTACGCCTCAAGCGATGTCTTCTTAATTGTTCCCCTCTTGGTTCCAAGTACAATAAAGTTGTTGTTTATGTACTCCTCATCATTCAAGGTTGGAACATTCAGATATGCGCAAACCTTATCCTCAGGCTCAATGTTAATCACATTCTGTATAGCACGTCCTTTGGATGTCTTGGTTCCCTCAGGCACATCGTAAACTTTCAGCCAGAAACATTTTCCTTTCTGAGTAAAGAACATCATTGTGCTGTGCATATTTGCAACATAAATATGCTCAATGAAATCCTCCTCCCTGGTTGTGCTGCCTTTGGCACCTACGCCGCCCCTGTTCTGCAACCTGTACTCATTGAGTGGGGTTCTCTTGATATATCCCAAATGGGAGATTGTAATTACAACATCCTCGTCGGGATAAAAATCTTCAGGATTGAATTCATCTGCTGAAGGGACAATTGCTGTCCTTCTCTCATCTCCGAATTTTGCTTTCAAGCCCCTCAACTCATCTTTGATGATTCCCATCTGAAGCTCGTGGCTTGCAAGGACATCTTTCAAATGGGCAATAAGTTTCATCAGCTCATCATACTCGTTCTGAAGTTTCTCTTTCTCCAAACCTGTAAGCTGGCGCAACCTCATCTCTACAATTGCAGCAGCCTGTGCTTCAGAGAACTGGAAACGCTCAATCAAGCCCTGTTTTGCATCATCAACAGTTTTTGAACTTCTGATGATTGCAATTACCTCATCCAAGAAATCAAGGGCTTTAAGCAATCCCTCAAGGATATGGGCTCTTGCCTCAGCCTTATTCAGCTCAAACTGGGTTCTGCGTATGATAACATCGTGTCTGTGGCGGACATAGTATTTGATAAGCTGCTTAAGGTTAAGCAATCTTGGTCTACCGTCTACAAGTGCAATGTTGTTTACAGAGAAGCTGCTCTGCAATGCGGTGTATTTGAACAAAGTGTTAAGAACCACATTTGCCACAGCACCCATCTTAAGTTTTATGACAATACGCATACCTGTACGGTCACTCTCATCGTTCACGTATGCTATACCATCAATCTTCTTGTCTTCAACAAGCTCCGCAATCTTCTCAATCAGCTCCCTCTTGTTTACCATATAAGGGATCTCTGTTACCACAATTGTCTCGCGGCCGCTCTCGTTAACTTCTATATCAGTCTTTGACCTTACAACAATCCTGCCCCTGCCGGTCTCAAAGGCATCCTTAATTCCCTGGTATCCCTGAATGATACCGCCTGTTGGGAAATCGGGGCCCTGAACGTGCTCCATCAGCTCATCTGTTGTAATATCGTTGTTATCTATGTATGCTATAATTGCATCGCAGATTTCATTCATATTGTGCGGAGCCATATTGGTAGCCATACCAACGGCAATACCGGAGGCACCGTTCAACAACAAAAGGGGAGCCTTTGCAGGAAGAACTACAGGCTCCTGCAATGTATCATCAAAGTTGTTTCTGAAATCAACGGTATTTTTGTCCAAATCAAGAAGAACCTCCTCTGCAATGGCATTGAATCTTGCCTCTGTATAACGCATTGCCGCAGCAGAATCACCATCTATGGAACCAAAGTTACCCTGTCCCTGAACAAGCATATAACGCAAGCTCCAGTTCTGGGCCATTCTTACCATAGCATCATATACGCTGGAATCACCGTAAGGATGGTACTTACCCAAAACCTCACCAACAATACGTGCAGATTTCTTGAATTGTCCTCCCGATGTAAGTCCCAACTCACTCATTCCATAAAGAACCCTTCTATGAACCGGTTTAAGGCCGTCCCTCACATCAGGCAAAGCTCTGGATACAATCACAGACATTGAATAATCAATGTAAGCGCTCTTCATCTGATCCTCAATGTTAATCTGATGTATCCTTCCTTGTGTCTCTTCTATCTCCATATTTGTTTATTAAGTTAACAGACAAAAATACTCATTTTTTTTGATTTAATAAGGCCTGGCAAACAAATTTATTTAAATTAGCGAAAATTTTGGAGAGATGAATTTACAATTATCAAGCGAGCTTAACGACATCCTTACATACGCAAAAGAGGAGGCTATGAGATTGGGTAATTATACAATTTCTACTGACCATCTGATTTTGGGCATATTAAGGCATAGGGAGAATGTTTCTGCATCCATAATTTCATCCTTGGGTGTAAATGTGGCCGACCTGAAGGTACACCTTGAGAATGCCGTAATGGCAAAAGAGCCGGTCCCAATGGAGAAAGAAAATATGCTTTCACTTTCCAAAGCAAGTGAAAATGCACTGAAAATAATGTTTCTGGAGGCCCGTTCACTCCACGTCATAAAACCAGATTCAAGCCATCTGTTGCTTGCAATTATGCGCGGGCAGGATGGTTATGCTGTACAATACCTTGAGAATTTGGGAATTACCTACAGCAAAGTAAGGGAAATCATTAAAGGGGAAGAGGATAATCTTCCCTACAGCAACAGCTCAGGCAACAACGCTGAAGAGGAAAATGAAGATCCAACGGGAAACCTGAATAATAATGGTGATAATGAAAAGGAGATTGAAGGGAACAGCGGGGATGATGTGCTTGAAAATAAGGGGGATGAAGAGAGAAACCGTCGGGAAGGGAATATTCAGACAATTAAAATTGGGATAAAGAAAAATGATGCTGCAGGGAAAACTCCTGTACTGGATAGTTTTGGTTTTGACCTTACCAAGGCTGCTGCAGAGGATAAGCTGGATCCTGTTGTGGGGAGGGAGAAGGAGATTGAGAGGCTGGCACAGATTCTTGGAAGGCGCAAAAAGAACAATCCTGTGCTTATTGGTGAGCCCGGAGTGGGCAAATCTGCTATTGCTGAGGGGCTTGCAATAAGGATTGCCAGGAAAAACGTTTCAAGGGTTCTGCTGAACAAAAGGGTGGTTTCCTTGGATATTGGTTCAATTGTGGCAGGTACAAAATACCGCGGACAGTTTGAGGAGAGGATGAAGGCCATTTTAAATGAATTGGGCAAAAACCCAAATATCATTCTGTTTATTGATGAGATGCATACCCTTGTGGGTGCCGGTGGGGCTGCAGGTTCCCTTGATGCTGCAAATATGTTGAAGCCTGCCCTTGCCCGGGGCGAAATTCAGTGCATTGGAGCAACCACATTGGATGAGTTCCGCCAGTTTATTGAGAAAGACGGTGCATTGGAGAGGAGATTCCAGAAAGTTATTGTGGAGGCCACAAATTATGAGCAGACCCTTCACATTCTGGAAAATATAAAGGAGAGGTACCAGAAACACCACAATGTAGTATATTCAGATGAGGCCATAAAAGCCTGTATTTCATTGAGCCAAAGATATATAACAGAGCGTTGTCTTCCCGACAAAGCCATAGATATCCTTGATGAGGCGGGGAGCCGTGTTCATTTGAAAAACATTAAGGTGCCAAAGAAAATCCAGACCCTTGAGAAGGCAATTGAGATAGTTGTAGCGGAGAAACAGGATGCCGTAGCCTCTTCTGATTTTGAGAGAGCTGCAATGTACCGCGATATTGAGAAAATCAAACGTACAGAGCTTGAGGGTGAAAGGGTAAAATGGCAGCAGAAGCAGATTGCATCTCCTCCGTTGGTTACAGCAGAGGATATTGCCCAGGTGCTAAGTATGTCTACAGGTATTCCGGTTAGCAAAATTGCCCAGAGCGAGGGTAACAAGCTTGCCACAATGGGGGCAACGCTGCGCGAAAAAATTATTGGGCAGGATGAAGCGGTTGAAGCAGTTACAAGGGCCATCCAGCGCAACAGGGCGGGGTTGAAAGACCCTAACAAACCTATTGGAACCTTTATGTTCCTTGGCCCTACCGGTGTGGGAAAAACCCAGCTTGCAAAGGTTCTTGCACAATATATGTTTGATTCTCCCGACAGCATTATCCGTATAGATATGAGCGAGTATATGGAGAAACACGCAGTGAGCCGCCTGATTGGAGCTCCTCCGGGTTATGTGGGATACAATGAGGGTGGACAATTGAGCGAAAGGGTACGCCGCAAACCATATTCTGTAGTGTTGCTGGATGAGATTGAGAAGGCTCACCCTGATATCTTCAACCTGCTGCTGCAGGTACTTGATGAGGGTCGCCTAACCGACAGCAACGGCAGACATATTGATTTCAGGAATACCGTTCTGATTCTAACTTCCAATATTGGAACCAGGGAACTTAAAGATTTTGGAAACGGACTTGGCTTTTCAAATGTATCAAAGAGGGATACAGTTGCAAACAGCCGTGCAATAATAGAGAAAGCCATTAAGAAAGCCTTTACTCCTGAGTTCCTGAACAGGCTTGATGAACAGATATTGTTTAACCCTCTCACAAAAGAGGATATTGAGAAAATCATTGAGATTGAGCTGAAGGAACTCTACGAAAGGGTTGCCCAGGCAGGCTTCAAACTGAGATTGACCAAGAAAATCAAAAAATATGTTGCCGAAGTGGGTTACGATCCAAAATATGGTGCCCGCCCTCTCAAACGCGCCATCCAGCGCTACATAGAGGACCCGTTGGCAGAAAAAATCATCAGCGGAGAAATAAAACCGGGGGGAACAGTTTCACTGTAACCCCCGCAAACGTGCCCCAACGGGCACTGGCTTACTCAGAAAACAAAAAAGCCTTGCATTTCTGCAAGGCTTTTCTGTGATCCGCCTGGGGCTCGAACCCAGGACCCCAACATTAAAAGTGTTGTGCTCTACCTGCTGAGCTAGCGAATCTCCCGTTTTGGGACTGCAAATATAGACATAATTTTACAAACTCCAAAAATATTTGTTTAAAAGTGTAAAATTCTAGGATATTTTCTAATTTTGGAGCTATGGAAAGTTTATTCAAAAGCGGATTCCGGAGTTTTCTGGAATCTTCCTACATAGATTTCATAGAGTACGGCAACACCTTCATCTTCCCCGATTTCCAATTCTCAGTAGAATTGATTGAGGCCGGAAAAGAACCTGAATTTCAGCGGAAGTCGTCCCACGACTTCCCTACCGAAATAATGGAACTCGAGGACCGAGTACAGCGGTACTCGGGGACCGAGTTACATACCAACTATCAGATTACCAACAAAGTAGACTTTTGCGATAAACTGGGTAATAAGGAGGATAAAGTATACCTTTTTGAGGACCGGTGGTGGGCGGCAAGGGAGATGGTGCAGGAGAGGATACTGGCCAGGCTGGAGAGGTTCAGGAGTGTGTTTGCAAGGAAATGCAAGGTGCTGTCGGGAAGAGAAAATCCACAGTTGGCAGAGGCGGTAAGGGAATTTCTGCAGAAAAACCATTCATACTACAATGCAAAATGCCGGTACAGGTATGCTCTGGAATTTGAAGGGGAAATTGTTGCAGTGGCAACATTCTCGGAAGGGAGGCCAATGGTAAGGAAACTTTCAGATATGCTGAAAAATGTCCCAAAAGAGGAACAGATGGAAGAAGACGGAAGCCTTAGGGAAGATATTGTAATTTTTGACTCATACGAGTGGGTAAGGTATGCCTCACTGCCGGGAATCAGGGTTGTTGGGGGAATGGGGAAACTTCTGAATGCATTCATTGAGGAGCGGTACACAAGAATCCAGCCGGGTACCCCTATGGAGATTATGACCTACTCAGACACAGAGTGGGGCAACGGGGATGTATACCTCAAACTTGGGTTCCGGTATGCCGGAGAGCGCCCACCAGTAGAGTACCACATACACAAACAGAATTACACAAGATTCCAGCAGCGCCTGTATGAAAAAGAACTCCAGCAAGGGGCTCTTCCACGCGAATTCTACACCATAAAAAACCTGGGAAGCAAAAAATTCCTTATGCAGATAATCCCGAGTATGTAAAATTGGAAGAAAAATGTATTTTTGTATATAAAGAACACCTATACAGAAATACATAGAAAAATGGGGACCAAGAAGAAAAGTGTACTGTACTCGGCAGACCAGACCCCTCCAAAGGGTCCATTATTTTTTTCGTCATTACAACATATGCTACTTATAGTGTCCCTGGGAATGGCTCTACCAATCTCCGTTGGACGCACTGTTGGCCTCGACCTTACCCTCTCCTCTTCGCTCCTGTCGGCAGCCCTCTTCTCAATGGGCATTACCGGAATTTTGCAAACACTGCCATCAAAATACGTAGGCTCCGGATTCCAGTCGCTTTCTGTCTCAGATTCAGCGGCTCTTGCAGCCTGCATTATGGCAGCCCAGATAGGAGGAATTCCCCTTGTCCTTGGAATGACAATATTCTCAGGAGTACTTAAAGGTATCCTGGGTTCATTCACATTCAGAATGCGTAAACTCTTCCCTCCTGAGGTAACCGGCACAATGATATTCATTCTTGGAATAAGCACACTCCCTACAGGACTCAAATACTTCCTTGGCACTACCCTACCGGAATTTGACCCCAATCATCTTCTGGTAGCCATACTCACATTGCTGTTTATGCTCTCGTGCACCCTGTTCATAAAAGCGCTCAAACCATACACAGCACTGGCTGGAATTCTATTTGGATTTGCAGCATCAATCATAACAGGAATATTTGACCCGTCATCATTCCTTGCATTCTACTGATACTGAGCAAAGTGATGATATTACAGTTTTGTGCTTCAAATATTTGCAGGCAATGGAAAAGGAACTGATATTATTTAACCGCAGGGAAGAAATTGCAAAACTGGCACCTTTTATAGAGGAATTTGCCGCACAGGCAGGGTTGGCTGAAGAACTGGTTTTCAGTTTGAATCTGGCCCTTGAGGAGGCGGTATCCAATGTAGTTTTATATGCTTATCCTCCCGACAAAAAACATACTCTCACCCTTGTGGCAAAAAGGGATGGGGATATAGTTACATTCATTTTGAGTGATACTGGGAAAGAATTTGACCCTACCGCTGCCCCAGAGGCAGACATTACCCTAAGTGCCCAGGAGAGGGAGATTGGGGGACTGGGAATATTTCTGGTTAAACAGATTATGGATTCAGTTGAATACCAAAGAATTGAGAATAAAAATATACTAACTTTAAAAAAATTGATTTAACTATGGAACTGGAAATTGTAAAGAAAGGAGAAGAGACCGTTGTAGCCATTAACGGAAGAGTTGACACAGTTACAGCACCAGAACTTGAAAAAAGTATAGCAGACCTGCTTGCCCAAAGCGGCATTTCACTTGTGTTCGACTGCAAGGGGATGGAATATATAAGCAGTTCGGGATTGAGAGTTGTACTTTCTGCACACAAAAAAGTTGTTGCAGGGGGTGGCAAATTTGCATTGGAGGGATTGGTAAAAGATGTAAAATCTGTTTTTGACCTTACCGGATTCTCAAAAATTCTTACAATAAGATAATTTATGAAGAGGATATTTGTTTACATATTGCTTTTGGGACTTGTATTGGCCGGATGTTCCAAAGATTCTGTAATTGAACCGCCAGAGCAGCAGAAACCTGGTAATCAGCCTTGGGTACCATATACCCCTTCTCCTTTGGTTGAAGGGAGGGCCGTGGTGGCTTATGTTACCTATTACGGAACAACTTTACCTGATCCTCAGATTGTTACCCACGTTAATTATGCATTTGCAGAACTTTATATGAAAGATGGGGAATATCTTGGGTTCAAGCCTCAGGGGAAATTGAGCAGGTTTGAGAGTGTTGTTGCACTTAAAGAGAAGAATCCTAAAATAAAGATTCTGTTGTCTTTTACCAATGGCGTTTCCAATTCAGACAATACCGATAAAAATGAGGGATTTTCTGTTCTGGCCAAAAGTGCAGAGATGAGAAAAGCATTTGCTGAGGATTGCCTTGCCTGGTGTGAGCTGTACGGGATAGACGGTATTGACATTGATTGGGAATTCCCTGGTTTGAGCTGGGGGTCACAGGCTAAAGATGTGGCTGTTGATGTACAGAATCACGTTTTGCTTATGAAACAGCTGCGTGAAACTTTGGGTTCCAAATATCTTCTCACCTACGCCGGCTACTGTATGAACAAACAGGCAGTAAGCGGAGGTTACAGGTACATAGATATTAAAGCCTTGGATGAGATTGTTGATTATGTGAATGTTATGACATACGACCTTGATGCAGGCGGTGCTCCCCACAACGCTATTGTTTGTAACTCTGCCTACTGGGACATTACCCGCACCTACAATGCCTACATTAAAGCTGGTGCCACCCCTTCCAAACTGGTTCTTGGAATCCCGTTCTACGGCAGGGTATCATTCTCCGGCTCTAAAGGAGCTTTAAGCTATAAAACCATCATAAAACTTGGTACCGGCTACACCATAGACAACTGGGATGACACTGCCTGTGTCCCTTACGTTACCTACAACGGCACCCGCTACTGCTATTACGATAACGCCCGCAGCATTGAGAATAAAGCAAAATGGGCTCGCGACCGCGGTTTCTACGGCCTTATGTACTGGGAGAATGATTTGGATGACGACAATTTTACCCTCCGCCGTGCCGTATGGGAGGGAGTTATGAAATAATTGATTATTAAACACTTAAAACAAAAGTCGATACCCGAGTTACTCGGGAAGTCGGGGACCGACTTCCAAATATATTTTGTAAATTAAAATTTTTTATCATGAAAAAACTAATTTGTTTACTTGCAATGTTCTGCTTGGCAGTAACATTGAATGCCCAGAACCAGAATGAAGAGAAACCAAAAAGACCAGAATTGGAATTGGGTTCTGCAATGCCTCAATTGGACCTTAAATCTGATGTTTACGGCAACATTACCAATAAAGACCTTAAAGGTAAGGTGGTGCTTATAAATATGTTTGCAACCTGGTGCGGCCCTTGCCAGAAAGAGTTGGCTGAGGTTCAGAGCACCCTGTGGCCAAAATTCAAGGACAACAAGAATTTTAAAATGATTGTAATCGGTCGCGAGCATACAGATGAGCAGCTTACCAAATACAATGAGAAGAAAGGGTTCACCTTCCCTCTTTACCCAGATCCTAAAAGGGAAAACTACGCAAGATTTGCCGATATAACCATCCCTCGCGCATACTTATACAACAAAGAGGGAAAACTTATCTGGAGCGCAATTGGCTACACCCCAGAAGAGTTCAAAGAGCTTATGGAAACCATTGAGAAAGCTCTCAAATAAATTCCAGGCTATCAGATAAAGAATAAAGATACTCCCGCCACACTAATAATGGCACCAATAACCTCCTTAAAGGTTACTTTCTGCTTGAAAATAAGATGTGCGGGCCACAAGATGAATACCGGAGTAAGGGCCATCAGAGTTGATGCGATACCTGCTTCGGTATATCTTACTGCCATAAGTGAAAGGGAAACCCCAATGAAAGGCCCTGTTGTAGTGGCCCAAAACGCAGCAGTCATCCCCTTACGGTCTTTTGCTGCAGTAACAAGAGTACCCAATTTGCGCTGCATAATCATCACCCCCAAAAAACCAATTGCACCCGTTACCGCCCTAATGAATGTAGAGGCAAACGGCAGCATCTGAGCCACCTGCTCCTGCCCTTGAGGAATGGCCGCCTCATAAAAATTCATACCCACTTTACTCAGAACCAGGCCAATACCCTGTCCAACACCTGCACCAATCCCCAACAACACCCCTTTAATTGGCAATTTAAGTGATATTCTTCCCGATGATTTTCCATCATTTCCTTTATTCAGAACAGAGATACCTATACCAGTAAGTGTAACCAGCATACCGGCAAGACACTTCAGCTCCATCTTCTCCCCAAGTATAATCCACCCAGCAATTGCTGCTGTAGGGGGAGCCAAAGTCATAAAGAGCTGCCCAAAGCGGGAACCAATGATTATATAAGAATTGAAAAGGCAATAATCCCCCAACAGATACCCCACAAAACCTGAAAGCGAAAGCCACAGCCACGCCTGAGGACCGGCATACTGCGGGTACGGCACCCCGGTAAAATACCACAGCGTTCCCCCCAGCATAACCAGAGAAAGCACCATCCTTATCACATTCAACTGCAGGGAGCCAATCCTCTTGCTCCCCACCTCCGCAAACAGCGCCGTCACGGTCCACGACACCGCCACCGTAAGGGAAATTATTTCACCTAAATACTCCATAATTTATTTGTACCCGGTCCTCTATTTGTACCCGGTCCTCGAGTGTAGCTGTACTCGGTCTTCGAGTGTAGCTGTACTCGGTGACCGAGTTACATATTAAATACCTGCA
>JAZSEZ010000058.1:0-3886 GCA_045531975.1 Candidatus Egerieisoma sp. | reverse complement strand
TCTGAAAACTCATATATATCGCAGATTGATGATAGACCAAATCAAATTTTATCCTGCAATAATGAAAAATGCACCGTCCTTTTGCTCGTTCATAAAAAAGTTGTACCTTTGTTCCAAGATGAGTTGTACATCAATGCAAATAACGCAAGTATGTAGAAATCAGAACAGTTGCCAACTCATTACCTTGTTCTCAGATATTCCGCATAAATATTTTATTCTTAGCGGATTATAAGATTATTCCAAAAATACCACTATATTTCTTTTTGGCATCGTTATATTCTGTGAATTTCATTATTCCCGATAGAGGACATGGCATTTCATAAGAACTGCTTATAATATCAGAATACTTTTTAAGTACCAGTATTCCCGATGGATACATTGACGAAGTTTCTTGTGTCTGAAATTCCAAATAGTCATCAGCAATCTTTTCAGCTGGCTTATCAGAAATATCAAAACTTGGATGACAATATAACTGGTACTCTTTGTTCAAAATTGGAAAGTTTTCCTCTTTTCCAAACGGAATACCTCCAAACAGGTAATAACAGATTTTGCCATTAGCATCAGATAGCTGAAACTGTATGTACGCAAGATTGTTGCTCGTGCCTATAAAAATTCTCTCTTTAGTAGCAAAAGGATATCCTCTTCTCCCCAATTCTTCCCTTACTGTTGTGACGTCTTTATATTCTTCACCGTTTATTGTTGCTGTACAATATGTTGTCTTTATATCCAGGATGTTGTTCTTTTCACAACTTGAAAGCATTACCACCATCAATGCCAATACACAAAAAATCTTATTCATACCTCAAAATTTTACATGTTAAATTTATTTTTGCACAGGCTGCGCAATGATATATGACTTTGCCAAAGCTGCTACAAATTTGTCAGTAACCCAGATATATTTTACAGTTTCCCTATTGTCTGTGCCGACAAAAAGTTCTGAATATTTCTCTTAATTTACCTTCATTTACAATAAACGTGCAAAAGCTGTAAGTACTGCATCTACATCCTGTTCTTTTGGCTCTCACCGGCACCGGTTCCTTTATATTTGCTCTTGGCAGTATTGAATTTATAACGGAGGGTAAAGGAAATCTGCCTGTGAAAAACTTGAGTCTGCTGCAACACCCTCATTCCACTATACAGGGTTATATTCTGTTTGGATTCAAGGAGATTGTTTGCCCTCAATTGCAGGGTAAGGCTCTCTTTCAGGAAGCTTTTGTACAATGAAGCACTCATATCAAATTTTGCCTCATTCAGATATACATTGGTAGAATGCCCTTTTGTTGTATAATTACCACTCACATCCAGTATAAAACCTTCTGGTAATTTAAAGTTATTCCTTAGGGTTATACTCCCCACAGGTTTCTCAAAATTCTCTGGTCCTTGCGGAGTATTGGCATTATACCATTGCTGCTGCAGTGCAAACCCCAACTGAGGTCTCCACACTCCAATGGTGGGGGAAAGATTAACAGAGGCTGCCAGTTTATCGTATGCAGGGGCGTTACTCATTGTAAGCAATGCAATGGAAGGGTCATCTTCTGAATAAGCTACTGTTTCATTAATCATCTCATCCATTATACGGGAATAGCCAACATATAAGTTTACCCATTTGCATGATGCCCCTAAAGTGACATTGTGGCTCAATGAAGGCATAAGGAAAGGGTTTCCCTTATCATACATATAACGGTTTACATATGTTATATTGCTCCTGAGATTCCAATACGAAGGGCGGTCTATGTCATTTGCATATCCCAACATTATCTGCATTTTATTTATCGGGAAGCTGAAAGTTATTGAAGGGAACACATTGTTGTAGGTCTTGCTCTGCTCCTTCATATATTTTCCGGAATCGTAATAGTCAAAACCAACATTTTCATAACGCAATCCGGCTTGCACTTGCAGATTTCCAAACTGACAGGCATACTCTACAAAAGCAGATGTTGCCCCTTCTTTTATCTGCGCTTGGTCATTCTCTATAATCCCCTCTGGGTTAAAATATGTGGTATTGCGGTTATTGTGTGAGTACTCTGCTCCAAATGAAAGGTTACCTTTTGCAAAAGGGCGCGAGAGCACCAGTTTGGCTGCATACAATTCGTTCTGCTTGGTATCTACAGTTGTTACAGAACGTTCCTGGTTACCATTTGCTCCATCCAAAATTTTCTCATCGGCAATTTGAGTAGCCTTGGCATCACTCCAAAGGCCGTCTGCATTAAAATCTATACTCCAATCCTTTACTTTTCCACTATAATAAAGGTTGCTTCTATGGTATGTTTCAGGTTCATTATCTGCCAAATAACTGTAAAGGCTCTCCTGCAGCACATCATTGCAATAAGTGTTGGCATACTGGTTTACAAGCCAATAAGACTCCGGATAACGCTCAAAATTATAGCGTGCTCCAAATGTATGGTTTTCATTAACCTGATAATTGAGTGTAAGGGTAGCCTCAACATTGGTGGCATCTGATGTCTGATCTGTAAGGTCCATATCCTGTTGCCAATGCTTGTCCAAGTACATATCTGTAACAAAAGTCTGGTCATTGCCATTGCGGTATTTCCCGGCAAGCAACATTCCCTGCACATCAAACCCATTCTTCCTGTAATTTACATCAATCTGGTCATAATATGAGAATCCATATTTTTCCCGATGAGTAATCACTGCCCTGTTATCTACACCAAATCCCTCACCAGCAACCTTCTTTGTAATTATTCGGATAACTGCCTTTACAGAAGCATCATATCTGGCGCCAGGATTGGAAACAACCTCTACAGATTTTATCTGGTCTGAAGAGAGCTGTTCCAGCTCCGATGCATCCCTCATCTTACGGCCATTAATGTAAATCTCAGGAGTTCCCCTGCCAAATACCTCCACCTTACCATCTTGTGCGGTTACATTTGGAATCTTGTCCAACAGGTTCTCTGCAGTACCGGATTTCTCCAGCACTGTACCCTGAATGGTAGTTACAAGGGCATCCCCTTTGTACTCCGGTTTTGGAAGTTCTGCTTTAACTACTACCTCAGAAAGAAGAAGATCGTCGGGAAGAAGCTGGATGGTTCCCATATCTGCTGCGGCAATTTCTTTGCAGATAGTTTTATACCCCACAAATGAAAGGTTAATCAATTTCCCCTCCGGTACTGATTTTATGGTAAATGTGCCGTCCTCTGCAGTGATGGTTCCTGCAATGTATGATGAATCTGCCCTCTGGAGAAGTACATTCACGTATGGAAACGGTTTGTTCTGCTCATCAGTAACTTTTCCTGAAATGTTCTGGGCAAATGATGTTGCTGAGAATAATGTGGCCACGCCCACCAATGCTACTAAAAATAGTTTTCTCATTATGCGTCTTTTGTTTGTGTAAAGTCTCTTATTTATCACTATCTGGCCCAATCTGTATGCCAAACTCACAATTCAATTATGAATCAAGCAATTACCAAAACAGATCCAATGCATACTTGTAAGATTTCTTTACAGGTGTAAAGTATCTTTACATATATTACGTTTACATTCTTGTTTTGTAACTGCCAATAATAGATGTTTGTAACAATATGACGCAAATGCTTGAAAGATGTTGCACAAAATCCAGTGATTCTGTGCCCGTAAGCAACTACACCGTAACCATTGTGGCCCCATAGCCGTACTCCTTAAATGAGGCGTCTTGCCAGCGGCAGGCTGGGTATTTGGTTTTCAGTTCGGTTAGGAGTGCTTTGCGCAGTACTCCGTCTCCCTTGCCGTGGATAAATACAATGCGTTGTCCTTTTTTGCGCAGGACGGCCTTCATTGCCTCATTGAATTTTTCCATCTGGTATTTCAGGATTGCGGTGTTGTCCATCCCAGCTGTGGTTTCCAATAGGACAGAGGCGTGCAAATCCACCTCCAGTATGCCGTTTGATGC
>JAZSEZ010000035.1:0-24511 GCA_045531975.1 Candidatus Egerieisoma sp. | reverse complement strand
CAATGACGGACTAATCTTTTTAAGGATAATCTCCACCATCTGTACCAATGCGGCAATTACAAGGATAAAGGTAATTGTCTGCATGAACTGAATCTCAAGTGGAACAAGCAGATAATACTGTACAAGGTATGTAACCAATGTTGCTACTGCCATTACAAAGCAAACTGCACCACTCATACCTACCGCTGTAGATACCTTGTTTGATACACCCAAGAACGGACATACACCAAGGAACTGTGCCAACAGGATGTTGTTGACAAATACAGCCGATATAATAATCAATATATATTCCATATCTGTTTCTGTTTAATGGTTAATTATTTTGCTTTTGCCTTGTTGAACAACATCATAAGGTAACCCAATACAAGGAATGCACCAGGAGCCAATACAAATGCCAACATACCGTCACCGTCACAAAGTTTGTAACCGAAAATTGAAAGACCGCCCAAAAGCTCTCTTACAAAACCAATTACTGTAAGTGAAAGTGAGAAACCAAGACCAATTCCCAAACCGTCGCAAGCTGAATCAATTACTGAGTTTTTACAAGCATAAGCTTCTGCTCTACCCAATACAATACAGTTTACAACAATTAGCGGAATGAACAGTCCCAATGTCTCATATAGAGCAGGTACGTACGCCTGCATTACAAACTGCAATACTGTTACCAATGAAGCAATAATTACAATGTAGCAAGGAATCTTAACCTTTGAAGGGATAAGTGAAGCAACAGCAGAAATGAGCATATTTGAAAGCACCAACACAAATGTTGTTGCAAGTCCCATACCCAAACCGTTTATTGCAGATGTGGTTGTTCCCAATGTAGGACACATACCAAGAACAAGTACAAAGGTTGGATTATCTTTAATCAGACCTTTTGTTATCAAACTAAGCTTACTCATATTAATTCTGTTGAGCCTCCCCACTCTTGTTTATGTTAAGGAAAGCGTTATATGCATTGTTTAGTACATCAATATAAGCTCTTGATGTGATTGTTGATGCAGTAATTGCGTCAAAGCTGCCGCCATCTTTCTTTACTGCAAACTTGAATGCAGGATCGCCAGGGTTTTTACCTTGGAACTGTGTTACAAAGTGGCTCTCACTCTCTGAAATCTTTGCACCCAAACCAGGAGTCTCTGCGTGTGAGATTACTGATGTGTTTACTATTGAACCGTCGGGAGCAAAACCAACCATAAGGGTAATGTTTCCTCCAAAACCTGCAGATGATGATGCCTCAATTGCATAACCTACAATTTCGCCACCCTTTGTTGCCGGATATACTTTTGATGTTTTTCCGTTTGCCTCTACCTCAAATGCTTCTGCAGAAGGGGCATTGTCAAACTCCGGAACCACACCACCAATTGCCGCATTGATTTTGGCAATCTGGGCTGCCTCAATAGGCTCTTTAGTAAGAGCATACAAACCACCCAATACTGCAGCTGCAACAAGACACACTGCAAAAAGGGTTACAACCATATTTGTAAATGTAGATTCTCTTGCCATTATTTTGCCTCCTTACCAAATCTTTTAGGTTTACAGAACATATTAATTAGAGGAACTGTAGCATTCATAATAAGAATTGCAAACGAGATTCCCTCCGGATAAGCACCGAACTCACGGATAAGGATTGTAATGATTCCAATTCCCACACCAAAGATTATCATTCCTTTTGGCTCCATTGGAGATGTAACGTAGTCTGTTGCCATAAAGATTGAACCAAGCAACATACCACCAGTAAGCAAGTTGAAGATTGGATCTGTGAACTGCTCTGGGTTACACAACCAAAGGATTCCTGAGAATACGAATACTGTACCCCAAATAGAAAGTGTAATGTGAGGTCTTATAACTCTTCTTACCAACAGGTATACAAAACCAAGTAGAAGTGCTATTGCAGAAATCTCACCGGCAGAACCTATTCTGGCAAACAACATCTGTGCGTATGAGAAATTGTGCTCTGCATAAATCTGGCTTAGTGTAAGGCCCTGTGCCAAGCCCTCTTTTACTATTCCAAGAGGAGTTGCACCTGAAATGCCGTCAAACTCAAAGCCGAATGTTGATGCAGGAGTACTCCAGTCTGTCATAATAACTGGGAATGAGATAAGAAGGAATACACGACCTACCAAAGCAGGGTTGAACAAATTCTGGCCAAGACCTCCAAAAGTCATTTTAGCCACACCAATTGCCACTATTGAACCAATTACAACTACCCACCAAGGAGTGTTGATAGGGACGTTAAGTGCCAAAAGCAAACCTGTAATTACTGCAGAATAGTCACAAACTGTAACTTTGGTTTTAAGCATATACTTTGCAATAACATACTCAACGGCAACGCAAGCAAGTACACCAACCAACGCCAGTTTTAATGCAGACAGGCCAAAGCAATATATTGAAACCGCTACAGTAGGGAGAAGTGCTATCACTACATCCCTCATCAAGTTTCTGGTATTTTCCTTCCCGTGAATATGTGGAGAAGGTGATACAAGCAGTTTTTTCATTTTATCTTTTAGTTTTTAAGTGTCTGAATTATTTTTTAGGACGGCTACGCATAATCTTCATCACCTCAGCTTTAGCCAATCTGATGGTGCCCAAAAGCGGAATGTATGCAGGACAGGTGAACTGGCAGCAACCACACTCTATACAATCATAGATTTTCTCTGCCTCCAAATCATCTGTACGGCGTGCTTTAGCCAACTTGTTCAACAAGTATGGCTCCAAGCCCATTGGACAAGCCTCTATACATTTACCGCATCTGATACAGTTGCTCTCATCTTTTCTCTTTGTCTGTTCTTCAGTAAGGAACAGGATTGAAGATGAACCTTTAAGGGTAGGAGCATCAAGATTTGACATTGCCTTACCCATCATAGGACCACCGCTGATAACTTTAGCTGCATTCTCAGGAATACCGCCAATAGCCTCAATCATTTTTGAAAGTGGAGTACCTACTCTGTGTTTGTAGTTCTTCTGCATTGGAGAACACTCACCGGTAATGGTCATAATACCCTCAAAAAGAGGTTTGTTCTTCTGTACAGCCTCATATACTGCCAATGCTGTTCCAACATTCTGAACAACAGCACCTGTATCAATTGGAAGACCCATTGAAGGAACTTTTCTTCCAACTACTGCATCAATAAGCTGTTTCTCACCACCCTGCGGATATTTTTTCTTAAGGGTAACAACTTTAATCTGAGGATAGCCTTTGGCTTTCTCAGTCATCACCTTAATTGCCTCAGGTTTGTTCTCCTCAATACCAATGAAACCTTGGGTTACATTCAAAGCCTTCATCATAATTGCAGCACCTATAAGCACCTGCTCAGGCATCTCAATAAGTACCCTGTAGTCTGATGTAAGATAAGGCTCACACTCAGCACCATTTATGATAAGGAACTCTGCCTTTTTGCCTGGAGGAGGAGAAAGTTTCACATTGGTTGGGAAAGTAGCTCCACCCAAACCAACTATACCGCACTCTTTAATTTTTTCAATAATCTCTTTAGAGTCCAGTTTAATTTCCTTCTCTATTTTTTCTGAGCGGTCAATTGTCTCAACCCACTCATCACCCTCTACATTAATCACTACAGCCTTGCAAGGATTTCCTGCCAAATCAAAGATAGTCTCAATACCTTTAACTGTACCTGACACACTTGAGTGTACAGGGGCAGAGATGAATCCGTTGGCATTGGCAATAAGCTGTCCAACCTTAACTTTATCTCCAGGAGCAACAATAGGCTCTGCAGGAGCACCAAGGTGCTGCCCCATTGAAATGTAGGCAACTTCAGGTATCGGGAAGCTCTCTATTGCAGCATTAGCAGATATTTTGCTGTCGTGTGGATGAACTCCACCTATTGAAAACGTCTTCATATCTGATCTCTATTTTTCCTGGTTAGTATTATTTTCAACTGCCTTTGGAGCCTCAGCAGGTTTTGCAGCAGGAGCCTCAGCAGGAGCTGCCGGTTTTACAGGGAAATTCACTTTATGGATTGCTCCTGTAGGACACTCAGAAACACATTTTGTACATAGCTTACATTTGTTGAAATCTATGTATGCAACATTGTTCTCTACTGTAATTGCCTCAAAAGGACAAACTTTTGCACATTTTCCGCAACCGATACAAGCTGCCTTACAAGCTTTTCTTGCAACAGCACCCTTATCTTTGCTTACGCAGGAAACAAATACTCTTCTGCTCTTAGGGCCTTTGTTTCTCAACTCAATGATTGATTTAGGACAAGCTTTTGTACAAGCTCCACAAGCTGTACACTTCTCCTCATCTACAACAGGAAGACCTGTCTGCGGATCCATAGACAATGCACCAAAATTACAAACGGCAACACAGTCTCCACAACCAACGCAACCGTAACGGCAACCGGTATCACCCGCATAAAGGGCACTTTTAGCTGCACAAGTGGCTACGCCATCATAAATGTTTGTTTTAGGGCGGTTCTCGCAAGTTCCGTTACATCTTACAACTGCAACCATTGGAGCCTTCTCTGCAACCTGGAAGCCAAGAGCGTCAGCCACTTTCTTCATTGTTGCATTACCACCTACTGGGCAGAACAAGTTGTCCAGATTCTCAGCTTTAGTACAAGCCTCTGCAAAAGCTCTACATCCTGCCTGACCGCAACCACCACAGTTAGCGCCCGGCATGATAGCCTCTACAATGTCAATTCGTGGATCTTCTTCTACCTTGAATTTTTGTGCTACAAAATAAAGCACAACAGCCAGCAAGAGACCTAAGATGCTCAAACTGGCTACGGTAAAGATAATAGTAGTACTCATTTATATATTGTTTTTAGCTATTGTAAAAATAAACTTGTCTGCCAATTTACCTCTGAATAAATACACTCCAAGGTAATATAGGCCTACTGCCAACAATGCTCCAACACCTGCCTGCAGCTCTGAAAAGCCGGCTGTTGGCAAAGTTAATAAAAAAATCAATAGTATAACCAACGGTATCACGTATGAAATCCAAACTGCCTTAAATCCCATAGAACGGCGCATAACCACCTCTACAACATCACCTACAGCATATTCCCCATTATTGTAATACTGGACATCAATAATTTTATCCTTAGAGTCTCCTGCACTGCAGAACCCTTTGGCGTGACAAGCGGCACACATAGATTTGTTGATAATCTCAACCTTTATGTTGTTGTCGGATATCTCCACTATTGTTCCCTTGTGGTTTACAGACTTTTCTTTATTCATTGTCATTTAATTTTACTTGTCATCGGATACTTCAGATTCTTCCACCCTATCAGCCGTCCCTGGACACGTCCCACAATAATTGGAGACTCAAACATAAGCGGCACCTTATTCTCATCATCAGTAACCCATATATACATGTCATCCTTGCCGGTAAACACAGTTCCAGCCACCAGTTTTACAGCAAATTTAAGAGTTCTGAATGTCCCCAGCCCTTTGATTTTCTTCACCTCTCTCCCTATGAGTATGAAATAGAAATTATACACATCATCATCTATCACAAAAGAGATTGGTTGCTTCACACCTATGGCCACACTGTCAAAATCCATAGTCCGGACCCTGTAAAACAGGGACGGGATATCAAAAGTATGTGGTGTCACCTGCAATACGGTATCTTTTGGCACACGCTCATATTTCTGTATCCTGGCAGACATTGTATTGTTTTCATTATTGAAATGAAAAGTGTTCCTCATACGATATTTGCCCTCCTGAGTATCCCTGTAGAAATAATGGGGCCTGAGAGGATTCTCATAAAACTTGCTCTCAAAATGCTCACGCACTTTGAATATCATATCGTAGAACTTGTATGTCTTGCCGGTTATAACAGTATGGAACATTCCATTTGAGTAGGAAAGGTTTGTGACTGCCTCTCCAACATCAGTATCCACAGCCCCCCATTTATAGTTTACAACATATGTAAGACTCTCCCCACCAATATACGGCACACCGGAACTTTGTGAAAAAAGGTCCGTTCCCCCCACTAAAACCAGAAGGAGTGTTATTGCCATATTTAAGAAGAATCTCCTCATATTTCCTGTATACTATATTTAGAAATCTGTATTGTTGCCAAATTCATCATTCATCCCCGCACCGGCAAACGGATCCGGCATATTATCCTGCGCATTCATCTTGGAGGCATACTCTCCTGCACTACCCCCGGCAGGCATATCCAAAGCAGCGTCTGTAACATCAACAAAACGCACCTCCGAATTGCGGAATCTCATAGGAACGTCACAAACGGAACCATTACGGTGCTTTGCAATTATAATCTCGGTCATACCTACCTGGCTAGGATCCTCTGCCATTCCATAGTAATCAGGTCTGTGTATGAACATAACAATATCAGCATCCTGCTCAATTGCTCCAGACTCCCTCAAGTCACTCAACTGAGGTCTCTTGGCTCCACCTCTGGTCTCTACAGCTCGGCTCAACTGCGACAATGCAATAATTGGAATATTCAACTCTTTTGCAATGGCTTTCAGTGAACGCGAAATTGAAGAAACCTCCTGCTCCCTCATTCCTTTCAACTCTGGCGGACCTGTCATAAGCTGCAAGTAGTCAATTACAATCAGCTTGACCCCCGCATTTGAAACCAGCCTGCGGGCCTTTGACCTGAACTCATAAATAGACAATGAAGGGGTATCATCAATATATAGCGGGGCCTCCGACAACTGGTTGATTCTGTTATTCAACTGCTCCCACTCATAAGGCTCAAGCTTCTTACCTCCCCTTATTTTCTCAGCCGACAATCCTGTCTCACTAACCATAAGACGCTTTACAAGCTGCACGGATGACATCTCCAGCGAAAATACCGCAACCGGCACTTTGTGTTCTACAGACATATTTCTGGCCATTGTAAGCACAAAGGCTGTCTTACCCATTGCCGGACGTGCAGCAATTATGATAAGGTCTGATGCCTGCCATCCGTATGTTACCCTGTCTATACCGGTATAGCCGCTTGGGACACCACTCAATCCGTCGGTTCTCTCCTGAACCTCCTGCAACTCATCAATAGCCTCATTAAGAATATCTTTCACTGACTGGGTCTCCTTCTTCATATTCTTCTCCGCCAGATTGAAAAGCTGTTGCTGGGTAGAATCCAACAAATCATCTACAGTTATGGTATCATCGTAAGATTTCTGCTGCACTACGTGGGAAATGGAAATCATCTCCCTCTGGATATATTTCTGCAGAAGCACCTTTGTATGAAAATCTAGGTGGGCTGCAGCACCAATTCGCATACTCAACTGGCTGAGATAATACGGACCTCCCGCCAACTCCAGGTCATTTGTTTTGGCCAGCTCTTGCGCAACAGTATAGATATCTATAGGTGCATGTTTGGATGCCAGCGAAGATATAGCCATATATATCTTCCTGTTTGCCTCTTTGTAGAAGCACTCAGGATTGAGCATATCCAGAACATCTGCCACAGAGTTAGGTTCAAGAAGCAATGCGCCCAGTACTGCCTCCTCAATATCAATTGCCTGTGGCGGCTTTCTCCCTGTTTCCAACCCTATCAGTTCAAGATTTTTTATCTGATTGGAGCCTTGTGCCCCTTTTTTCACATAGCTCTTTGCCATACCTTTAACATAATTGAAAAGGTGAATTTAGTCTATTTTTTGCTATACTGCAATTTTAATACCTTTCAGGCAAAAAAAATCCCCTCCTGAAAAAAGAGGGGATTATAATATATATGCTTTAAGACTACTGCTCGTTCTCAAATTCAGGGCTGATAAGAATTCGGCCGCAATACTCACAAACAATAATTTTCTTGCTCAATGCAATATCCAATTGTCTTTGAGGTGGAATCTTGTTGAAACATCCGCCACACGCATCTCTCTTAACTGTTACCACAGCCATTTTGTTTCTCAAGTTTGCACGCACTTTCTTGTAAGCGTTAAGCATTCTTGGATCAATCTGCTCCTGAAGCTCATCTGACAACTTAAGAAGTGCCTCCTCCTCTTTCTGAGTCTCCTCCACTATTGTCTCCAACTCTTTTTTCTTGTTGTCCAAATCAATCTCTCTTCCCTCCAATGTTGCATTTGCAGAAGCAAGAACCTCTCTCTTCTCAGCAAGAGCCTTGTTTGTATCATTTATCTTTTTCTCAGCCAACTCAATCTCCAATGTCTGATACTCTATCTCCTTTGAAAGTGAATCATACTCCCTGTTGTTCTTCACATTGTTTCTCTGAGCCTCATATTTCTCAATAAGGTCTTTGCTGCTTACCATATCCTGTTTCTTCTGAGCAACAAAAGCCTCACCATCCTTAATGTCTTTCTCAAGATTTGCTATTCTGGTTCTAAGACCCTCAATAGAATCCTCCAAATCCTGAACCTCCAAAGGAAGCTCACCTCTCAACAGATAAATTTTGTCAATCTTGGAATCTGTCTGCTGCAATTTATAAAGAAGACGCAACTTGGTCTCCATACTTACATCAGAACCCAAGTCTTTTGCAATCTGCAAAGAGACAAAAGTCTCACCCTCAACCACTGGGGGCATAACTGTGTTATTTTTCTTAGTTGTAGCCATACTCAAGCTTTAATAGTAGTATATAGGATTATTATTTCTTTTACTAATTGAAACTGCAAATTTAGGAAAATTTTTGGAAAGAATATTTGCAAATACATCAACAATCCCATATTCACTGAAATAATGCCCAATATCCACAATCATAAATCCCTTCTCAGCATAAAATTCGTGGTAAGTAATATCGCCCGTAATGTACATCTGCGCCCCTTTTTCCATAGCATCCCCAATAAAGGATTTGCCGCTCCCCCCACAAACTGCCACTCTCAAAATTTTCTCTTCCAACAACTTTGAGGTCCTTACCACATCCACCCCAAATGCCTCCTTTATCTTCCCGACAAATTCCTCTGCATCCATACTTTGGAGGAGAGTACCTACCAGCCCGAAACTGTCGGGGACAAGGGGTTCACACCCCTGCAGGTTTAGCTTCTGGGCCATAACTGCACTAACTCCACCTGCCGCTTTGTCCATATTTGTATGGGCTGCATATATTGCAATGTTGTGTTTTATTGCCTTAAAGATTATCCTTCCCAACTGGTTTTGCGGAGAAATCTTTTTCACCCCTCCAAAAATCAGCGGATGGTGCGCAATAATAATGTCTGCCCCGCACTCTATTGCCTCATCTATAACTTCTTCTGTGCAATCCAAAGCTAAAAGAGCCCTGGAAACCTCTGCATTGGGGTCTCCAACTGAAAAGCCGCAGTTGTCCCACTTCTCCTGCCCGCACAGCGGAGCCATCTCCTCAATGGGTCTTACAAGATCAATTGCCCTCATTCTCATCCTCTTTAATGTCAAGTGTCTGTGCAATATTCATAAGCTTCTCCTTTATTGAAGTGAGCATACTTATAACCTCAACCCTCTTGTCCTCTCCGGTAATATTGTCCTTCATCCTTTTGGCTGCACCCTCCAAAGTCATCCCCCTCTCCTTTACCAAATAATAGATAACCTTAAAATTTGCCAAATCTCTGGCTGTAAAGAGACGGTTCCCCTTCTTGTTTCTTGCAGGCTTAATGAATTCCGGGAATTTGCCGGCCCAAAAACGTACCAGCGAAGCATTCTCGTTAAGAATCTCCGAAACCTCACCTATAGTGTAGTAAAGTTTCTCAACAGGTTTTTCCTTATATGGCATAATACTAACTTGGTTTTCTAGTCCAATGATTGTCCGGTATTTGCAACAATCACCATCATATCCATAAACATCTGTGGTGTAAGAGTGGAGAAAAAGTAATTCATAGGATCCATCATCTGGTCATTGTACCAAACCTCATAATGAAGGTGGGGTGCAAATGACATTCCCGACACACCTACCCTTCCAATAACAGCCCCCTGCTGTACCTTTTGTCCTTTTCTTACCAATATATCCCCCAAATTGTTGTATTTGGTAACATATCCGTTCTTGTGGTTTATGGTAATGCTGTTACCATCCTTCTTCCCCTTCTTTGTAGCCTGCTCCACAACTCCATCCGCAGCTGCCAGTACCTGCGTTCCGGTACCTGCCAGCAGGTCCATTCCGGTATGCATAACAACACTCTTGTAAAAAGGATTGACTTTCTTCCCCACTGACGCTCCGGACTGTCTTATAGTAAAATCCTTTATCGGGATTATAGAAGGGATACTTTTTACTGCATCCCCCAACTCCTCCAGATTGCCGTTTATTGTCTCTATTGTACCATTCACCCGCTCCATACCCTTTTCTATAACTGATAGTCTCAGTTTTGCATCGCTCACCATAGAATGAATGCTGGTAGTGTCCATCCCCTCAAAGAGATCATAATCTGCCGAGCCGGCATACACAGGGGGTTCCGCATTAAAGATGCTTCTGTAAATCTCCCGGTCCCTTATCTGCAGATTCTTTATTGTATTGTCAAGAACATCCATCTTATCCTGCATCCTCCCATACTCCTCCTCCATAATCTCCATCTCCCTCTCCAAAGCCCTCTCCTGTTCAGTACTCACAAAAACTGCAAAAAACACATAATAGAGTGCGGCAAGGAGTACACTGCCAATGAAATACTTCACAACCAACTTGGCCCACCCCTTAACACCTCTTTTCTCCTCTATAAATTTGAGCTGGTCTTTATTGAATCTGTATTTGTTCATCTGCCAAGGTGTGCAACTGTATTTTCCATACGGGGTTTGACCATAACCATATATTCATCCCCTTTCAATTCCTGATTATAATAATTCAGCGGGTTAACTCTGCTGTTTCTGTAAATTACCTCATAATGAAGGTGAACTCCTTTAGACTTTCCTGTATTACCCATTGTGGCAATCTGTTCCCCCCTCTTAACCTCATCTCCAACCTTAACCAGCATTCTGTGCAAATGGGCATATCTGGTCTTGTATCCGAATCCGTGATCAACCACAATCTCCCTTCCATAACCAAAGAAACTGTTCCTCACCTCAACAACCTTTCCATCACCGGATGCATAAATTGGTTCTCCAGTGTTTCCCGACAAATCTATACCCTGATGCATCCTTGGAGTACCATAAAATGGATCCAATCTGAAGCCAAAAAGACTTGAAAGCCTTACTTTATCAAGTGCAACAGGAGGTATTGCAGGCACACAGGAAGCCATATCTCCGGCCCTCTTGGCCAACAAGGCAACCTCATCATATGATTTGGATTGCACGTATGCTTTCTTGTATACAACATCCATTCTCTTAACAGCATCTGACAGAGTATTTGATTTTGAAACAGCCTCCAGATGGGCATATCTGTTAACACCGCCGAAACCTGCATTCCTTACATCATCAGAGAGCTCCTCCATACCAAAAATAGGACGGTAAATATTATTGTCCCTCATCTGCAATTCTGAAAGTGCCTGATTGCTCTGTTCAAACTTCCTCTCCAGAAGTTCATATTTGGAGTTAAGTCCCACATATTTCTGTTTAAGATAAATTGTCTTTGGAGTTTCCAGTCCCAGATATTGGGTGTACAACAGATAATATCCAGCAAATGCCACTACACTCAGCAGAAACAACACAATACCCTTTGAAAAACGTCTTCCAAAAGATATTCTATGCACCTCGTATGCCAGTGTCTGCGCGTTGAACTCGTATCTTTTCTTTCTGGACATCAGATAAAAACCCTATTTTATGACTTGCAAATATAAAAATAAAATTAAAAAGATTATTTTTGCATTCAATTTAATTTAGAATGAGTATGACATCAAACCAAATAAGAGAATGCTTTTTGGAGTTTTTCCGCTCTAAAAATCATACCATAGTTCCATCTGCACCTATGGTTGTTAAAGATGACCCAACCCTAATGTTTACAAACGCAGGTATGAACCAGTTCAAGGATTGGTTCCTTGGGAACAGCGAGGTTAAATATCACAGAGTTGCAGATTCTCAAAAATGTTTGAGGGTTAGTGGAAAGCACAATGACCTTGAGGAGGTGGGGCACGACACTTACCACCACACAATGTTTGAGATGCTTGGCAACTGGAGTTTTGGAGACTACTTTAAGACCGAAGCTATTGACTGGGCTTGGGAACTGCTTACAGATGTCTACAAACTTGACAAAGACAGATTATACGCAACCGTATTTGAAGGTTATGAGCAAGATGGTGTAGCTATGGACCAGGAGGCAAAAGATGCCTGGTTGAAACACCTGCCGGAAGAGAGAATCATTCTTGGAAACAAGAAAGACAATTTCTGGGAGATGGGCGAAACAGGACCTTGCGGCCCTTGCAGTGAGATTCACATAGACCTTAGAAGTGACGAGGAGCGTGCCCAGGTTCCAGGTGTGGAGCTAGTAAATAAAAGCCACCACCTTGTAATTGAAATCTGGAACCTTGTATTTATGCAATATAACCGTAAAGCCAACGGTTCTTTGGAGCCACTTCCGCAGAAACACGTAGATACAGGTATGGGCCTTGAGAGACTTTGTATGGCTTTGCAGGGCAAAAAAAGCAATTACGACACCGATGTGTTCCAGAATATGATCAGCCGTATCTCAACCCTTACTGGTGTTGTATACAATGCAGATGACCAGACCGGTGTAGCAATGAGAGTTATTGCAGACCACATAAGGGCAATCAGTTTCTCAATTGCAGACGGACAGCTCCCTTCAAATGTAAAAGCAGGATACGTAATTAGACGAATCCTCAGAAGAGCTGTAAGATACGCATATACTTTCCTTAAGATGGATGAGCCGCTTCTTTGCAGGCTTGTTCCTACTCTTGTAGAGCAGATGGGAGATGCATTCCCTGAACTTAAAGCACAGCAGCAGATAGTTGAGAAAGTTATCAAAGAGGAAGAGGAGGCATTCTTGAGAACTCTTGATAAAGGTATCAAACTGATGGATACTATCATCAGAAACAATGCCCAGACCAAAGTTGTATCAGGTACTGATGCATTTGTATTGTATGACACATTCGGCTTCCCTATAGATCTTACTGAGCTTATAGCAAAAGAGAACGGCTATACAGTAGATTTGAAAGGATTTGAGCAGGAGCTTCAGAAACAGAAAGAGCGTAGCCGAAATGCTACAGCTGTTGAAGAGGGTGACTGGGTAGAGGTACATCCATACGTTGCAACAGAGTTTACAGGTTATGACTCATCTGTAGAAGAAGGGGTAAAACTTTTGAAATACAGAACTGTAAAATCAAAGAACAAAGAGAGTGTACAGCTTGTTTTTGACAGAAGTCCATTCTATGCAGAGAGTGGCGGACAGGTTGGAGACTGCGGTTGGGTAGAATATGCTTCAGGTGAGAAGATTGAGATTCTTAGCACCATTAAGGAGAATGGCCTTCCGGTTCATATAGCAACTGCTGTTCCATCTGATCCTTCCGCCTTATTCACAGCAAGAATCAATGTTGAGCGCAGACAGTCCGTTACCAACAACCACACTGCAACCCACTTGCTTCACAAAGCTCTTAGAGAGATTCTTGGCACACACATTGAGCAAAAAGGTTCTTCCGTTACTGCTACCGGCTTCAGATTTGACTTCTCCCATTTTGAGAAAATAGACCACGCCACCCTAAGGAACGTGGAGAAACTTGTAAACAAATACATAAGGGAGAACAGACAGCGTACAGAGTTCCGCAATATTCCTATTGAAGAGGCTAAAGCAAAAGGGGCAATGGCTCTGTTTGGAGAGAAATACGGAGATACAGTACGTGTCATCCAATATGGCGATTCAATTGAGCTTTGTGGTGGTACCCACGTTGAGGCAACCGGAAACATAGGTATTTTCAAGATTATATCTGAAGGTGCTGTTGCAGCCGGTATCCGCCGAATTGAAGCTACTACCGGAGCAAATGCAGAGAAGTTGCTTTATGCTGCAGAAGATATGGTAATGCAAATAAGGTCATTCTTCAACAACACCCCTAATCTTGCAGGTTCCATAAAGAAATTGGTTGCAGAGAACGACACCCTCAAGAAAGAGGCGGATGAATTTATGAAGGAGAGAGCTGTAACCCTTAAGGATACACTTGTAAGAAATGCTCAAGAAATAAACGGATACCACGTTCTTGCACTGAGAGGCACTTTTATTGCAGAGGTTGTTAAAAATGCTGCATTCCTTGCAAAACAGGAGTGTACCAATACCGTTTTTGTTGCAGCAACCCAAATAGAGGGGAAACCTACCCTTACCCTTATGTATACAGATGACCTTGTAGCCAAAGGGGCCAATGCCGGTAAAGACATCAGAGAAGCTGCCAAACTTATAAATGGTGGCGGTGGTGGACAACCGTCTCTTGCAACTGCTGGCGGTAAGAATACCGAAGGTCTTGATGCAGCATTTGACAAATTGATTGAATTAGCTACAAAATAAGAGAACGCCGGTTTGAAGAAATTAGACCTATTTGTACTCAAGTCCTTCCTTGGGCCCTTCATAATGACATTTCTCATTGTGCTGTTTGTCCTTGTGATGCAGTTCCTGTGGCTGTACATAGATGAACTGGTTGGCAAAGGTTTGAGCTTGGGTGTCATATTTGAGTTTTTGGGTTGGGGCAGTGCAACATTATTTCCTCTTGCATTGCCTTTGGCAACCCTTCTTGCCTCAATTATGACATTGGGAAGTTTTGGCGAGAACAACGAATTGCTGGCAATGAAAGCTGCCGGCATTCCTCTTTTAAGGATATTGTCACCACTGATGATACTCTCACTTTTCATTAGTGTGGCAGCTTTCTTTGCATCCAATAATCTTATCCCGGTTGCATACGAAAACATCTATACGCTAAGGGACGATATAGGCAAAACAAAAGAGGAGATAAAAATTCCTACCGGCATTTTCTACAACGGTATAGAGGGATATACTCTAAGGGTTCTAAGCAGAGACGAGAATGATGTTATGCACAATGTTATGGTATATGACCATAGCAAGGGTAGAGGAAACATAAGCCTTACAATAGCTGATTCCGGCATAATTGATATGAGTGAGGATAAAACCAACCTCACATTTACCCTCTTTAATGGAACCAATTATGAGGAGGATAATACGGTAACCTCAAAAGACAGCACATACACTTTACAAAAAGTGAATTTTCAGATGCAACAGGTAGTAATTCCTCTGAGAAACTATGCACTGAAAAAATCGGACAAATCAAAATATGGGAACGAGGTTATGACAAAAGGTTTGTCACAACTTAGAGTTGACCGTGACTCACTTGAATTAAGGCACAAAAAATCCCTGAACACACAGCTGCGAAAGGCTATCTTTACTGATGACCTCCATTATGCTTACCAATTGGATACCACCAAAGGTAAAGACAAGAAATTCAAGGGGACAATCTGTGCTGATTCCCTGTTCCAATGGAGAGATGTAGAAGAGAAGAATCTTGCATACAAACAAGCTATAACCCAATTGGACCAGCAGATTTCCAATGTAAAATATTTCCCCCAGGACTTGAATTCCATTGCATATCCGCTTAGAAGAACCATTCAGGAGAGTTTCAGAAAATTCACACTCTCAATAGCCTGCATTATCTTCTTCTTTATAGGTGCTCCCCTTGGCGCAATTATAAGAAAGGGAGGCTTGGGAACCCCTGTAATTGTATCTATGTTCTTCTTTGTAATTTACTGGGTTGTTGACATAAGCGGTAAGAAACTTGCAAACGATGGAGCCATAACTCCATTCACCGGTGCATTCATATCAACATTCGTACTCTTCCCTATGGGTGCATTCCTTACCTGGAAATCAACAAAAGACTCAGCATTGTTCAATGCAGATATATATATTACATTCTTCAAGAATATAGTGAACAAAGAAAAATGGTTTGCACTCTTCAAAGTATTGAAAAAGAAAATTGTACGCCACTAATTTTTAAGTTATGGAGAAAACTTCACCTCGCATAGTATATATGGGGACACCAGAGTTTGCCGTTGCCCCTTTAGCTGCACTTGTTGAACAGAACTACAATATTGTTGGAATTGTTACTGTTCCCGACAAACCTAGCGGCAGAGGCCTCAAACTCAACCAAAGTGCCGTAAAACAGTATGCAACTGAACACCTTGAACCCAAAGGGGTAAAACTGATGCAACCAGTATCTTTGAAAGACCCCCAATTTCTCCAGGAACTTGAATCACTTCAGGCAGATATGTTCATTGTAGTGGCATTCAGAATGTTGCCGGAGGTTGTATGGAGTATGCCAAAACTTGGCACTTTTAACCTGCACGGATCATTGCTCCCACTATACAGGGGTGCAGCCCCAATCAACTGGGCAATTATAAAAGGGGAGAAAAAGAGCGGTGTTACCACATTCCTTATTGACAAGGAAATTGATACCGGAAATATCCTTATGCAAAGGGAATGTCCTATAGAAGAGAGGGAAACGATTGGCACCCTATATGACAAGCTGATGGGTATTGGAGCAACACTTGTAGTTGAAACTGTACAGGGACTTGTAGAGGGCAAACTTATTCCAAAGCCACAGGAGGGAAAAATTACCGGTGCCCCCAAACTGAACAAAGAGTTGGGAAGGATCAAATGGGATATGGAAGATATGGAGCAGCCTGGTATCTGTTGCGCCCAACTGATAGACCAGCTTGTTAGGGGGCTTTCGCCATACCCTGCAGCAACAGCAGCAATGAGTGATGGGGAGAAAACATACGAATTCAAAATCTTTGAATGTTCACTTGTAAATGCAACCCCTTGCAGCACATCAGCAGATGCAACCGGAACAATTAAGAGTGACAACAAAAGCTATATCCATATTGTATGTGGAGACGGTTCTGTTCTTGCCCTTGAGGAGATACAGATGGCCGGTAAAAAAAGGATGCGCACAAAAGACTTCCTATTGGGATTCAGAAACATTGAATCATTCAGATTCTTCTGATTCCTGCAACATTTGCCGCCATTGAATATGGCTCTCTATTTTGGAGCTATTCTGTAAAGAAAGACTGCAATAACTGCATATAATATATTAGGAATCCATAAAGCTACAGATGGAGGCAATGTTCCCGTATGCACAAACATCTGACTGAATCTTAAGAAAAGGATATATGAAAAACTGAGAGCTATACCAATTCCAATATTCATTCCTATACCTCCTCTCCTTTTCTTGGAAGATAATGAAACGCCAATAATTGTAAGGATAAATGCCGAAAATGGCATTGCAAATCTGGTATGTTTCTCAATAAGGGCATATTTTACCATCTGGTCGCCCCTCATCTGCTGCGTTTCTATAAGTTCATTCAGTTGTGTATAATTGAGTGTCTCCACAACATTCTTCCTTCTGTAAAAATCATCAATGGTAATAACAAGAGTAGTATCCAGACTCCTTCCGGTTGTTATCTTCTCTGTACTCCCAATATATTCCCTCAAATGATAGTTCCTCAGATTCCAGCACTGCTTTGTTGTGTCCCACTGTGCTGCATCAGCACTTAACTTTGAGACAATCCTATGACCTTCCACACTCTCAAGTGTGAATTTGTAAGCTGTATTATTCCAGGTTGCAAACGACTCAACATACATAAACGTACCGGGCGATATCTGATAATGCATATCCCGTGTGGTATTTTCAAATTTCTTCTTTATGTATTTTTGTTCAAAAGCAAGTCTTCCCCTGTTTGCCGGTGGGATTACAAATAAACTGAGCAATAAACTGAAGAGAGCAATAGCAAATGCCGACAGGATGTACGGATACATCATCCTCTTAAAACTTATACCTCCAGCCAACATTGCTATAATTTCAGAATTGGCTGCAAGTTTTGAAGTAAAGAAAATCACCGCAATGAATACGAACATAGGGCTGAACATATTCATGAAATAAGGGATAAAATTTGAATAATAATTAAATATTATCTCCTTAAGCGGGGCACTTTTATCTACAAAGTCATCTATCTTCTCACTGATATCAAAGATAATTACAATACCAATGATCAGCAGTATGGCAAAGAAGTATGTACCAATAAATTTCTTTATTATGTACTTGTCTATTGTAGTTATTTTAAAGTTATACTTCATCTTGCTCCTGTTGCTCAATTTATCAGATCTTTGTTTCAAGTTTCTTTACTGCCGCATCTTTCCATTGCGCAAAGTCACCAGCCTTAATATGAATACGGGCCTGACGCACTACATCAAGGTAAAATGCAAGATTATGCTCACTCGCAATCTGAGCAGCCAACATTTCTCCTGCAACAAAAAGATGTCTCAAATATGCTTTTGTATATGTCTTGTCTACAAAAGATGTACCCTTAGAATCAAGCGGTGAAAAATCATCAGCCCATTTGCGGTTTCTGATATTTATCATTCCCTCCCAAGTGAAGAGCATTCCGTTACGTCCGTTACGGGTAGGCATCACACAATCAAACATATCTACACCTCTGGCAATACCCTCCAACAAGTTTGCAGGTGTTCCAACTCCCATAAGGTATCTTGGCTTATCAAGAGGGAGAATAGGATGAAGTACCTCAATCATTTCATACATCTTCTCTGTTGGCTCTCCTACAGAAAGACCTCCAATGGCATATCCGTCCCTGTTCAGAGATACTGCATGTTCGGCAGCCATTCTGCGCAAATCGGGGTAGACACAACCTTGCACTATCGGGAAGAAAAACTGCTCATAACCATAAAGCGGCTCTGTTTCATCAAATCTCTTTATACATCGCTCCAGCCACCTTTGTGTAAGTTTCAGTGAATTGAGGGCATATGAATGTGTTGCATCACCTGGGGTACACTCATCCAGTGCCATAATGATGTCTGCACCAATCATTCTCTGGGTATCCACATTGTTTTCTGGAGTGAAGGTGTGTTTTGAACCGTCAATGTGTGAACGGAATGTACATCCCTCCTCTGTGAGCTTTCTGTTTGCAGCAAGTGAAAAGACCTGAAATCCGCCACTGTCTGTTAACATAGGCCTGTCCCAAGAGATGAACTTGTGCAATCCCCCCGCTTTATTGATTATATCCAGTCCCGGACGCAAATAAAGGTGGTAAGTATTGCCTAAAATAATCTGGGCATTGATATCATCCCTCAAATCTTTATGATATACTCCCTTTACAGAACCTACGGTACCTACAGGCATAAAAATAGGAGTCTCTATTACTCCGTGGTCTGTATATAATAATCCGCATCTTGCAGCAGAATTCTGGTCTTGGGCTATTCTCTCAAATTTCATATAAAATACATATCCTACAAACAGCAAAAGTAATAAAAATAACTCTTAATTTGTTTATATTTGTACTCATACCTTTTTATTTAAGGCAACACAAGGTGTATGAAAAGGATAAGATTAGACATAGGGGCATTGACCGCTTCTCCCGACAACGGAGGGAGTTTTATGTTTTTTCTCTACAGGGAAGGGATGAACAAATGCCTCCCGGTTAAATTGTCTCCCCCCGATATGCATGCCGTTCTGGCCAATTTCAACCAACCGCAACAAGTTCCCGGAATTACTGTCCACGGATTATTTCTTTCTACTTTACAAAAATACAGGATTGAGCTTCTTGAAGTTATTGTTGTAAGGGATGAGGAGAATGATTCTTTTGCAACGCAGCTCCTGTTCTTTGATGGAGAGAAGGAGGTGATGCAACAGGCCGGCTTCATTGATGGTATAATATTGGCAAAATCTTTTGCTTGCCCAATATATACAGATGAGGCTCTGATGGACAAATATTCCTCTACCATTGATATTGTTTCTGAAAAAATTGTAAAAAAGGAGATTCATCTTCAAAAGCTTAAAGAGGAGCTTGCCAAGGCTGTAGCTGCAGAGGATTATGAAAGGGCGGCAGAAATCAACAAAGCCATTGGAGAGCTTTCACAAGAGAAATAACTGTTATTATGTATAATGACCTGCTTGAAAAAAGTTTCAACTTTTCGTTCCTTGCTCTGGCCAGAGGAGTTATAGGAATGGCTGTTATAATTTTTGTATGCTGGTGCTTGAGTTCCAACAGAAAAGCTATTAATTGGGGAACAGTGTGCAAGGCTCTGCTGCTGCAACTTGCTATTGCTGTCTCTGTTCTTGCCTTTCCTGCTGTACAGACAATATTTGAGGTTATGGGAAATGCTTTTGTATCGGTACTTGACTGGACAAAGGCGGGTTCCAACTTCTTGTTTGGAGGGTTTATGGATGCTTCCAAATTCGGTTTTGTATTTGTTTTCCAGATACTCCCAACAATAATCTTCTTCTCTGCCCTTATGAGCCTGTTCTTCTATCTGGGTATTATGCAGAAAGTTGTGTTGGGTATGGGTTGGGTGCTTACCAAGCTGATGAAACTTTCAGGCGCAGAGTCCCTTTCCTGTGCAGGAAATATTTTTCTTGGGCAGTCTGAAGCCCCCCTTATGGTTAAGGAGTACATTCCCAAAATGACAAAAAGTGAGCTTGTGCTTATTATGACATCCGGTATGGCCACTATGTCCGGTGGCGTTCTGGCCGCTTATGTAGGGATGCTTGGCGGAGGAGACAAAGTTATGGAGCTGGAATTTGCAAAGCATCTTCTTTCAGCTTCGGTTATGGCGGCTCCGGGAGCAATTGCCCTTTCCAAAATCATTATGCCCCAGACTGAGGAGATAGATAACACATTATCTGTTTCAAAAGAGAAACTGGGTAAAAACATTTTGGATTCCATTTCAAACGGTACAGCAGACGGACTCAAACTGGCAGCAAATGTTGCTGCATTGCTCCTTGTTTTCTATGCTCTTATAGCAGGTGTAAATGCCATTTTGGGATGGATAAGTTTTCCTGCAATAGACAGACTTATTGAAGATTTGTCGGGAGGAAGATATACAGATCTCTCTCTTGAAGCCATTCTTGCCTTTGTTTTTTATCCCGTTATATGGCTTATTGGAGTTCCTGCTGAGGATATAGGGCTTGTGGGAAGGCTTTTGGGTGAGAAGATTATCCTTACAGAGTTTGTAGGTTATCAGAGTATGGCAGATATGTTGCGCCAAGGGGCATTTGCTTCTTCAAAATCTGTGGTTATGGCAGCTTACGTCCTTTGCGGATTTGCAAATTTTGCTTCAATAGGAATCCTTATTGGGGCTGTTGGAGGAATGGCTCCAAACAAAAAGCATATTCTGGCCCAATACGGATTGAAAGCTATGCTGGCCGCCTCCCTTGTGGCTCTTATGTCGGCCGCAATGGTTGGTATATTCCAATAGAAAGAAAGGCAGGAATAAAACCTGCCTTTTCTTCTAATATTCTCCGTTTTCAACTTTCTTTCTGCAAGCTGCAAGCATATCATCCACCATCTCATCCAATCCCCATTTAGGATTCCATCCCCACTCGTTTCTTGCACAAGAATCATCCATACAGTCTGGCCAAGACGCCGAGATTTGAGCTTTTACCGGATCAATGCTGTACTCCCAGGTAAACTCCGGAACACGTTTCTTGATTGCAGTAAACAACTCCTCAGGAGTGAAACTCATTGAGGTAATGTTGAAACTGTTTCTGTGGATAAGTTTGCTTGGATCTGCCTCCATCAGCTGGGTTGTAGCCTCAAGTGCATCCGGCATATACAACATATCCATATATGTATCTTTTGGAACCTCACAAATATATTTTCCGTGTTTTGCCACCTCATAGAATACCTCTACAGCATAATCGGTTGTACCACCACCAGGAAGCGCACCATTTGAAATGATGCCCGGGAAACGTACACTTCTGGCATCTACACCAAATCTTGAATGGTAGTAATCTCCCAAAAGCTCTCCGGCAACTTTACATACTCCATAAATGGTATTTGGTCTCATTACTGTATCCTGCGGTGTCATATGATGAGGTGTATTCTCTCCAAACGCACCTATTGAACTAGGGGTGAAAATTGCACATTTGTACTCAAGTGCAAGATTCAATGAATTCATAAGTGCCCCCATATTAAGGTTCCAGGCCAATTGCGGATTTTTTTCACCGGTTGCCGAAAGAAGGGCTACCAGATTGAAAATGGTATCTACCTCCTCTCTTTTAACAATCTTGGCATAAGACTCCATATCTAGAGCATTAAGCTGGATTGCCCTTGAGAATGTGCCCAATTTATCTACAATCTCAGGCCTTAGGTCTGCTGCAATTACATTGTCGTAACCATAATTTTTCTGCAAATGAGGCACCAGTTCAGTACCAATCTGGCCACCTGCACCAACTACCAATATCTTTTTCATTTATAATAGAGTATAAATTATACTAGGTTTAAGCAATACAAATGTAATAAATTTAGCCCAACGATATAATTATTGAAATGGATTATTGTTAAAAACTTTAATTTTGCAATATGAGCAGGGAGAACAGCCATATATACCAGATGATTAAATACAAAGCTGCCGAATTGGGGTTCGCTGATTTTGGATGTGCAGCTGCAGGGGAGATTGCAGACTCTGCCAGGAGCCACTATCTCAATTGTATGAACAAGGGGTATTTTGCAAAAATGCACTATCTGCACAGAAATCTGGAGAAAAGGTTCAATCCGTGCAACCTTGTAGACGGAGCACTCTCTGTACTTGTATTTCTGGCTCCCTACTCACTTCCCGGTGGCACAACTCCTCCCAATGGAATTTCCCAATATGCTTTGGGGAAAGATTATCATCAGGTTATAAAGGGAAAACTTTTTCAGATAATGGAGATGCTGGCCAAGGAATTCAACAACTTCCAGGGGAGGGCCTTTACAGATTCCGCTCCGGTAATGGAGAGGGAATGGGGGGTAAAGGCTTGTTTGGGATTTGTCGGGAAGAATAATTTTCTGATAAGCAAAAGTTGTGGTATAAAAAATTTCATAGGCACCATAATATGCAATGTCCCCATACCTGAAACAGCTGCTATGGAACCTGACAAGAAATCCATTACAACCGGCAGTTGCGGTGAGTGCCATAGGTGCATTGATGCTTGCCCGTCCAAAGCTCTTTACCGGGAATACACTTTAGATGCAAACAAATGCATTTCTTACCACACAATTGAGAACAGGGAACTTGAAGAGGATATTGCAAAAGGATTGGTACCTGATTTTTCCGGCAAGTTCTTTGGCTGCGACAATTGTCTGAATGCCTGCCCCTGGAACAGCAGAAATCTTCCGGGGTGGAGTGACTTCCACACAAATGCAGAGATGTTGCAGGAAACCGGAAAAGAGTGGTGGATGAACCTCTCAGCTGAAGAATTCAACAGCAAGTTCAAAGAGTCCCCTTTATTGAGAGGTGGCCTTAAAAATATACAAACAGCCCTCAATAGAGGTAAAAACGTGGAGAGAAATGGGTAATTTAAAGTTTTCTACAAAGGTTGATATAAAACAGGCTGACAAGCTGCTTGACTACACAAACAGAATTCTTATGCTGGGTTCTTGTTTTACAACAGAAATTGGGGCACTTATGAGGGACTACAAATTTGATGTTTCGGTAAACCCATTTGGCGTATTGTACAACCCTTGTTCCATTGCCAACTCTGTTGAAAGGCTCACCAGCTGCCGGCACTTTGGACTTGAAGAGGTTATTCAGACAAACCCTACTGATGCCACATCTGCAGAAAAATATGCAACTTTCTGGCATCACAGCTCATTCGCCCGTACAAGTAAAGAGGAATTTATTGAAAATGCCAATAAAAAACTTGATGAGTCAAGTGTTTTCCTTCGCAATGCAGATACTGTAATTATTACTCTTGGAACCGCCTGGGTATTTGTAAATAATGCAAATGGAGAGGTTGTATCCAATTGTCACAAAAGAGTTGCAAAAGAATTTACCCGCAAACTCCTTTCCGTAGAAGAATGTACCCTTAAACTTCAGGAGATTGCAGATTATCTTCCCGATAAAAACATAATATTTACAGTAAGTCCAATCAGACACCTTAAAGATGGAGCACACGGCAACCAGATAAGCAAGGCCACACTGCTCCTTTCAATAGAGAATGTAGTGGCCCAATCACCTTGGTGCAGTTATTTCCCATCATATGAAATAGTACTTGATGAATTGAGGGATTACAGATTCTATGCGGAAGATATGGTTCATCCATCACCTCTTGCAGTGAGATATATCTTTGAAAAATTCAAAGAATCCAATATTTCACCTCTTGCGTATAAACAAATGGAAGACAATATGCGTTTAACAAAAGCAGAGAATCACATACAAAAGTAGATTCGCTCATATTGTTAAACATAATATTGAATCCTATGAAAAAGTACTTATGCAAGCCTTGCGGCTGGGTATATGACCCTGTATTAGGTGATCCCGACGGAGGAATCCCTCCTGGCACTCCATTTGACCAACTCCCATACGACTGGGTATGCCCCGGATGCGGTGTAGGTAAAGAAGAATTTGAGGAAATAGATGAGTAAACTTAAGCAGCAGTAGGTAGCAAAAAAAAAAGAGGATAATCATTTCTGATTATCCTCTAAAAGTTGGCGGCTGCACCACAGGTGTGGTGCTCGTACTATAGCGGCGGCACGTGCCGCCGTTCGGTAGCCGCTTTATACAAAAAAAAGACCTCCAGAATTTCTTCTGAAGGTCCTAAAAGTTGGCGGCTACCTACTCTCCCACTTGGTATAGCAGTACCATCGGCGCTAACGGGCTTAACTTCTCTGTTCGGTATGGGTAGAGGTGGATCCCCGTCGCTATTACCACCATTATTTATCTCTCGTTTTACGAGGC